>CAYWIM010000008.1:0-73156 GCA_964458325.1 uncultured Verrucomicrobiota bacterium
TCCTCCCGGCCCGTAACTTCTAGCCATCGACCTCAGCCACCTTCCGAAATCTCTGAGACGCGGATTCTCGTTCCAGCCGATGTCGCCTCGAGCCCGTGCCCAGCCGCAACCAAGGCAATGTTCCACTTTCAACCCATGCCAATTGATAGGCGCAGATGCTGAAAAGGTTACGGGCCCGAGCGGATATGCCTCGGGATGAGGTTTTTGGCCGGAACGGGATGACCAGGCTGTATCCGGCTGTGGAATAGTGAACCTGTCACTTTATCTTTATACTGGGCGCAGGTTGAAACCTGCGGCTACGGTGATCGGTGGATCAATGGTCAAGGTCCGCCTCCTCACCTCGGCGGCTACGGTGGATCAATGGTCGAGGTCCGCCTCCTTACCTCGGCGGCTACGGATCCGCCTGCCAAGGAACGGGAGGCGCCCGGAGGGGAGTGAAAAGAAGAAGCGTAGGCCAAAGCTGCGCGCCGAAGCCAAGACGCGTGCAGACTAGAATCCTTGAAAAGCCAAACTCGTTGTGATCAGATCAAATTCTGTCAATAGCTTATTCTCCCCTTTTCGGGCTTTTCAAGGATTCTTTGAGCGAGGCGCGGTCACCCAGGATTCGATGATGTCAAACAACGTCATGGATCAGAAGATGTGAGTGGTCTGAGGCGCGCCTCGCTGGCAAGTTCCTTGGGCCGATGCAGCAACCTTTGGCTGCTCAGACTCTCCTTACGTCGGCGGCTACGGTAGATCAAGGGCCAAGGTCCGCCTCCTTACCTCGGCGGCTACGGTGGATCAAGGGCCAAGGTCCGCCTCATGACTTCGGCGGCTACGACAAGGGGGGGCCGTCTCATGACTTCGGCGGCGACTTATGCCGGCGGTTCAAGGGGAGCGGGTCGAGACGGCAGGCTGGAAGGCAAGGGACTCGCGAATCCCGGTTTCGATCTCAGTCAACGGTTTCGTGGTAGTGGCGGCCGCATTGGCTGCCATCCCGGTCACGCGCGCCGTCGCGGTCGAGGTGCCGGTCACCATGTAGGATCGACTCGAGTAATTGACGACGGTGCCTCCCGGGGCGATGACATCGACGAATGCGCCGCTGTTGGCATAGCTGGCAACGCGGCCGTTGCGGTCGCCCGCCGTGGCCGCCACGACTTCCGCGTACGCCGCCGGGTAAGTGGGGTTGATCCCCGGCGCGTTGCCGGCTGCGGCAATGAACATCACGCCCTGCCCATGAGCGTCCTGGATCACTTGGCGCAGCAGGGCGCTGTCTCCCTCGCCGCCGAGGCTGAGATTGATGATCTGCGCGCCTTGCTCGACGGAGGCGTAAACGCCTCGGGCCACGTCGAATGTGTTGGCAGTCTCTTGGGCGCCATAGACATCGACCGGCAATATCCGGACCGTGGTGCCCTGAGCGGATTGAGGGTCGAGGGCGATCGTGCGCAGGATGGTCTCTGCCATGGCCGTCCCGTGGGTGGGGTAGAGAGTGGGTGATTCGACGTTTCCCAGCAGGGAAACCTCGGGCAGGAGGAAATCGGCCAGGCGTGTGCCCTGGCGTTGGACGGTGGTATCGATGAGTCCGACGATGGGGCCCTGGCCATCGGCCGCGGGTTTGGCTTTGAGATTCAACGGAGGCAATGAGCTGAGCGAGAGCGGTTCCATCTGGCCGGGGTGCGAGACGGCGTAATTGGACTCGGCGCTGGCAATGTCCGGGTTGTCTTCGAAGAACTGGCGGGCGGCATCGGCGGAGCTGGCATCGTCGAAGGCCAACCGGTAAGCATCGAGCTCATCGAACCGGCCGATGACACGACCGCCGAGGCGGCGCGCCAAGGCGTCGATGTCGGCGTCCGAGCCGGGTTTAAGAGCGACGATGAGTTCGTTGGGAATCCGGCCGTCCGGGCGCCGTGCGGGCGAGGCGGGCTGGATCAGGACCGTGGCGTCGCTGACCGATTCGCGGAACACGAAGAGCCGGGTAGGCCCGTTGGTGCGGGGGAGGAGGGCATAATTGAGGTCGCCCAGCAGTTGCCGGAGTGCGGCGGCGGGGGTGAGCGCATCAAATTGGACGGTGACTTGGCGTTCGAGCTTGGGCTCGACCAGCACTTGCCAGCCGGTGACGCCCGCAAGATCTTCGAGCACGGCCGCGAGAGGGCGGGCCGAGACGCGCGCTGTGAGGCGCTGGGCATCTGCTTGCCAGACGAGGCTGGGGATCGAGGGGTTGGCCGGGGCAGCGGCGGCCCGGGCTGGGCCGCGGTCCAGCGCAATTCCCCACAGGCACAAAGCGAGGAAGAGCGTCATTCGTCTGCACTGCCCGGTCAAGGGACTCCAAGACTGCCGCCGGGTCAGGGGACGATAGAAGCGCCGGGTCAGGGGACCCGGCCTACAGGAGTGCCGCCGCGGCAGACAGGCTCGACGCGGCGAGATCTCCGGCGTTGCGGATAACCAGCACCGGCCCGCCGGCCCCGCCCAACGCGCGGCGCCGCTTGGCGAATGCCCCCGGTTGAATTGCCCGTTCATCATTGCCATTCTACACGAATTCTGGATTTCTCACCAGCGATGCGCGCCTGAGACCATTCACATCATCTGATCCATGGCGTCTTGTTGCATCATCGAATGCCGGGTGACCGCGCCTCGATCAAAGAATCCTTGAAAAGCTCGAAAAGAGCAAGAAGAGCGATTGACAAAATTTTGTCTGAGGACAACGGATTCGGCTTTTCAAGGATTCTCCTTGCCAGCCCGGGGGCTGGCCGACACACAATGAACCATGAAATCGATCATTGGATGGCTTGGGATATTGGCAATCGGCGGCGGGATTGGCGCGGGGCGACTCGAAGCGGCATCGACCAACGCGGCGGCGGCTCCGGCGGTCCGCGAATCGGCGGTGACGCCGGCAGCCCGGCCCGGCTCAGCCTATCAACGGTATCTGCTCTTGAAAGAGCGTGTGGCGCAGCAGCGCGGCCAGGTGGACCTGGTCTTCCTGGGGGATTCGATCACGCAGGGCTGGGAAGGGGCGGGCAAGGAGGTGTGGCAGCAGCGCTACGGCGAGCGCCGCGCCCTCAACCTCGGGATCGGCGGCGATCGCACCCAGCACGTCCTCTGGCGGCTCGAGAACGGCCACCTCGAGGGCATCCATCCGAAGGCCGTCGTGGTGATGATCGGAACCAACAACTCCGGGGACGATCGGAACACGGCGGAGGAGATGGTGGCCGGGGTCCGGGCGGTGGTCGACAAGCTGCGGCAGATGCGGCCGCAGGCGCGGATTTTGCTGCTGGGCATATTCCCTCGAGGCGCCGAGTTCAACGCGCAACGGGGAAAGATTGCCCAGGTCAACCAGGTGCTGGCGCAGCTCGACGATGGCCGCGCGGTGACTTACCTGGACATTGCGAGCCGGTTCCTCGAACCGGACGGGCGGATCTCGAAGGAGATCATGCCCGATTTCCTGCATCTGACGGCGCGAGGCTACGAGCGATGGGCGGAGGCAATCGAGCCGGCCCTGGTCCGGCTGCTGGCCGAAGCCGGCGCGCAGCCGGAGAGCGGCCGTTGAAGGCGTGGATTCAAAGGGCCGGCCCGTCAAGGCCGGCACGCATGCCGGCGCTCCTAATGTGCGGCGCCCGAGGCGCTTGGATGGATTGACCGGCGCTTTGGATCGCACCCGCCGTTGAAGCTCGGTTGATGAAAGCGGCGGCCCGAAGCGTCGAAAGAGGATGCACCCGGCATCGGCCAGCAGGAAGCGGGTGGGGCTGGACGGAAAGTTTTTCCGTCTGGGGGCGGAGCGTTTTACGGTCAAGGGGATCACCTATGGGCCCTTTGCGCCTGGAGGATCGGAAGGGGGGTTTCCGGCCGCCGCGGAGGTCCGCCGGGATTTCGAGCTGATCCGCGAGCTGGGCGCCAATGTGCTGCGGGTCTACCACGAGCCGGCGGCCGACTGGCTGGATCAGGCGGGGCAGGCGGGTCTGAACGTGTGGATCGACGTGCCCTGGGGGGTCAAGCAGTGCTTTCTGGATGATCCGCAGCAGCGGCAACAGATCCGGAAAACGATTCGAGACACCGCTCGGCGGTGCGCCCGCCACCCCGCGGTGTTCGCCCTGTCGATCGCCAATGAAATCCCGCCCGACATCGTCCGATGGAGCGGGGTTCGGAAGATGGAGGCGTTCATCGACCAGATGGTGGCCGAGGTCAAGGAGATCGACGACGATTGCCTGTGCACATTCGGGAATTTTCCGCCGACGGAGTATCTGCGGCCGCGGGAGATCGATTTTGTATCCTTCAATGTCTACCTGCACGATTCGCGGCCCTTCGAGAGCTATCTGGCTCGGCTGCAGATGCTGGCGGACACGCGGCCGCTGGTCCTGGGGGAGATGGGGGTCGACTCGATCCGGCAGGGGGAGGCGGCTCAGAGCCGCATGCTCCACTGGCAGATCGAGTCGGCCTTTCGCCTGGGGTGTGCGGGGACGGTGTTGTTCAGCTTCACCGACGACTGGTTCACGGATGGGTGCTCGATCGAGAATTGGGCCTTTGGTCTGACCACGCGGACGCGCGAGCGCAAGCCGGCCTTCGAGGCGGTGCGGCGCCAGTATGGGCGAGCGCCGCTCTTTCCCTTGCCGGAGACGCCGCGGGTGTCGGTGGTGGTGGCCTGTTTCAACGGGGCGCGCACCCTGCGTCCTTGTCTGGAATCGCTCCAGCACTTGGACTACCCGGACTACGAGGTGATCGTGGTGGACGACGGATCCACCGACTCGAGCGCCGCGATTGCGGCCGAGTTCGCGGGGATGCGCCGGATCCGGCACGAATCGAACCGGGGGCTGTCGGCGGCCCGCAACACAGGGATTGCAGCGGCGACGGGCGAGGTGGTGGCCTTCACGGATGCGGACTGCCGGGTGGACCGAGCGTGGCTGCATTACCTGGTGGGAGACCTGATGCGGGGGCGGTTTGCGGGCGTGGGCGGGCACAACCTGCTGCCGCCGGACGACTCGTGCGTGGGGGCGGCGGTGATGGTGTCGCCGGGCGGCCCCGCTCATGTCATGCTGAACGACCGGCAGGCCGAGCATGTGCCGGGCTGCAACATGGCCTTCCTGAAATGGGCGCTGGCCGCCATCGAGGGATTCGATCCGGACTTCCGCCAGGCGGGCGACGATGTGGATCTGTGCTGGCGGCTGCAGCAGGCCGGGCTGCGGATCGGGTTCAGCCCGGGGGCGTTCGTGTGGCATTACCGCCGGCCCACCGTGGGGGCGTATCTGCGCCAGCAGCAGGGCTACGGGGAGGCCGAGGCGATGCTGGTCCGCAAGCATCCCGAGTATTTCGGGTGGCTGGGAGGAGGCATTTGGCGCGGGCGCATCTACTCGCCTGCAAAGTATGGGCTGATGTTCCAGGGGCCCCGGATCTACCATGGCCGATTCGCGACCGGCTTTTATCAGCTGGTGTATGCCGCGCCGCCCGGGATGAGCGCGATGGGCTTGACCGCGCTCGAGTATCACGCGCTGGCGACGGTCCCGCTGACGGTCCTGACCTTGTCGTTCAGCCTCCTGTTGCCGGCGGCGATCGTGGCCTGGGCATTGCCGGTGTGCGTCTGCGTGGTGGCGGCCGCCCAGGCCGAGGTCCCCCGGAAGAAACGCAGGCTCTGGACGCGCCCGCTGGTGGCGGGGCTGTATTTTCTGCAGCCGCTGGCGCGGGGCTGGGCGCGCTACCGGGGGCAGCTGAGCCTGCATCCCGCCTCGCTGGCCGCGCGCGAGAACCTGAGCTCGCTGACATGGGAATCGCGAGGGATTTCCTGCAACCGGCTGGATTTCTGGAGCGAGGGAGGCGTGGGCCGTGCGTCGTTCCTCGAAGCCGTGGTCCGCCGTCTTGACCGGGCCGGTTGGACGAGCAAAACGGACTCCGGCTGGAACGACTACGACGTCGAGATCACGGGCAGCCTTTGGACCCGGCTCCAGATGACCACTGCGGCGGAGGTGTATTCGAAGGGCCAGCAGCTGATCCGGTGCCGGCTGAGGCCGCGGTGGACGTATCTATCGTGGCTGCTGTTCGCGGCGGGGCTGGGGCTGATCCTTCTGCTGATCGCGCTGTGGGGCAAGGCGGAGTGGAAGCATTGGCTGCTGCTGGCGGCGCTGGGGCCCGTGGCGGCATGGTTCCACCGCCAGGGCCAGTGCCTGCGGCGGCTGGTGGCGGCGCTGCTGGACGAATGCGCACGGACCCTCGGGCTGGCCCGCATGGATCGAATCGCGGGGCGGGACAAGAAACCGGATCCGGGCGGCAGCCCGCCAGCCGCGCCAACGCAATGAAACAGTATCACGAGCTGCTGCGGCTGGTTCTCGAGACGGGCCGGGCCAAGACAGACCGGACCGGCACGGGGACGCTGGCCGTGTTCGGCGCCCAGGCGCGATATCCGTTATCCGACGGCTTCCCGCTGCTGACGACCAAGAAGGTCCATTTTAAATCGGTCGTCCACGAGCTGCTCTGGTTTTTGCGCGGAGACACCAACGTGCGGTATCTGCACGAGCACGGCGTGACCATCTGGGACGAGTGGGCGGACGCCGAAGGCAATCTGGGCCGCATCTATGGGGCGCAATGGTGCGACTGGCGGACGGCCGACGGGAGACGCGTGCACCAGATCGACCGGGTGATCGAGGAGCTGCGCTCCGAGCCGGACAGCCGGCGGCTCGTCGTGACCGCGTGGAACCCGGGCGAGCTGGACCAGATGGCGCTGGCGCCGTGCCATGTGCTGTTTCAGTTCAACGTGATCGAGGGCGAGCTCAGCTGCCAGCTCTATCAGCGGAGCGCCGATCTCTTTCTGGGGGCGCCTTTCAACCTGGCGTCGTATGCAACGCTGACCCTGATGGCGGCTCAGGTGTGCGGGCTGCGGCCGGGGGTGTTCGTGCACACGTTTGGCGACCTGCATCTCTATTCGAACCACCTCGATCAGGCCCGGCTGCAGCTCGCCCGCGAGTGCCGGCCGCTGCCGCGGCTCAGGCTCAATCCCGCCATCCGCAGCCTGCACGATTTCCGCTACGAGGATTTCGAGCTCACGGGCTACGATCCGCACCCGGCGATCAAGGCGCCGATCGCCGTATGAAGCCGTTCGAGGCGATGGCGGCGATGGCGCGGAACCGGATCATCGGGCGCGAGGGGCGGATTCCATGGCATCTGCCGGAGGATTTCCGCTGGTTCAAGCGGATGACGACGGGCCAGGTCGTGGTGATGGGGCGGAAGACGTTCGAGTCCATCGGCCGGCCGCTGCCGAACCGGGAGACGATCGTGCTGAGCCGGAGCGGCTTTTCGCATCCGGGGGTGCGGACCGCGGCGAGCCTGGCGGAGCTGGGGATCGAGGGCGACCCCCGCCGGCTGTTCATCTGCGGGGGGGCCCAGGTCTACGCGGCCGCGCTGGCCTGCTGCTCGGACCTGTACCTGACCCTGGTCGAGCGCGAGGTCGAGGGGGACGCGCGGTTCCCGGCATTCGAGGATCGGTTCGAGCTGGTCGAGACGCTGGAGCGGACGCCGGAGTTTCGGATTCTGCATTATCGCCAGCCGAACCCGGAATTGGGTCTGGTGTTTGGGGAGAGACAAGCTTAGCGTGGGCATCGTTCTGGAACCCGATCCGAACTGAGGAATCGATATGAAGATCAAACTGGCGGCGGCGGTCTGGAGCATCGGATGGCTGGTATCGGCGGCTTCGAATCCGGTGGATCCGCACATGGGCGACTGGCAGGGGACGCTTCAGATGGCGGGGGGGCCGGAGCAGGCGGTGGCAGTGCGGTGGATTCCGCTGGGCGAAGGATTATACGAGATCAAGATCTGGCGCGAGTTCGACCGCCGGGCGCCGCTGCTTCACCATCTGCGCGGGTCGCTGCGGGAGGCCGAGCTGAAGGCTGCGGACGCGATCCCGTTCGAGGCAGCGCGCGTGGTGCGGGCGGTCGAGGACGGGCTGGTGGTGCCGGCCTCGCTATGGACGGGGCGGCTGCAGGACGGCGAATTGCGGGGGCAGCTGGCGGGGTGCCAGCAAGGCCGGTTCACTCTGGCGCCGGTCCAGCGGCTGTCGCCCACCTTGGGCCTGAAGCCGCCGGCGGGGGCGGTGATCCTGTTTGACGGCCATGGGTTCGCCGCCTGGCAGCCGCGCGATGCGGCGGCGGGCAAGGTCAAATGGAAGCCGGTCGAGGAGAGCGCCATGGAGGCGGGAGGGGGAGACATTATCACGCGCGAGAAATTCCGCGATCACCGGCTTCACCTCGAATTTCGAACCCCCTACATGCCCCATGCCTTCGGCCAGGCCCGAGGCAACAGCGGCGTCTATCTCCAAGGCCGCTACGAGGTCCAGGTCCTCGACAGCTTCGGGCTCGAGGGCGAGGACAACGATTGCGGCGGCATCTACCAGATCAGCAAGCCGGCGGTGAACATGTGCGCCCCCCCGCTTCAATGGCAGACCTACGACATGACCTTTCGGGCGGCCCGGTTCGATGCCCAGGGAAAGAAGACGGCGGCTGCGCGGATCACGGTGGTTCAGAATGGCGTGACCATTCATGACAACATCGAGCTGCCGAGGGTCACGGGAGGCGCCATCGATGATCAGGAATCCCGGCCGGAAGGACTGCTGCTCCAGGATCACGGCAACCCGGTCCGGTTCCGAAACATCTGGATCGAGAAGCTCGACTGATGGATGAGCCGGGGCGGGCGGCGGACAGGGTGTGATCCCGCCCGGGGCTTGAGCATGTCGCAGATGCTGAAATCGTCGGGGGCGATGGGGGCGGCGACCCTGGCGAGCCGGCTCCTGGGTTTGGTGCGCGAGGTAGTGTATGCGCGGTTCATGGGGGACACGTGGGTAGGGAGCGCCTTTTTCTACGCATTCACCATTCCCAACCTGTTTCGGAGGCTGCTGGGCGAGGGGGTGCTGACGGCGGCCTTCATCCCCGTCTTCAAAGACCGCGAGCAGAACGCCGGCGCATCGGCGATGTGGCGGACGGCCAACGCCGTGATGTGCGGCTTGGCGCTGGCGTGCATGGCAGTCGTCGGAGTGGCGCTGCTGGCGATCACCCTGGGGCTGCGGCTGGCCTCGCTGGCGGACGAGACGCGGCTCATGCTCGAACTGCTGCGGGTGATGTTCCCCTACCTGCTGTTCGTCTGCGCGACGGCGGTGATGATGGGGATCCTCAACGCGCGCGGCCATTTCTTCGTGCCGGCGATGGGGGCGTCGGTGCTGAACGTGGTGATGATCGGGTCGGTGCTGTGGCTGGCGCCGCGGTGGGGGGGCGAGCTGCCGCGCCAGATCTTTGCGCTGGCGGCGGGCGTGCTGGTGGCGGGCTTGCTCCAGGCGCTGTTCCAGCTCCCGGTCCTGTGGCGCGAGGGGTTCCGGATCGCCTGGGTGAACCCCATCCGGGACGAAGCGGTCCGCGAGGTGGCGCGCAAGATGCTCCCCGGGATTGTGGGGGTGGCGGCCTTTCAGATCAACGTCGTGCTGACCCAGGGACTGGCTTTCTGGGTGGGGCCGCAGATCGTCGCCTCGTTCAACTATGCCGTGCGGCTGATGGAGCTGCCGCAGGGGGTGTTCGGGATATCGCTGGCAACGTATCTTCTGCCGACGCTGTCGGGCCTGGCGGCCCGGAAACGCTACACCGAGTTCGGCGCCACGCTCCGCCAGGGGCTCGGCTACATCGTGTTCATCAACGCCCTGGCATCGGTGCTGCTGCTGGTTCTGGCCACCCCCATCATGCGGCTGCTCTTCGAGCGCGGCCAGTTCGGTCCGGACGCGACCGGCCGCGCGGCGTTTGCGCTGGCGTGTCTGGCGCCGAGCCTGGTGGCCTACTCGGCGGTGAACATCCTGGCGCGGGCTTTTTACGCGCTGGGCGACACGCGGACGCCGATGCAGATCAGCCTGGTCTGCCTGGGACTGAACCTGGTGTTCACGATTCCCCTGGTTCTGACGTTCAAGCAGGGCGGCTTGGGGCTGGCCAACACGATCAGCTCGATTTTCAACGTCTGGCTGCTGGCCTATGGATTGCGACGGAAGCTGCGGCGCCTGGACTTTGAGCCCCTCGTCGCCCGGCTCGTGCCTCTGGCTGCCGCCACCGTGTTGGCGGGCCAAGTGGCCTGGATCCTCCTGCAGCTGTGGGAGCGCGGCATCGGCCACGATTTCTTCCTGGCCAGGCTGGGGGCAGTCTTTGTGCCGATGGGCGCTGCCGCGCTGGTCTATGGCCTGGCGACAATCCTCCTCGGAATCCCCGAGTCGCGCGAAACCGCCCAATGGCTTCGGCGCCGGCTGAGCGGGAAGCGGTAGCCGCCTCCTTTCCGTGGGGGGCGAGGACCGGTTCGGAGTTCGGGCTTCGAGCCGGCTCCCGGGGCTTGCGGCCGCGGACCGCGCGAATCCGATCCAATTCAGGCCATCCAGGGGCGATCGCGCTTCTGGAAGACGCGAACCAGGTCGATGGCGAGCTTGGCGTCCTGGGCCACCTGGAAATCGAACATGCCGACGCAGAGGAAATCGGCCCCATTCTGGAGCGCGAACCGGAAGCCGGACTCGGGGCGAATCGCGCCGGCGGCGAGCGTCTTGAACGCGATCCATGGCTTGGCGACATCGCGCATCACGGCGGCGGTCCGATCCGGCTCCATGTCCCAGTAGTTGTCGGCGGAATTGTCGATGACATCCTCCTGCTGGTCCGGACGGCGGGCGGACCAGTATTGGGAGTGGTGGTGGGTCTTGACGTAGAAATCGGCGCCATACCCGTTCTTCTCGGACTGGACGATGACATCGATGAGATGGGCGCCGATGCCGCCGGGAACGCCCTGGGACTGGATGTGCTGGACGCACTGGCCCAGGCGGTCGAGCTTGCCTCCGCGCAGCCAGCGGTCGCCGATCACGCCCTGGACATAGACGGCTGAGGCGCCGAAATCGATCGATTGCTGGAGGTTGGTCTTGAGGTCGTCGTCCTTGGGATGGCCTTCGGCGATCCATTGGATCTTGCCCCCTCGCTCTTTCCAGTACCGGCCGAAGAGCTTCATGGGCCGCTCGCGCGGGTCGCAGATGATGGTGTTGATGCCGTGCTGCTCGAGCTGCTCGAGCGTGTCGAGAACCTTCTCGTCGGTATTGTAGCTGCGCATCAGGGAGGCGACGTAACCGAGATCGCGGGCGTGGGCCCAGCCGCTAATGAGGTTGCCGCCGGAGATCAGGCGGCTGACCTCGAGCTTGCCGATGCGGCCGCGGGGCATCGCGGAGCCCGAGGCGGGCGGCGGGGCGGCGGCTCCCTCCGCGCCGGCGGCCCGGGCCGCAAGGCCGGCGCCGCCGGCCGCCAACATGGTTTGAGCGAGAAAATCGCGGCGGTTCAACATCGAGTTCGGTTGCATAGCTCGTCGTTCGTTTCGATCCCGCCTGGCGCCGGGCCGGGCCGGGGATCGAGGTCAGAGACATTCAAGCGGAACGCGGATTGGGATGCAATCCGCTTTTCAGGCGGGCCGGGATGTGGCATGAATGGCGCGTCATATGGAATACGAAGTGGTTATCGGCCTCGAAACCCACGTCCAGCTCCGGACGCGCTCGAAGATGTGGTGCGGCTGCGCGAACGAGTTCGGGGCGCCGCCGAACACGAATGTCTGCCCGGTGTGTCTGGGGCTGCCGGGGGTCCTGCCGGTCGCCAACGAGGAAGCGCTCCGTCTGACCGTGTTGACCGGCTACCTGCTGCATTGCGCCGTGCCCGAGTTCGCCAAATTCGACCGGAAGAACTACTTTTATCCGGACATGCCGAAGAACTACCAGATCACGCAGTACGACCGCCCATCGACCGCGAACGGCTGGGTCGAGTTCGAGACGGGGAGCGGGCGGGCCCGGGTGCGGATCACGCGCGCACATCTCGAGGAGGATGTGGGAAAGAGCTTTCACTATGACCGATACAGCGGGGTGGATTTCAACCGGGCGGGGGTGCCGCTGCTCGAGATCGTGACCGAGCCGGATCTGCGGTCGGCCGAGATGGCCTGCGACTACCTGAACGCCCTGAAGGATATCCTGCGCCATGGCGGCATCAGCGACTGCGACATGGAGAAGGGCATGGTCCGGTGCGACGTCAACGTGAGCATTCGGCCCGCCGGGGCAGCCGAGCTCGGCCGGAAGGTCGAGATCAAGAACATGAACAGCTTCAGCGGCGTCCGCAAAGCCCTCGAATACGAATACGCCCGGCAGGTCGAGGTGGTGCGCGGGGGCGGCCCGATCGCCCAGGAAACCCGGCGGTGGGACGACGTGGCCGAGGTCACGGAGAGCATGCGCACCAAGGAGCAGGCCCACGATTACCGCTATTTCCCGGAGCCGGACCTGATGCCGTTTGCGCCGGCGGAACCGTGGCTGCGCGAGGTGCAGGCTCGGGTGATCGAGCTGCCGCTGGCCCGGAAGGAGCGGCTGATGCGCCAATACCAGCTCCCGGCCGCGGATGCCGAGACCCTGGCGGGCGACCCGCCGCTGGGCGCCTTTTTCGAGGGGATCGCGGCCCGCGCCCCACAGCCCCGGATCCTGGCCAACTGGGTGATCAACAACCTGCGCGCCCGGCTGGCCGAGACATCAACCCCGATCCAGGAGGTGAAGTTCCCGCCGGCGGCGATGCTCGAGCTGCTCGAGCTGGTCGATTCGGGCAGGATCAGCGGCCGGATCGCGCAGGAGGTGTTCGCCGAGATGTTCGCCACCGGCGAGGCCCCCGGGCCCATCGTCGCCCGCAAAGGCCTCGTCCAAGTCAGCGACGCCGCCGCGCTCGAGCCGCTCTGCGACGCCGCCATCGCAGCCCATCCGCGCAGCGCGGCTGATTATCGCGCCGGCAAAACCGCGGCGCTCAATTTCCTCAAGGGCCAGGTCATGAAGCTCAGCCAGGGCAAAGCCAATCCGAATCTGGTCGGGGAAATGCTGCAGCGAAAACTCCAGTGACGTATGATGTCCGCACCCGAACTCAACCAGGGGATGGATCCCGCCGCCCGCGGGTTCACACGGCATTCCGATCCAGGCGGCCGGGGCAGGGTTGCCGCCCTGCGATGGGCGTGCCTGTGGGCGATAGGATGGATGGGTCTGATGGCAGGGGCGGGGGAGGTCCGAGGCGATCCCCTGACCCTGCGCGTCATGACCTACAACATCCATCACGCGGAGGGAACCGACGGAAGGATCGATCTGGAGCGAATCGCCTGCATGATCCGGAAGGCGGGCGCCGACCTGGTGGCGCTGCAGGAGGTCGACCGCGGAGTCGCGCGGACCCAGCGCCGGGATCTGCCCGCCGAGCTGGCGGCTCTGACCGGCATGACGTGCCTGTTCACCAACAATTTTCATTATCAAGGCGGCGAATACGGCAACGCCATCCTGACCCGGTTCCCGGTGCTGGAATGGACCAATAGCCATCTCCGAATGGTCCGGCCGGGGGAGCAGCGCGGATTGCTGCAAGCGGTCGTCGATGTCCATGGCAATCCGCTGGTCTTCTTCGCCACCCACCTCGACAACCGTTCCGATGACGAGGAGCGCCGCCAGAATGTGCAGGAGCTCCGGGCCGCCGCGGCGCAGCACGGCGATCGCCCGATCCTGCTCGGAGGCGATTTCAATGCCGTCCCCGATAGCCGGGTGATCGCGGCCATGCGCGAAACGTGGATCGACCTGTGGGAGCTGGCCGGCGAAGGGCCCGGGTACACCTCTCCTTCCGGGAAACCGCGCCGCCGGATCGATTACCTCTGGATGCTCCGCGGAACGCCTGCCCGGGTGCGCCGGATCGAGGTGCTGGATTCGCCCGCCTCGGATCACGCCGCCGTCGCAGCCGAGATCGAATGGCCTCAGTGGACGGCGCCCCCGGTAGCCGAGCCGTGCCAGGAGGAGAATCCCGGCCCTCAACCGCCGGCCCTGACGATCGAGCCTTCCCCGCCGCCGCCGGATTGATACCGCGCCTTTGCCCGCAGCGCTGCCGCTGTCTGGCGGGCGCCCGATTCGCTGTAAATAATTCCGGATTGCGTCCGGCGTGGGATGACCCACCATGGATCGTATGGGACCGGACATATCACGGGTGCATTTCGTGGGCGTGGGCGGCACAGCGATGGCCGCGGTGGCGGTCGCACTTCAGCAGCGGGGCTTCCAGGTCACCGGATCCGATGAAAAGGTGTATCCGCCGATGTCGACCTTCCTGGCCGAACACGGGATCGCGGTGCGGACCGGCTATGCGGAAGAGAACCTCGAGCCCGCCCCCGACCTGGCGGTCATCGGGAACGCGATCTCGCGCGGCAATCCGGAGGCCGAGGCCATCCTCGAGCGGAAGATGCGCTACTGTTCGCTGCCGGAGCTGCTGCGCGAGTTCTTCCTGCGCGGCCGGCGGTCGCTGGTGGTGACGGGCACGCACGGCAAGACGACTACCACGGCGCTGCTGGCGTGGATCTTCGAGCGGAGCGGGCGGAATCCGGGCTTCCTGGTGGGCGGCTTGCCGGCCAATTTCGGGGCCGGCGCCCGGTTCACCGACAGCGAGTGGTTCGTCATCGAAGGGGATGAGTACGACACGGCCTTCTTCGACAAGCGGAGCAAGTTTGTTCATTACCTCCCCGAGGTCGTGATCGTCAACAACCTCGAGTTCGATCACGCGGACATCTTCGAGAATCTGGCGGCGATCCAGCTCTCGTTCCGCCGGCTGATCAATCTGGTGCCGCGCAACGGGCTGCTGCTGGCCAACGGGGACGACCCCAACCTCGCCCCCCTGCTCGGGATCCGGCACTGCCCGGTGCGGCGATTCGGCCTGGGACCGGACAACGAGGCCCGCGCGGTTCGGATCGAGTGTGCCGGCGACCGGTCCGCATTCGAATACGAGGGGCAGCGGTTCCGAGTGCCGCTGGCGGGCGAGTTCAACGTCCGCAACGCTCTGGCGGCGGTGGCCTGCGCCCGGCATTGCGGCCTGAGCGCCGCCGAGATCCAGGCGGCCTTGGATACCTTCCGCGGCGTCAAGCGGCGGATGGAGATCCGGGGCGAGGCGGGCGGCGTCACCGTGGTCGACGATTTTGGCCATCATCCGACGGCCATTCGCGAGACGATCCGGGCGCTGCGCCTGCGGTATCCGGGCCGGCGGCTGTGGGCGGTGTTCGAGCCGCGGACCAACACCACCCGGAGGAACGTGTTCCAGCGCGAGCTGGCCGATGCCCTGGCGCTCGCGGATGCAATCGCGATCGCGGAGGTGGCGCGCCTCGATCAGCTGGATCCCGCGGTGCGGCTGGACCCGGACCGGCTGATGCGCGATCTGCAGGCAGGCGGCCGGCCGGCCGCTTACCTGCCCTCCGTCGACTCCATCCTCGATCATATCGACAAGCACGCGCAGCCCGGCGATGTCGTGTGCACGTTCAGCAATGGCGGCTTCGGCGGGATCCACGATCGTCTGCTGGCGCGGCTGCGCGCCCAGGAGCAGCGGCATCCTTGAAGCGCAGGCGCGGGATCGATCCTGGGCAATGCCCGCTGCGAAGGAAGATGGAGGGGGAGTCAAAGAACGGGGGGCTGCGGCCGGGCCATGCCATTTGGCCTCGACGACGAATCGGGTGCCCGGTTATGCTCGCGGCGATGGAACGAAACGATCTGCGATTATAGGCCATGGCTTCTCGCGCCATGCCACTGCATCATCGCCATGCCGGAGGGGCGGCAGCGGCGAAGCCATCCGGCAATCCCTTGTCGCCGTTGCTGCCGGGGTTCCTGCGCGCGCGCGAGTCGGGGGCGACGGTGGCGATCAAGGTCCAGCCTCGGGCCTCGCGCAACGAGATCGGGCCGCTCGAGGGCGAGGAGTTGCGGATCTGGGTGACGGCCCCGCCGGTCGATTCGGCGGCCAACGACGCGCTGATCCGGCTTCTGGCCGAGAGGCTCGGATGTCCGAAGGGCAGCCTCCAGATCCAGCAGGGCCAAGCCTCGCGCCACAAGGTGATCTGCGTGGCCGGATGGACCGTCGATGATGTTTTGCGGCGGCTCTCGGCCGCGCGCCAACCCGCGCCATGATCCGCCGCTGCTTCCTCTTCCTCTTGCCGCGATGTCTCGAAGGCGCGTTCGATCGGGCTGGAGGCTTGCTGCTGGCGGGTCTTGCGGTGGCTGGCAACGCGCACGCGGCGTCCGCCCCGCCGTCGGCTCCGCCGGCGCTGCGCCGGGAGTTCCGGGGTGTATGGGTGGCCTCGGTATCCAACATCAATTGGCCATCCAAACCAGGTCTAGCCGCCGCCGACCAGCGGCGGGAGCTGACGGCGCTCCTGGATCGGGCGGCCGCGCTCAAGCTCAACGCGGTGATCCTCCAGGTTCGTCCCGGCTGTGACGCGCTCTATGACTCGCCCTACGAGCCGTGGTCCGAATACCTGACGGGCGCGATGGGAAAGGCGCCGGATCCGCCTTACGATCCGCTCGAGTACGCGGTCGCTCAGACGCACGCGCGGGGGCTCGAACTGCACGCATGGGTCAATCCGTTCCGAGCTCGCCACTCGTCGGGCAAATCGGCGGTGTCGAACGATCATGTGAGCCGGACGCATCCGGATTGGGTGGTGGCTTACGGCAACCAGTCCTGGCTGGATCCCGGCCAGCAGGCCGTGAGGCAGCACTCGATTCGAGTGATCCTCGACATCGTGCGGCGGTACGATATCGATGGCGTTCATCTGGACGATTATTTCTATCCGTATCGGATCCGGGATCGTGCGGGCCAGCCGATCGATTTCCCGGACGATCGGAGCTGGCGCGCATTCGAGCTCGGGGGCGGCGGGCTGGATCGGGCCGACTGGCGGCGGAAGAACATCAACCAGTTTGTCGAGGATTTATACCAGGCGGTCAAGGCGGCCAAACGATCGGTTAAAGTCGGCCTGAGCCCATTCGGGATCTGGCGGAACCGGGTTCCGCAAGGAATCGAGGGGCTGGACGCGTTCGAGGAGCTCTATGCCGACTCGAGGTGGTGGATAGCGAACGGATGGGCGGATTATTTTGCCCCCCAGCTGTATTGGCCGATTTCGGCGCGACAGCAGAGCTTCCCGGTCCTGCTCGATTGGTGGTCGAAACAGAACTCGCTCGGGCGTCATCTCTGGCCGGGGCTCAACGCGGCCCGTGTGGGAACCCAATGGCCGGCTGGGGAGATTGTCCAACAGGTGGGGATCATCCGGAAACAACCGGGGGCTACAGGCCATATTTATTGGAACATCAAGCCTTTAGAGAGACAAAATGGGGCATTATCGACAGCCGTCACGCAGCAGCTGTATTCGGATGCAGCCTTAGTGCCGGCCTCATCCTGGCTGGACAGCCAGCCTCCGGCGCCGCCTCGATGCCAAATCGAAGATGGATCGGTTCGCTGGTCTCCGGCCGGTTCCGAACCCGTCCGGTGGTGGGTCGTGCAAGCCCTCAGGGGAAAGACATGGATGACGGAGGTGCTTCCGAGAACCTGCCGATCGTGGTCTCCATCCAAAACGGGGGGGCAGCTGCGGGTCAACCGGATCGCTGTATCGGCCGTGGATCAGGCGGGGAATTCCTGCCCGCCTGTCGTATTGGCATGGCCATGAATGGATACCCTCGATTAACCCGGCTAAAAAAATCTTGTTGTCAATGGAACGGGATTCCCTTATATCTCCGTGCAAATGCACGGTAGTGTTTTTTGACCGGTGCACGGGTAAACCGGATTTACCCTAAAAAAAAACACGATTGGTAAAAACATCGCACGAGGAACAAACGAATGAAGTTCAATAAATGGACGATCGCGCTGGCGTCGGCCGGCGTTGTGAGCCTGGGTTCAGCGGTGCAAGCCGATGAACACCCTGTCACCAGCGCCCTGGGCGCCGTGACGATCGGCGGTTATGTCGATACATCGGCCATCTGGCAGATCGGCCGCCAGGCCGGCGTCGGAGTGGTCAACAACATGCCCGGCCGCTCCTATGACGGCGGGGATAAGATTGACGGCTTCAACCTGAACGTCGTCAAACTGTCGCTCGAGAAACCGTTGGACGAATCGTCCTGGTCGGCAGGCTACAAGGTTGACTTGCTGTTCGGCCCCGATGCGAATGCCTACGGCACGGCATCCGCTCCTTTCGGGACTGGAACGGCGGACTTCGGCATCAAGCAGGCCTATGTGGCGCTGCGGGCTCCGGTCGGCAACGGTCTCGACCTCAAGATGGGCGTGTTCGACACGATCATCGGCTACGAGGTCTTCGAAGCTGGTAACAACCCGAACTACAGCCGGTCCTATGGCTACTTCATGGAACCGACCACCCACACCGGGTTGCTGGCCAGCTACCAGTTGACTGACTGGATGAGCGTGGCAGCGGGCATTGCTGACACCTGGGATCCGCGCGTCAATGGTCGCGCACAGTATTTCCCGGTACCAGGGTTGCCCCCGAGCGGCCGCGCCGAATCGGAGAAGACCTACATGGGATCGATCGCCCTGACGGCTCCGGAGAGCATGGGCTTCCTCGAAGGCGCTACCCTCTACGGCGGCGTCGTGGAAGGCCAGCCTAGCGGCGGAACTTCCTCGGACTTCGTGAACTGGTATGCCGGCGCAACGATGCCGACTCCGGTCGAGGGGCTCTCGCTGGGCCTTTCCTATGATTACTTCGGTCAATCCGCCCAAGGCGCGGTGGCCGGCCAATACGCTAACGCGATCTCGGGCTACCTCGTTTGGAAGGCGACCGAGAAAATGACCGTAGCCAGCCGTTCCGAATACGCCACGTTCTCGGGTAATTACTTCGGCCCCGTTGGCGGCACCGGCCTGCGCGAGGTGTTTGCCGAAACCCTCACCCTCGACTATAAGTTGTGGGATCCGGTCGTCACCCGGCTCGAGTTGCGCTGGGACCACGACATGGACGGCGGCACTCCGTTTGGCGACCTCGATACCAATGCCCTGTCGCTGGCTCTGAACGTCATCTACAAGTTCTAAGCCCCGATCTCTCGAATCAAAAACCCCTTCCCGGAACGGAAGGGGTTTTTTGTTTGCCGCGACGCCGGCGCGAAGCGTTGTTGCGCGGGCCTCCTGGCCCGCAGCGCCGCCGCCGTCTCTGTGGACAGGCGCTGCGGACGAGGACGTCCGCGGTCCGAAAAGCTCGGGGCGCGGGCCTCCTGGCCCGCAGCGCGATCGCTCTCTCTGTGGGCAGGCGCTGCGGACGAGGACGTCCGCGGTCCGGAAAGCCCGGGGCGCGGGCCTCCTGGCCCGCAGCGCGATCGCTCTCTCTGTGGACAGGCGCTGCGGACGAGGACGTCCGCGGTCCGGAAAGCTCGGGGCGCGGCAGTCCTCTGCCGCCGTGGATGCATCCAACGACTGGCGGCCGCCAGCCGCGATTCACCGCTTCTTCATCGAGACGCTGATCCCGCCGCTGCCAGTCGTGACGAACACGGTCTCGAGGGCTGGATTGGTATTGATGGCCTCGATGTATTTGGGGTCGGCCATCCCTGCAGAAATGTTGTGGGCGACGACAAGCCCGCCGGGGCGGACCAAGGGCAGCAGCTTGTTCAGGTAATCCGTATAACCTTCCTTGTCGGCATCGATGAACACCATGTCGATCGGGCCCTTGAGCTTGGCGACCTCGACATGCGCGTCCCCTTCGATCAGGGTCACCATCGAGTCAACACCGGCGCGCTTGAAGTTCTGCCGGGAGATCTCGGCGTTTCGGGGGTCGATCTCGAACGTCGTCAGCTTGCCGCCGGCGGCGCGCAATCCCAGGCATGTCCAAATGCCCGAATAGCCATGGAAGGTCCCGATCTCGACGGCATGTTTGGCGCCGGCGCTTTCCGCCAGCAACCGGAGCATGCGTCCGTCGTCCCGGGGCACGCTCATCCCTCGGCCCTGCCTTTGAATCTCGTCGAGCACATCCATGACCTTTTTTTCCGCGTCGTCCTTGGGAACGGGATCTGCGGAGAATCCGAGCCCGCCGCCACGCGCGCCTCCGGGGCCGCCCATCGGGCCGCGCCCGCCGGGACCGCCGCGCATGGGAGGGCGATCGCTTCGAGCGGGAGGGGCGCCGGCATCCTGGGCGGCGGCTATCGCCGTCAATGCGCCCAGAACCAGGTAAACAAGAGCTGAGTTGCGGATCGATTTCATTAGAGCATCCTTGGGTTCGTAGTGATTGCCGAGGGTCTGAGAGACCCTAAACACTGGGAGCGAGCCGGCAGGCTGGCGCCGCCGCCGGGCGGCGCGACGGCATCGGGCAAGCCGAGACCCGATGGAGGAGGTTGAGCCGATGGAGCTGGCCAAGCCTCTGGAACTGGCATTCGTGGCGGCGGGCCCACTCGAGCACGTACCGCTCGACCCAGACCGGGGCATCGCTTTGAAGCGCCCGGACTGGATCGAGGGCGACCACCATCTCCGAATTCCCGTGAAAGGCGTGCAGGTGCACCCCGAATGTGCGGTCCGTCAACATCCGAATCACGATTCCCTGGAACATGGCTAGCACGGGCATATGATTTCCTTATTCTCGATGGGGCCGAGCCTGCCCATCAACCTGGAGCGGCGCCCGTTGATGAGTGGATCTTGCCCACGCATCGCCCAGGAGCACGGAGCGTGCCAGGCTCGAAATCCGCTTGCAGGGGGCCTGTTCCCGATGAAATCGCGCAAAGATTGCGCAGCAGCCGTACAATTATGGTAAGCCGAGCTGCTGCGCAAGGAACCGGTATGCCAGCGCGCTCATGAACGCCGCCTGTCGGTTGTCGGCAGCAGCGCCATGGCCGCCCTCGATATTCTCGTAGTACAGAGCGGGGTGCCCCTGGGATTTCATTCGAGCCACCATTTTGCGGGCGTGGGCGGGGTGGACCCGATCGTCTCGGGTCGAGCTGGTGAACAGCACGGGCGGATAGGCGGCGCCGGCGCGGACCTGGTGGTAGGGAGAGTATTTCTGCAGGAAGGCCCATTCCTCGGGCTGGTCCGGGTTTCCGTATTCGCCGATCCAGCTGGCGCCGGCCAGGAGCTTGTGATAGCGCCGCATGTCGAGGAGGGGGACCTGGCAAACAATGGCGCCAAAAAGATCGGGGCGCTGGACCAGCATGTTGCCCATCAGCAAGCCGCCGTTCGAGCCGCCCATGATGCCCAGGCGGCGGGTCGAGGTGATCTTGCGCCGAATTAGATCTTCGGCCACGGCGATGAAATCGTCATAGGCGCGCTGGCGATTGGCTTTGAGCGCGGCCTGGTGCCACGACGGGCCGAACTCGCCGCCGCCGCGGATATTGGCCAGAACATAGACGCCTCCCCGCTCGAGCCACGCCGCGCCCGCCATGGCGTTATAGGCCGGGAGCATTGGAATTTCGAATCCGCCGTAGCCGTAGAGCAGTGTCGGCTGGGCGCTGTCCAGAGGGATATTCCGGCGGCTGACCTGGAAATACGGGACTCGAGTTCCATCTTTCGACACCGCCTCGAACTGGTCGATCTGGCCGTCGGGGACGGCGAAGAACTCGGGCAGGCTCTTGAGCTTGACCGGCGAGCCCTGGTCAACGGTTCCCATGAACAGGCTCGAGGGAGTCAGGAAATCGGTCGCGGTCATCCAGTAATCGTCACTCTGGTCGGGATCGATCCCGCGGGCGGCGACCTGGCCCAGAACGGGAGCGTCGAGCGGCTTGCGGCGCCAGCCATCGCCGGCGCGCTCGAGGCAGTAGAGCCGGGACCGTACATTCTCGAGCTGGTTGACGATCAGCCATCGGCGCGTGCCGGTGACATCCGCAAGCGACTGGCGAGGGCCAGGCTCGAAAAGCACATCGAAACGGCGATTCCCATCGAGGAATCCCTTGAACCCGGCCGCCAGCAGGGCGCCTGCCGGATAGGTCCGCCCCCCAACCGCCCAGTCCGAACGCAGCGTGATCAGCAGCTGATCCGCAAAGGTCGAGACCGTGGCGTCGTCGGGCTTTTCGATCCGACGCCATTGATCGCCTTGGCGCAGAAACGTCTCGTTCGAGAAGAACGTGATGTCGCGCTCGACCAGCTCGTAGACAAAGCCGCGATCGTGGACGACGGTCGCGCCTGCGCCGACGTCGCCTTCCTGGGCCGCGAACACCAGCGTGGCATCCGACAGGGGCGTGCCCCGGCGCCACTCCTTCACCAGGCGCGGATACCCCGAGCGCGTCAGCGATCCGGGGCCGAAATCGGTTCCGACGTACAGGGCATCCCGGTGGCGCCAGCTCACCTTGATCTTCGCCTCCGGCATCGTGAATCCCCCGGGCACAAACGACTTCGTCCGCAAATCGAACTCGCGCGCCACGACCGCATCCGCTCCCCCTCGGGACAGCAGGATCAGCGTTCGATCGTAATCGGGCCACAAGGGATGATGCCCTTTCCAGACCCAGTTCTCGCTTTCCGCGGAGGCCAGCTGGTCCAGGTCAATCACCGTTTCCCACGCCGGATGGTCTCGGCGATATTCCTCGAGGGTGGTGCGCCGGAAGAGGCCGCGGGCATGGGATTCGTCCCGCCAGAAGTTGTAGAGATACTCCCCCCGTTTTTCCGCGTGCGGAATCCGCTCGCGAGAGTCGAGGATAGCCAGCAATCGGCGTCGCAGGGATTCGAAGGCCGGTGCGTTCGTGATCTGGGCGGTGCTTTCGGCGTTCTGCCGGCGCACCCATTCCAATGCGCGATCCCCCTCGACCTCCTCGAGCCACCGGTGCGAATCTTCGATTGAATCGGGCGGGGAGCCGTTCCTTTCTGCAACAGCGGTCCGCGGACCATCGCCGGCGGAGAGGCTCAACGCCATCCATCCGGCCGCGACACAGGTAATCCAAGGCATCCAGAGCATAGGCAGCACAAGGTTCAAGGGCCCAGGTTTGGCGATGGGCGGCGCGAGGGCCGCTCGTGCTGGCGAGCCCAACGCCCGCGCACCCACCCGGTTGTCAATGATTCCAAAGGCGAAACCGCATCCCGGTCAGTCGGCGATGTATTTGTCGAGGTTCGCCTTAATATCCCGTTTGCTGCGGAGGCCGACGATCTGCTCGACCACGGCGCCGTCTTTGAAGATGAGGAGGGTGGGCACGGCCCGGATACCATGGTGATTGGCCAATGCCTGTTGGTCGTCCACGTTGACCTTGCCAAATCGAACCCGGCCGTCGTAATCGCCCGCCAGCTCCTCGACGATCGGCGCAATCATCTTGCAAGGGCCGCACCAGTCAGCCCAGAAATCCACCAGAACCGGCAGCATGGATTCCAGGACTTCCTCGGCAAAATTAGCCTCGTTCAACGTCACCAAATTCGATCCGGACATAGGCGATAGACCAACCGACTGGGCACGGATGGGCAAAGCGGATCCTGGCCACCTCCTTGAGGAGCTACAGGAGCAAAACGCGCACCAGCACGACAATGCTGATCACTGCGACAACGGCTGCCAGAGCGGTATCCACGGCGCTGATCCCGGCCGGCGCGGCTGCGCGGGGCGCCGCAGCGCTTGCCGCTCGAGGCGCGGCGGCGCTGCTCGGAGCTCGCGCCGACGGAGCCGCGGCGGGCGCGGCGGGCGCGGCAGCCGGTGGCGCGATAGCCACGCCGGGCGGCGCGGCGCCTGGCGCCGCCGCCGCCGGAGGCGCCACCACCGCGGGAGCGGCGGATGGCGAAGGCAGTTTGACCGTCGGAGCCGCCATCGGCTTCGGCGGCAAATTGATGCGCACCGTTTCCTTCTTCGGCTGCACCTTGGCCGGCTCGGGAGGCTTCGGCGGCACCGCACCGGACGGACTGGTCGGCAAAGTCTCAGACATAAACACTCCGGTTCACGCTAAAAGGCGGACGGGTGACTGTCAAATGGTTTTGGCCGGCGAACGGGCTGCGCAACAGATCCGCGCGCAGGAGGCGCTCGCCGGCCGGGATCGGCGGAAGGCTGGGGAATCAGGCTTCCGTGGCATCGGGTGTGTAACCGCTGCGATAGCCTCCGTTGCGCGAGGGCGGGCGCTCTTCCCGGGGGCGCGCAATGTTCACTGTCAGCGGGCGGCCCTGGAAATCTTTCGAGTGGAACATTTCAACTGCTTTCGCAGCGTCCTCCTTGTTGGCAAATTCCACAAACGCAAACCCCCTGGACTTCCCGGTGAATTTATCGAGCATCAGGTTCACCGCGACGATTTCCCCCGCCTGGGCGAAAAGATCCCGGAGATCGTTTTCCCTGGTCTGGTAGGAAAGGTTGCCGATAAAAAGCTTCGCCTCATTCATGCTGCCATCACTTGCTTCTAACGCCCAAGCCGATCGCGAAGGAGATTCTGCCCTGGCAGGATCTGAGAATGCCATTCAATTTGTTCACTGACAATCCGTCTGTTCCGACACCCGCACGGTTCATTTCGAGCGTTCGGTGCAGGCTACCCAATCCGTCCGCCCAGTGCAACTATTATCCATGGTGCGCGTGGCGGCGCGCCTGGGAACCCGCCGGTTGCCTTTGCCGCCGCCCGCATGGTATCGTGAGCGCCGGATCGACAACCGATCCATTGCCATGGACATGACACGGCGCCGCCCATCCAGCCTCGACCTCGGTCCGCGGGCTCTCGGGCTGCCGCTGGCCTGCGCGCCGCCGATCCGCTCGGCCGAAAGGCCCGGGATGGAATCGCGATCGGTCCTGCGTCTTGTATCGCTATGAAAACGATTCGGCTTGCAGTCCGCCTGGCTGCCGCTCTGTTCGGCTTCGCCGGCCCGTTCGCCCTTGACGGCGCACCAACACCCAACCCCACAATGGCCCCCATGAATCGACTCGAGACTCGAGAGTTCGGGCGCATGCCCGATGGCACATCCGTCCCGCTGTTCACGCTGCGCAACGCCCACGGCATGATCGTGCGCGTCACCAGTTTCGGGGCGATCCTGACCGAGGTGCACGTCCCCGACCGCACCGGGCAGCTCGCCAATGTCATCCTGGGCGCGGACAGTTGGTCCGCCTATCTCCAGGGCTTTCCGGCCGCCGGCGCCGTGATCGGCCGGTTCGCCAATCGGATCGCCGGCGCACGATTCGTCATCGATGGAAACGAATATCGGCTGGCCGCCAATAGCGGCCCCAACCACATCCACGGCGGCGTCAAGGGATTCGCCAAGGTGCTCTGGCAGGCCGAGCCCCTCCCTCCCGCCGAGGGGTCCGTTGCCGTCCGCTTCACCTACTCGAGCCGGGACGGCGAGGAAGGCTACCCCGGCAACCTCACCGCCACGGTCACTTATACGCTCACCGACGACAACGAGCTGCGCCTGGACTACACCGCCCAGACGGACAAGCCCACCCCCGTCAACCTCACCAACCACGTCTATTTCAACCTGGCCGGCGCGGGCGACATTCTGGACCATGAGCTCTGGCTCGCGGCCGACCGATACACGCCCGCCAACGACCAGCTCATCCCCACCGGCCAGATTGCGCCCGTCCAAAATACACCGCTCGATTTCACCCGCCCAACCCCCATCGGCAAGCGCATCGACTCGCTCAAGCCGCGACCGGGCGGCTACGACCACAATTTCGTCCTGGCCTCCCATCCTCCTTCCCCCCAGCTGTTCGCCCGGCTGCGGGATCCCAAGTCCGGACGAATCCTCGAAGCGGCCACCACCGAGCCCGGCGTCCAGCTCTACAGCGCCAACCACCTCAACGGAAATCTCGGGGCCGGCGGCGCCCGCTACCCCCGACACGGGGGCGTCTGCCTCGAGACCCAGCACTACCCCAACTCGATCAATCAGCCCGAGTTCCCCTCGCCAATCGTCCGCCCCGGCCAGCTCCGGCAGAGCACCACCGTGTTCCGATTCTCGGCGCGGTGATCCTCGGCGGCGGCGGATCCAGCCTTTCACTCAGGGGGAACAACCGATTGATCAAGCCTATCCTGCAGCTGTTCGGCTCGCTGAAGCTGGGGGTCTCGCTTCTGGCGGCCTTGTCGGTGGTGTTGATCGCCGCCACGATCTACGAGTCCCGGACATCGACTCGAGCCGCCCAGATGCTGTTCTATCAAAGCGGCTGGTTCATCGCCCTTCTCTTCGGGCTGGGAGCGAACGTGCTGTGCGCCGCCCTGGCCCGATACCCGTGGAAACGGCATCAATGGGGCTTTGCGGTCACGCACCTGGGCATCGTCGTGCTGCTGATGGGCTCGATCATCGGCCTGCTGTTCGGATTGGAGGGCACCCTGAGCCTGATCGAGGGCGGGGCGGCGGAATCGGCGATCAAGCTGGATTACGAGGTCCTGCTGATTCGATCCCGGTCGGCGGGGGACGCGATCGAGGTCCCGCTCGATACGGAGCGGCATCCGGTTTCTGCGGGCGAGAGGCGACGCCTCCGGACGCGGGGCTTGCCGATCCGCCTCGAGCTTCTGGCCGTGCATCCCCACAGCCGCTCGGAGCTGGTGGTGAGCGAGGGCGGGACGAACCGCAACGCGGCCGTGCGGTTCACCCTCCGAAGCCCCATGGGCGAAGGCAGCCAGCCGTTCGAGGTGTCCGACTGGCTTGTCGAGCTCGATCCGGAGCGCCAGGGGCTGGCTCTGGGCCCCGCCCGGTTCGGGATCGAGCGCGTGAGCACCCCGGAGGAGCTGGAGCGGAGGCTGCAGCCGCCCCCGGCAGCGTCCGCGGCCGGCAAGGGAATCCTGTCGATCGCTTTCGATGGCCAAGACTATGCGCTGCCCGTCGAGCAGCACCTCGGACGCCCCTATCAGTCCCCCGACGGCACGGTGCGCATTCTCATCAAAGATTATTATGCCGATTTCCGGATGAACACCCAGACGCGAGAACCTTCGTCCGTGTCCGATCAGCCCAACAATCCGGCGGTGCTGTTCGAGCTGACCTCGGGCGAGGGCCGCTGCGTGGGCTTCAGCTTCGCCCATTTCCCGGACATGGCCATCTACAAGAACGAGAACATGGGCGAGAACGCGGTGCGAGCTGTATACCGGTTCGAGCTGCTCGATGGGACGGGGCCTCGAGGGGGCCGGTCGCACACGCTGACCTTTCTGGCCGGGCCCGAGGACCAGCTTCACTTCGTGTCTCGCGCGCAGCCGTCCGCGCACAAGGCAGGCTCGGTCAAGCCGGGAGAGACCATCGATCTGGGCTGGCCCATCCCCGCGACGGTCACCGTCGACGCCATCATTCCCCGGCCGCGGCTCGAAACGCGGGTCGTGCCGGCCTCCGTCGAGCCGGGGGCTCGTTTCGCCTTGCCGGCCGTGGCGCTCGGGCTCCACCAGGAGGGCGAATCGGTCGAGACGCTGGTGCGCTGGGGCGAGCCCGCCACCGTGAGGATGGGCCCGGCGACCTATGACCTTCGATATGCCTATGCGGAGCGGCCCCTGGGCTTTGCGGTGTCGCTGAAGAAGTTTTCGGCGCCGCGTTACGAGGGCACCGAGATGCCGGCGAGCTTCGAAAGCGAGGTGCGCGTCGAGAACCGGCGGAATGGCGAGGCGATCGAGCGGAAGGTTTGGATGAACCATCCGCTGACCTACCAGGGGTATCGGATCTCGCAGGCCAGCTACCAGGAAGGCACGGATGGAGAGCCGGACCGGTCGATCCTTCAGGTCGTGCGCGACCCGGGATGGCCGCTGAAGGCGGCAGGATCCATCCTGATCGTCCTCGGCATCGGGCTGATGTTCTTGCGGAAAACCGGGAGCTCGAAGGCGCAAGCCGGCTCGGCGGCGGCGTCTGGATTCCCGGCGTCGGATCCAGGCGGACGGTGAAGCGCTGTTGCCATCGATGGATAGTCACTGCATGAAACTGCACATGATATTGGCGGGAGCCCTGGCTCTGGCAGCATCCTCGGCGAGCGCCTTGGATCTCCGCCCGCTCGAATCGGTTGCCATCCAGGAAGGCGGCCGCAAAAAGCCGCTGGCAACCCATGCTCGAGAGACCCTCCAAAAACTGGGCGGCCGATCGACCTGGCAGGCCGATGACGGCCGCCGGGTCGAGGCCATGGAATGGATCGCCCGCGTCATGTGGGGGGAGGAAGACTGGGAGGGGGCCCGCCTGATGCGGTGCGGCTACATCCCGCTGAAGCAGCGCCTTGGCCTGCCTGTCGATCGGCGCTGGTTCGGTTTCGCCGAGCTGTCCGGCAACGCCGAGCTCCGGAAGATCCTCGACGACCTGGCCGCCCAGCGCGAGACGAAGCTGCGCGCCGACTGGTCGAAGCTCGAGACCGAGGCCAGCGCGCTTTTCGAAAAGCTCCGCCTCTTTCAAGAGATCGTTCAGGGGCGCACGCTCCGGCTCATCCCGCCGCCCGGAGGCGCCGATGGCGCATGGCTCACCGTGGCCGAGGCCCCGGCGGCGCATCCGGCCCAGGCCGAAGCCATCCGATCCGCCTACCAGGCAATGGGAGACGCGTGGAAATCGGGCAGCGACGCCGAGTTCGCGGGGGCGATCGGCCGGTTCCGGGAGCTGTGCCGCGGCCTGTCGCCGGGCGCCTATCCGACCGACCAGGAATTGCGGAGAGAGCTGACGTATCAGCGGCTCCACCCGTTTCGGCTGGCGTGGATGGCCTATTTGGCGGCGTTCATCCTCATGGCGCCGGCGGTTCGCGGCGCCGGCTGGCGCGGCTGGATGTATCGGGCGGCTCTGGGCATGTTTGTGGCGGGCCTGGCTTTGCAGGCTTACGGGTTCACGCTGCGCTCCCTGATCGCGGGGCGCGCGCCGGTCACCAACATGTACGAGGTGATGCTCTTCGCGGCGTTCGGGGCGTCCCTGCTCGCGCTGATCTTCGAGCTGCTCCATCGATCGCGGTTTTTTGTGATGGCGGCATCGGCGGTCTCGGTGCTGGCCTTGGTCCTGGCGGACAACCTGCCCGCCGTGCTGAACCCGTCGATCCAGCCGCTGGTTCCGGTCCTGCGCTCGAACTACTGGCTGACTGTTCACGTCCTCACGATCACGCTGGGCTATGCGGCGTTTCTGCTGGCGATGGGGCTGGGGCACATCGTGATCGGCTATTACGTTTGGAAGCCGGCCGCCCGCCAGCGCATCGACGAGCTCACCGGATTTAATTACCGCACGATGCAGATCGGCCTGTTCTTTCTCGTGGCCGGCACCATCCTCGGGGGCGTGTGGGCCAACGATTCCTGGGGCAGGTTCTGGGGGTGGGACCCGAAGGAGACGTGGGCGCTGATCGCCATCCTGGTCTACCTGGTGGTGCTCCACGGACGCCACACCGGCTGGATGGGCGATTTCGCCCTCAACGCCGCCTCCATCCTTTGTTTTCAATCCATCATCATGGCGGCCTACGGGGTGAATTTCGTGCTGGGCAAGGGATTGCACAGCTACGGATTCGGCGCGGGCGGCGAGCTGGCAGTGGCGTGCTACGTGCTGGCGGAGCTTCTGCTCGTGGCGATGGCTACCTGGCGATTCCGGAGCTCGGGAGGCGCCTCCGGCGGCTCGGCCGATCCGGGCCCGCCAGCCGCCGGAGCCGGGCCAGATTGACCACGTCCTCGTGCAGATCGGCGGACTTCGGCGTCTCGAGGCAGCCAGGATGGTTCCGGAGCCGCGGGTCCCCGACGATGGGGCCGAAGGCGGCTGCGCCGATCTTGCCCTCGCCGATCCCGGCATGCCGGTCCACCCGCGAGCCCAGACCCGCCTTCGAGTCGTTCAGGTGCAGGGCGAGCAGCTCTCGAAGCCCGATCCGCCGGTCGATTTCATCCAGAACAGCGCTCCAGCCTCGAGGCGAACGCACGTCATACCCGGCGGCGAAGCAGTGGGCGGTATCCAGGCAAACCCCGAGGCGGCGGGGGGACTCGACGCCCTCGTAGATGGCGGCGAGGTGGGCGAACGAGGCGCCGAGGCAGGTCCCCTGGCCCGCGGTATTCTCCAGCGCCACCCGCACCGGGGAATGGGAGGTTGCCCGGATCGCTTCGTCGAGGCCGCGGATGATCTGGCGGATGCCGGCGGATTCGCCCTGGCCCAGGTGCGCCCCCGGATGGAGCACAAGGAAAGGGATCTCGAGGGCGGCAGCCAGATCGATTTCGACAATCAACGACGAGATCGACCGATCGCGCCGCGAGGAGGAGGGCCCCGCCAGGTTGATCAGGTAGCCGGCATGGCCGAATACGCAGTGGAACCGTCCCTCGGACCGCGCTTGGGCGAAACGCCGGATCTCCTCCGGACGGGGCGATCGGCCAGCCCATTGCCGGCAATTCTTGACGAAGAGCTGAACGACCTCGCATCCGATGCCCGAGCCGCGTTCGAGCGCCCGCCACCATCCGCCGCCGGCCGGCATGTGCGCCCCGAGCTTCACAGCCGATCGGGCTGGTTCAGCAGCTCGGCGATGCGGGTCAGCAGGCGTCCGGCCGCGCCGCCATCGAGCACCCGGTGATCGAAGCTGAGCGTGATCTCGGCTTCGATCACCGAGACGAATTGCCCCGCTCCGGCATCCCATCGGGGCGCGGGCCGGCCAGCGCCCAGGCCCAGAACCAGCGTTTGTTCGGGCAGGGGGATCGGCGTGGCCCACGTGAGGCCGAACGTGCCGTAATTGGTGACGGTCGCGATCGACCCGCCCGTGGCATCGACGGGCAGCTGGCGGAGGCGGGCCATGGCGACGAGCTGGTTGTAGAGCCGGTTGAGCTCGCCCAGGGACCGGTGGTCCACGTCGCGGATCACGGGGACCAGCACGCCGTCCTCGGCCTCGACGGCGAAGCCGATGTCGATGGTCGACGGGTGGACGATGCGATTGCCGACGAGGCGGCCGGCAGGCGCGCTGTTTTCCGCTAGGGCCAGCGCCAAGGCGCGCAACGCATAGAGGGTGGGGCCGGGCTTGGGATCGCACGTCTTGCGGTGGCGGAGGACGGCATCCAGGCAGACGGGAAGCCCGACCGTGGCCAGCGGGCGCGTCCAGCTGCGGCGCATGGCGTCGGCCACCGCCACGCGCATGGCGGAAGCCGGGCTGAGCCGCTTCTGCTCGAGCCGGTTCAGGAATTTCTCGAAGTCGTCGATGGTCACTCGGCCTCCAGCGCCGCTGCCGGCGACTCCGGCCAGATCCGCGGCGTGCAGGCCGAGCTCGGCCATCCGCGCCTTCATGCGCGGAGACATGTAGCTGGCGCCCCCGACCTGCGCGGGCACCGGCAGCCCGCGCACCGTCGGCTCGACCCGCTTCACATCCGGAGGAGCAGTCAGCAGCGACGGGGGGCCGGACTCGGCCGGGGCCGGCGCCAGGCTCGACGGCGGCCGCATCTCGTCCGCCCCGCCGAGCCCTTGGGCGTCTTCGCGATGGACCTCGATGTAGCCCAGGACAGCGCCCACAGGATAGCTGCGATCGGGATCGGCGATGCGCTGCACAAGCCGTCCCGAGCACGGGGACGTGACGGCCAGGGTCGCTTTGTTGGTTTCGACTTCCATGACCTCCTGGTCGGCGGCGACTTCGTCGCCTTCCGCCACCCTCCACCGGATGACGCGGGCTTCGGCGATGGACTCGCCGAGTTGCGGCATGATGAGGGGGAGGCGAGTCGTGGGCGCGGGAGGCATCGGGGTCATGCGGGCTCAGGTTTCAAGGGCGCGGCGCGCGGCCGCCGCGATGCTGCGAGCGGTGGGCCGGTGCGCCGCCCAGAGGTTGGGATGATACGGTATCGGCGTGTCCTTGGCATTGATGCGCTGGGGGGGGGCGTCCAGGAGATGCAACCCCTCGGTGGCGACTCGGGCGACGATTTCGGCAGTCACCCCTCCCCACGGCCAGGCCTCCCCCACCGCCAGCAACCGCCCGGTCCGCGCCACCGATGCCATCACGGTGTCGGTGTCGAGCGGCTTGATGACGCGCAGATCGACGACCTCGATCTCGTAGCCCTCGGCCGCAAGGTCTTCGGCCGCCGCCAGCGCCTCGTGGACCATGGCGCTGTACGTCACCAGGGTCATGTCCCGCCCCGGCCGAGTGATCCGAGCCTTGCCGGCCGGCAGGGCCGTCTCCGGAAGCCGGTCCGCTTTGAGATGATAATACAGGAGTTTGTGCTCGCAAAAAATGACGGGGTCGTCCAGCGCCACCGCTTCGATCAGCATCGAGTAGACGTCCTCGACGGTCCCTGGCGCCATCACCAGCAGGCCGGGCATGTGCGCGTAGAGCGCTTCCAGGCACTGGCTGTGGAACGGCCCGCCGCCCGACGTGCCCCCCGACGGCAGCCGTATGACCAGCGGGCAGGGCACCCCCGTCCTCCAATACAGGGTCGCCGCCTGGTTCACGATCTGGTTGAAACCGGGCATCGAGAAGTCGGCGAACTGGATCTCGACGATGGGCCGCATGCCCTCGATCGCGGCGCCGATCGCGGCGCCGACCATGGCGTCTTCGCTGATCGGAGCGTCGATCACTCGGCCGGGGAACTGCTCGGCGAGATTCTTCGTGGCCTTGAACGCGCCGCCGAACATGCCGACATCCTGGCCGTAAATGAACACGCGCGGATCTTCCGCCAGGACGCGGGCCTGGGCCAGCCGGATGGCCTCGAGATAAGTGATGCTCATGCGGGCGGGGCCGGATAGCCGTCGCGAAAGCCCTCGGAGGCGATGGCGGTCCAGGTCTCCTGATACGGATCGGGCTGTGGATCGCGCTGGACCGCGGCCAGCGCAGCCTCGACCTGGGTCTGCGCCTCGTGCCGCCATCGGGCCAGATCCGCCGCCGAAGCCCATCCGGATCGGATCAGGATCTCCCCGGCGACCTGCAGACAGTCCCGGCCCAGCTCCGACGCCTTCAAGGCCGGGTCCACGTAGCTGGCGTCGTCATGCTCCCCGTGGCCGCACAGCCGCAGAAGGCGGGCGACGATCATCTGAGGTCCCTGGCCCGACCGCGCCCGGCCGACGGCATCGGTCACCACCCGAATGCACTCGAGCAGGTGGGTGCCATCGACCGAATGGCCTTGGACGCCATAGCCGATGGCCCGGTCGGCCAGCGATTGGCAGGCGAACTGGCGGCAGGTGGGCGTCGAGTAAGCGTATTGGTTGTCCGCGATAACCAGCACCAGCGGGAGACGCTCGATGGCGGCCTGGTTGATCCCTTCGTGGAACGAGCCGGTCGACGTGCCGCCATCACCCAGACAGGCGGCGCCCACCGACCCGGATCGCCCCTGGAGGCGCCGGGCCAGCAGCATGCCGTTGACCACCGCGATCATCGCTCCCAGATGGCTGATCATCGGCAGCAGGCCGTCCCGCGGGCGCCCGCGATGGACATTGCCGTCGCGCGCTCGCATGGGACCCAGCGGCGAGCCCAGGCACGTCCGGAGCGCCTCCAATAGCGTCTCCCCAAAGGCCAGCCGCCCCGCCGTATCCCGAATCAGCGGCGCGAAGATGTCGCCCCGCTGCAAGGCGACGCCGATGGCCGTGCTGAGCGCCTCCTGGCCGCGGCTCAGAAACACCCCTCCGTGGATCTTGCCGCCGCGGTACAGACTCGCCAGCTTGTCGTCCAGCACCCGCGCCAATACCATCCAGCGGAACGCCGATCGGCACCGGTCCGCCTCCATCGAGATGGCGGGGCTGTGGCCGGGCGCACCGGCTTCTGGAGGCCGGGACTCAGTCGGACATTGGATTGGATCGTCCATTCGTGCGGCCGCTCTCGCGAGGGCGGTCTGCCTATGCGCTCACTACCTGCAACGCTTTACCCTGAAATGGGGTCCAGCGTCAACGCTCCGGCAGAATCTGGTTTACTCGATCGAGCCCCGACAGTAAGCTCGCGCGCATGGCTGAGATTGTCGATTTTATCCGTCGGGGGGCGATGCTGATAACGCCGGCGATCCTGGAAAAGATCCACCGCAAACTGCCGTTGTGGAAGGCGGAGTACTCCCAGATCCAATCGCCCGAGTACCCCCATCTGGCGGAGCAATTGATGTTCCTGACCAATGTGGTCGAGGACTTTGCCGACGGCGTGGCCAAGGACATACCCTACGTGACGATCGCCCAGGCGATCTTCGCGCTCTCCTATGCCCACAAGAGCGTCGACATCATCCCCGACACCGTCCCCGACATGGGGCATGCGGACGACTCGAGCGTCGTGCGCGCCGTCCTGATTCAGAACGAAAAGGTCCTCGCCAAGCGCGCCCTCGAACAGGGCTGCAACTGGTCTCGAATCACCTCCAAGCCTTAGTGGCCCGTTTCACAAATACGTTCACGCATCCTGGCAGCGACCGCTAAGAAAGCGTGGTGGGCGATGAGGGATTCGAACCCCCGACCTACTGCGTGTAAAGCAGACGCGCTAACCGCTGCGCCAATCGCCCACTCGGCCTTTCGCCCCCGTTTTCGCTCTGCGGGACCGAGGATTGCCGAACTCCCATTATGCCTGGTCCCCGCCGGCGGGCAAGCCCGACTGCATGGACCGTGCCTACCCTTCGGCTTCAAGCGTGCAGCCAGGGCGTGCGCCCGTCGCCGCCGCAAAAGCGCCATTGTCGTCGAGATCGACTCGCGATATGTTGAGCCTCAAGGCGTCGTGTGCGGGATGGCTCAAACCAGGATCACATCGAATCGGTGGCGGGGGTGGCCGAGCTCAGCCTCGGGGATCGGCCTTCTGGGGGCATTGCTGTGGCTGGGTTCGAACCTCGTTTTCGGCGCGGATTTCGAAGCCGCCCATCGCCAATGGCTGCAGGGCGATCACGCCCAGACGATCGCCGCCGCGGAACGGGCCCTTGCCGAAGACCCCGCCGACCAGGAATGGACCTGCCTGCTCCTCGAGGGATTGCTGACCATCGGGCAATATGAATCGGCCAGCCAGGTCGCATCCAACGCCCTCGCCCGCGAGTCCATCGGCCTTCGTCTCCGGTGGTTTGCGCGGGAGTCATTCCTCTACACCGGCCGATCGAACGAGGCCGCCGCGCAGCTCGAAGCCATCACGCAGACGGTCTCGGCCCGCCCATGGGCTTACCGGGCGCCGGCCGACCTGGTGGCGTTCGGCCGAGTCGCACTCCGCATGGGCGGCGATCCCAAGCTGGTCCGGGACCGGATTTTCGAGGCGGCCCGGCAATCCCATCCGGACCTGCGCGAGGCCTGGATCGCCAGCGGCGAGCTCGCTCTTGACAAACACGATTTCGCGCTGGCCGCGCGCACCTTCGAGGATGGACTGAAGCGGCTGCCGGAAGATCCGGATCTTTTGGCGGGCCTGGCCAGGGCCTACGCGCCCAGCGATCGGAAGGCCATGCTCGACCGGATCCAGGCCGCGCTCGCCCACAACCCGCGCCACATCCCCAGCCTGCTGCTCTGGATCGACCATCGGATCGATGCCGAGGAATACGCGGACGCGGACGAGCTGCTCGATCAGATCTACCAGATCAATCCGAGGCATCCGGAGCTGTGGGCATATCGCGCCGTCCTGGCCCATTTGCGCCACCAGCCCGAGGCGGAGAGATCGGCTCGGGAAAGCGCCTTGCGGCCCTGGCCCGGCAATCCCGAGGTGGACCATCTGATCGGGCGGAAGCTTTCCCAGAAATACCGGTTCACCGAAGGGGCGGCCCACCAGCGGGAGGCGCTGGCGCGCGAGCCGGGCCATCTCCGGGCCAGGATCCAGCTTGCGCAGGACCTGCTGCGCCTGGGGCAGGCGGACGAGGGATGGCGTCTGGCCCGCGAGGTGCATCAGGCGGATCCGTATGACGTGACCGCCTACAACCTCGTCACACTCCACGACACGATGGCGGGTTTTGCGTCCCTGACCAACGGCCATTTCATCGTTCGGATGAGCCAGGATGAAGCCGCTCTGTATGGCGATCGTGTTTTGGACCTGCTCGATCGAGCTAGGCAGCGGCTCACCGACCGGTACGAGCTCGCGCTCGATCATCCGGTGACAGTCGAGATCTTCCCCGAGTCGAAGGATTTTGCGGTGCGCACATTCGGGATGCCGGAGAACCCGGGGTATCTGGGGGTCTGTTTTGGGCGGGTGATCACGGCCAGCAGCCCCGCCGCGCACGCCGGGCGCCCAGTGAACTGGGAGGCGATGCTGTGGCACGAGTTCACCCATGTCATCACCCTGCAGCTCACGAGCCACCGGATGCCCCGCTGGCTGAGCGAAGGCATTTCCGTCTTCGAGGAGGGCCAGGCCAATCCGGCCTGGGCCCCCGCCCTGAGCCCGCGCGACCGCGAGATGATCCTCGGCGACGATCTCCTGCCCGTGTCCCGCCTGAGCGCAGCGTTCCTCACGCCGCCATCGAGCGAGCATCTCCAGTTCGCCTATTTCCAGTCCGCGCTGGCGGTGGAATTCATCGTCGAACGATTCGGGCGCGGCTGTCTGCGGGACATTCTGCGCGACCTTGGCGAAGGGATCGGGCTCGAGCAGGCGATCGAGAAACGCGCGGCGCCCATGGCCCGCATCGACCGCGATTTCATCGCATTCGCGCGCGCGCGCGCCCGAGAGCTGGCGCCGGGGCTGGACTGGCAGAAACCGGCCTCAGCGGCATCGCCCGGCCGCCCGGCGACCTTGAGCGAAGCTATCCGGTCCCACACGGGGCATCCGGCCAATTATTGGGAGCTCATGGCGGCCGCCCGGCGTGCGATCGAGGATCGGCAATGGGACGAGGCCCAGGCGGCGCTGCGGGTGCTGATCGATTTGCATCCCGGCCAGACTGGCCCGGGCAACGCCCACGAGCTGATGGCGGCGGTCCATCGTGCCCGGGGCGACGCGGCGGGCGAACGCCGCGCCCTGGCCCGGCTGGCCGAGATCGATGGCGAGGCCCCCGAGGCGTATCTGCGCCTGATGGAGCTGGCCGCCGCGGATGGCGATTGGAAAGCGGTGGTTTTGAACGCGCGCCGGTTTCTGGCGGTGAATCCGTTGGTGGCTGCGCCTTACCGGCGCCTGGCCGAGGCATGCGAAGCCCTCGAGGATTGGCCGGGCGCGGCGGTGGCGTATCGGACCTGGCTCCGGCTCGATCCTCCCAATCCGGCGGCCGTCCGGATTCCGCTGGCCCGTGCCCTGCATCGCATCGGCGATCCGGAAGCCCGCCGCCAGCTTTTGGCCGCCCTCGAAGATGCGCCGCGCCACCGCGAAGGATTGCGGCTTCTGCTCGAGATGCACGGTGCGGCGGCTGGCGCATCGAAGCCGCCGGCGCCGGCGCAGCCGTCGGAGGCGCTGCCGTGAATGACCCCGCAAAAGGCGATCGAATTATGGGTCATGAACCCAAAGCGATGGACATCGATGTAACGCGCGCTGGATGGGAGAGGAGACGATGGATCGGGGGGTGGATCCTGGTATTTCTGTTGTTGGCGGCGGGGCTGGCGTGGGGGCAGCGCCGCTGGGGGCGCGGATATTCTTACGAGGGAGGCGGATTCCGGACGGCGCGCGAGGTCCCTACGCACAGCACGGGGACGCCGGTCTGGACCAACGCGCCCGGGTTCGAGAAGGACGTGTTCACCTTCGTGCGGATCCGCTACCAGCGGGGGCGGGGCGGGTGGGGTGGCGGCTGGGCCACGGACCTGCCCGACAGCGATCTGAACTTCGCCTATCGCCTGCAGCAGATGACCTCGCTCCGGGTCGATCCGGACGGCCGGATCCTGCGGCTGACCGATCCCGAGCTGGCCGATTTCCCGTTCATCTACATCGTCGAGCCGGGCGGGCTTTCCCTCGACGACGACGAGGCCGCCGCGCTCCGGAAATACCTGTTGAACGGCGGATTCCTGATGCTGGACGACTTCTGGGGCGAGCGGGAATGGGACAACTGCGAGCGCGAGATGTCGCGGGTGTTCCCGGACCGCCGCTTTGCGGAGCTGCCATTGGATCATCCCATTTACCGGTGCGTCTTTCAGATCGCCGCCAAGGGCCAGGTGCCCGCCGTCGATCTCGGCATCGAGAGCCAATGGTCCGGCGTCACCTGGGAGCGCGAGGATGCGCGGACCGTCCATCATCGGGCGATCTTCGACGACCAGCACCGCATCATGGTCATCGCCACCCACAACACCGACAACGGCGACGGCTGGGAGCGCGAAGGTGAAAATGATTATTATTTCCATCGGTTCTGCGAAAAGATTGCCTACCCGCTGGGCATCAATATCCTGTTTTACGCGATGACCCATTGAGCCCCGCGCGGTCGCGCGGGATCCGAACATTCATCCCAACACGATCCTCCGAACGATTATGACTGCCATCCAACCGCCGCCGGATCCAACCGCCGCCGATGCCGGGACGTCGCCCTATCGCCTGGAGCGGGAGGGGGTCGAGCGGCTGGTCGAAGGCCGAGCCCGGCTCGAGCGCGAGCTCGGCAAGGTGATCGTGGGACAGCAGGCCGTGATCGAGCAGCTTCTCATCGCGCTGCTGGCCGGCGGGCACTGCCTGATCACGGGCGCCCCCGGCCTGGCCAAAACGCTCCTGGTCAAATCCCTGGCCCGGATCCTCGAGCTCAAGTTCCAGCGGATCCAGTTCACGCCGGATCTCATGCCGGCCGACATCACCGGCACCGAAATCCTCCAGGACTCGCCCGAGGGGCGGAAGCTGGTGTTCGTGCGCGGCCCGCTCTTTGCGAACATGATCCTGGCCGACGAGATCAACCGGACACCGCCGAAGACGCAGGCGGCGCTGCTCGAGGCGATGCAGGAGCTCCAGGTGACGGCGGCGGGTGTCCGATACCCGCTGGATCCGCCCTTCTTTGTCCTGGCCACGCAGAACCCGATCGAGATGGAAGGGACCTACCCGCTCCCCGAGGCCCAGCTCGACCGGTTCATGTTCAACGTGGTGATCGACTACCTGCCGCTCGAGGACGAGGTGGCGGTGGTGACGCGCACCACGGCCGAGCCGCCGGCCGAGCTCGAGCCGGTGTTCACCGGCCTGGACGTCCTGTTCTTCCATCGACTGATCCGGCAGGTGCCGATTGCAACGGAGATCGTCCGCTACGCGGTCGCGATCGCCGCAGCGTCCAGGCCGCGGCAGCCGGGCGCGCCGGAGTTCGTCGACCAATGGGTCAGCTGGGGCGCGGGGACTCGAGCCGCGCAGTACCTGGTGCTGGGCGCCAAGGTCCGCGCCCTCCTTCAAGGACGCGCCCACGTGGCCGCCGATGACATCCGCGCCCTGGCGCCGCCGACGCTGAGGCATCGGATCCTGCTCAATTACCGGGCCGAGGCCGAGGGGATCCGGCCTGAAACCATGATCCAGCGCCTGCTCGATCATGTTGCGCCGCCATTGAAATGACGAATCCGGGATCCACCCAGACGCGCGATGCGGGCGCGGGGTTCATCGAGCCCCGGGTGCTGATGCGGATCCGCAACCTGGAGCTGCGCGCCCGGGTGGCGGTCGAGGGATTCTGGAGCGGGCTCCACCGCAGCCCGTATCACGGGTTTTCGGTCGAGTTCACCGAATACCGGCCCTATGCGGCGGGGGACGATCCCCGCTACCTCGACTGGCGCGTTCTGGGCCGGAGCGACCGCTATTTCATCAAGAAATTCGAGGATGAGACCAATCTGCGCTGTCATCTGCTGGTCGACTTGAGCCGCTCGATGAGTTTTGGGACCACCGGCTACACGAAGCTGCAATATGCGGCGACCCTGGCGGCGACGCTGGCGTTTCTGCTGCAGCAGCAGGGCGACGCGGTGGGGCTGCTGACGTTCGACGAGCGGGTGCGGGACGTCCTGCCGGCGCGTCATCGGCCGGGCCACCTGCGGCGATTGCTGGTCGCCCTCGAGCAGGCGGCGGGCGGGCGGGCGACCAACCTGGCCGCTCCGCTGCGCCGCATCGTCGAGCTGGTGCGCAAACGGGGATTGATCGTTCTGATCTCCGATCTCCTGGCGCCGCGGGAGCCGCTCGAGCAGTCCCTGACGCCCCTGGCGGCATCCGGGCACGAGGTCATTGTGTTTCAGGTGCTCGATCCGGCCGAGCAAACCCTCGGTCTGGCCCAGCCCGCCATGTTCCGCGACCTCGAGTCCGGCCAGGTCCAGTTCATCGATCCCGCCGCCGCCCGGGCCGAATACCAGCGGCGGCTCGAGGCCCATGGCGGCGCCATTCGGGCGCTCTGCCAGCGGCTGGGGATCGGCCTTCACCTGTTGGACACCGAGCGCCCGCTCGAGGCGGCGCTGTTCGATTTCCTGCGCGAGCGTCAGCAGCGCGGCAAGCTGCCGCGGCACGCCGCCGGGCGCGCGCGGCATCCGGACCCGGCGATCGCATCGACCGTATGAGCTTTCTGGCGCCGCTCTTTCTTCTCGGAACGCTGGCCATCGCGGCGCCGGTGATCTTCCATCTGCTCCGGCGCTCGACGCGGGAGCAGACTGTGTTCAGCTCGCTGATGTTCCTGCGGCCGACCCCGCCCCGATTCACCCGGCGGCGGCGATTCGAGCACGTGGCGCTGATGATCCTGCGCTGCCTGGTGTTGATCTTGCTGGCTGCGGGTTTTGCGCGCCCCTTTTTCCCCCAGGCGCTGCCCTCGGCGCCGGCGGCCGCATCCGCGAGCCGCCTGGCGGTGCTGCTGGACACCAGCGCCAGCATGCGGCGCGGATCGCTCTGGACAAGCGCGTGCGCCCAGGCCATCGAGACGCTCCGCGGAGCGTCGCCTGCGGACCAGGCGGCGGTCTTTGTGTTCGATCGCCAGGTGCGCCCGCTGCTTTCGTTCGCGGAATGGGACAGCCTGCCGGCCGGCGACCGGCTCGGGGCGGTCCGCGCGCGGCTGGGGGCCACGTCGCCGGGCTGGTCGGAAACGCGGTTGGGCGATGCCCTGGCCGCGGTGGCTGAGGCCGTGGCGGACTCGCCCGACACCAACGCGTTCCAGCAGCGCCGGATCATCCTGCTGACCGATCGCCAGCAGGGGAGCCGGCTCGAGGCGCTGGCCGCCTTCGACTGGCCTTCCGGCATCGAGCTCGCGCTGCCCTCCCTCCCGATCCCGCCCACCGCCAACGCCAGCCTCGAATGGGTCGCCGATGCCCGGGCAGACGCATCCGATCCCGCCGCTCCATCCCCGGTGCGGCTCCGGATCCGGAACGAGCCCGGCTCCGGTCGCGATGAGTTTCAGGTGGGATGGCAGGGGGACGATCCGGGAGCATGGCTGGCCGAGCCCGTCGAGGTTCGAGTCCCTGCCGGCCAGAGCCGGACTTTGTTTCTCGGGCCGCCGCCGCTCCCGGGCGCCCGCCGCGTCGTGCTGCGCGGCGATGAAGAGGAGTTCGATAACACCCTGTTCGTCCTCAGCCCCGAGCCCGCCGAGCGACGGGTTCTCTACCTGGGACGCGATGCCGCGTCGGATCCCCGGCGGCCCCGCTATTTCCTCGAACGCGCCCTGCGGGAGACGGCGCGTCACAAGGCGATCCTGCGGGTGCTCGGGCCGGATGCGGATGCGGCAGCGGCGTCCAGCGAGGCGGATGCGGCGGCGGTGATTGTGGTGGCGGATCCCCTGCCGCCGGAGTGGGCGCGGGCGTTGCGCCAGCGGATCTCCGGGGGCCAGACCGTGGTGGTGTTGCTGCAGGACATCTCCGCCGCCGCGACGCTGGCGGTGTTGCTGGACCGCGACCGGATCGATCTCGAGGAGGTTCCGTGCGTCCCGTTCGTCTTATGGAGCGAGATCGATTTCGAGCATCCGCTATTCGCGCCGTTCGTCGATCCCCGGTTCAGCGATTTCACCCGGATCCACTTCTGGAAATACCGGCGGCTGGATGAGAGGGCCATGCCGGGCGGGCGGGTGATCGCCCGGTACGACGGCGGGGATCCCGCATGGATCGACGCGGCGGTTGGCCAGGGACGCCTGCTCGTTCTGACATCGGGCTGGCATCCGTCCGACAGCCAGCTTGCATTGTCGTCGAAGTTCGTTCCGATGCTCTATTCGCTGCTGGACCTGGCCGCCGGGGGCGGCGATGAATCCGCGCAACTCCAGATTGGCGACGCGCTGCCGCTGCCGCGATCGGCTCGGCTGGGCAAGGAGACATGGGCCATTCGCACGCCGAGCGGCCGTGTTCAGCCATGGCCGGCGGGGGCTGCGCAGTGGGCGGAGACGGAGGAGCCGGGGATATACGAGATGGCCTCGGGATCGATCCGCCGGCGGTTGGCGGTGAACCTGGCGCCGGCGGAGAGCCGGACCACGGCGATTCCGGCCGAGGAGATCGAGCGTCTGGGTCCGCCCGCGCCGGCCGCAACGAAGGCCGGCCGATCGGTGGTGCGCCAGGTCGCGGCCGAGGCTGCCGAGGTGGAAGGCCGCCAGAAGCTGTGGCGCTGGCTGCTGGCAGCAACGCTGGCGCTGGTGGTTTTCGAATCCTGGTGGGCCGGGCGCGCCGCGCGCCATTCGCTTGTGGAGGCCTCATGAACCGATTGCTGCGCATCCATCTCGGGCCGGTCGCCCGGCGCGACCGCCGGTGGCGATTGCATCGGGGGCTGGCGATCGCGTGGGCGGCCGCCGCGCTGTTCGGCCTGGCCCTTCTGGGCATGCAATCCACCGGGGGAATTCCGCCCGGTGGCGCCCGGGCGGCCGTGACGGTGCTGGGTGTTGCGGCGGCGGCGGCTGTCTGGGTCCGATGGTGGCGGCGGCGGACTGACCTCCGCCGGCTGGCGATCGAGATCGAAACGCATTTCCCTCCGCTCAACGGGCTCCTGCTCACCGCGGTCCAGCAGCCCGACACCCCGGCTCGCCAGACCGGCTACCTCCAGCACCGCGTGGTCCAGGAAGCCATCGAGCACGGCCGCATGCATGACTGGCGCGACGCAGTCCCCCGCGCGCGATGCCGTTGGGCGGTGGCCGCTCACGGGATCGCCCTGGCAAGCTGGATCGCGGTTCTCATGATTGCCCCTGGAATCCAGGGGCCGGCCCAGGAACGATCGGCCGCGCGAGCGGGGCGCTTCGAGATCGTCCCCGGCGATACCGAGCTCGAGCGAGGCGAGAGCCTGGTGGTTCTGGCGCGGTTTCCCGCGCCGCCGGCCGGCCCGGTCGAGCTGGCGATCGATCCGGGCCGGGCCGGAGCGCGCCGAATCCCCCTGGTCAAGAATCTGTCGGATCCCGAGTTCGGCGGCACCGTCCCCGAGGTCACCGCGGATCTCATCTATCGGGTTGAATACGCCGGGCAGCGGACTCGCGATTACCGGGTGACGGTGTATGAACATCCGCGGCTGGAACGCGCCGACGCTGAGCTGACCTATCCGGCATACACGGGCCGGCCTGCGGAACGGATCCCCGATACCCGCCGGCTGACCGCAATCGAGGGGACGCGCCTGGATCTGACGCTTCAGCTGAACCATCCGGTCGCCACCGCCCGGCTGGTTGCCCAGGGAACACCCGCGCTGGCCATCGATCTGGAGACCGATCCCCAGCGAGCCGTCGCCATCCTCCGACAATGGCCGCTGACCAACAGCCGCGTATTCCACGTCCAGCTGGTCGATCGGGCGGGACGCACCAACAAGGCGCCCGCCGAGCTGGCAATCGAGGCCCTTAGGAACCGCGCCCCGGAGATCCGCCTGGCCACGCCACGGGGAGACATCCGGCCTTCCGCGCTCGAGGAAGTGGCCTTCAGCGGCACGGTATGGGATGATTTTGGCGTTCCCGCCTTCGGATTGGCTTACAGCGTAGCCGGGCAGGAGACGAGGTCCATCGAGCTCGGCCGGGACCTTTCGGGGCGGGCTCAGCATCCGTTCCAGCATCTGCTTCGCCTGGAAGACCTCGGCGCCGAGCCCGCCCAGCTGATCTCCTGGCATGTCTGGGCCGAGGATCTGGGCCCCGATGGACAGACGCGCCGGACAACCGGCGACCTGTTCTTCGCCGAGGTGCGCCCCTTTGACGAGGTGTTCCGCCAGGCGGCCAACCCCGGCAGCGGCTCATCCGAAGACCCCTCCGATCCATCGTCGGATCCCGGCGAGTCCGGCGGCGGCGGGGCGCCTCGGCTCATCGAGCTCCAGAAGCAGATCATCAGCGCCACCTGGAAGCTCCAGCGCGATCACGGCGCCAATGCCACCGAGCAATATCGCAAGGACATCCCCGTGGTTCGCGACTCGCAGGCGCAGGCTTTGGCTCAAGCCGAGCAGCAGCGCGAGCGCGCCGAGGACCCCGCCGCACAGTCGCAATGGGATGCGGTGACGGCGGCGATGCGGGATGCCCGGACGCATCTGGACCAGGCGGCCGGCTCGGCTGCCGCGCTCGCGCCGGCGCTGGCCGCCGAGCAATCCGCCTACCAGGCGCTGCTGCGGCTCCCCGAGCGCGATCGCGAGGTCGCCCGGTCCCGATCGAGGTCGCGGTCGGCCAGTCCATCGGCCGGGCAGGACCGGCAGCAGCAACAGCTCGATCAGCTCGAACTGACGCAGTCGGAGAACCGATACGAGACCGAGCGCCAGGCGGCGAGCCCGCCGACCGCCGAGCGCCGCGAGCAGCTCCAGGCGCTCCAGCGCCTCCAGGAGCTGGCCCGGCGCCAGCAGGACCTCAACGAGCGGCTTCGAGAGCTCCAGGCCAGCCTCAACGAGGCCCGGACCGAAGCCGAACGCGAGGCCATCCGCCGCCAGCTCAAGCGGCTCGAGGAGGAAGAACAGCAGATGCTCGCCGACGTCGATACGCTTCGCCAGCGGCTCGACCGCCCTGAAAACCAATCGCGGATGTCGGAGGAACGGCGCCAGCTCGACCAGGCCCGGCGCGACGTCCAGCGCGCCGCCGAGGCGGCGGCCGATGGGTCGGCCTCCCGCGCCCTGGCCGCAGGCGCCCGGGCCCAGCAGCAGCTCCAGGAGATCCGGGACAGCCTCCGGCGCCAGAGCGCCAGCCAGTTCGCCGACGAGCTTCGGCAGATGCGCTCGGCGGCTCGGGATCTGGCGCGCCAGCAGACGAACATCGCCGGGCGTCTGCGGGAGATTTCCGATCCTCGGCAACGGACCCTTTCGGACGCGCCTCAGCGCGAGGGTTTGATCGAGCGTCTGGCGCGCCAGCAGGAGGACCTGGAAGGTCTGGTGGACCAGGCGACGGACATCGCGCGCCAGGCGGTGGACTCGGAGGCCTTGCTGTCGCGCCAGCTCGAGGACGCGCTCCGACAGTTCGACCAGAGCGATGCGGCCCCGCTCCCGGCCATTCAGGAGGAGCTGCTCGAGCGCGGGCTCATGACCCGGCGGCTCTACGAGCGCCTCCAGGAATCCCGGAACCAGGGCCGAGCTCGAACCCTTTCGGCCGCCACCGAGCTTCTCCGCCAGGGGCTCGTTCCCCAGGCGACGCGCGCCGAACAGCTCGCCCGCGCCTCTCTCGATGATCTCACCCGCGGCCTCGAGCGGGCGGCGGAAAGCGTGCTGGGAGACGAGACCGAGGCGCTCCAGCTCGCCAGCCAGGAGCTCGATCAGCTCACGCGCCAGCTCGAAGCCGAGATCGCGCGCAATGAAACCAACCGCGCGGCCCCCGCCGCGCTGGCCGGCGCCCCGCCGGGCCCCGCCGGGACCAATACCAACCCCGGGAGGGACATGATGGGTGCTGCCGGCTCGACCAATGCTCCAGCCCGGCCCGATTCGGTTGCGCAGACGCGCAGCACGGCGACCCCGAACGCCAGCCCCGAAAGCTCCGGCGCCGGCGGCAGACCCGATTCCCTCGAGGCCGATCCTCGAATGGATCCGCGGACCCGATCGCGCGATCGGGCCGACGAGCGGCCGGATCCCGGCGGCCGCGGCGGCCGCATGCCGCGCCTGATCGAGCGCGTGCTCGAATCAGGCGAATCAATCGCCAACACCGGCCCCATCACCGGCCCGGATTTCGCCCCCTGGTCGGACCGGCTTCGGGATGTCGAGGAGATGATCGATCCGTCCGAGTGGAGAAACGAGGTGGCGTCGGCGCGCGAGCGCGCCCGCCAAGCGCGTCTCGAGTTCCATCGCGACGGCAAGAAGCCGGACTGGGCGGTCGTCCGGCTCGAGATCGTCCGTCCGCTGGTCGAGGTCCGCAATCGGATTGCCGAGGAGCTGGCGCGGCGGGATGCGCCCGATCGGCTCGCGCCGATCGACCGGGACCCGGTTCCCGGCCGCTACGCCGAGCTGGTTCGGCGGTACTACGAGGAGCTGGGCAAAGATCCATGACGCTCGCCTCGTTACTGCTGTCCAACGACGGTTGGCTGGCGCCGCTCGGGATTGTTGCAGCGGCACTTCTGGGGATTCTGGTCTGGGGCTACCGGGCGCCGGCCGGGCGGGGATTCCGCGGGATCTGTTTGTGCCTGAAGCTGGCGGGCGGTCTGCTGCTGGCGTTTTGCGCGCTCGAGCCGCGGTGGTCGGGATGGCGGGCGCAGCCGGGTGCGAACCTGTTCGCCGTGGTGGCCGATAACAGCGCCGGCCTCGGCGTGCGCGATCGGGGCGAAACATCCACGCGCGGCGAGCAGCTCCGCCAGATGCTGGGATCCCCCGACACGGGTTGGCAGGCCGAGCTGGCCGGGCATTTCGCCCTCCGGCGCTACCGGTTCGACGCGCGGCTCGAGCCGGTCCATGGGTTCGAGGAGCTGACGTTCGATGGCGGCGCGTCAGGGCTGGGCGCGGCGTTGCGGGCGCTGGCCCGCCGCTACCGGGGCCGGCCCCTGGCGGGGATTCTCCTGTTTAGCGATGGCAACGCCACCGATATCGCAGGAGCACCATTGGATCTCACGGATGTGCCGCCGGTTTATCCGGTCGCGATCGGCCGGGCCGACCGGCTCCGCGATCTGGCCGTCCAATCCCCGCGCGTCAGCCTGTCCGCATTCGAAGACGCCCCCGTGTCGGTTTATGCCGACGTCCAGACGGCCGGTTTCGACGGCGAAACCGTGGCCGCCCGGCTCCGGGATCCGGCCGGCCAGATCGTCGCCGAGCTCCATCACCGCGTCCGGCGCAACCCGGAGACCATCCCGTTCCATTTCCAGCTCAAACCCGACCGCGACGGGCTTTTGGTCTATCGCCTCGAGTCGGGCGACGCCGGCGCACTGGCCAGCGGGCTGGCGCCGACGAATTCGACCGAAGCCACGCTCGTTAACAACAGGCGGTGGGTGATCGTGAATCGCGAGCGGGGGCCTTATCGCATCCTGTATGTCGCCGGCCGCCCCAACTGGGAATACAAATTCCTCCAGCGCGCCATCGCCGCCGATCCGCAGCTCGATCTGGTCGCGCTGATCCGCGTGGCGCGCCGCGAGCCGCGGTTCGAGTTTCGCGGCCGCGCCGGAGAGACCGGCAATCCTCTGTTCCGAGGCTTCGACCGCCAATCCCGCGAAGAGGCCGAGCGCTACGATCAGCCGGTCCTGATCCGGCTCAACACCCGGGACGAAATCGAGCTGCGCTCCGGATTCCCCCGCGTGGCCGAGGATCTCTATGCCTATCACGCCGTGATCGTCGACGATCTCGAAGCCGAGTTTTTCGCTCCCGACCAGGCGCTGCTGCTCCAGAAGTTCGTCTCGGAACGCGGGGGCGGATTTCTCATGCTGGGCGGCGCCGAATCCTACCAGGCCGGCCGCTACCAGCGCACGCCGATCGGAGATATGCTGCCCGTCTACCTGGATCCGGCCGACCCGCCGCCAGCGGGGAGCGCCTGGAGGATCGAGCTGAGCCGCGAAGGCGGCCTCCAGGCATGGGCCCGGCTGCGCGCGCAGGAATCCGACGAGCAGGCCGTCCGCCTGGCCCTGCCCCCTCTCCAGGTGCTCCACACCGCCCGCGCCATCAAGCCGGGCGCCAGCCTGATTGCGACCGGCCGCGACGAAGCCGGCCAGACTCAGCCCGCGCTGGTGGTCCAGCGGTTCGGCCGGGGGCGGAGCGCGGCGCTGCTGGCGGGCGATCTCTGGCGCTGGGGGATGCGCGACGCCGCTGCCCGACGCGACCTCGACCAGGCCTGGCGCCAGCTCCTCCGCTGGCTCGTTACCGACGTCCCCCGCCCCGTCGATCTCGAAATCGAGCCGCCTCCCGACAGCCTCGCGGGAGCCGTCCGCCTCGAGGCTCGAGTCCGGGATCCGCGTTATCAGCCGCTGGACAATGCGATCGTCACCCTCGATGTCGAGCCCGTCGAGGCTTCATCGGAAAGTCCTCCGCGCGCCTTCCTCAGCCGGCTTTTGGTCGAGCCGTCTCTCGATGAAGCCGGCCGCTACGAGGCCGTCTTTGTCCCGCGCGCACCCGGCGCCTACCGCGCATCGGCCGCCGCCACGAACATCCAGGGCGCCGAGGTGGGCCGCGCCGAGAAAGGCTGGACCTACGATCCGCTCGCCGACGAATTCCGATCCTTGGTTCCGAATCGCGATCTGCTCGAGCGGATTGCCCGCGAAACCGGCGGCGAGGTCATCACCGCCGGACAGATCGGCGATCTGGTGCGGCGCCTGCCATGGCGCGCAGCCCCGATCCGGGAACCGTGGTCCTACCCGATCTGGCACACTCCTCTTTGGTTCGGTCTAGCGATCGCTTGTTTTCTGGCGGAATGGGGGATCCGCCGGTGGAAAGGCTGGCCATGAAGTCCGCGAACCACCATGCCGCAGCCCCCGATGCGAGAAGGCGGACCCGGATCGGAGACCGGATTCGGGCTCGCGACCTTGGCGGCGACGGCTCACGCCCGATCGATTGTGCATTTGCAGGACGGATCGGGAGGCGCTGGTCTGGTTGCCTGGGGAGCTGCCTCGTTCTGGCGCTGCTGGCTTGGCTGACTTCAAGCGCTCCGCTTGCGGGCGGCACTTTGGCCGATTCCAACGCAGCCCCCGCGCTCATTCTGGTCGTGGGAGCACCGGGCCAGCCCGAGTATGCCAGCCATTTCGTCCATCAAGTCCGCCAGTGGGAGGCTGCCGCCCACACCGCCGGCATTGCATGCCGCACGATCGGCCTCGAGCCGCCCGGCGAATCGGCCGATCTCGACCATCTCGAACGCCTGCTCGAGCAGGAACCGCACGACGGCTCCGCCGTTCTCTGGCTGGTCCTGATCGGCCACGGGACGTTCGATGGCCAGAGCGCCCGATTCAACTTGCGCGGCCCCGATCTCACCGCGGTCGAGCTTGCCCAGTGGCTGGAGCCTTTCCACCGGCCGCTGGCCATCCTCAACACCGCCTCCTCGAGCGGGCCCTTCCTGCCCGTGCTCTCAGCCACCAATCGCGTGATCGTCACCTCGACCCGGAGCGGTTTCGAGCAAAACTATGCCCGGCTGGGCTCCTATCTTGCCGAATCGCTGCAAGATCCCGAGAGCGATCTGGATCGCGATGGCCAAGTGTCTTTGCTCGAGACATTCCTTTCCGCCTCGCATCGAGTCGCCGATTTCTATCAGACATCAGGCCGGCTGGAGACCGAGCATGCCCTTCTCGATGACAACGGCGATCGACTGGGCACGCCGGCCGACTGGTTCCGCGGCATCCGCGCAACCCGGAACGCCCGCGAGGGAGCCGTCCCGGACGGCCACCGCGCACATCAAATCCACCTCGTGCCCGCTCCGGCTGACCATGCCCTCGGACCGGAAGGCCGGATCCGGCGCGATCGCATCGAGTCCGACCTCGAACGCCTTCGCGCGTCGAAATCGACGCTGTCGGAAGAGGACTATTACCGGCAGCTGGAGGTCATCCTGCTCGAGTTGGCGCGCCTGCTGGAAGGGCCTGATTCCCGTTGAATTCTTACCCCATGCTCCCGAGGAACTCGAGGAGCTCGGCGGCCGATTGCCACCGAAACGGCTCCGGGCCGGACACGGGCTCTTCCCCGGGAACGGCTGAACTGCCGCCGTGAATGATGCGCTCAGCCCCCGACTCGACGGCCAAACGCTCGCAAAGCAGGCGGGTTGAATCGGGCGGCGGACGGTCTTCAGGAACAAAATGCGCTTTGTCGCTCGCGGTCAGCCACCAGCCCCAACGCCTCAGATCCCTCGCCGAGAGCCCCAGCCCATGCCATAACCGCAAATACCGGGAGATCAGGGTGCGGCTGACCACGGGACGCAACCGCCCATCCCGCCAGAGATGAACAACCCGACCGCACGCGGCATCGGAAAAGGCGCGACCCAGGAGATCGGGCGCCAGCACTGCCAGGATGGGGCTCTCCTGAGCCATCAGCCCCCCTCCATCGATTCCCGAAGCAATCGCTCCAGCTCGAGACCCGACAAGGCTCTCCGTTGTTGAGCCAGTTGGCTCGAGCGGAACATGAGATCGAACCCGGCCTTCGAAAGAACAATCGAGGTGTCAATCCACTCGTCGAGCATGCTCTTTCGGAACCGCCATTCCTTCCCGATCTTGGCGCCCGGGATCTGCTCTTCCTGAGCCCATTTATACACGGTCTGCGGCTTGAGCTTCAGATACCGCGCCACCTCTTCGAGCGTCAGAATGTCCGATTCGTCCATGGGATCTCCAGATCGAGGCGCGTCACTGGGAGGGAGGGTTGGGCAGAATGCGGTTCGGGAACACGCTCGTTACGGATTCCCATACCGCCCAGTAAAAGTTGCCCGGCTGGGTGCTCCGAAATAATTGGAACGGCAGATCCGGCGATCCCACATAAGGACGCATGCTCCAGGCCATCTGTGTGCCCACAAATCCAAAAACCAAAATCCAGACCTGCAGGATCCGGATCGCCTGGCGCGGATACAAATCCGATTTCTCGCACATCAGCCGCAGCCCCTGCCACAACGCCATCATCGCCCACGCGCCGCTGAAGGCGAAGATGGCCACCTGCAGCAGCTTGATGAAGTGATAGTTCGATCCCGTGATCGTGAAAAACACCACGATCGGCGCGCAGCTCGCCAGCAGCACCGCGTTCAATGTCAGCGCCATCAGTATCAGCGCCAGCGTCTGGCCAAACGTCAGACGCGCTCCCATCAGGACCAGCACGATGTAGAGCACCGGGAAACAGACCGCCAGACTCAGCAGATACAACGCCGGCACCTTCAGCCCCGATGCCGCCATCTGCAGCAAGCCCTGATCCACTCCCTGATGAAAACTCAGCAGCCCCATCGTTATTCCGTAAAACGCCGACAGGCTCATGATCCCCATCACAAACCAACGCAATAACCGCCTGACATCCCGGCCTTGAAAGATCATCTCGAAAAAATCCTCGCGCCGCCGCAATAAACCGTCCAGGACACGTAAGAAACCCATGGATTCGGGTTCGATGCCCGCGCGGTTTGATGACGGATTGTCATTCGAAGAGGCCCCATGCGCATTCATGGTAGAAAACGTACAAAACCGGCGGAAAAAGGCAAGTGTATTATTGTTTATTACTGTTTAAGGATGTTTATTAGAAGACTGAGGCAGATGAATCCTGCGGTTGCGCCTCTCGATCCCCGAAGCACAAGGGGTAGGGCGGGCACTCCGTGCACGCCGCCTTGACGGTTATAAGCTGACAGCTCGGCGCGCGACGGAGCGCACGCCCTACCTGCAAGCCGGAAGCCGAAGGGTAGGGCGGCCACTCCGTGGACGCCGCATTGGCAGCTGAAAGTTCACAGCTCGGCGCGCGACGGAGCGCACGCCCTACCTGCAAGCCGGAAGCCGAATGGCAGGGCGGCTGTATTTGTATTGCGCACGAGGTTGTGGGGAGGGGTTGCCAGAGTGGGGGTGCTCGTTTAGGCTTTTGGACCCGTCACGGCGGATTCGGGGATCGAACGGGCGGGCAGGAAGCTGCGGGCAATATGAAGCACATCATTATTTTGGGCGACGGGATGTCGGACGATCCGGTGGCGCGGTTGGGGGGGCGAACGCCGCTCCAGGCGGCGCGCAAGCCGAACATGGATCGGCTGGCTCGGGAGGGTTGCTGCGGGCGGTTGCGGACCATCGAGGACGACATGCCGACGGGGAGCGAGACGGCGAACCTGGCGGTGCTGGGGTATGATCCGCGGCGGGTGCTCGAAGGCCGGGGTGTGCTCGAGGCGGCGAGCATGGGTGTGGCGATCGAGGATGGGGACATGGCGATGCGCTGCAATCTGATTTGCCTGGACGACGGGCGCATCAAGAATCACTCGGCGGGGCATATCAGCTCGGAGGAATCGGACGCGCTGCTGAAGGCCATGCAATCGGAGGTTGGAGCGTCCGGGCTCCGATTCCACACCGGGGTAAGCTACCGTCACTTGCTGGTGGCGCGCGGTTTGGATCCGCGCCTCGAGTGCGCGCCTCCGCACGATCATCCGGGGGAGAAGGCGGAGGACCTGCTGATTCGGCCGCGGGCGCCCGAGGCGGAGGCGACGGCGCGATTGCTGAACGATCTGACGCGGCGGTCCTGGTCGATTCTGGCGGAGCATCCGGTGAACCAGCGGCGGCGCCAGGCGGGGAAGGATCCGGGCAATTCGATCTGGCTTTGGTCCCCGGGCCGCCGGCCGCGGATGTGGACTTATGCGGAGCGGTTCGGTGTGTCGGGCGCTGTGATCTCGGCGGTGGACCTGATTCGGGGCATCGGCGTGTATGCGGGTTTGGAGCCGATCCGGGTGCCGGGCGCCACGGGATTTTGGGACACGAATTACGAGGGGAAGGCCGATGCCTGCCTGGCAGCGCTCGAGCGACACGATTTCTGCTACGTGCACGTCGAGGCGCCCGATGAAGCCGGCCACGACGGCAACCTCGACCTCAAGATCCGGACGATCGAGGATCTCGATGCCCGCCTGGTCGGGCGGGTTTTATCCGGGCTGGAGAAGCGCGGATGGGACGCCGTGGTCGCCGTGCTGCCCGATCATCCGACTCCGGTCGAGAAGCGCATTCACGTTCGCGACGCCGTGCCGTTCGCGATCCGCGATCCACGGAGGGCGCCGGATGCGGTGAGCGCCTTTGACGAGGTCAGCTGCGCGGCGGGCGCTTTTGGCCTGCTCCACGGCGACCAGTTCATCCGCGCACTCTTCGGCTGATCGTCTTCTCTTACAGATTTGTAATGTTCGCGCAAGGTTGCCGCAAGGCGGGGAGCGTCCATGTACTCAGAAGGGCCGGCTCCCTCAACCGGGAGAGCTGGCCCCAACCGATCGAAACCAAAACGTGCAACTGGAGTCTCACATGAACAGAACGAAATGGTGGATGATATGGGCAGCGGTCTTATCCCTGGCAGCGATTACCTGGGCGGCCAACCGGGACAAGGAGATCGACCGCCAGCCGCCCAAGGTGTCGGTTCAAGTCGATACGCAGCCATTGGAACGTCAGCTCGCACCCTCGGTCAGCTTCGCCCCTGTGGTGAAGAAGGCGAAGTCGGCCGTGGTCAACGTGTTCACAACCAAGACATTGCCCTCCGGGCCGCAGTGGGGCTCGCGAGGATTTTTCGATGATCCCATGTTCCGGCGCTTTTTTGAGAATCCAGGAGACCCAATGCCATGGGGACGGAAGCCCTCGAGCCGCCAGGTGCACAGCCTGGGTTCCGGCGTGATTGTCACCGCCGACGGTTACATTCTGACCAACGACCATGTGGTGGACGGTGCGGATGAGGTCAAGGTGGCGCTGGGTCAGAACGGCAAGGAATACATCGCGAAGGTTGTGGGCCGGGACGGGCGCACGGATGTCGCCGTGCTCAAGATCGACGCCGATGACCTGCCGCATCTGGTCCTGGGCGATAGCGATCAGATCGAGGTCGGCGATCTAGCGCTGGCCATCGGGAATCCGTTCGGCCTGAGCCAGACCGTGACCTTGGGAATCATCAGCGCCCTGGGCCGGAACAGGATGGGGATCGAGGATTACGAGGATTTCATCCAGGTGGACGCCGCGATCAATCCCGGCAACTCCGGTGGGGCTCTGGTGGATCTCGAAGGCCGGCTGATCGGCATTAACACCGCCATCCTCAGCCGCAGCGGCGGTAACCAGGGCATCGGATTCGCCATCCCGATCAACCTGGCTCGCCAGGTGATGGAAGGCCTGATCACGAACGGCAAGGTGGCTCGGGGCTACCTGGGCGTCGGCATTCAGGATCTCACGCCCGAGCTGGCGAGCGAATTCAAGGCCGGCGAGGGCGGGGGCGCCCTGGTGACGGAAGTCATGCCGAAGAGCCCCGCCGCGACGGCCGGCCTCCAGAACGGCGACGTCATTGTTCAAATCGACGGGAAACCCGTCACGGATAGCGCGCGTCTGCGCTTGCAGGTCAGCCAGACGGCTCCGGGAACCCAGATCACACTCAAGCTGGTCCGGCAGGGCAAGGAAAAGACCGTGTCGGTCAAGCTCGATGAGATTCCAGCCGATCTGCAGACGGCCCAATCGGGCGGCCGCCCGGCCGAGAATGTCCTGCGCGGGGTTGTAGTGGGTGACTTGACCCCAGCGCTGCGTTCCCAGATGCGAGCGCCCGCGAACCTGGCCGGCGCCGCGGTGACCGAGGTCGATCCCGATTCGGCGGCTGCCCGAGCCGGGATCCGCGAAGGCGATGTCATCCTCGAGATCAACCGCCAGCCGGTCCGATCCGCCAGCGAGCTCGAGGATGCCTGCAAGCGCGTCAAGGGCGAGCGCATCCTCCTGCGGATATGGAACCGAGGCATGACCCGGTTCGTCATGGTGGTGGAAGGCCCCGAGCGGAAGTGAAGATCCCCATTGAACGATTGGTGATCAGTGATCAGTAATCAGTGCGTGAGTGCGTCGGAGGACGGCCGCCAGGTGCGGCCGGCCTCCGACGCCGTTTTTCCAACGCCAGCCCGCACTGTTCGGACGAATACTCAGGAACCGCTCCCGCGCGAAACCCTCCCATAGGGTGACAGGTTCACTGTCCCTCCCTCCCGACTGTGTGGGCGCGGAATTCCAAACTTGGCACGCAGGATTTGTAGTGTTAACCAAGGCACTCGGTGTTGTTCGCATTCCGATGGACGTTCTTGGTTTGCCTGGTTGCCCTCCAGTGCAGCCCTTGGGCTGCGGCATCTCCAGCGCTGGTGATCACCAACGGCGTTCACACTTACAGTGCCCTGACCCACACGACGGTCACGATGACGGGCCGTGCCGAACTTCGGCTCACCGCGGCATCTGCGGCCCTCTCGGGCTGTGTGGTGCATTTAAATTCCGTCGATGCCTGGCTGCTCATGCCGAACATCAAACCGTCGGTGGCAGCGTCCACTTACCTCAGCCAGATTCGTGTCAGCGGCGCGGCCGCCAGCGCCGACAACAACCTGCGTGTCGTTCCATACGGGATGGGCGCAGCGCTGATTCCGCATCCGGCCAGCCTGCGGCCGCTCCGGGTGTTTTCGGGGCCGCATTTCACGGGCGCCTCGATGCCGCTGAGCCAATATACGGCTTACGCCGGGGCCGTGCTGGGGCCGATGAACGGCACGATCAGCTCGTTCAAGCTGATGCGCGGTTACATGGCGACCATGGCCGAGAACGAAAACGGGGCTGGCGCCAGCCAGTGCTACGTGGCGCAGGAGGCCGATCTGGAGGTCAGCCTGCTGCCGCCATCCCTGGACGATCAAATCCGTTTCGTGCGGATCTTCCCGTGGCGCTGGGTGAGCAAGAAAGGGATCGCGGGCAATATCTGGCAAAACCTGAATGTCGGCTGGTTCTATAACTGGAACCTCAACCAGAGTTCATCGAGAGATGTCGAGTATGTGGCGATTCGGCAGAACCGGTGGTGGCCGGGACTGAATCAGGACTGGCGAACCCGCGGCATCAACCACCTCCTGGGCTACAACGAGCCGGATCATCCGGACCAGGCGGACATGAGTGTCGGCGACGCGATCGACTCGTGGCCGGACTTGCTGGGGACTGGCCTGCGGGTTGGCGCGCCGGCGGTGACCGACGGCGGATCGAGCTGGCTTTATTCGTTCATCGACCAGGCCGATGCCGCTGGATTGCGGGTCGATTTCGTTCCCGTCCATTATTACCGATGCTATTCCGATCCGGCAAATCCGGCCGGCGCCGCGACCCAGTTCTACAACTTCCTCAAAAGCATCCATGACCGAGTCCAGCGCCCGCTCTGGGTGACCGAGTGGAACAACGGCGCCAACTGGACCGGCTGCGCCGATCCCACGTTCGCCCAGCAGCAAGCCACGATTGCCCAAACGATCGAGATGCTCGACCAAACCCTGTTTGTCGAGCGCTACGCCATCTACAATTGGGTCGAGGATGTCCGCCGCGTGCAGTGGGATGATGGCTCGTTGACCAGCGCCGGCGTCACGTACCGCGACCGGATCTCGCCGATCTCCCATGTCCAAACCCTGCCCGACAACGGAAGCCGGGGCATCGCGCAATTCCCATTCGAAAACAACGCCCTCGATCGTTCTGGCTTTGGCAATAACGCAATGCCGATTGGGCTGCCTGCATACTCGACCGGCCACACCGGCCTGGCGATCGAGCTGGACGGCGTCCACAGCTTCATTCGACTCCCGCCCAATATTGCCCAGAGCGCTGCGTTCACCTTCGCCGCCTGGGTGTATTGGGACGGCGGAGGCAATTGGCAGCGCATCTTCGACTTCGGCAACGACACTTCTCATTACTTGTTCCTCTCCCCGCGGTCGGGCAGCGGAACTCTGCGCTTCGCCATCCGCAACGGCGCCAGCGAGCAAATGGTCGAATCCGCGAGCCTGCCCATCGGCCAATGGCGCCACATCGCCGTCACGCTGGGCGGCAACACCGCGCGGATCTACGTCGATGGTGCCCTCGCGGCTTCATCCGGCAGTATCAGCATTGCTCCTTCGAGCTTTCGTCCCCGCCTCAATTATCTCGGAGAAAGCCAGTTTGTGGCCGATCCGCTCTTCAGGGGCCGGCTCGATGAAGTGCACATCATGGATTACGCGCTGACGCCGCCCCAGGTCGCGAGGCTGGCCGCGAACCTCCCGCCCCTGTTCGCCACGAATGTCATCGTCCGCCCGAGCGCCCTGGCCGGAATGACTTATCGCGACAGCATCGCCGGCGCCGCCACCGACCCGATCCCGTCGGATACCTTGGCGTACAGTAAAGCCAGCGGTCCCGCCTGGCTCAACGTGGACGCAAGCGGCGGGATCGGGGGAACGCCCGGGAGCGGCGACCTCGGGACCAACATCTTCACCGTGCGCGCGACCGATCTGGCTGGGGCCAGCGCGTTTGCCGTCCTCACGATCCCCATCTCGAAGGCGTATCCGACGAACATCACCGGGGTTTTGACAGGCGACACATTCACCCTTTCCTGGCCATCGACCCATGTCGGCTGCCAGCTTCAGGTCCAAACCAATTCCCTGGGCACAAACTGGATCACTCTTCCCGGAACCGAATCGACGGACCGATGGAGTCTTCCATTCGATCCGGCAACCCCGAGCGTCTATTTCCGGCTCGTGAACCCTGGGGATCATTGAGAGCGAGTGGAACGAGGAGAGATCGACGGGGCTCCGCGTTCGGCATCTGCGCTCGTGATCCATGCAACGCACATTCGCGATCCAACAACGGCCATAAGGCTGGCTGGATAATTTGCTCGATCTTTCCGTCTCGTTTGGGCAGAATGGCGCGGTTCAAAGCTTGAGACGGCACTCTCCCAACGCAAGGCATTCAATGGCGAGCGAGAAAACGGATCCCCACTGGCATGAAGCTCCGGGCCGGCAGAGGCCGAGTGGCTGTTGCGGCGATCTGGATCGCCGCCAAATGCGGATTGGACGGCAAACCATTGCGCGCCGATGAGAGCGCGCGCACGATGCTTCGAAGGGTGTGGATCTCGATGCGCCCGGCTGGCAGCGCGGGCTGCTGGAATTGTGTGTTGCCTGGCGGCGGCCGGGGCGATGGCCGCAGCCAGTGAGCCGAAACAGGTGCTGATCCTGGATTCGTTCGGACGCGATTTCGCCCCCTGGAGCTACAGCGCGCCGGCGCTCAAGACGGAGCTGGCTCGCCAGCTGGCCGCGCCGGTTGAAATCCACGAGGTTTCGGTCGAGGCCTCGCGCTGGGGCGCCAAAGAGGTCGAGACGACATTCGTCCAGTACTTGCGCGCCCTTTGCCAGCCTCGAGGTCCGGACCTGGTGGTGCCGATCGGCGGGCAGGCAGCCCGGTTTTGGGGAGAACACCGCCTGAACCTGTTCCCGCCCACACCCTCGGTCCTGGCCGGGCTCGATCAGCGCCTGGTGCGGACGCTCCCGCCCGCCACCAACGATGTGGTGGTGGGTTTCGACCTCGACTTGGCCGCGCTCGTCGAGGTCATTTTGCAGGTGTTGCCGCTGACCACGAACATTGCGGTCGTTTTTGGGGACTCGCCCCTGGAACGGTTCTGGGTCGCCCAATGCCGGAAGGAATGGGCTCCGTTCACCAACCGGATCCATTTCACCTGGCTCAACGAACTGCCATTCGATGAAATGTGCCGCCGGGGGGCGGCGCTCCCGCCCCGATCGGCCATCGGATACGGATTCCTGGCGGTCGATGCAGCCGGCATTCCCCACATGGAGCCGGAGACGCTGAGCCGCCTCTGCGCCGCCGCCAACGCGCCTGTGTTTGGAGTCTGCGAGGAGCAGCTAGGGCACGGGATCATCGGCGGCAGGCTGTTTTCGAGCAGCGTGCTGGGCCGCGCAACGGGCCGGATCGCGGCGCGCATCCTGCAGGGCGAGCCGCCCGCGACGATATCCCCACCGGTGGCCGGCATCGGCCCGCCCACGTTTGACTGGCGCTTGCTGCACCGCTGGAGAATCAGCGAGCGCCAGTTGCCGCCGGGAAGCGTGGTCCGGTTCCGCCAGCCGTCTCCCTGGGAGCGGTATCGCTGGCGGATCCTGGCCGTGCTGGGGATCATGACGGCGCAAGCGGCCACAATTACCGGATTGGTGCTGCAGCGGGTCAGACGCCGGCGCGCCGAAACGTCGGCCTGCGAAGTCAGCGGCCGGCTCATCACCGCCCAGGAGGAAGAGCGGCGGCGGATTGCCCGCGATTTGCATGACGACACGAACCAGCGTCTGGCTCTACTTTCCTTAGAGCTGGACCTGGCTGCTCGCACAAAAAGCCCGTTCGAACTCGCTGCCAAGCTCGAGACGATGGCCGGGCAGGTCAGGGACCTCTCCTCGGAAGTCCACAAGCTATCGAGCCAGCTCCATCCCGCGAAGCTGGATCAGCTGGGCCTGGTGACCGCGGCCCGCACCTTGTGCATCGAGCTGTCCGCGCAGTCGGGAATGCGCATCGGATTCACCCACGACCCCATCACGCGGGAATTGCCCGCGGAGGTCGTCCTCTGCGTCTATCGAGTGCTACAGGAGGCGCTGGGCAACACGGTTCGCCACAGCCAAGCCGCCGAAGCCCGCGCCGAGCTCCACATGTCCAACCAACACCTGCGCTTGACGGTCTCGGACAATGGCCGCGGCTTCGATCCCGTTCAGGCCAGGCGCGCCCGCCGCCTCGGATTGCTCAGCATGGAGGAGCGCGCCCGCCTGGTCCGCGGAACCCTTGCCATCCGGGCCGAGCCGGGGCGCGGCGCCGTCGTGAAACTCACCGTGCCGGTTTCGCTGCCGCCGGCGGCGCCGAAAGGGGACGCATGAATGGGCCGCGCGTCATTCTGGCGGATGACCACGCGCTCCTGCTCGATGCGCTCCGAACGCTGCTCGAGCCCGTCTGCCAGGTGGTGGCCACCGTCACCGATGGCCGCGCGCTCGTCGAGATGGCACTGCGTTTGAGGCCCGACGTCATCGTCGCCGACATCGGGATGCCTCACTTGAATGGCCTCGATGCCGCCGAGCAGTTGAAATCCAAGCTGCCGGAGGCCCGGTTGATCCTTCTGACCGTGAGTGAAGATCCGGATATTGCCGCGGAAGCCATTCGGCGGGGCGCCCTGGGTTATCTGCTCAAGAAGTCCGCCTCGAAAGAATTGTTCGCGGCGATTCGCCATGTGTTGGCGGGCCGGCATTATATCACCCCGCTGATCACAAGCGACCCGGCAATGGTGTTCGTGTCGCGGGCGCAACAGGACCAGCGAGCCCCCGGATTGACGCTGCGGCAGCGGGAGGTGCTCCAGCTCCTGGCCGAAGGACGCTCGATGAAAGAGGCGGCCGCCATCCTCAAGGTCTCGGCCCGGACGATCGCTTTTCACAAATACGCGATGATGGAGCGGCACGGCTGCCGGACCGGCGCCGAGCTGGTCCAATACGCCGTGCGCGCCGGCCTGGTCAGCTCGCGCTGGTCTCTCGCCAGCAATCCGGCCGTCCCGGAACCGCCGGGTTCCTGAAGCCGCATGAACTGCCCCGCGCAGCCGGCCGCCGGGGCGCATCCCGCTTTCCTCCGCCCCTGGCAATTCTGACAGTAGCCCCGCCGCGGCATGGTCCGTTAGTGTTCGGGCCATCGCCAGGTCTATGGATGCTACGGTCAAGCCGGCTCGCGTGCTGTTGGTGGACGACCATCCGGCCATTCTGCAGCAGGTCGCGCAACTGCTGCGGGAGGAGTTCGATGTCGTGGACGCGCTCCCGGACAGCGCCCGGCTCGAAGCCGCCCTGGCCCAGTCGCATCCCGACCTCGTTGTGCTCGATATCTCGATGCCCGGCTTGACCGGGATCGCATTGGCTCGCCGCATGACGGACGCCGGTTGCCCGGCGCGGATTGTCTTCCTGACGGTGCACGCGGACGCCGACTATGCCCGCGCGGCGTTCGCCGCCGGCGCGTCCGGCTACGTGGTGAAGCTGCGGCTCGGCGCCGACCTGGCGCCGGCCCTGCGCGCCGCCCTGGCCGGAAAACGATTCGTCTCCCGGTGTCCGGAGCTGGAGGAGCTCATTGGATCCAACCCAGGATCGATCTGCGATTGAATCGGACCTTTTTTTTCATCAATCCCAATCCCGAAAGGAAACTTATGAACTGTATCTCGACAAGATTATGGCGTGCCAGCGCAGGGGCCATGGCCAGCTCCGTGCTGGCCACCGGACTCCTCATGTCACCCAACCCGGCCCAGGCGGCCAGCAAGCCCAATATCCTCATCATCTGGGGCGACGACATCGGATGGTTCGATGTGAGCGCGTACAACCGCGGAATGATGGGCTACCCAACGCCCAACATGGACCGCCTCGCAGCGCAAGGCGCGCTCTTCACGGACTGGTACGGGCAGCAGAGCTGCACCGCTGGCCGCGCAGCGTTCATTACCGGCCAGTCCCCCATCCGCACCGGCCTCACCAAAGTCGGACTGCCGGGGGCGGACATCGGCCTGCAGAAGGCGGACCCGACGATCGCCGATCTGCTCAAGCCTCTGGGTTACGCCACCGGCCAGTTCGGCAAGAATCACCTCGGCGACCGGGATGAGTTCCTGCCCACCGCTCACGGCTTCGATGAGTTCCTCGGCAACCTCTACCACATGAACGCCGAGGAAGAGCCTGAGCATCCCGATTATCCCAAAGATCCCAGCTTCCGAAAACGGTTCGGCCCGCGCGGCGTCATCCACTCCTTTGCCGACGGCAACATCCAGGACACCGGGCCGCTGACGAAGAAGCGCATGGAGACGGTCGACGACGAGTTTGCCGCGGCGGCGCTCGACTTCATCGAGCGCCAGCACAAGGCCGCGAAACCCTTCTTCGTCTGGTACAACTCCACCCGGATGCACGTCTGGACACATCTCAAACCCGAATCGGATGGCAAAACCGGCCGCGGGATCTACGCCGATGGAATGACCGAACTCGACAGCCAGGTCGGCAAGTTCCTCGACAAGCTCGATCAATTGGGCATCGCCAAGGACACCATTGTCATGTTTTCGACGGACAACGGCGCGGAGGTGATGACGTGGCCCGACGGCGGGACCACGCCGTTCCGGGGCGAAAAAGCGACCAACTGGGAGGGCGGTTATCGCGTGCCTTGCCTCATTCGCTGGCCCGGCGTGATCCCGCCAGGCAAAGTGGACAACAACATCTTCGCGCACGAAGACATGCTGCCCACGCTGCTGGCGGCCGCGGGCGCGACGGACGTCAAGGAACGCCTGCTCCAGGGCTACACCGCGGGCAACAAGACCTTCAAAGTCCATCTCGACGGCTTCAACCTTCTCCCATACTTCAAGGGACAAGCCGCCCAGAGCCCGCGCAATGGATTCCTCTACTGGAACGACGATGGCAAACTGGTCGCGGTGCGCTACGGCGACTGGAAGATCCAGTTCGCCGAACAGCGTGCCCACGGGATGAAAGTCTGGACCGAGGGATTCGTGGACCTGCGGGCGCCCAAGCCATTCAATCTCCGGGCCGATCCGTTCGAGCGGGCCGACATCGACGCCGATTACTTCTACAACAAGTGGATGATGGATCACGCGTTCATGGCTGTGCCCACCCAGGTTTATCTGGCGCAGTGGCTGTCCAGCTTCAAGGAATTCCCGCCGCGCCAGCGGCCTGCCAGCTTCTCGATCGACCAGGTGATGCAGAAGCTCCAAACCACCCCGGGCAACCCATAGGCCGCACGGACCGCGCGGGCCGCCAGCCGCGCCCGTCCCTGCCGGGCGCGGGCATCCCATGAATCCTCGAGAAGCGTTCCAGCAGATCGCCGCCGGCATGAACGGCGCGATCATCGGCCAGGAAACCGTCATTGAACGACTGCTCATCGCCTGCCTCGCCGACGGCCATGTTCTCATGGAAGGTTTGCCAGGCGTTGCCAAGACGCGCTCGATCAAAACCCTCAGCCGGCTGGTCGAAAGCGAGTTCCGCCGGGTCCAGTTCACACCCGATCTGCTCCCGTCCGATGTCACCGGCTCCGAAATCTACCGCGAACACAACGGCACCTTCGATTTCCAGCATGGCCCCATCTTCGGGAATCTCGTCCTGGCCGACGAAATCAACCGCGCGCCCGCCAAGGTCCAGGCCGCGCTGCTCGAAGCGATGGAGGAACGCCAGGTCACCGTGGCGGGCCAGACCCACCCGCTTCCCCAGCTGTTCCTCGTTCTGGCCACGCAGAATCCCATCGAGCAGGAAGGCACCTATCCTCTGCCGGAGGCCCAGATGGATCGGTTTCTCCTCTACGTTCACGTGCCGTACCCGCCGGCGGAAAACGAGGCGGCCATTCTGCGCCTGGTGCGCGGGGAAAGATCCGGCGCGTCCGTCCCGCCGCCTTCCAAGATCCCACAAGACGTGGTCTTCGCCGCGCGCAAGGAGGTCCAGGCCATCCATGTCGCCGAGGCGGCGGAGCGCTACATGGTGGACCTTGTCATCGCCACCCGCGAGCCGAAGCGGCACGGCGGCGATCTCGCCCGATGGATCCGACTGGGCGGCAGCCCGCGCGCCACGCTCGCGCTCGATGTGGCCGCCCGCGCTCATGCATGGCTGCACGGGCAGGAGTTCGTTTCGCCGGACAACATCCGCGCCGTCGCGCCCGCTTGCCTGGCGCATCGGATCCACCTTTCGTACGAAGCCGAAGCCGCCGGCAAAACACGCAACGATGTGATCGAAGCCCTGCTCCAATCGGTCGTGCCCATCTGAATTCCCCCCCGACCATGAGCGCCTGTGTCGCCATCGCGCTGGACGAGCTGATCCGGCTCAAGGCCGAGGCGCGCGGGTTCACCTTTCTATCGCGCCAGCCCCTGACGTCCCTGCTCGCGGGCCGCCATGCCTCGCGCCTGCGCGGCCGCGGCCTCGATCTCGAGGAGCTCCGGCCCTATGCCCAAGGCGACGATGTTCGAGCTATGGACTGGAAAGCCACCGCCCGGCTGCGCAGGCCGCATGTCCGGGTTTACACCGAGGAGCGAGAGCGGCCCGTGCTGCTGGTCGTGGACCAGCGCCGCCCGATGTTCTTCGGCAGCCGCCGCACCATGAAATCCGTGACCGCCGCTCAGACCGCCGCCGTGGCGGCGTGGCGCGCCCTGGCGGCGGGCGACCGCGTGGGCGGCATCGTGTTCAATGAAGCGGAGATCGCCGATCTCCATCCACACCGCAGCCAGACCCAGGTGATTAGGCTGCTGGGCCAAGTGGCGCGGTTCAACCAGGCGCTGGCCTCGGGAAATCCCGCTTCCGGCCCAGTGACACTCAATCACGCCCTCGAGGCAGCCCTGCGCCGCGCCACCCACGACCATCTCGTCGTGCTCATCAGCGATCTCGATGGCGCGGATGAAACGACGCAGCGCCTGGCCACCCTCCTGGCCACGCACAATGACCTGCTCGTGATCGGAATCTACGATCCGCTCGGCGCTTGCCTGCAGCCGCTGCCCGGCATGTTCGTGGACGATGACGGCGAGCGCGTGGCCCTGCCGCTGGATCCAGGCTTTCCCGATGCATTCCAGCTCGAATTCTCCCGGATTCTCGACCGGTGGAAAGAGGTCTTCCAGGCATTGCAGGCGCCCGTGCTGCCCATCTCGAGCGCCGAGCCGCCCGCCGATCAACTGCGCGCTCTCATCGGCCAACCCCCAGCAAGGCGCTAACCGAAATTCTGCATTCTGATTCCTTCTCACCCCCCATGAACGATGGCGCGGTCACCAGCCTCGATCGCTTGCACGACATCGTGCTCCCGCCCGAAGTGTCGTGGTGGCCCCTGGCGGCGGGAGCGTATGTCCTCCTGGGAATGGGGCTGGTTCTGGCATCCATCCTGATCCATCGAGCCTGGAGACAGTGGCAGGCCAACGCCTATCGCCGGGCCGCCCTTCGCGAGCTCGACTCGATCGAGGATGCCGCCGCGATGGCCGAGCTGCTCCGCCGCACCGCGCTGGCCATCGCCCCGCGCCCGTCGATCGCCGAGAAGACCGGCGCCACCTGGCTCGACTGGCTGGCCGCGCATGGTCCCGAGGCCATGCCGGACAACGTGCGCTCGCTGCTCATCGATGGCGTCTATGGCCGCACCCCGCTGCGGGAAGAACTTGTCGCGCTGCGCCGCTACACCGCCCGTTGGATCGCGCGTCATCGCGCGCCGCCTGCGGTTCGCCACTTGCCGGCATGCTGACCTTCCAACATCTTTGGCTCTTCGCCCTGCTGCCGCTGCCGTGGCTGGTGCGCGCGATTCTCCCTCCGCGCCGGGCGGGGCGGCTGGCCGTGAGGGTGCCGTTTGGAGATCGGATCCGGGCGGCCGCCTTCGATCGCGCGCCCATGTCCAGGGCAACGGCTGCCGTCTCGGCTCACATCGTGCCTTTTCTGACATGGGGGATGGTTCTCACCGCGCTGGCACGGCCCCAATGGATCCAAGCGCCGGTGGCGAAGAATCTGCCGGCTCGCGATTTGCTGCTCCTGGTGGACCTCTCCGGCTCGATGCGCCAGGAGGACTTCACCAATGCAGCCGGCGCCAAGGTCGATCGCCTTTGCGCCGTGAAAGAGGTGCTGGGCGATTTCCTGGTCCGCCGCGAGGGCGACCGGGTCGGTCTGGCTGTGTTCGGCGATGCGGCGTTCCTGCAGTGCCCCTTCTCGACCGATCTGGCCCTGTCGCGCCGGCTGCTCGAGGAGACGGCCATCGGGATGGCCGGCCCGCGCACCGCGTTCGGCGATGCCATCGGACTGGGTCTCACGCTCCTCGAATCGAGCGATGCTCCCGCGAAAACCATCATTGCCCTGACCGACGGCAACGACACCGCCAGCCAGGTTCCGCCCATCGAGGCCGCGCGGGTGGCCCGGGAACGGGGCGTTCGCATCCACACCGTCGCGATCGGCGATCCCACCACGGCAGGCGAGGAGAAACTCGATGCCGAGGCGCTCCGCGCCGTGGCGCAGTCCAGCGGCGGCTCCTATTTCTTCGCCGCCAACCGCCTCGAGCTCGCGGGCATTTATGACGAGCTGGACAAGATGGAAACGCGGCAGGTCAAGGTGGTGAGCCACCGGCCACGCACGGATCTGTTTTTCTGGCCGCTCCTGGCCGGGCTGGTCCTTTGGCTGGCGGAGAAACTGATGGTGATCCTGGGCGAATCCGGCGCCATAGCTCACGTGCGATTGCCGGCAACCGTGCGCGTGGATCGGATCACCGGCCAACTCGAGGTGCGCCCATGACGCCATTGGCGGCCAATTTCCACTTCATCCGTCCCGGCTTTCTGCTCCTGGCGCCGCTGGTCGCCGGCGTGTGGTGGCTGTGGCAGCGCCGATCCGATCCACTGCGCGGCTGGCGCCAACAGATCGCGCCGGAATTGCTCGAGGCGCTCGTGGCCGGGCGCGAGCCGTGGCCGCCGGGCTCGGCACGATGGGCGCTGGCGGCGTGCGGATTCGCGATTGCAGCCATTGCCGGACCGACCTGGCGGCTCGAGCCCAGCCCATTTGCCCAGGACGCCGCGCCATTGATGATTTTGCTCAAGGCGGACATCGGCATGGAACAGCCCGATCCGGCGCCGTCCCGCCTCGAACGCGCTCGTTTGAAGATCGCCGACCTTGCCGCGGCCTGGAAAGGCCAGCCGCTGGGCCTGATCGCCTATGCCGGCACGGCGCACCTGGTGCTGCCACCCACACGCGACACGGCCATCGTCGCGCGCATGGCCGCTGAGATCAGCCCGGCCATCATGCCCGCGCCCGGAGACCGCCTCGATCTGGCGATGCGCGAAGCGGGGCGCGTGCTGGCTGAAAGCCCGCCGGGCGGGAGCATCCTTGTGATGGCCGATACCGTCGAGACCGACCCGGCCGCGTTGCAGGCCGTCGCGAGAGACCTTGGCCTGCCGGCGCAATTCCTCGCCATCAACGCCCCGGAATCCTCGCCGAGCGATTCCTTGCGCGCGGCCGCCCGCGCGCTCGAGGCCGCCCTTGTACCCCTTGCCATCGAGGACGAGGATGTCATCGCCATCATGCGGCGCGTCGCGCGCGCAACTGTTGCGCGCAGCGGGAACCAGGGCGATCGCTGGCAGGAGGCGGGGTATTGGCTGGCGCCTCTGGTGGGAGCGGTCGTCCTGGGGTCGTTTCGACGCGAGGAATCGAGCATTCACCATCGGAAGAAAGCCGCCGGGGACCGGCGGCCCGCGCCGGTATGAAACGCACCACGCTCATCGTGGCCGCCGCAGTCATCGCCGCGGGCGCTGTCGCCGCGTGGCGGTTGCGGACGGGCGGCTCCGAGTCTCCCGCCGCGCTGTTTTTCACGCCCGACCAGCAAGGCCAGCGGCATTTCCGCCGGGGCCAGTTCACGGAGGCGGCCCGGATGTTCCGCGAGCCGCTCTGGCAGGGAGCCGCGTGGTATCGCGCGGGTGAGTTCGAGAATGCTGCCCGGGCCTTCGCCCGCCGGAACACCGCCGAGGCCCATTTCAACCAGGGCAACGCCTGGCTCATGCGCGGCCAATACCCCGCGGCCATCGCCTGGTACGACCGCGCGCTGGAGCTGCGTCCCGACTGGCAAGCGGCCGCCGAAAACCGCGCTCTCGCCGTGGCCCGCGCCCAAACGATCGAGCCGCAAGGCGGCGACATGGGCGACCCGAAGCTCGGCGCCGACAAGATCGTCTTCGACAAGAACGCGAAGAATGAAGGGCTGGACACCGAGCTCGCGGGTGGCAAGGCCCTGTCCGATCCGGAACTGCAGGCTCTCTGGTTGCGCCGCGTCCAGACCCGACCAGCGGATTTTCTGAAGGTGAAGTTCGCGCTTCAGCAGGCCGCGGGCGCGGAAGGAGGCGCTCCATGAGAGCCTCGCTTTGGGCCCTGACGGGCTGCGCCATGCTCGCGATCGCCGCGCGGGCCGAGGTCGAGCCCGTCGTGGTGCGCATCCCCGAGGCCAGAGCATGGATCGGACAGCACGTGCCCTTCTACGTCGAGCTGCGCGCGCCGGGCTCGTTTGTCGGCACGGCGAGTTTCGATCTGCCCCAGATTCCCGGCGTCCTGCTGATCAAGATCGGCAATCCGGTGGTGGGCTCCCAGGCGATCGCAGGCGAAAGCTGGTTTGTGCAGACGCACGAGTTCGCATTGTTCTCACAAAAATCCGGTCTGCTTGAGCTGCCCGCCTTTCCCGTTCGTTTCGCGCGCCGCGAAGGTTTCGTCGGGCCCGCCAAGGATGTCGAGGCGCAGGCGCCCGGGGTGAAGATCGAAATCCGGCGGCCGCCCGGCACCGAACCGCTTGGCTTTCTGGTCACGGCCGAGTCGATGGACGTCGCTGAATCATGGACGCCAGCGCCCGGTCCGTCCCACGTGGGCGCTCTGTTCAGACGCACCATCGTCCAGCGAGCACCGAACGTGCCCGGCATGGCGCTTGCGCCCGCGCCCGCCACCGCCCCCGCCGGTATCCGCATTTATCCTGCCGCCGCCCAAACCAGCGACAGGCTCGAACGCGGCGACTTCGTGGGCGAGCGCCGCGAGACCATTGACTACCTGCTGCAAAAGCCTGGGACCTTCACCCTGCCCGCGCTGGCGTACGTCTGGTGGAACCCGAAGACGGAGCGGCTCGAGTCGAAGACGCTGCCAGGGGTGACGTTCGATGCCGCTCCGGCCCCGGCGGCGCTGGCTGCCGGGAAACAGCCCGCCACACACCGTGCATGGCCCTGGCTGGCTGCCGCGGCGCTCATCGCCGGCGGGGCCATCCGGCATGCGCGGCGTCTGTGCCAATGGGGAAGCCAATGCGGGCGATGGCTGAACCCTCCCCATCGCGTGGCCGCCCGGAAGTTGCTCCGCGCCTGCCGCCGCAACGATCCTGCCGCCGCGCAAAGCGCGTGGAACACCTGGCGCAACATGCAAAACCCGCGTTTCCAGCCCAGTCCCGACCTGAACACCGCTGTCCTTGGGTTGCACCGCTGCCTCTTCGGCCCTGCGCCCGGCGCCGAATGGCAGGGAGGCGATCTCGCCGGCGCCTTCGCCAGAAACCTCGCCGCCAGGACACATTCCGTTCGCAAACCCTTGCCCCCATTGCCGTATCTCAACCCTACATCCTGCGACTCCTGACACCAAAACACGAGAAATCCATGAAAACATCCCACCTCCCCCTGCTCGCAATGGCCGCCTGGGCATGCATCGCGTGGCCGGCGCCCGTTCCGTCCGCCGCTCCGCTGCCCTCGTGGAACGACGGGGCCGCCAAAATGTCCATTCTCGAGTTCGTCGAGAAGGTCGCCACGCCAGGATCGCCGGATTTTGCGCCACCCGCTGAGCGCGTCGCGGTGTTCGACAACGACGGCACGCTCTGGGCCGAGCAGCCGATGTACTTCCAGTTCCTGTTCATGCTCGACCGCGTGAAGGCGCTCGCACCGCGGCATCCTGAATGGAAGACCGAGGAACCGTTCGCCTCGCTGCTCCAAGGCGACGCGAAAGCCGCCCTTGCCGGCGGCGAGCGCGCCCTCGGCGCGATCATGATGGCGACCCATGCCGGCATGACGAGCGAGGAATTCTCCAAGATCGCCGGCGATTGGATCGCGACCGCGAAGCATCCGAAAACGGGACGGCTGCTGACCGAGATGGTCTATCAGCCCATGCTCGAGCTGCTCGCGCATCTGCGTGCCAACGGGTTCAAAACCTACCTCGTGTCCGGCGGCGGCATCGAGTTCATGCGGCCCTGGTCGGAACGCGTGTATGGCATCCCTCCCGAACAGATCATCGGCAGCAGCATCCAGACGAAATTCGAGCTGCGCGACGGCAGGCCGGTGCTCGTCCGCCTGCCCGAGCTCAACTTCATGGACGATGGCCCGGGCAAGCCGGTCGGCATTCAGACGCACATCGGCCGCCGGCCCTTGGCTGCGTTTGGCAACTCGGATGGCGACCTGCAAATGCTCGAGTGGACAGCCGCCGGCCCCGGCCCGCGCCTCTGCCTGTATGTCCGCCACACCGACGCCGAGCGCGAATGGGCTTACGACCGCGCCTCGAGCATCGGGCGCTTGGACAAAGGTCTCGACGAAGCGAAGGCAAAGGGTTGGACGATCGTCAGCATGAAGGACGACTGGAAAACCATCTTCCCGCCCGAAAACAAATAGAAGTGAGAGCCATCCATGAAAACGAACCGATTGCATCTCGCCATCATGATTGTGTGGGTCGCGCTGCCTGCCGCGCGGGCTGAAGAAGGCGGCGGCGGCCACTATGCGCCGGGCGGAATGGCTTCCTTCATCGATACGCTGCCCGCCAAGCCCGGGTTGGCCGTCGCCAATTACTTCATGTACTACGACGCCAGCGCGGGCGGCTCGCTCCCGTTTGGCGGCCTGCTCACATTCAATACTCACGCCCAAGCCTACGCCGACACGCTGCTGGCCTTCTACAAGACGGACTGGAAACTGCTCGGCGGGAATATCGCGCCGGCTGTGGCCATCCCGTATGTCTGGCTCGAGGTGGACGGCAGCGTCACCGGCCCGCTCGGCAACACGATCCGGATGCGCGACACCGCCGATGGCATCGGCGATATCACGCTCTACCCGTTCATCCTCGGCTGGGCCCGGGGCGACTTCCGGTATGACCTGCGCCTCGGTATCTATGCGCCCACCGGCGACTACGATAAGTTCCGGCTGGCCAATGTGGGCAAGAACTACTGGACCTTCGAGCCGGCCGTGTCCGTGTGCTGGTTCAGCAGCAAGATCGGCCTCGAAGCCACGGCGTTTGCCGGCTTGGACTTCAGCACGAAGAACGACGACACCGATTACCAGAGCGGGGACGTGTTCCACCTGGATGCGACCATCGCCCAGCATCTGCCGGTCGGCAAGGCCGGCGTCATCGGCATCGGCGCCAACGCGTTCTACTACCAGCAGATCACGGGCGATAGCGGCCCGGGCACAGCCGTGCTGGGAGATTTCGAGGGCCGGACCGCCGGCGTCGGCCCGGTCGTCTCCTTCATCACCAAGGTCGGCGGAAAAGACCTGGTGGCGGAAGTGAAATGGCTGCCAGAGCTGGATGTCGAGAAGCGCCTCAAAGGCGATTTCATCTGGGTCAAGCTGGGTCTGGCGTTTTGACCAGGAGCCTTGAAAAGGCGCACGGGATATTCTCCGCTTAGCTTGGCGTTTGGCGCTCGTGTCGCCGGGGTGATTCTCGGCGCTGTTGCGAACAGCCCCGGAATCACGAACGCGGTTGTCGCAACCAACCCTCCGGCGTCGGCGCCGAAATCGTTCCACTGGGAATCCTCCTGGAAAGGCTGTCTGGCGCCGTATGTCGTCGACACGGGCGTGATCAAGGCCGACGGCGCCCTGGTGGCGGACGCCGAGGCCGCATGGGTGGCCGGACCATGGACGGTGCAGACCGAGTACTTGCGATCCTGGGTTCGCCAGGACACGGGCGCTGTTCCGGGTTTTGACGGTTTCTACGTGTCGGCGAGCTGGTTCCTGACGGGCGAAAGCCGCCCCTATGATCCTGAGACGGGGGCGTTCGCCCGCGTGATCCCGCGCCGGGACTTCCGTCCGGGCGAAGGCGGCTGGGGCGCCTGGGAACTTGCCGCGCGATATTCATTCCTTGACCTGAACAGCGAGGGCGTCCAGGGCGGGCGGTTGTCGATGCTCACGACCGGTGTCAACTGGCATCTGCACTCGCACGTCAAGTGGAGGTTCGATTATGGATTCGGGCGCGTCTCCGATCGCCAGCCGGCGGGCGGCTTCCACATTTTTCAGAGCCGTCTGGAAATCGATTTTTAACATGGAGAACCTGTGCTTGACTGTCAGCATCCGGTCTTGAGAGAGATTGCGTTATGCATCGCCATGTTGGACTTTCCATCGGCGCGCTTGCCGCGTTGCTTCTGGCGCCCGCCGGCTCAGGCGCGAACCCTCATCCCAACATCCTGTTCGTCTTCTCCGACGACTGGGGCCGCCACGCCAGCGCCTATGCCCAAGCCGACGGGCCGGGCTCGGTCAACGACCTGCTCCAGACGCCGCACTTCGACCGCATCGCCCGCGAGGGCGTGTTGTTCCTCAACGCCCATGTCACTGCGCCCTCCTGCACGCCCTGCCGGAGCTCGCTCCTCTCCGGCCAGTATTTCTGGCGCACCGGCCGCGGCGCGATCCTCTCCGGAGCGGTATGGGATGCGAGCATCCCCTCGTATCCGCTCCTCCTGCAAAAGGCGGGCTATCACATCGGCAAGAGCTACAAGGTCTGGTCGCCCGGCACGCCGGCCGACGCGCCGTATGGAACGAATCGCTTCGCGTATGAGAGCGCAGGCCGCCGGTTCAACCAGTTCTCCCAGAATGTCACCCGGCTCGTGCGGAACGGCGCCGCCATCGAGGCCGCCAAGCAGGAGATCTACGATGAGGTGCGCCGAAACTTCGAGGCCTTTCTCGCCGATCGGAAGCCGGACCAACCGTTCTGCTACTGGTTCGGCCCAACCCACACGCATCGGAAATACGAACGCGGCTCCGGCAAGGCGCTGTGGGGGCTTGATCCCGAGCGTTTGAAAGGAAAGATGCCGCCCTTCCTGCCCGACGTGCCGGAAGTGCGCGAGGATCTCGCGGATTACTTTGGCGAAATCCTGGCGCTGGACGCCATGCTGGGTTTCTTCCTGGCCAAACTCGAAGCGATGGGCGAGCTGGATCGAACGCTTCTCGTGGTCAGCGGCGATCACGGGGCCCCGGGTTTCCCGCACGGCAAATGCAATCTCTACGACTTCGGCACCGGCGTTTCCCTGGCGGTGCGCGGCGCCGGAACTCAGGGCGGCCGGACTGTGGATGATTTTGTCAATCTGATGGACCTGGCGCCGACGTTCCTGGAGATCGGCGGCGTTGCTCCACCAGACGCGATGACCGGGCGCAGTATCGTCCCGGTGCTCCAGTCCCGCAAATCCGGCCTGGTCGACCCGGAACGCACGTGGGTCGTCACGGGGCGCGAGCGGCATGTGGCGGGCGCGCGGGATGGTTTTCTGCCGTATCCGCAGCGGGCGTTCCGCACGAAGGATTATCTCTACATTCTCAACTTCAAACCCGATCGCTGGCCGTTGGGCAACCCGCTCGGCCTGGACGTTGGCGAACCGCTTGACGCGGCAGAGTTGAGGGAGAACACCATGGCCACTTTCATGGACATGGATGCCAGCCCGACCAAGGCCTGGCTGGTGATGCATCGGAACGATCCCCAATGGAAGCCGTATTATGACCGGGCCTTTGGCCAGCGCCCCCGAGAGGAACTCTATCTCCTCGCCACCGATCCGCACCAGGTGAACAATGTCGCCGCCGACCCCCAGTTCGCGTCCGTCCGCGGCGAGCTCGAGCGGCGTCTCCTGGCCGAGCTGAAACGCACGGGCGATCCGCGCCTCGTGGACGACGGCCGCTATTTCGAAACCCCGCCGCTCGCCGGGCCCGCCAGCCCGCAGGCCCAACGCAATCGCGGACCGACCAAGCCGAACATTATCCTCTGCATGGCCGATGACCAGGGATGGGGCGACATGGCCTACAACGGCCACCCGGTTCTCCAGACGCCCAGCTTCGACGCCATGGCCCGGGAGGCGGTCCGCTTCGATCGGTTCTACGCCGCCGCGCCAGTCTGTTCCCCCACCCGCGGCAGCGTCCTGACCGGACGCCATCCCAACCGGTTCGGCTGTTTCAGCTGGGGATATGGCCTCCGGCCCCAGGAACTCACGATCGCCGAGGCCCTCAAGACCGCCGGATACGCCACTGGTCACTTCGGGAAATGGCACTTGGGCGCCCTGTGCCTTGCAGGCAACCCGCCAAAGTCCATTGGTCAACTATTTAGACCCCATGGCTTCCACTTCCCGTGAAACGATTGCGTGTGCTTGTCCGCCACCCATAGCCGCCTTATGATACTTCAGGAAACACTCCGCGGCATGGGCGCTGATTGCGAGCTCGTCTATCCCGGCGCCCCCGGCGCAGAGGAGAATTAAACGCATGAAGACTCCCTGGATGGCGGATGGCGGAAATCCGATGGAACCGCCTGTACGCCTGGCTTGGTTTCCGAAGACGTTTCCATTACCGCGGATCGCTTTTGTGCTTAGGGTCTGTGCAAAAATTACTTCCGATTTTGGCGGGAGCGCCGCCGGGCCAGATGCGAGGCGCCTGCCTGCCGCGGCGGCGCAGGCAGGCAAGGGAGGGAGTGTAT
>CAYWIM010000009.1:0-16173 GCA_964458325.1 uncultured Verrucomicrobiota bacterium
GGGCGGCCGCCCCCGGGGGTCGGCGGGGCTGGCCGCCATCGCCTCTCCCTCTGCCCCCCCTCGATCCTCGCGGAGGGAGTGAAACCGGGGCAGGCTTGCAGGAGAAAAAGCTCGCAAGAGATCGAGCGGCGCCCACGGAGTGGCCGCCCTACCCTTTGGCTGTCGGCTTACAGCATTCCGATCCGTGGGATTCGCGGGATTCGTGGGCAACCTGCACTTCGCAACCCTGCGCAGCATTTTGATTCCAAATCCCGTTGCCGGAGAACAGCCGGCGGTGGTATAACCCGGGGCATCCGCGAGAAAAATATATGAACACACCCAATCGCTCGACCGCTTCGGAATCCGCATCCGGTCTCAATCGCCGCCAGTTTTTAGCCAGCGCCGGCGCAACCGCGCTGTCGCTATCGGTTCTCCAACCCGCCATGGGGGCCGGCGCGGCCAGCCCGGACAAGATCAAGCTGGGGCTGATCGGCTGCGGGGGGCGTGGGTCGTGGATCGCGAATCTGTTCCAGAAACACGGCGGCTACGACATCGTCGCGGTGGCGGATTATTTCGCCGATCGCACAGCCGCCGTCGGCCAGAAGCTCGGCATCCCTGAATCCCGCCAGTACACGGGGCTGTCCGGGTATCGACGGCTTCTCGATCAGCCCGGGCTCGAAGCGGTTGCGATCGAGAGCCCGCCCTATTTCCATCCCGAGCAAGCGGCGGCAGCGGTGGCAGCCGGCAAACACGTTTATGTCGCCAAACCGGTGGCCGTCGATGTCCCCGGCTGCCAAACCATCGCCCAGAGCGGCGAGCGCGCCCGAGACCGCAAGCTCTGTTTCCTTGTCGATTTTCAGACTCGCGCCGACGCCTTTTATATCGAGGCGATCCGGCGGCTGCACCAGGGCGATCTGGGCCAGCTGGTCTTTGGCGAGGCGACCTACCACGCCGAATGCCCCTTCCGATCCAAATACAAATACCTCGAGACCGATCCTGCCAACCCGGAGAACCGCCTGCGCGCCTGGGGGCTGGACCGCGTGCTTTCCGGGGACATCATCGTCGAGCAGAACATCCACACCCTCGATGTCATGAGCTGGATCATGGACCAGGCCCCCGAATACGCGGTGGGGACCGGAGGGCGGAAAGTCCGCAAGTTCGGCGATTGCTGCGATCATTTCGCCCTGCTGTTCCAGTATCCGAACCAGGTCGGCATCACGTTCAGCTCGCGCCAGATCGCCGGTCACGGCATTCAGCCCGATGGGATCCGGAACCGCATGTTCGGCAGCCAGGGCGTCCTCGAGACCGCCTATGGCGGCCAAGTGATGATTCGGGGCGAGAAATTCTTCGATGGCGGCCGTTCGCCCGGCATCTATCAGGAAGGCGCCGCCGCCAATATCGCAACGTTCCACCGGTCGATCCGCGAGGGAGATTATCGGAATCTGACCGTTGCCTCGAGCGTTCGGAGCAACCTGGTCTCCATCCTCGGCCGGACCGCCGCCTATCAGCCCGGCCAGGTCGTTACCTGGGATGATCTGCTCCGGCGCAACGAGAAGCTCGAGTTCGATGTTCGAGGCATGAAAGGCTGACCCGTCCCCTGCCCCACCCACCCATGAATCCATTCTCACGCCGCCGGTTTCTGCAGATCGGCGCCGCAGCGCTCGCTGCCCCCCAGGTGTTGCCCGCCCGGCTCCTCGGCGCCGACGCGCCCAGCAAGAAGATCACCGTCGGCTTCATCGGGACCGGCGACCACGGCACATCGTGGAATCTCCGCCGCTATCTCAACCAGCCCGACGCGCGAGTCCTCATGGTCTGCGATGTCGATGCTGCGCGCCGGCAGCGGGCCAAGTCCATTGTCGATGAGCAATACCTCAACCAGGATTGCCGTGCGACTGGCGATTTCCGCGATGTGCTGGCCCGGCCCGACATCGATGCGGTCATGATCTCGACGCCCGACCATTGGCATACTCTGATCAGCGTGATGGCGCTCCGGGCCGGCAAAGATGTTCAATGCGAGAAGCCCACTCTCACAATCGACGAAGGAAAACTCCTCATCGCAACGGTCCGGCGCCTGCGGCGCGTCTTTCAAACCAGCACCGAGGATCGGTCCATCCCGGTGTATCATCGCATGGCCGAGCTGGTGCGCAACGGGCGCATCGGCCAGCTCCAAAAAATCGAGGTGATCCTCCCCAAGCAGCCGAATGTCCCTGGCGACCCCACTCCTCAGCCCGTCCCCCCGGAGCTGGATTGGGACCTGTGGCTCGGACCGGCCCCCTTCGCCCCCTACACCAAGGACCGCGTCCATTTCAACTTCCGCTGGATCTGGGATTACTCGGGGGGGATCATCTGCGATTGGGGCGCCCACCTGTTCGACACTGCTCAATGGGCCAACGACACCGAGCGCAGCAGCCCGATCGAAATCGAGGGGGCCGGCACCCATTGGGAGGGCGGCCTCTACAACACGGTCAAGGATTACGACGTCACTTTCCGGTACGCCAACGGCGTCGTCATGACCTGCAAGCCCGGCAATCCCAGCATCAGGTTCATCGGCGCCGGCGGCTGGGTCGGCAACCGCGGCTGGCGCGGCGAGCTCGAGGCCAGCTCACCCGAGATCCTCAACGCAAAGCTCGGCCCCAGCGACCTCCGCCTCTACACCAACCCCGCCGGCGAACACCGCGATTTCCTCGATTGCGTCAAAACCCGCAAAGATCCCTATTTCCCCGTCGAGATCGGGCATCGGGTCTCGACGGTTTGTCACCTAGCCAATATCGTCATCCGGCTGGGACGCAAGATGCGCTGGGATCCCCAGGGCGAGCGATTCGTCAACGACCCCGAGGCGGACGCCCTTCGCTCGCGCCCCCTGCGCAGCCCCTGGAAATGGGACGCTTGATCCCGTAACGCCGCCCCCCCTCCCGATTATTCGTGCACATGCACAATGGATCGGTCTGAGCACAATGTTGTCAGCTGGTGCAGGAATCCCGCCATGCAGGAGCGGCGATTGTATCGGAACAAGGTCTCGATCAGGCCACGGTGGATTCGGCGGCATTGGGTGGCGTACTCGATGGCGAGCCAGCGATAGTATTTTTCCATGCTTTTCATGTTCTGTCCGAATAGGATCCGCACCAGCTCGTCGATGAGGGCTTCAGCGCGGTCGTCGAAGAAACGATCCAGATCCGGCTGCGGCCCCCCGGGAATGGGGCGGTAACGCTGGACGAATACGTATGCCCCCGGCAGGGAACGCAGGAACCGAAACCGCTCCACGTCCTCGGCCAGCGTGGTGTCGAATCCGTACATGCAGATGAACTCGACGTTGTCTGATGGAGACATCCCCAGCAGCGCATAGCGGCGCCGCATGAGATCGAGACGCCGCGCATTATTCAGGCTGAAATAGTAAACTCGGCGTTTAAACTCCGCGTTCGCGGAAGGAATCCGGCGCAGCAGATCGGCGGCTTCGGGTGTGAGCCGGGTGAGATCGAGGGTCTGGTTGAAGTTCACCTCGAGGCGGCGCCGGACCATCTCCTCGAGCAAACCGATGGCGTCGGGATGCGCCAGGAGGTTGTCATCGCGCAGGCGATCGGAGGCATCGTACATGTGCCGGGCGATATCGAGCAAAACAACCGCCGGCCTTCGGAGCGCGGCAGATGTTCTTTTCCATTGCCGCTCGAGCTCGAGGGGCCGATCCAGCGCGTCCGCAACATCCCATCCCAGCCACCGAGACAAGTCGGCGGTGAGCCGCCTGAGCAAGGCTCGAGCGCGCCCTGCCCGATAGCTGCCTTTTTTGTGCAGACACCGAAGGAAGGCCAGTGGATCGGTGACGCGCTCGGCGGGATCGAACAACCCGGCCAAACGTCTCACTCGCTGGTCGGGGTAGATGCCGAACTGGTCGGTCCCAGCGTGCGGCCTGACCCGGCTGCCATAGCCGATCAGAAGCCGTCCCGCGTGCGATACGCCAAGGTTAGGCAAGCTGTAGCGCGCGCCCGGTTTGACGGATCGGATGGCGCTTTTCCGCAGAGGGGCGGCGCGGCCGCCCGCCTCCAGACGCCAGCCCAGCAGCCGGCGCGGCGGCATTTGGGGCCCGCGTTCCTGCGGGGAGTGCAGAACGAGAACGCACTCGAGCCGCAGCGGAAGCGAAGGCTCCAGGCCGAGCCCTGAGCCCATTTTGCCCGCCACCATGGCCATCTGCCGCCGCCCCAACGTGGCAAGCGCCAGCCAACGCAAAGAGAATGTCGAGCCTCGATCCGCGGGCAGCACCGTCCATCGCCGGATCTTGCCCCGATGGGTGCTGAAGTCGTATTCGGATGGTGCGATCTGCCGGGCGTTCTCAGCCTGAAAATACTCGAGATACACGCGCTCAGTTGGGTGCGGTAGCGCGGATGGCCTCGGCGACGGTCTTCGCGCCAAGCGGCTGTTTATCGTCGAACGGGCCGTCCGAGCCCCCGCGGGGCCACGTGGCGGGATCGGCGTATTGGCCGCCATCCTTGTACTGCTTCTGAAGGCGGCTGATCTCGGCTTTCAATTCGCCGAACCTGGCGGCGATGGCCGGTTCGCTGGCCCGGTCGAAGAGCAGGTTGTGCTGCTCGGTCGGATCCTGGATGAGATCGAACATCTCGTAGGCATCCTTTTTCCAGAAATAGATGAGCTTGTGGGTTGCCGTGCGCACGCCGTAATGAGCCGCCGTGTTGTGATGACCCGGATCGTGGTAGTAGCGGTAGTAGACCGAGGTGCGCCAGCCGGCGGGCGATTCGCCCCGCAGCAGCGGCGCCAGCGAACGCCCCTGCATGAAATCGGGAACGGCCAGCCCCGCCAGCTCGAGGAACGTCGGCGCCAGATCGATGTTGACGACGAACTGCGCCGGCGTGATCCCTGCCTTGATTCCAGGACCGCGCGCCAGGAGCGGAACACGCAGGCCCGGCTCATACATGAACCGCTTGTCGTATAAGCCCAGGTCGCCCAGATACCACCCGTTGTCGGCCGAGTAGATCACGATCGTGTTCTTCGCCAAGCCGGTCTGGTCGAGGTAGTCGAGCACTTGGCCGACCGAGTCGTCCACGCCTTGCACGCAGGCCAGGTAATCCTGCATGTAGCGCTGGTATTTCCAGCGGACAAGCTCCTTGCCGGTTAACACTTTCTTCGTGCCATCGGGCTGCACGACCTCGACCTCCATGGGCTTGGCCCCGAGCCACTGGTTGCGCTGAGGCCCCGCAAGGCCGACCGGCGGCTCGAGCTTCAGGTCCCGCCGTGTCAGGTCCTTGGCCACTGTCTGTTCGTTCACCGGAAGCGCGGCCGGACGCGTCGCGTAGTCATCCCAAAGCGTGCCCGGTTCCGGGATGATCTTGTCCTTGAACAGCGCCTGGTTCCGCAGATCGGGCTCCCACGCGCGGTGCGGCGCCTTGTGATGGAGCATCAGGAAGAACGGCTTGTCCTTGGGCCGGGTCCGGATCCACTCGATGCCGAGCTGGGTGGTGATCTCCGTGCAGTGGCCCTGGATGTTAAGTCGATGGCCGGGAACCAGAAACGCCGGGTTCCAATATGCCCCCTGCCCCGGCAGGACGATCCAGCGGTCGAACCCCGTGGGATCGGATCCGAGATGCCACTTGCCGATCATGCCGGTGTGATAGCCGCCGGCCTGCAGGCGCTTGGCCATGTGGTCCCTCGAGCCGTCAAAACGATTGAACACCGGCACCCCGTTCATGTGCGAGTATTGCCCGGTCAGCAGCGTCGCCCGGCTCGGCGTGCAGATCGAGTTGGCGCAGAAAGACTGCAGAAACCGCACGCCGCCCTCGGCCAGCCGATCGATGTGGGGCGTCCGGTTCACCTTCGAGCCGTAGGCCGAGATCGCATGCTGCGCGTGATCATCCGAGAAGATGAACAGGATGTTGGGCCGGTCCGGCGGCACGCCCGCAACGGTCAGATTCGACAGCAACGCCAGTCCCAGCAAGGCAAGTGATCGAATGGCATGCTTCATGGCTTCGCTGCGTTTCATCGACACCGCGTCGAGAGATGCAGCCCCCGGAGGGCTGAAGCGACAGAACAGGGTCCGGCAAATTGTCTTCACGCAGTCGAGCTTACCATGGCCGATCCCCCCATGGGAAGCTCCCGCATGATCGAAATCGGGTCATCGGCCTGTTCAGGCACCCCCGTTGGTTCCCAATGGCAAACAGGGACAACTGCAGGCGGCCACCGGACGCAAGCCCCTCCCCCCGCGAGGCTCGAGCGGGGGGAAGATGCTCGCTGCTTCTATCGCCGCGTCGCTCCTGGCTGTCACAAGCTATTCAGCCGACCCGGTCTGGCTTTCCTGGTCGGAAAATCAATTCGCACTTATTTTCCAAACGTCCCGCTCATCACGCCCAGTTGACGCCGCAGCAAGGAGATTTTCATCCTGAGTCGGTTTGTTGACAAACCAAAGTGGCGGCATCAAATTGCGGCCATGAACATCGCGCAGATCGAGGAGGCAGCGCATCGCGGTCTTCCCTTTTGGCTGAAGGTCGCCGATGGCGACCGCTACGATGTTCCGCATCGCGATTACATTTCTCTTCCGCCGAAAGAGTCACCAAAGCGGACATATGTTGTTGTGCACAGGGATGATGGATACGCCTCGATCTTACCTTTGATCACCATAACCAGCCTAACATTCAAGGTGGATGCCGGCGCCAGATAGCCATTGGAAAACCAAACAGAGCACCGGCTGAGGCGGATGATCGAGTGTTCCGGCCCTTAGCTTTCCAGGCTTGCTAGACGGCGGCCATGGCACAGTCGCTTCGCGGCGAAGAGCGCCCAGAAGGGATTTTCTGCCGGCTCGGGCGGCGGAAGCGCGATGCCCCCGGTTGGAGGCTGGCTTCAAGGCGCGCGCGGTGCGGCGATTCCCGGCACAAAGACGCAGGATGTCATGAAGCTCGCCCGCGGCGAGGAATGTTCCAGCGGCTGCCTTTGCCCCACACCGCCGGCTGGCTGGCAGCGCACGCGTCTTTAGGACAACAGCGCAGTGGCGGCACGAAGACCTCGCCGTTGCCGTATTTAGGAAGTAATCAACGAACGCGAGTGTCGCTTCGTTCCGAGAAACAGAGAAGGCTCCGCAGCAGGATTACACCATGAAATACGCCCCATGCATCCGCTTCGCAATTCTGTCTTTGTCCGGTCTTCCTTTCACCGGCCGATCCGCCGCGGGTTCCGCGCCAGCCGCGCCGGCTCTGTCACCATTGCGGGTGAGCGAGAATCGCCGTTTCCTTGTCACCGCCGAGGGGCGGCCGTTCTTCTGGCTGGCCGACACGGCCTGACAATTGATTCACGATCTCGACGAGGCCGAAACGCGCCGCTATTTCGCAGACCGGCGGGCCAAGGGCTTTACCGTCATCCAGACCGTCGTGCTGGCCGAACATCGGTTTGCCCAGCCGAATGCATTCGGCCATCTTCCCATCGAGCCGCAGCGGCCGGACCGGCCCGTCGTCAAAGAAGGCCCCGATAACGATTACTGGGATGACGTGGAGCGGGTGCTGCGGCTGGCCCAGGACCACGAGCTCTATGTCGGGCTGCTTCCCACATGGGGGAAATACGTCTCCTCCGATTGGCAGAACGGGCTCGTGAACGGCTTCTTTACTCCCCTAAACGCCGAATCCTATGGCCGTTTCATTGGCAGACGCTTCAGGAACCACAGCAACATTATCTGGATTTTGGGGGGCGATCGAGCCGCGCCGACCGACTCAGCCCGGGCGGTCTGGCGCGCGATCGCGCGCGGCATCGCCTTGGGACTCAGCGGCGCCGAGGATTACGTCAATGCTCTGATGACCTACCATATTTCTGGTTCGACGCCGTCAACGCCTCGAGCGCCCGGCAGATGGGGCATTTGCGCCTTCTCATAAATGCACCTCGATTGGCATCGCGCAGAACCGGGGCCGTCGCGCTTTCGATCCGCCAGGCGAGGAAAAGCCCGGCAACGATTGGGTGCTGGTTCTCGAATCGAACTGAAGGTCGATCGGCGTGCGCGGAGCGCTCGCCCTGCCTGTAGGATCTTCCCTCTAAAAGGCAGGGCGGCATTCTTGTCTGCCGGCTGGTGGCGTGACCTGCCGGCGAAAGTCGGCTGCGATCCGCGCATCACCGTCAGCCGGTGAAGCCCGGATTTTCAGGGCGATTGTGCCCAGCGCATGTCGTGGCGCCTTCCGGCCCAGCCTGAAAGATCAAGCCCGGCCTGATGTCTCGCGGAGACTGACGATGATCCCATGGCAGTCGCTCCTTTGCCGGCTGGCCGTGCGGTGGCGGGGCTGGACGCCAGTGCTCGATCCGTTCCTGCTGGCCAGCGTTTCGGCGCCGGCCGCCGCCATCATTCGCCGGGCAACTGAACGCCCGACTCATCCTCATCGTAGAGAGCGCGATCCCACAGCCGGCGTTCGCGGGAAACAAGATATCCCATGTGGTTGATGAGATCGCCTTCGACCTGATGGCGGAAACGCTCCAGCTCCCGCAAGGCGCGGCGGCACTGGTTGAGGCGGGCCTGGTCGGGCGATTCCCGGAACGCGTTATGTGCTTTTTGCACGTCCAGCGTCAGCTCCGCGTGCCGCAGGCCTTTGGCCAGGTAGTCGACGCGCTGCTCGACGACGGTATCGCCTCGGGCCGCATCCCGCGCCGCATCGAGGAGGGCGCGCCCTTTATCCATCACATCGTCAGTCCAGAAGTGCGGGGCTAGAACCACCCAATCCCGGAACGGGTGCGCGCCGGCCGCCTTGACAACCTCATCTTTCTTCTCCTGGGTAATCGACATGGACACGGCTTCCCAATGACCGAAGCAGGCGCGGATTTGAGGTTCAGCCCGGCCAAACGCACCGTAGTACTCGCCGAGTATCTTGTCCACGGGCAGATCCGGCCGCACGTGAATGCGCCCCAGCATGTAAAGGGTTGGCCCCTGTGCGCCCCAGGAACCCACGAGGGAATCGAAGTCCGTGGCGATTGCGCCGTGACGGAGGGCGTAGCCGACGTCCTCGCCCAATTGCCGGGCATAGAACAGCGGCATATTGTGCCCGACCAGCGTGTAGTTCGGTCTCAGGATCAACCGCGCGCCAGTGGCGGACCACCCCTGCCACTGCTGGCGGAACTCCGATCGTTGCTGGCCGGTCCAGGGGAAGTAGAGCCCCTCGCCCATGCCCGGAACCAACGACAGGATAACCCGATCGTTGAGCTTTGTCTCTTTGGGTGGCTCGGAAAAGTTGGCATACACGAATCCGGCCACGCGCGCGTCCGGACGCACCTGCTCCGCGCGCCGTTGGACTGCCAGAAAGAAACGGGCGTACCGATCAGACAATGAGGGCGCATCGCGGCCCACACCAGGCAGCTGGAATCGGTTCGTGCGAACCAGCTCCTCCCCGCACACATTGCCGCTCCAGTATCGGGAGCGATCGAACCGCGGGTCCGGCGCGTCCCACGTTCGGCAGCCCTCGCACGTGCAGGCCCCAGCCGAGTCGTTTTCCCCAATCTTGATAATGGCGTTACCCCTCTGCGACTGGCCGCCGCTGACCCAATCCTTGACAATCTGATCCCAGAGCGCCGGCTGGGAAACGCACATCGTCACGCGGATGCCGGAGGAATCCCCCGTGAGCGGCCGTCGTTCGCCGTTGGGCAATCGCGCGAAGTACTCCGGATGGCTCGTGCCAAATCGCCGCCAGTAGCCTTCAAAATTGTGGGTCGGCCGTATGTTGCTCAGCTGGGAAAAGCGTTGGCGTTTAAGCCATACGTTTTGGGCGTGAATGAAATTCTCCCTGGCCTCTTCGGATGACCACGCCTCCAGGCCGCCGGCGTCCGCGCTCACGCGCAGATCCGCCCATTCATAAGGGTACCCCTGCGTCTGATTCCACCCTTTCACGATGATGTCCTTGCGAGATGGCACAAACTCGCCCAGCTCCCCCGGCCACAACCAACGCACGCCCAGATGGGTTTCCAGAAACTCGTACACGGCAAACAGCGTTCCGACGCGAGTGCTGTTGTAGCCGCCCAACGGCTCGCCGTCGCTATCGTGGCCGGCCAGCAACAGGTCTCCGCCAACCCGGCGAATGATGAAACCGTTCGGTTCGAGTTCATCGGGGCGGATGCCGGCATCCTGCGCGCGACGCGTCGGACCAAGACAAATCGCGCGCCGCCGGCTGGGATGGTCCGCGTCACGGACGATCGGCAGCTCGGCGCCCGTCGCTTTGCGAATGTGGTGCTGCAACTCCTCCGCCGCATACTGGACGACGCGGTTCGCGCTGTCCGGGATCACGATCGCCGCTTGGGGCACATGGTCCCTGACGATCACCAATGGCTGCTCGACCGCGGCTGCGACAGGCGCAAGCCCGCCCAGCAACACGATACCCGCAACGAACGCGAGCATGGACCAACAGCCTGCGGATCTCACTTGGACACGGCACGTTCCACCTGTTCGTCTGAAGAATCGCCCGATATGGACGGCGCGTTGGTTCGTCGTCATCATGGCGCGATGGTTCGCTATCGAAGGACATGCGTCAATCTTGCCTTTGACCACCACAGACCCTTGACATTCCGGGCTCGCCAGGCCGCAGACATGGCACAGTCGCTTCGCGGCGAAGAGCGCCGCCATCCGCGCCGGGGAGAGATTCCCAATGCGCGGCGCCTCCGCCCCCGCGGGCAGCGCATGATCAGCGCCATAAGTCAAAGTCAGGAACGGACCCGACCACGATTTTGGTGCCAATTCCATTCGGGGGAGGTAGACTCGATTCTCATGAGACGCATGCGACAATTGACCAAGATCCTTCCGCTCATGGTGATGGCGGTTGAGGCCGCACCGATCCTCCTGGCCGGGGCTGCGCCGACCTGCCAGAACCCTATCATTGCCGGCAACCTGGCCGACCCGGCCGTGATCCGGCATGACGGCGTCTATTACCTGTATGCGACAGGGGATGTCGACGGCGACAACGGGACGCGGGTCTTCACATCGACGAACCTGGTGGATTGGGAGCGCGGCCCCGTTGTCTTCCGGCCGGGCCAGCCGCACGTGTGGGCGCCCGATGTCTGGCGGGATCCGGCCTCGGGGCGTTTCTACCTCTACTATACCGTGAACCAGACCGTGGGTGTCGCCGAGGCCGGCGGGCCGCAAGGGCCGTTCCAAGTGGTTCGCAAGTTCTTCGACCAAGCCATCGACGCGCACCTGTTCCGCGATGACGATGGGGCGCTGTATCTCTACTACGTGCAGCTGCCCGGGTTCCGCATCAGCGTGCAGCCGATGGCCAGCCCCACCCAGCCCCAGGGCAAGCCGCGAGTGATTCTCCAGCCGGAGTCCGATTGGGAGAAACGCGCGGGCCATGTGACCGAAGGGCCTTGGATGATCCAGCATCGAGGCCGGTACTATCTGCTATACAGCGGTTCAGGGGCCGACACGCCCGATTACGCGGTCGGCTACGCGGTGGCGGATCATCCGCTTGGGCCGTTTAAGCGCGCGCCTCACAACCCCATCATCCAGCGTGGCGAGGGGCTGTACGGCCCGGGCCATGGCTGCGCCATTCAGGATGCTGACGGCCGTTGGTGGCACATCTACCATCAGAAGAGGACCGCGCGCATCGAGTGGAGCCGGTTCATCTGCATCGATCCGCTCTGGTTCGATGAGGACGGCAACCTGTTTGGCCGCGCTACCCGGGAGGTCGCGCAGCCCGCGCCTGCTGCCAGCGCCCGGAGCGTCCTCGTTCGGCCCCTATCCAATCCCGTATCGCTGCTTCTACTCGCGCAACATCGAGAACCTGATGATGGCGGGCCGGAACATCAGCGTGACGCACGTGGCGCTGGGGACCGTTCGCGTGATGCGAACGGGCGGGATGATGGGCGAGGTGGTGGGCATGGCGGCCTCTCTCTGCAAGAAGCATCAGGCCACGCCCCGCGGTGTCTATGAAAAGCACCTGGAAGAGCTCAAGGCCCTCATGAGGCGCGGCGTCGGCAGGCAGGCATTGCGCAGCGCGAGCTGATGACGTTGCGCATGGATCGGTGATGGTTGCGGGTCTATTGTCGTCCGTTCCAGCGGAACGTGCTGCCTTTGGCCAGTTTCACATCACGGGTCAGGGAGCCGCAGCGCAATCGTGTCGAGCCGCCGTTGAGCGACCGAACCGTGGACTCCACCAGTTTTCCGTCCTTCCACATCAAATCCACCTCGAAACCGCCGCGCGCCCGCAGTCCTTTCACGCTGCCGCTCGGCCAGGCCTTGGGCAGCGCGGGCAGCAGCTCGATTTCGCCGGCGCGGCTTTGCATCAGCATCTCCGCAATGCCCGCCGCGCCGCCAAAGTTACCGTCGATTTGGAACGGCGGATGCGCGTCGAACATGTTGGGATAGGTGAGTTCGGGGCTGAGCAGGTATTGGAGGATCTGGAATGCATGATCGCCGTCGCCCAAGTGCGTCCAGAGGCAGAGGCGCCAGGCCGTTGCCCAGCCGGTGGCTTTGTCGCCTCGGATTTCAAGCGATTTCTTCACTGCTGCCGCCAGGTCCGGGTTGTCGCGGCGGTGGATGTCACGGCCCGGATACAAACCGTAGAGATGCGAGACATGGCGGTGATTCCTCTCGCCCGCTTTCATGTCCCAATCTTGGAGCCACTCCTGCAACTGCCCCGCGCTGCCGATCTGGTTGGGCGCCAGCCGGGCGCGCGTGGCTTCGAGCTGCTTTCGGAACTCCTCATCCACACCCAGTGTTGCCGCCGCCTGGATCGTGTTGGCGAAGAGATCACGCAGGATTTGCATGTCCATCGTTGGCCCGGCACAGACCGCCGAGCCAAAGGGATGGCCGTTCTCCGGCGAGATCGATGGATTGGTGACGAGCCATCGGCGATCCGGCGTCTCTTGCAGCGTGTCGAGGAAGAATTCCGACGCCCCTTTCAGGACGGGGTAAATGCGTTGGAGATCCGCCAGATCGCCGCCGAATTCGTAGCGATCCCAGAGATGCAGGCATAGCCACGCGCCGCCGCTGGGCCACATGCCCCAGTTCGGCCCATCGATCGGCGCCGACGCGCGCCAGAGGTCGGTGTTGTGATGCACCACCCATCCGCGTGCGCCATACATCTTCTGGGCGGTCCGGCTGCCCGTGACGGTCAGGTCGTTCGCCATCGCGATCAACGGCTCGACGCACTCGGCCAGGTTGCCGGACTCGGCGGGCCAGTAGTTCATCTCGGTATTGATGTTGATCGTGTATTTGCTTTGCCAGGGCGGGTTCATGCTTTCATTCCATAGCCCCTGCAGCGTTGCGGGCTGGCCGCCCGGACGCGAGCAGCTGATGAGCAAATAGCGCCCAAATTGATAGTAAAGCGCCGCCAGCTGCGGGTCCTGGCCTTCGGCGAAACGCCGGATGCGCACGTCCGTCGGCAGCTTCATCGCATCGCTTTGGCCGAGATCGAGCGCCACTCGTCGGAACAGCGCCTGGTGATCGGCAACATGGTCCGCGCGGAGTTGGGCGACGGATTTCCTGACCGCAGCGGCAAGCTGCGCCTTCACGATGCGCTCAGGGTCGCCGCTGACGTCGTCGAACTTCTTGAAGCTCGTGGCTGCGGCCACGAGCAACGTAACGGAGTCGGCATTGGTTACCGAGATCCTTCCAGCTTCGGCGGTCGTTTCTCCCCCGTGTGCGATTGCATGGACACGGGCCTGGTACTCGAGCTGGCCCTGGACGCCGCCGGCGCTGCCGCCCATTCCGCGCATGACCAGCGTTGCATTGCCGTCTGTTTCCACCGAGGCAGCCATCCGCGTCTTCATGCCGGCGATCAAGGAGATTTTGCCCGGCTGATCCGCCGTGAGGCGCACAACAATCACATCGTCACGCGCGCTCGCATAGACTTCGCGGGTGTAGCGCACACCGTCGCCGGTGTAGCTGACCGTGGCAGTGGCCGTGTCCAGATTCAGTTCGCGCCGGTAGTTCTCGGCATTCGTCGCGCCTGCAAACGTCAGCAGGAGATCGCCCACCGTTTGATACGGCATCTGGCCAAGCGGCTTGGCCATCACCTTCTGGCTAATGAGGCTGGCCGCTTCGCGGTATTGGGCCTCGCTGACCAACCGGCGGACCCGCGGCAGCGCCTCTCGGGCTTCGGGATTCACCGGATCGTAAGGCCCGCCAGCCCAGAGGGTGCCTTCATTCAGTTGCAGCCGCTCCTGGCCGACGCCGCCAAAGACCATCGCGCTCAGGCGGCCGTTGCCGACCGGCATCGCCTCGACCCACCGCGCCGCTGGCTTATCGTACCAGAGCAGATTGGGATTTTCGCCCGCAGGCCCTGCCAAGGCCGCAGTGGCTGGACCGATGGCCGCAATCCCGAGAGCGGCCCATTTCAGTCGATTGGTTTTCATAAACAAGATCTCAGAGCCTGCATCGCGGCAGGAGTTGGATTCGGTGCGCCTCGCACGTCCCAGCTGCCCAACATATCAGGCGTTGGACCTCACTCCTGCGGCAAAATCTCGGGCATCGTCAGCACCACGCCTTCCCTTTGCAGGATCTCGAGCCGGCGCATAGCCGAGGCCACGGCTGCAGCACGCCGGGTGCCGAGGTTCTCCAAATAGGGCGCGGCCAGCTTGAACAGGGAATCCTGGCTGGCCGCAACTCCGACGTGGCCCGCCTCATCCTTGCCACCGGAAAGTTGCTCCAGCAGCTGCTCCAGAAAACTCTTGGGCTCGGGCACGACACGCACATCGTAGTCCTTGATCCTCGCCAGGCCGGCCACGAAGGCAACCGCATCGTTCATCGTCCCCAACCGGTCCACCAGACCCAGCTCGAGGGCCTGTTGGCCCGTAAAAACCCGGCCGCCAGCCAGTTCATCGATCGGCTTTTTCAGACGGTTGCCCCGAATCTCGATCACGTGGCTTTGAAACACGGCATAGATCTTGTCCATAAAAAGCCGCATCCGGGCGCGCTCGCTTTCGGTGAAGACAGCGTCCGCCGAAAAGAGGCCGGCATTCTGTCCGCGTTTGTACTCTTTGAAGGTGATGCCCAGCTTTTTCCACATCTCGGTCGTGGCGAGTTTGCCGGCCACCACGCCAATGGAACCGGTCAGGGTCGTGGCATCGGCGAATATGGTGTCGGCGCCGCACGCCACATAATAGCCCCCGCTGCCGGCCACGTCGCCCATGGATACCACGAAAGGCTTTTGGGCTTTCACCCGCCGGGTCGCATCGAGAATGATCTCGCTGGCGGTGGCGGACCCTCCCGGCGAATCAATGCGCAACACGACCGCCTTGATCGAATCGTCGGCGGCCGCCTGGTCCAGCGCCTCCCGCACCTCGGTGCTGAACGCTCCCATACTGCCCCCGAATGGGCTGAGCTCGCCTCTTCCAGTCATGATCGGGCCGCTCACATACACGATACCGACGGCGGGCCTGGCTCCAGCCTGCTTCTCTGCGCCGCGCAAGAGGTCCCCCCAAATCTTGATCAAGGCGAACGGAGAGGACAAATCCAGACTGGCTTGATCTTTGCGCCCGTATTTCTTCTCGAAGACAATTTCTTTGCCGTAGCGCTCCCTGAGCATTGCCTCAAAGTCCTGCTGTTGCTCGACTGCATCGATCAAGCCGGCGGCCTTGGCTTGCTCCGCGGTAAACAGGCCGGTGTCCAGCCAATCCCGCACTTGGGCAGCGTCCGCCTTTCGGCCCGAGGCGATCAGGTTGTTGAAGCTGGCGTACCAGCTGTCCATCAGCCAGTTCATCATTTCGTCGGCTTCGGGGCTTGGCTGCTCGCGCATGAACATCTCCGCCGCGCTCTTGTAGGCGCCTTCCGTCAGGAAGTCTGGCTGGATGCCGATCTTGTCCAGCAGCCCGCGCACATGCAACGAGCTGCCGCGCAGGCCGGGGATCGCGATCGCACCGGTTGGTACGACGCTGATGCGCGAGGCCCCGCACGCCAGCACATACTGCGCCATCATGAGTGAATCGGCGTGGACGTGAATCTCCTTGCCGCGGCGGCGAACCAGCGACATCGCGGCCCGCAATTCCTCGATTTGTGCCGATCCCAGCGAAGCGCGTTCGGGCAGGATGACCACCGCCCGAACGGCCGGGTCATTCGCCGCCTTGCCCAGGCGAGCCACCAGTTCCTTCAACGAGATCCCGTTAAAACCCCACATCGGGAGTGGCTCCTCGACCGGCGCCTCGGTGAGCACGCCGTCCAGCCGGAACACCGGGACGATGCTGGCCGGTCCCTCAGTCGATGCTGCCTGAGCGCGAACTCCGGTCAGCACTGTCATTAGCACCGCG
>CAYWIM010000009.1:16273-71506 GCA_964458325.1 uncultured Verrucomicrobiota bacterium
AATTGGTGTGTTCATTGGATTGATTCAGGTTCTCGGATCCCGTCAAACGGTCTTCTCCACACCGTGCACAGCCCGAAAAAACCGCCGCTCAATCGAACTCGCGGCGTCCTGCCAGAATACAACCGGAAAAGCCCTCGGAGAGCAAGCCGGTTCTAGGGTCTATGCAAAAATGAATTCCGATGTTGCTCGAGGGGATCGAGCGGGTTGGCAAGGCGTGACGATCGAGCATACCCACCCGGTCTGCGATCAAGGAGCAACCAAGCCAGCCCGTCCCAGACCCCCAGCCCGAAGGCGGCCGCGATTCCATCGATCGCCCGAAACCAGAATGCCATGCATAAGTTGTTGGAAAATAATACTTCTTAGTAAGCCGTTGAGCATCAACAAGCTAGGTTTTCAAACTGTCGAAGATGGGTCAAAATGATAACTGCTGTTTATCTTCTTGACCTGCGGAGCCCGTCGTTTATGCTTCTGTAAACGACCGGTCTTGGGTGCGGCAGGTTCCTCGGCAAAGCGATGAGGAAACGGCCTCATTCCGCGGTCACGAAATCATGTGAACACGATCGTCACCAACTCGATTCGGCCCGCCGATTCCGGCCTGACCCGGGCCCACCACCCGCCACGGACACGCGCCTTGATTCCTCTGGCCCTCGTCTTTTTGGCGTGGATGGCTGGCATGTCTGCCTTGGCCAACACCGACCTCATCAACACGAAAAGCTCGTGGCCGGCGGACTCAGCTTGGATCGAGATCCCCAAACTGCGCGACGGGAGCGACATCACGGCCACCGGATGGGACTTTACCTGGAATACATCCTCCCAAGGCACGGTCTATTATTACGACGACGGTTCGTTCCTTTACTTTCGCACGCGACTGAAGGGAAACACCGTGACTTGGAATTCCTCTTCTCCGGGAGCTATTTGGATCTACATCAAGAAAGCAGGCTCGGCCAACCTGGTTGACTTTGCGATTGCCTGGGACGCAGCCAACTTCTCAAATAAGGCCACTCATGGACTGGAGATGCAGACCTTGGACAGTGCGAGCAGCAGTTTGTGGCCGAGTCTCACGATGAAGGATGTCGATGCCTTACCGAACGCCAAGACGATTGCAGACATCAATTATACCGGCTACACCGACGGCTATCTCCGCGTTGTCGACGGCCTGACAAGGGCCGATGAGGGCACCTGCTACCTTGACTGGGCTGTCAGTTGGGCGTATCTGAACAACACCACTCGCCATTCCAACTTCGGTCTTTCCCGGTCCGATACTTGGTATGTGGCTGTGGGCAGTCTGTGTAACTCGAACGACCATGGCCCCCTGGGAGATTATGTTAATCCTGGCAATAGCAGCGATGTGGCCGGCTTGGTGAATTACAACAGCACCGCGATCACTGAAGGCGGCCTGGGCTGGAGTGGTACAATCAGCCCCCAAGGGAAGACCAGCCGCACTTGGGATGGCACCAGCACGGCCAGCTCCAATTGGCGGTTAGCAGACTCGGGGAACCCAGGTGCAAATTGGACGCCCGATGCCTTGCCGGCGAAGAATGACAACCTCATATTCCCCGACAACGCCGACCGCAAGAGCAACGTCAACAACCTCCTGGCCACGGTCGGCTCCGTCACGTTCAGCGCAGGCAGCAGCGGCGGATACAGCCTCAGCCTTGATAACAGCGTTCCCTCGTTCACGATCTATGGGGGCATTTTGAATCAGATCACCGCGAACACAACGACCTGGGGTATTCCCACCACTCTCGGCGCGGACCAGACGTTTTCGGTCGCATACGGCGGCACGCTCGACTTCAACGGGGCGATCGTCAATGGAGGATATCTGCTGACGGTGGACAGCGTCGGCGCCACGCTTTTCGATGGGGCGGTTTCGGGCACTGGCGGTCTCACCAAGTCCGGCGGCGGCACCCTGACTCTTACTGCGGAGAACACCTACGGCGGCCCGACCACGGTCAGCGCAGGCAAGTTGGTACTGAACGGTTCATTGGCATCGGCCAGTCCGATTTCCGTGGACTCGGGCGCTACGCTGGCGGGCATCGGCACTGCAGGCAACAACCCTAATGCGACAGACACCCTGACGATCAATGGCACCGTGGCGCCCGGCAACAGCGTCGGGACACTCAATATCAATGGCGCCGTGAGATGGAATGCCGGCGGCGTATACGAATGGGAGATCAATGACGCCAACAGCACGGCCGGAACGGGTTGGGATTGGATGAACATTAACGGTGCTCTGAAGATTAACGCCACGACTGAAAGCCGTTACACCATTAAGATCATTTCGCTGGCTGGCGCCGCGTCAGGCCCAGCAGCGGATTTCGACTGCCGGACTGCCTGCGCCTGGCACATTGCAACCGTTAGCGGGGCTATCAATGGTTTCGACGCCAGCAAGTTTACGATCGACTCGAGTCAGTTCCAAAATTTCACCGGTGGAGGAACGTTCAGCGTCGCGTTAAGCAGCGATACCAAGTCCGTGGATGTGGTCTTTACCCCCCACGTCTGCGCTGCAGGCGATTTCAACCCCGTTCCCAGTTGGAACACGGACGGGGGAACCATCAACATCACGATTCAGAATAACTATGGACTGGCGACGGTCATGGGTCTGCGATTTGTCAACTGCACCATGGCAGGGACCGCCTACGGCGCCGAGAACGTGGTTTTGCAGACCTATTCCCCGATGACACAGGACACCCCCTACTTGCTTCCCATCGGGACGATCAAGGTCGTAGTCGTTGGAACGAGGGTCAACTCGAATCTTAGAGCCTCATGTAATGCCCGTGCGTCTGACCTGTGCCGCACTTTTTCCGCCACGATCGATCCCGTGAGCACGCTGCTGGAGATTGGCGGCAGCGGCGAGACATTGCAGACGTTCACTGACATTCCGTCGGCCGAACGATACATCAGCGTCCAGAACGGCGCGTCCGGCTTAAGGAAGCTCAGTATCCTGGTGAACGGCCATCCCTACGTCCTCGAGTCGCTGGGCGATGGCGAGTCTAAGACACTCGATGTGAGCGCGGCGATGAATCCTGGAGAGGGCAACACCGTGGTTCTGGTGGGCGAGGGTGCGGAGGGATCGAGCGCCATGATTACTATTGGCGATGCTCCGGCGGGCGAGCCGCTGACTAATAGCGAATCGATCGCGTTGCGGACCGAGAGGTCAGACAGCGGCCTGCGGTTGTCCTGGGCGGCAGCAGGGTCTGGGTATGTGCTTCAAAGCCGGTCCGGCCTCGAGTCGCTGGACGCGTGGGTGGACTGGCCCGAGCCGCCGGTATGGGTGGATGGGCGCTTTGTGGTGACTGTGCCGCTGGGCAGCACCGCGGAATTTTTCCGATTGCATAAGCCATGAGGGCATCCGGTCCTCTTCACAACAAAAACCAATTTCGCATGCAATTTATCAAAGCGTCTGCCAAGGCCCATGAAACAGTGGCTCGGCGAGTAACCGGAGATCCGCGTGGCCCCATACGATCCAGGTCTGTCTATCGCAAGCCAGTCCTTCGGCGATTGGGAACGCTCAGGTCCGTGGCGGGCTCTACTGATCCTTATCTTGCTCCTTCTTCTGCTTCTCCTTCGCCTTCTTCGGGTGGGATCAGTTTTTGATATTTCGCGTCAAGGCTGGTTCTTTGCGGTGCGGGTCAGGGTGTAGGTGGGACCAGAACGACGCGAAAGCCGATTTCGTTGCCGCGATAGCCGGGCAGGCCTCGGATGCGATAAGCCGATCGGCATACTCGGGCATCGTTGTACCAGCAGCCGCCTCGAACGAGCCGGTCCTCGCCTGAATCCGGGCCGGCTGGATCGGTGACGTTTCCACCGGGGAGGTTGTATCCCCACCGATCCACACACCATTCAAAGACGTTTCCGTGCATGTCGAACAACTGCCAATCATTGGGAGGATAGGCGCCCACGGCTGTCGGCCGGTCGACCGCCACTCCGGCAGGGTTAAACACGGTTCCTGTCGTGGCGTCGTATTCCTGGCGGCCGTTGAAATTGGCCATGCCCGATCGCAAGGCCGATCCGTAAGCGAAGGCAGTGGTCGTGCCAGCGCGGCAGGCATACTCCCACTCGGCCTCGGTCGGCAACCGGTAGGCCCATCCTTCCGGCAGGCAGCCGGCTGCCCGCTGAGACGCAGTCAGCCGCGCACAGTAATCCATGGCATTGTGCCAACTCACCTGCTCGACAGGCTGGTTTGAATATCCAGCATAATAACTGGGATTGTTGCCCATCAATGTTTGGTATTCGGATTGAGTGACCTCGAACTTTCCCATTTTGAATGAACGGGAGATGGTCACCGTCGTCTGGGGGCCTTCCCAGGGGGATCGCTCCGCCTCCGATGGCGGAGTTCCCATGAGAAACGTCCCCGCCGGGATGTCCACCAAGGCAGGCGCATGGCCGGGCCAATGGGCTGCCTTGTAGAAGGCATGATTCGAGACGCCATCGGCAGCCGCGACCGGCAATTGCAGCTCGCCGGCCAATGGGGTATTGGTTTGGAGGATCATTGTTGGTGTGGCCACCAGCGATGGCAGATCGGGCGCGGCGAACACGAACAGCGCGCCCGGCTCGGGGATCGGCCCCACCACCAGTCGGGCGGCCGGGGGGCTCCACTCGAGACGCAGGGGCAGCGCTGCCGCGAAGGCGCTGACTGCGATGGCATCGAGACCCAGAAGGACCAGAGCCAGCCGGACCGATGTATGCTCAACTCGTGACATACGCATTCTCATTGGTGAAACAGACCCTAAGGACCGACCGGAGAAGAGCCGGCAGCTCCTCGAAATCACGGCCAGTCTCGAGACGGAGGCAGAGGCACTGTTGCGCTAGCGCGGCCAGGACCGACAGGTGGGCCTGGGTCGCCTGGATCTCCGTTCTCAATACATTGCAGATCAGCTCGAGAAAAGCCGCGTCTCTGGCGATGGGCGTCAGCACGCTCGCCTTGGCCGGGGCGGTCCGCGGAAACACCAGCACCGCGGGCGCACATTCCCAGCATGTCGCCGCGCCATAGACCTGGGCGGGATTGACCGCCTGTTTCGGCCGGCTCACGCCGGATGAGGGCGGGACCAGGCTCCGCAGCTCGGGAAAGAAGCTGGCCGTGTGCGCAGTCAGGTCCATCTCGTCCGGAAATGCGAGCACTCGCAACCCCCCGGATCGAGGGTGCAGAAACACAGTGTCATCGCCCAGAAAATCGAAGCCGGCTCGAAGGAGGGCGGCGGCAAGCGTCGTCTTGCCGGCGCCCGATGCGCCTGCGATCAGGAGCCCTTTGCCATGGAGACACAGGCCGGCAGCATGGACCATATACATGCCTTGCCGTTTCAACAGCTCCGCCAGGGGTATCATGAGGCATGGATGCGCCAGCAGCCAGGGCGTGCGCCCCTCGCTATCCAGGTAAGAGACGCGGACCCGGCCTGTGTTCACATCGCAAAGCACTCGAGCCTGCCCCGGATAATCGATGAACAGAAGTTGGTGTTGGTCGAAATAGAGCGCTTGGCCTTGGTGCAAGTCAAGGACTGGACGTCCCGGGCCATCAGGGCGGCTGACGGCGTGATGGCTGGCGTCAGGAACCCGGCAAAACTCGAAATCCAGATCCGACCGGCTGCCCATGTTCGCGGCGGGGAACCTGCCGAGACGGCGATCCAGGGCCGCCACCACGGATTCCTCGCCGGAGACCGTCAGTCTCAGGCCATGGAACAAGTAAGCTCGCATGGTCAAGCCTCACCCTTCAGACATTGCCCGCGGTCTTCGGCCCTGGGCCAGCGAGGCTGTAGATGGGAACGAAACCCGATGGAACGGGCCCCTGCTCGAGGAACGGCTGGCCGTCCTTGACAAGCCAGCAGTGTCCGGGTTCCTCGACCAATACGCCGTTCCGGGCTCGAGCGCCAAAACAGAGATCCAGGTCCATGCCCGCGCGCCGCAGGAAGTAATAGAGCGTCAGCCCGCGGGTCAGGCACCCTCGACGGATGATCGGCGTTCCGACGGCGATGGCCGACTCGACACAACGGATGATATCCGCGGGCCGGTCGCGATGGCCGCCGGTCGTCGCGCCGGCTGCAAACCGGCGTTCGAGCAGCCGCTTCAGTGCCGGCAGCCTCAAGCGCATTAAGGCCGGCGCCGCTGCGGCGAAAAGGAAAACCCGGATGAAGAGCCGCCCTTGGCTCGCCCCCCGGAACTGCTGCAAGATGGCCCATCGCCTACGGATGATCGCCCACCAATCTCTCATGCGCAAGGTCGGTCAACAGTGCCAGCAGATCGCGCTCGATGGCGGCCTGGGGCGCTTCGTATTCATCCTCCAACAGCGCCGCCATTTCCAATACCGTGCGAGAGCCATCGCACAGGTCCCACACCCGGCCGCCGACCTCGTCGAGCGTGAAATACCGCCCGTCATCCATATCGAGCAGGACAACCGTGCCCCCCGCCTCTTCCTTGAGGATCCGGTCCGAACGCAGGGGCCGAGTGGTCAGCGTGATCGTCATTCTCAAACACAGCGGAAATAACATCTCGAGGAGCGATTCGCAAGCTCGACGATGGACGACCCCCCCGCGCGCGCATCCGCTTTGATCTGCCTCGACGCGACCTCGGCCGCATCCGGATCCATCGTTCTTGCTTGAATCTGCAGGCTCGTCAACTCGACGATTGGGTTCGCTGTCCGGCGCCGTTGCATCCCGATCGAGCCAGCGCCTCATCGAGCCGACGCCGCAGGAGGGCGTCTCGATGAAATTGCCGGATGAGGATCAGGGCCTGGCCAGGATGCATGATCGAGTGCGACGCGATTTCAGCCCCTCGAGCCAGCATGTGGACAAGATGCCGAATGCGGCCCCGGCGATTGGGCGAGCCGCTCCGCAAGAGCGATAGGCCACTCTCCGGATCGGACTGCGGCTGAAAGAGGGTCCTTACCAACGCCGATCCGCCCCCCGAAAACGGCGCCGCCACGCTGCGCTCGAGGCCTTTGAGCGGGGCCAGCGCCATGCGCGCCTCGGCCGATAGAGTCAGCCGGCCCGCTGACAGCGCCTGTTCTCGGGCTAAGGCCAGGCACCGGGCGTCCGGATCCGCCGGGCTGAGCGCCCGCATGCAGGCGTCCGGCACAACCGCATCCAACAACTCATGCGCCAGAGCCAGGGCCAGATGCACCCAGCGGCCCACCCCCCAATCCAGGGCGCGATTCGCAAGCCGCTCCCAATCGATCTCTGCACCGAACCGGCGGACCACGGCAGCGATGTCGCAGAACGGCCGTAGACCAATGCAGAATGCCGCCCCATCCCCAAAAGCCCCATGCACGCACAGATGCAGCAGCAGATCCTCCGGCGCCAGACAACGGCTGCTCGAACCCGCCAGGGTCGCCGGCCTCGATCGGTTCCACAGAGACTCGACATCGACTGCGCAGGCCGACAACGGCGGCAGGATCGTCCAGTGAAGCTCGATGCCAGGGCCGGGCGGCTTGTGCAAGCGGGGCAAGTGGCGGCGCACTCGGCACCATGCATCGATGTCAGGGACCATTCCCATCTCGAACCTGTACCCGATCGACTGCAGCGCCTCGGCCGCCGATGCCATATCCCCCCGCCGGACCAGCAGATCGATATCCCCCATGGTTCGATGCCCGATGTGACCATACACCAGCCCGGCCAGAAATGCCCCCTTCAGAATGATCGCGGGAATCCGGCGCCGATCGAATGCGCCCAGCACTCCTTGAAGATCCCGATATGCCAGCGCGTTCTTTGCGGCATTGGTTAGAAATGCGATCCGAAGCGATTCGAGCACCGCCTCGGGAATCCTCGGCGCCGAGGCGCCGGCGAGCAGCCGCCCGTACACCAGCGGACTGAGCCCATGCCTGCCAGCGCACTCGAGAAGCGCGCGCCAGTCCGATGGAGACGCGCCGAGTTCTCCTCCCGTCATGGATTCAACCGGCCCGCGCAAAAATCGCAACAGCCACCGGTGGTTCTCGTCCTCACCCTTGGCTCCTTCACCTGGCGCCCGGCTTCTCATCCCAGCGCGTGTTGTGCTTGCTGACTCGAGCGTCTTTGATTGCCGGCCGGATCATTCGCCGCCTTGCCCAGGCGCGCGCCGACCGGCGCCTCGGTGAGCACGCCGTCCAGCCGGAACACCGGTACGATGCTGGCCGGTTGCTCAGTCGATGCTGCCTGAGCGCGAACTCCGGTCAGCACTGTCATTAGCACCGCGCTCGACAGGAGGGCGAATGCCGCCCGGAAACCGCGCAATCGACTTCGTCCATGCGGTAATTGGCTCGTTCCGGCGCCGGTTAACGCGCCGCACCGTCCGCCCGAGGCGACCATGCGCGATTCGCTGGTTGCCGGAGCGCAAAGCCCGAGCCGCAAGAAGCTATGAATTGGTGTGTTCATTGGATTGATTCAGGTTCTCGGATCCCGTCAAACGGTCTTCGTTGTTAGCGTGGGCGATCGCCGGCGCGCGGCGTGATGAACAGGCGATCCATCTTCGTTCCGGCCTCGCGCACGCGCAGCTGGAGGTGGACGATGCCGGCCTGCCAATCGAGTGCCATCTGCGCTCGTCCGCCCCCGATAGCCAGCGGGATCCATTGCCAGGTCTGGCGCACGCCGGTCGGCCAGTCCGTCCGGCTGAGAACCTCCCCGTCCTCGGTGAACGCGCGCACATAGAACGAATCGTTCTCCGGCGTTGGCGCCTGCACGCGGCCCCAGAGGTAATACTCTCCACCGTCAGCCACCTGGAGCTGCCAGGTCGCGGCGCCGATCGCGCTGCTGCCCTTCTCGCCGGGTTGGGCTTGCATCCAGATAAACAAGCTGCTCGAGGCTCCAGCGTCTTCCCCGGCGGTCATCGGCGAAATCATACGCCCCCCTTCGGCTTCGAAATAAACTCCTTCCGTTTTCGACAAAACCACCGGGCTTCCAGCGCGCGTCTTCGCACGCCAGCTGCGGATCGGCTCGAGGTCCTCGAGCAGCCGTTTTCCCACGTCGTCCCCATCCACCGATAGCAAGGCGCGCGACGGAGACGGCTCCAGCCCAAACGGCGCGGACTTCGCCGCATCCGCGCCGACAGCAACCGTTCCATCGGCGCCGGCCACCGACACGCGGACGCGCTCGTCGCTCGCCTCGATTTCCTGGCGCGCGGCAGCGAACTCCCGGGACCATTTCTCGAAGGCGGCGGCATCCGCCAAACCGCTGCCGATCCGGATCCAGAACGCCGCGCCCGCCCTGGCTTCCGCGGCGTCCGGCCAGGCGCCGGCATGATGCGTCACGGTCAGCCGCACTGCGCCATACGGGTTGTCGTCGAACACAAAACTCGCAGGCGCATGTTTTCCGTCGAGGCCGCGTGCCCATGGCAAGCGCACGCCCACCGCGGCAGCGCCTTTGCGCAGGATGAGCGCTTCTCCGGGTTTCACCGAGAAGTCCCATGGACGGTCCTTCGGGGTGTCGAGGCGTTTCCCGCGAAGCCAGAAGCCGTCCACATCCAGGGGCATCACAAAGTGCGACTCGAGCGTCTGCGTTCCGGATGGGACGTCCTTGGCTCGGTAGAGGGCGAGGCCGAGCGCGTCCCCGCGCCGCTGGGCCGCCGCCCAGAACGGAGTCAAGTGCAACGTCTTGGCGTGGGCCTGGCTCTCCTGGATCTTCACCTTGCCGTAGGGATCGTGCCGGCCGTCCGGGAGAAAATAGCAGCGGACGCCCTCCCGCGGCCCTGGCAGGTCCGCGCACAGCGGGAGGTCCATCGTCCGGTAGCCGGCGCCCGCGGTGCTCAACGTCACGTCGCGGCAAAGATAGTGCGTCCGCGATTCCGCCGGCTCGAATCCCCAGATCTGTTGCACCAGGCGCGGGAAACGCGTTTCGCTCATGGCCTTCAGGCGCGCGGGCGGCCGCCAGCGGGTGAACGCGTTGACGATGAAAGTGACCCGGTTCTTCTCATCCGCCGGCAACCAGCCGTTGGCCGTCATCTGCTGGTCGAGAAAGCCCAGGCCGCGCAGGTAATCGTAGTCCCGGCTGCGGGCGCCACCCAGCTTCTGCGCCGGGGGAAACCAGTTGAGCGCGATATCGGTCCAGAAATACTCGAGCAGCACCCGGGCCTGCCGCCGCCCGCGTTCGTTTTGGGCGAAGGCTTCGATCAGCACGAGGTCATCGAGGTCCACACCGTAGTAGGTGGGGCTGCAATACTCGTGGATGCCGCATTCCCACATCGCCAGCAGAAAGCGGTCGAGCCGAGCGTAGCCTTCCGCGGCGGCGGCGGGCTGCTCCATGGCCTCTCCCAAAAGGATCAGGTTGCCCGCATTCATCAGCGCGATGTTGCTGTAAGTTTCGGCCACGCGATGGCCGATCAAACCGTGGATGGCGAGCTCGAGAACTCCGCGCAGCTTCTCTCGAGCGGCCGGGGGCAGGCTCGTCTGGTGGCGCATCCAGAGCAGCGCCGCGGTTTGCATGCAGAAATCCACCGCATTGACATCCCACACCTCCGCGTGCTGCCAGCTCCAGCGGAAGTTGCCATAGGTGCGGCTCTGCGGATTGCGGTCCTGCATTTTCGCCGCAAGGTCGAATACCGGTTCCAGCCTCTCGAGATGCGTTTTCGCCTCACACCAGGCCAGGGCGGCGCCAAACAGGTCGCGCGATGCAACCGTCGGCGGCTGCTGGCTGGCCGCTCGCCAGGTGCGTTCAGCCATCTCGACCGCGGCCCGGACGATCTCATCGCGCGACGGCCGCGCGACGGCCGCATCGGCGGCATCCGCCATGGACGCTGCACAAGGCCGGCTCGCAGAACATGCGATCAGCGCGATTCCAATCAGCCACCGGCAAATTCGCACAGCACAGAGCGTCCCACACCAGGCTGTCATTGGCAATCATTCCGCCCGGCAATCGGCAGAATGATTCACTCTTCCGATGTCGTGTCCCGGTCCACTATAGCGATAGCCGGAAGAAACGCTGCGGCTCGGGCCCAATCGCGTTGGTGTGGGGGCTGGTTGCGCCGGGGATCGGCGCATAGGTTCCGAGGATGTTGGTCGCCGTCTGCAGCGTGAAGTGGGGGGTGTCCCATCTGAGGATCACGTCTGCACCGCTGCGCTCGACTCCCAGAACGGGTCGGCTGATCAGCGGATACAACTGGGACTGGGGCACGGGCTGCTTCGGGATGCCGGTGGCGGACCAGCTCAGCTTCGCCACCGCGCCCCCGGTCTTTTCATAGTATTCGAGCACGAGGTCGCTCTTGGCATTCGGGAGCGCCAGCGTGCCGCTCCACTCGGTGGGGGATTGCGGGATCCATTGATTGATCACCAACTGTCCGCCCACCCACAACCGCACACCGTCGTCGGTGGTGGTGTAGAACGTGTAGGCGCCGGCTCCGAGCGGCTCGATCTGGCCCGACCAGCGCGCCGCAAAGTAGTTCGTCGCGACCGGCGAGCCGGGCGCGCCCTCGAGCCAGTCGAAGTTGATCGCCGGGTCCACGCGGCTCAAGGCCGGCGCGCCGTCAAACGGGCTGGGAGGCGCGTCCTCGGTATAGGTGGGATTGTTGTAGTAGCTGCCGCTCAGGCCGGCGCCGGCGCCCGGCACGACGCCCGGGGCCAGCACGTCCAGCACGGCCACGACGCTGGTGACCGATCCGTACATATTCGCCACCACCACGTCATAAAAGCCGCTGTTGGCGATCTGCGCGTTCGGCACGGAAAGCGCCGCGCTCGTCTGGCCCGCCAGGTCCAGCCCATTGAAACGCCACTGGTAGCTCAACGGGTACCCGATCGCGACATGGCCATCAGCTCCCACCTGGAAATTCCCGGTTTCGCCAACATGCACGACCGCGCGGACCGGCGGGTTCGTGACGGTGGGAACGGGATCCAACACCGTGAGGGTGACATCGGTGCTGACGCTTGGCCCATAGGGATTGGACGCGACCACGTCATAAGGGCCGGCGTCCCACGATTGCGCGTTGCGAATGGTGAGCGTCGCGTTGGTCGCATCGAAGATGTCTACGCCATAGAAACGCCATTGGTAGGTCACGGGATATCCGCTCGGCACATTGCCGCTGGCGGCGGCGCTGAAGGTCGCGTCCTGGGTGAGGTACACCGTCAGAGAAACAGGCTGGTTGGTGATGGTGGGGACCGGCGACAGCACGGTGAGGACCGCGCTGCGTTCGGTGGGGCAGGTGCCATCGTGGACCTTCACCGTGTACACGCCGGCATCCGCAGCCGTTGCATGGGCGACGGTATAGGAGCTGGCCGTGGCGCCGGGCAGGTCGAAGCCGTTGAGGCTCCATTGATAAGTGAAGTCGCCAGGCCCCGTCGGGACGACGGAGAAGGCGGCGTCTTGAGTCTCGAACACTCGCTGGTTCTCCACGGTGCCGACATTGACGAAATGGCCCTGGCTCTGTCCTACCGGCAGCAGCAGCACATCGAACGAGATGGGCTGGCGCAGGTCCACGATCGGGAATGGCTTTCCCTGGCCCTGGAATGTCGCCCGCAGCCAATCCTGGTTTGAATCGTCTTTGAATTGCCAGCTCATGAACAGGCAACGGTCGCCGGACGCCACATTGGTGCTGACGACCACGGACTCGTCGGGCGAGACGGCTCCTGGCGGGGGGGCGAGCAGGTACGGCGTCGGGGCGGTGCTGGTGCTGCCGGACTGGCTCGGCTTGGTGATCAGCACGGCGGTCGCGCCGTTGGCATAGCTCTCGAAATCCTCGATGAGGTTGGTGCCGTTCATGAAGTTGTCGATATAGATCGAAAAGGGCCCGGAGTCCTGCGTGTCCTGGACACAGAACGCGATGGCGTCCAGGACGGCCCAGTCATTGCTCAGCCAGGAATTGCCATAGGCGCCCGACCATCCGAAGAGGGGATCGGTCGCCCGGTCAAAGGAGATGTGCTGCCAGCAGGTGCTCGGCGTCAGCGCCAGACCTCCCGTGGGCGCCACCCCGAAGGCGCCATCAACGGTGCCATCCGCTTTGAGGAAAACCAGATGGCTGCCCAGCGGAGCGCTGCCGCTGGCGCCGATGACGTGGTTCGTGGGGGCAGTGTCGGCGATGCTCAGCGACAGACGAAGCTGAGGATTCGCGCCGCCGCCCACAAAGGGCCCGGTCGTCACTTTGCAGCTCTCGATGCCATCCTTCCACTGGGTCGCGACAATCACCTGGCGTTTGACCAGCGGGACCGTCGGCACCACGTTCACCCCCTCGACCAGGCCGGCCGCCAGTTCCCCGAGCTGCGTGTAGGCGCTGCCGTCAAACGCATAGACGGTGACTTTCTGGGCGCTGCTGCTCACGGCGGGGACGTTGACAAAGGTCTGCCCGGCCGCCAGCGGCCCGTTCACGGTCGTCAACTGGGGCAGGCCCATCAGGCAGACATCGTTGGTGTTCACAAAACGAAACGCGTCCGCATAGGTGCGACTGGTTGCGCCCGAGAGATGGGAGAAGGTGATCGTCGGCTGAGTCACGCCCGGATTCAAGTCGATCGTCCCGATCCGGAACCATTCGTTAACACCACGGGTCTGCTGGAACCCCGTCGTGGTCTCGGGCAGACCGGCGCCGCCCTCGGTGGCAATGCTGACCACGATGTCCGCCGAAATGCTCGAGGCGGTGGCGTGGGTGACTTCAACGAAATAGTGGCCGCCCGCTTCCCCCAGTGTCGGCAGGATGCTGAACGAGCTGGCCTGTGTGGCAAACCTCGATCCAGGCCGCCCGCCGTCCAAGCCTGCCGCGCTGCTCTTGATGCTGGAGTTGGCCCAGTTGCCGGAAAGCTCGCAGTAGGGCGGGCATGAGTTTTGACCCGACTTCAGACGGGTCTCGATGATCACAACGTCCGCCCTCGCCAACGACAGTCCAGCGGCGACCAAGCCGCAGATGGGGAGCAGACATGATCCGAAGAAATTCGACGTTTTCATAGATCTTGGTCTTTCCGTTTTCTTGCTCGCCCGGCAGGGGCGCTGCCCGCTTCCCTTGTCCGCGACCCAGCCAATCTCCCGCTCACACCCAAACCACTGGGCCGCCTTTCCTGGCGGCTTTGGGAGAATCGGATGAAAGCGGCTTGCATGCATCTCACAGAGCGACGGCCTGCCGAGGAGTCAATTGTGAAACATCGCCCGCCAGAACCAGGAAGTCAACGCCTTTGTCAGCCTCCGGCGCCGGCCGAATGGACCACGACGGAAGCGCGCTCAGAAGGAGCGCCCACATTCTTGTCGGCCTCGGCAACTGGTGACCCGGCCTGCATTATGCTGGCTGCCGGTTGACAACTCGGCGCGCAGCGGAGTGCGCGCCCTACCCTGCAGGTTGAATTTCCGCGTCATTCCGCGTGGTCGGCGGGCACAAATCCGCGGCTTGCAACTGGATGCCTTTTCGCGTTCTTCGCGCCTTCGCGTGAGATAAATCGCGCAGCTTGAAAGCTGCGGCTGCGACAAACCGCCTCCTCACGCCGGCAGCTACGGTTTGCGAGCTGAATGGCGGCCGCTCCGTGTGCGCCGCACCGCTGTCTGCATGCTCACAGCCCCGCGATGCGTGGCGCGTTGCCCGGCATATGTCAACTATTTAGACCCCTGGGCGTAATCGGCTGGACCGCTCGATGGGGCCAGGCCCATGCTCCCACCAGTTGTGGCTCGCCCCGATGCCGGCGCTATGGGCGCCGTGAAATGGCAGGCGCCGGGTCGGGCCTGCCTGCCGCGCTCCGCCTGGCGCAGGCAGGCCTCAGTCATGTCCCAGACTGAGCCTTCCGGCCCGCGCCAGGTAATAGAGCGCGGTGCCGACCAGCATTCCCACCACATAGCCATACGGCAGGCCGCCCGCCATCAATCCGACCAGCAGGGCGATCATGAATTCACTTTTCACCGCTGCCGTGTCGCGCACCAAGGCCAGCATCGTCCAGCCCTCAAATACCAGCAACACCCCGAGGACCGGCAGCGGAAACAACTGGCTGAACCGATCGAACCCGGCGCTCAGGAAGAGCCCGGCCAGGGCGAAGAACGATCCGTAAATGACCACCGATCCGCCGGTGCGTCCGCCGAAGGCGTAATGCCCGGCCATGCCTCCCGATCCATGGCATACCGGGATCCCTCCCAAGAACGGGCTGAGCAGGTTCATCAAACTGTAGGTCACCCCGAGGCGTCGCACGGCAAGCGGACGGTCGGGGAAGAAGTCCGCTGCCACTTGCCGCGTTGCGAGAATCGAGTTGCCGAGGGACAGGGGGATTTGCGGCAACGCCAGCACCCAAAAGCCCATCCACACGTCCGGCCATGCCGGGACGCGCGGTTGCGGCAGCCGGAAACCAAAGGTGGAGCTGCCGGCGCACTGGTCAGCGTGAAACAGCAGCGCGTAGGCCAGGCCCAGCCCAATCACCGCCAGGGCGGCAGGCAGGCGGCGATTTCCCGCCAATACCAGAGCCAGCACAAACGCCGCGCCCGCCAGCGCGTACCCCCACCCGCCATCCGAACGCACGTAGTCGGTGAACGCCAGAGATACCAGCTGCACGCCCAGCCCGAACTGGATGCCTCGCACGACGCACTTGGGCACGGCGCCCGCAAGCCATTGCAGCAAGCCGGTGAGCGCCAGCGCCAGCATCACCACGCCGATAGCCAGACCAGCGCCGTAGATGAGGTTCGGAGCCAGTTTCTGCGTGATGACCAGCACTGCCACCGCCTTCAGCGGCTGCACCGGCATCGGCATGCGATACGCGATCCCGGTGAGAATCTGCATCGCGCCAAACATCACCAGCACGCTGGCCGCATCGAGCCCGGCAGCGACCACCATGCCCACCACGAGCGGCAGGTCCGTCCCCAGGTCGCCAAACGCGCCCGCCAGCTCGTGCCGGTCGAAACGGAGAGGGCACACGGATCCTTCCACTCGGACGGGTAAGGGATTTGCCGCCATCGATCGTTGTCGCCGCTTGCCGCGATTTTTTCGGTTCGTTCTCTTTCGCGCCAGAGGGCGCGCGGCCTCCCGCGCCCCGTTCCCTGAACGCGTTGCGCCGCTGGAGACCGATTATCCACCAGCACACTGTCCTCGTCAAAATCGTAGTTGCTTCAACACGAATCGCATTGACTCCTGGAGCCGGTATCGTTCCATTTTGGCATAGGTTATGAGAAACATTTGGAATAGTGATCCGGACTCCATCGTTCAGCCCGGCACTGCCGATTTGGATCCCCAGATTGTCCGCGACATCCTCGCAGCCGAATCGAGCGCCATCCGGAACATCCCGGTGGATGACAGCTATGGTCGCGCGACACAGCTGATTCTGGAAGGGGTCCACCGCCAGGGTGGCAAGGTGGTCTGCAGCGGCATGGGCAAGGCCGGCCAGATCGCCCTCAACATCGCGACCACCTTCAGCTCGACTGGCACACCCGCCATCTTCCTGCACGCCGCCGACTCCGCCCATGGCGACCTGGGTGTGCTCCAGCCGCATGACGTCTTGTTCCTGATCTCGAACTCAGGCAAGACAACCGAGCTCCTCCAGCTGGTGCAGTTGGCTGAGCGGTACCGGCCCGGATTGAAAAAGATCGTGCTGACCGGCCATCCGGATTCGCCGCTGCTGAGATTCGCGGATGTAATACTCCGCACCGGCAACCCGCCCGAAGTCTGCCCGCTCGGGCTCACTCCCACCACCTCCACCACGGCGATGACGGTCATCGGCGATATCCTGGTCGTGCTGCTGATGAAAGCGACCCGATTCGGCAGGGATGACTACGCCTTGCGCCACCACGGCGGCTACCTCGGCCGCCTGGTCCGGAACGACCTGCCATGAAACAAGCCACTTCATTCTTTCTGATCGCCGGCCCCTGTGTGGTCGAAAGCGCCCAGCTGCTCGATACGGTCGCGTCACACGCGAAGGAGGTCTGTGCCCGCTTGGGAATCCCGCTGGTCTTCAAAGCGTCGTATGACAAGGCCAACCGCACCCGGCTCGACAGCTTCCGCGGCCTCGAGAAACAGAAGGCCTTGGAGCTCCTCGCCGCCGTGCGCGCCCGCCACGGCGTCCCCGTTCTCACCGATGTCCACGAGTCCGCTGACTGTCCGATCGCCGCTCAGTTCGTCGATTGGCTGCAGATTCCCTCCTTTCTCAGCCGGCAGACGGATCTTCTCCTTGCCGCAGGCCGCACCGGCAAGGGCGTCAATATCAAGAAAGGCCAGTTCATGGCGCCGGAGGCCATGCGCTTCGCGCTCGAGAAGGTCCGCGGCACGGGCAACCATCAGGTCTGGATCACCGAGCGCGGCACCACCTTCGGCTACCACGATCTCGTGGTCGACATGACGGGGATTCCTCGGATGCGAGCCTTTGGCGCGCCGGTCGTGGTTGACTGCACCCACAGCGTCCAAAAGCCCAATCAGAGCGGCGGAGTGACGGGCGGCGACCGCGAGCTGATCGGGACCATCGCGTTCGCCGGCCTGGCCGCGGGAGCCGACGGCCTCTTCCTCGAGGTCCATCCCGAGCCCGCCCGCGCCGCCTGCGACGCCGACAGCCAACTGCCCCTGGCTGAGCTCGAACCCCTCCTGCGCAAGGGCTTGCGGGTCTGGAATGCCGCGCGCTCCGAGTGATTCGCCTGGGCAGACCCGCAGCCGGCCTTCTTCACCGATGAATACTCGCCAGGACGGCATTGCGGAACCTGGCGCCCCATGAAGGCCGCCTTTTAGGATTGGAATGCGGATGGGACATAGATCATGAAAAAAAGGCGGCCGGCCCTTCCGGCCGGCCGCCCAAGCGAAAACCCCGGATACCTACCGGGTGCGATAGAACATGGCCGACTCGCTCGGCATCACTTCATAGGGCGAAGCCGGATTCTCGGGGACGTCGTCCCACGGGCCGGTCACCGATGGCGCCCGCTCGAGGACGCCATGGGTCCACCGAATCTCGATCTTGCCATCGAGGAACTGGATGCTCATCGTGCCGGGCACTTTGCCGGTGAAACCGTAGGGCCGCGGCACGGTCGCGTTGTAGCCGCCCGTGCTCAGGTAGAAGTCGTCGAACCATGCGCTGTAAGTGGCGTTGTTGCCCAGGATGATGAGCTTGTCGAGATTGGGTTGAATCCCGCCCAGGACATCATCGATCAGGAACAGATCGCGATCGCTCACATAATCCTGGAATAGCAGGGTCCGCTCGATCTCGGTGGCGCCGTCCTTCTGGACATAGACGCTGAACGTATCGCTCATGAAATAGTTGGCGACTGGGGCGTTGGTCATGTCGATCCAGACGTTGTAGACCGTGGCCGGATCGAGCGCGGGGTGGACAAAGTCAATCGGCATGCCGGGATACCCGTTGCGGGCGCCCATGTACCAGCCGTTGGTGATGAGGAAGAAGTCGTTGGTGATGGGGGCAATATACAGGACGGAGCCGATGTTGGTGATGCCGTCGGCGTAACCGCGCTGGTTCTTGTCGGTGAGCCCGACGATGTTCGTGATGCCCATGATATTGTTGGTGCCGGGAATCATGCGGAAGAAGAGCGTGCAGGCCTGGCCCTCGAGGACCTTCAGGTCGCGCAGGTTCAGGTAGGCGACGGCGTTGCCGGTCGAGGTGCGAACCGCGGGATTGCCATCGAGGTCGACCACCTGGGCGCCGACGCCGGAGGCATCGTTCCAGTAGCCGTTGGCATAGAGGCTGCCCGGCGCGCTGGTGTCGAAGTTGTCGAGCAGCGTCCAGCCGGGGGCGACGCCTTCGACGACCGCCACGCTGGTGGTCGCTGACATCGTGTCCGTCCGGCGATGAACGGTCAGAACATAGTTGACCGGGGCCGTATTCGTGACGGTCCGGGAGCCGATGCCGGCGGATGTCAACGAGGTCACATCGCCGATCGGATCCAGGATGACCTGGTTGACATCTTTGCTGACGTCCCAGCGCAGGACGGTCGTGCCGCCCGAGACCACCGCGGGCAGGTCCGCCTTGAAGCTGTTGATGGCCAGGGGCTGAATGCGGGACGGAGGATTGGTGATGGTGGTGGTTTGGAGAATCGCGATCTCCTCGGGCGAGAGGGCCCGGTTCCATGTGGCCACCTCATCGATCAGCCCGGTGTAGGCTGCGGCGGGGCTGATGCGAAACACCCCGCCGATGGTCGTCACCTTGGCGGAGATCGGCCGTCCCGGCACGATGGCGACCGGGTCCAGAACGCCGTCGATCCAGAGCTGCGCCTTCATGTTGCCGTTGCCGACGTCCCGCTGCACAAAGGCCAGGTGATGCCATGCGCCGTCATAGGCAACGTTCGTCGAATGGCGGTGATCGGTGAACACGGTGTTGGAATCGGTCCGGATATAGATGTCCACCTTGTCGTCCGTTCCATTGAGATGGGTTCCGAGATCCCACAGCGGCTGGGTAGCGGACACGGCGGTCTCGCTGAACACGCGGCGGTCGGTCTGCGGCGCCATGCCCTGGACCCAGAGCGACACGGTGAAGTTGGGGTGCTGGACAATCGGCAGGTCATCGCCGGGGTTGTGGGTGCGCGTCAGCATAGTTTCGCCGAGCCCGTCGAACTGGAACGCGTTGCCCCATCGCCCGGGAACGATGTTGGTCGCCCCCATGTGATACAGGTTCATGTCGTAGCCGCTCACCATGTCGACGGTCCGCGGCCCGATCACGTCATCGAGCGGCCAGTAGGAAATGATGCCATTGGTGATGTTGGCGGCGGGCATGACGGCAAACTCCAAGCGCGCAACTGTGCTGGTCGCGCTGCCGGTGGGATTGCTGGCGATCAGGAAATACACTCCGGCATCCGGCGTCTCGAGGTTCGAGAGGGTGAGGGCCGCGCTGGTCCCTGTGGCGATCGGGGCATCGTCTTTGTACCATTGGTAGGTCATGGGCGGATCCCCGATCGAGTTGGGATTGAACGTCCATGAGTCGCCCGGAAACAGATTGGCGGCGCCGACCAGCGGCGATGTGCAGACGGGGGCCTGCGGCGTCGTCAGGTACCGCACCGCGTTGAGAAACAGCGTCTGCCCGTCGGGCATCAGGTCGAACATCCCCGCGCCTTCGCTGGTGATCCCGGATTCCGCGCTGCCCGTGAGGAAGACCATCCGTTTGGCAGCCATGACTTCTCCTTTGGAACCGGCCGTTCCGGCGGGGAACTCACCGATGATCATGCCGCCGAGAGCGGCGTCGCCCGCGGTGCCAACCGTTGCCAGAATCGTCCCCCCGGCGATCACCGGACTGGTCACGACGGAAATGCCTCCTTGAAGGATGTTCGTGCCGGTCGTGGCGTTGGTGAACGTCACTCGCATCGAGTAAGGGTTGACCATCAAGTTGGTCGCGTTCAGGGCGATCCCGGTGAAGATCGGGTGCGACGGGGTGTTGACTCTGAGGCGCATCTGACTGCTGTTGTTGGCCGGGATGGTATCGGCCGTGTGGAATCCCAGGCGATTGTTCCGGTTGATGTAAGCGCCCACGGTCATCAACGGAGCCGTGATGCCATGCCATGCCGCCCTCTCGGTCGCCGAGTCGTAATGACCGCTCGGCACGGACCGGCTGATGATGACCAGGTCGTTTGTGTTGAGCGCGGCGAGCGTATCCGGTGAGTTGCCGAGTTCGGCCACGGTTACGATGCGGGTTACGGTGTGGCCGTTGGCCGCCAGCAAGGCGGTGTATCCGACATCAGGCGCCTGCGTGAACCCGGCGGTTGCCGCCGCGGTTGATGGCGTGCCGTCCGCCGGATGAAGGCTCACCCAGGCGATGTTGGCCGCCCGAACGGCCAGCGACGAGCAAAGCACGGCCCCAAATATCCATGGAATCATTATCTTTTTCATAGGCAACAAACAAATCGTCACACATCAATGAGTGACATCGTTCGAAACGATAGAAAGTCCCCTTCCAATGTCAAGGGGGTTCCCTGGGGGGCGTGCAAGACAAAAGCTTCGGGCTGCAGGTTCACTGCCGGGTCAGCGTCCACGTTCCCGCCGCCGCCTCGAGCCAGGCTGCGCCCGTGTCCTCCGAGACCTCGAGCAGCTGGGTTTCCGATCTGCCAGCGCAACGCGCCTGCCACCGGCCGGGGACAAGGCCCGTGGCGAGCACCCGGGTTCGAACGGGGCGGGCCAGGGTAAACACGAGGGCGTCAGCCGACCGTCCGCCTGCCTGGTTGAACAGGACCATCCAGGCCGCATCCGGCCCCGTGATCTCGCATCCGGCATGCCCGGCGAACTCCACCCGCCGAACCGGCCAGCGCGCGGGAGCAGTGCGGTCGGTCATCTGCATCACCGCCAGGAACCGGTCTTCGGCGGAGGCAGTTTTCGGGGAGAGTTCCAGCCGCCAAGCCGAGACTTCTCTCGAGCTTCCAGCAAAGCGTTCGGGATCGACATCGTTGCATAACCAGGAGCGTGCCCATATATTCGCTCCAGGGCCGGCCCCAGGGTGCGCTGTGGGCGAAGGTGTCGCCCGCGCGCAGCCGCTGGCCGTCCGGCCGCGTGGTGTAGACCCACAGGTAGGGGATCCAGCGCTGCTCCGGACCATACACGTTGCCCGCGCCCAGCCGGTCGAATATCCACAGCGGATACGTGTCCCAGCTGAACCGGTGCGCCCCGTAGGAATCGCCCTGGTGGTACGCATGGCCGCCATAAAACCATTGGCGCGCCGGGAGGTGCTCGCGAAAGAACCGCCCCGCGGCGAGCCGATACATTTCCGGAAATTCGTCGTAGATGGCAATGCCCGCCGACAGCATGTCGCGCATGATCATGGCCTCCGACGCGTGGCCGGTCACCGAGCCCTGGCCGATGGGCGGATAGCCGCACTCCTGCGTCTTGGCCAGCCGCACCAGTTCCCGTATGAACGCCTGTTTCTCCTCCCCCGTCAGCAGCCGGTAACACCAGTCATACGCGATCGCGCCCGTGACCATCATCCGGCCCGTCTCCCGGCAGGCGTCCTGACGATCAGCCAGCTCGCACTTTCGAAGCAGAGGCAGGGCGGTTTCGATGACGGCGCGGCCTTGTTGGACATCGCCGGAGACCAGAAACTTCAGCGCGTCCCACTCGATCCGCATCGGAGGCGATCTCCGAGCCATCGCCTCGAGCCGATCGACTGCCGGCTTCAATGCCGGATGCTCCAGCCGCAACGGCAGCTCCGCGACATGCTCGGCGCGCAAATAGAGCCGAGGATGCTCCGCCGGAGGCAGCGGCAGCCGCGCGCCCTCCACCGAGGCCCATTGAATCGGCGCGTCCGCGGCGAGCCCGGCGACGGAGGCCGCAGCGCACGCCCAGACCACCCATCGAGCTGGAACATGTTTAGAAATCATAGCGAGGTGTTCGGACCGTTAACGGAGCATAGCAACGCTGCGCATGAGTCTCAAAAGGGTGTACGAATAGGGTCAAGTTTTTCCGGCCTCTCCCCTGCACGGCTGCGGCCTTGACATCGGCCTCCTCCAATCCAACAATCCGTCCGCAAGCTCAAACCGCAAAAGGCAAAACTGGATTGAAATCAGCCGAAACGAAATCCCGCGGGCGCCGTCTCTCGCGCCCGATACCGGGTCTCCCGAGCGAGGCCCGCTTTGCAGCAATGAAACGAACCGTTGGGACAGCATTAGTGGCGGGCCTGATCCTTGCTTTATCCTGTCAGGCAGGCGCGAATCGCGGGACACCGGTTGTCTTCCCGGCGATCACGGGGCCGATTCAGATCACCGGGGACGAAAAGGAGCACCTGTTCGCCAGCTATTACGGGATCAACTCGTTCGACCGATCGCAGCATCATGCCACGGTTCTGGAGACGGACATCCGCAACCGGCTCCCCGACGAGAAGGATCCTGCGACCTTGGGCCTGGTCCATCTGCAAACGAAGGAGTTCATCCCCCTGGCGCAGACTCGAGCCTGGAATTTCCAGCAGGGGTGCATGGCGCATTGGCTCGCGACCTCGCCCGATTCGCAGATCATTTACAACGATTTCCGAGACGGGAAGTATGTCTCCGTGACGATGGATGTCCGCGCCAGGAAGGAGGTTGGAGCCATCCCCCATCCGGTCAGCGCGGTGTCGCCCAAAGGCACGGAAGCGGCCAGCATCAACTTCTCGAGGCTGCGGCTCACTCGACCGGATTACGGCTATGGCGGCGGCGGCCAGGATTCGCGAAAAGAGATCCCCTTTCCGAAAGACGACGGGCTCTTTCTGATCGATCTGGGAACCGGAGCCTCGAGGCTCCTGGTTTCCTATGACCAGATCCGGGGGCTGGTCCCGCCGCTTCGGCCAGGGGCCATCGCGTGGTTCAACCACACGCTCTTCAGCCGCGACGGCTCGAAGATCTTCTGGCTCGCGCGCCAGATGGATGGCACGGCGCGCATCACCACCGCACTCACGGTGAACCGGGATGGAACCGATTTGCGGAGGTGCTTCCCCGATCAATGGGGCGGATCGCACTACGACTGGCTCGATGGCGACGAGCTGATGGTCAGCGCGAACTTCGAGGGCAAGCAGTATGCGCATGTCCTGTTCACGATCGGCCAGCAAGATTACAAGAGGCTCGGGAACGGCCTGCTGGATTACGACGGGCATGGCACGTTTTCTCCGGATCGCAAATGGATGGTCACCGACACGTATCCATCGGGGGGCCTGCGCGAGCAAAAGATCTACCTGATGGACATGGCCAGCGGCGCGGTGCTGTCTCTGGGCCGGTTCGTGCAACCGGCGGAATATGGCGGGCTCTGGCGGTGCGACATCCACTGCCGGTGGAGCCCGGACGGGGACATCATCGGGTTCAATTCCACGCATTCCGGGCGCCGGCAGGCCTACCTATTTCGGCTGGGTTTTTGAGGAAGAGGGGCTGGGGCCGGCCCGGCGATTGGGTTGATGCTGGACCGACCGCTCACGGCGCGACAAGACGCACGCGGAAGTAGGCCGCGGTTTCCGTACCGCTGGCCACCTCACGGATCAGCTCCGAACCGGTGCCGGTGATCCCGCTTTGATCGACCTTCCAATCCGCCATTTCTCCCATCCGCGTTGCCCGATCCAAGTCATACACCCGTCCAACCACGCCGGTCCAAACCAACCGCACCCCGCCGCCGTCGGATCTGTCGACCCGCAGCGCCAGCACGGATCTTCCATCGCGCGGATTCGTGCCTGCCAAGAATTCATTCGAGTTGGATGCGCCATCCGCGTCTGAATCGGCTCCGGCATCGCTCTCTGTGGGGTTCAGGCGCATCGCCGTTTCCCACCAGTCGGGCACGCCATCCCCATCGGTGTCAGCCGACGGGTGGACGAATTCGAACGCGCCAACGTCAGCCGCGGCCCGACCATCGGCGTCACCATCCAGAGGCCGCATGACACCGGCCAGGTCCTCGGCGGGGGCGAACTCCGGTTGGGCGGCGTCGATATCGAGAGATCCGGCGGCAAGCCGATAGTCGCCGGCGGCGGCATCGGCAAACTGAGGCGGCCGGTTCAGGTCGTCAAGCCCCGGGGCGACATTCAGGTAGTTGCCATTGCGATTGAAAACGTTGTTGTGGCTCAGGATCGGCTTCGGCATGGGCGTGGTGGGGGTTTGGAAGAGGCCGGAGGAGTTCGAGACGATGAGGTTGTTGGCAATGATCAGGTTCGTAGCAGGCGGGACCAAAGTGAAAGCGATCCCGCCTCCCATTTCCTGAAAGAGGCTGGAGGCCACGTTGCCGACGATCGTGTTGTTCACCACACAAATCGCGGAGGCGGCATTGGTGGTGACGCTCACATACAATCCCCCTCCCATCCCGCCGCCGGCCGTCGGATCGTAGGCGTGGTTCTCGGCAAAGAGGTTGTTTTGGATCCGGCCGGCGCGGAAGGCGTTAAAGTTCAGGCCGGCGCCGGCAGCCGCGATGTTGCCGGAGATGCGGTTGCCATCCACGAGGGCATCGTCGGCCAGGTGGATGCTGATGGCCCCCTCCGTCGCGCCAAAGAAGACCGGCATGAGCACATACATGCCGTTGCTTTCGATCGTGTTGCCCACGATCAGAGGGGTCGAGCCCCAGGCATAGATGGCGGGGCCGTACGGCGCCCGATTGAGGGCGATGCGGTTTGCAGTGATGAGCGGCATCGACCGCAGGCAGTAGATCCCTCCGCCGCTGCCGTCGAAGTCATTGAGAATCTCGTTTTCCTCGATTGTATTGCCGCCGATCACTGCATAGCTCTGCTCACACGCGATGCCGGCGCCGTAGGAGGGAAACTGGTTGGTGGTGTTGTCGTAGGCCAGGCTGTTTCGCTTGATCACGTTATTGGTGATCACTGGGCTGGAGACTGACACGAGGATGCCGCCGCCCTTTCCGCCCAGACCGTACTTTATGTAATTCGTGCCCCCGTTGTAGACGCCCCCACCCGTCACGGTGAATCCGTCCAATGTGCTCACGGCAAATCCGCCCTGGCCGCTCACCACCACGTTGGGCTTGCCGGCCCCGTCCAAAATGGTCGGTTGCAGGGCAGGCGTCCGCTCGCCGCGCGCAGTCTCGGTCCCTTGAAAACCGCCGTACAGATGCACAAAGGCCGGCAGCCAGAAGTGCCCGGCATAGGCGCCTGACTCGACCCACACCTCGCCTCCCGTGGGCCGGATGGCATCCAGCGCCGCTGCCACCGTCCGCTTGGCGGTCTGCCAGGTCGCCCCATCGCGGGTGTCATCCCCCGCCGTCTTCACGCGGATCACCCTCGGCCGCGCGTCCCAGTCGATCCCGCTCGATTCGTCGGCGCCGATGTCGACGGCGGAGCCCTGAATCCGCGTCTCGCCATCGATATCCTTGGCTCCCGGATCGGCGCCCAGGTCCCGCCCGGCATCGCGACACGGCGAGGCCGGCTGCAAGTGCAGGTTGCCGTAGCGCACGGAGGCAAGCTGCGGATCCAGCGCGATGTTGCCGTCGATCCCCGTCTGGTTCGGCAGCCCCCGATAGTCCCCGCCAAATGAGTGAATGCAATTCCCGAACACGCAGTTGTTCTGGATGACGGCATTGGTGGGCGTTCCTGTTTTCTGCTCCAGGCCCCACGGATTGAAGGCGACCACATTGTTGACCAGAACGGGAGCGATCGGCGCCAATGCCGAACTGCCCCAGAGAATGCCGGAGCCGCTGTTGGCCGCCACGGTGTTGTTCACGACCACGGGAATTCCGCCATTGGCATCGATCAGGGCGACGCCGCCCCCGTTCGCCGCCCCGTTGGCGGCTATGACGTTGTTGCGGATCACAGGGGAGCTGCGGGCGGTCGGATGGGGGCGCCCGTCCAGGTCATCCGCCGTCGCAAACACGCCGCCGCCGCCGACCGGCACCGCGCCGCCATCCCAGACCCAGCTGGCGGTGTTGCCGTAGATGGCATTGTTCTCGATCAGCGGCGAGGCATCACGCCAGCAGCTGATTCCACCCCCGTTCTGAACCGCCGTGTTCCAGGCAATCAGGTTGCCTGCGATGTGCGGCGAGGCGTCGATGCAGGCCACCCCGCCCCCATCGAACGCGTAGTTGTCCAGAATCGCGTTGTCCCGTATCACTGCCATCGCGCCCTGCCCCGCGTTCCGGACCGATATCCCCGCCCCATACGCCAGCCCGGACGAGGACATGTTCCATCGGATGCGGTTGCAGGAAATCACCGCCCCGGAATTGTACAGGCGCACGCCGCAGCCCGCGCCATGCTGAATCGTGAATCCGTCGACGACGGTCTCGGGTCCGCCTGATTCCACCCGCACGACGATGTTGGTGCCGCCGCCGTCCAGAATCGTCTCGTTGGCCAGACGATCCCGCTCGGCCAGCAAGGTTTCGTTCCCTCGAAAACCGCCGTAGATCGCCACGCCGGCTTTCATCTGCACCGCATTGGTGTAACAACCGGCGGCCACCCACACTTCATCGCCGGGAGCCGCCAATTCCAGCGCGCGATTGACGCTCCGCACGGCCTCGGCCCATGTGCCGCCAGACGCCGAATCGTCGCCGCTGGTGTGGACCCGGATGGTCGCCGCGCCGCACCAGCCCGAGATCAGCCACAGGCTGGCGGCCAGAATCGCCAGCCTCCGAGCCCCGAGAATCCAACGAAGTTGTCGCATGGTTCCATCTCCTGATTTGCCCGCTTCACCGCGGTCGCAATGGCCACCGTCGACTCCATGCTCTTGTTCGGCGCCGCCGGCACTGGGCGGGCCGCTGCCGCCCAGCGATGAATCTCCAACCCATGGCCAAGCGCCCGCCCATTGCAGAGACGCACCGCACCGCTCCTCTTCCAACAAGGGTAACACCTCCAGTTCAACACTCGGAACCGAAGGGCGTCAAGGACTTCCAGACTCGCGCGGCGATCTCCCGGCGCAGGCTCGACTAGCGCCACGGCCCCATGCCATATCGCGTCCTGACCCTGATTCTCAAAGAGCTGCGGGCCATCCTGCGGGACCGTCAGGGGCGTGTCCTGCTGATCGCCCCTGTGATCCTGCAGCTGGCCGTCTTTGCTTTCGCCGCCACGATCGAGGTGAAGAACAACACGCTCGGCGTCTTCAACGAAGACATGGGCGCCGAGTCGGCCGAACTTCTGCATCGCCTGGGGCGCGCCCAGGCCTTCACCAAGGTCGAATACCTCTATTCCGAGGCCGACGTTCGCCGGGCGGTGGACCGCCAGCGCGCGCTGCTGGTGCTGCGGTTTTCTCCTGACTTCTCGCGGAACGTCGCGGCCGGCCGGCCGGCTCGCATTCAGGCAGTCCTGGATGGCCGGCGCTCGAATAGCGCCCAAATCGCCCTCGGGTATGTCCATGAGCTCCTCCAATCCCTCTGGCCGCTGCTGGTCATATCGTCGATCACGCTCTCGGCGGCGGATTGGATGTTCCGCCGGCGTTTAGGTTGAGGAGCCGGGGGCAATCCCGGCTGGAAGCAGCGGCCCGAGCGTCGCCTGGAAGCAGGTCTTGCCGGGGCGGCTTTCCTCGAGGGCGAGCGTGCCGTGATGGGCCTGGAGGATCTCGCGGGCCAGGCTCAAGCCCAGACCGAGACCATCTCGAGTCCGGCCCCGCGTCGGGTCGGCGCGATAGAAACGCTGAAAAAGCCTCGGCTGATCCTCGAGCGGTATGCCCGGCCCGCCGTTGCAGACGGTCAGAACCGCCTGCCTCTGCCCGGCCGCCAGACTCACGGCGACGAATCCGTTGACCTCGTTGTGCTTGACCGCGTTGCTGAGCAGGTTGAGCAGCGCCATCCGCAACAGGCAGCGATCAGCCTCGATCCGGATGCCTGGCTGAATGCCCACGTCAAATCGGAGATTCGAGTCGGCCGCCAGGATCCGGGCGTCCTCGATCATTCCCTCGAGCTCAGCGCTCAAGTCGACCGGCTCGAGGGCGAGCTTGAGCTGGCCGGCATCCGCTTGGGAAAGCAACAGCAGGCCGCGGGTGATGCGCTTGAGCCGCTGCGTCTCCTCGAGGAGGTTGCCGAACACCTGCTGCTCCGGCGAGCCGGGCGCCGCGGCCTGGAATGCGTTTTCGAGCTCGCCCTGCATGACTGCCAGCGGCGTCTTGAGCTCGTGCGACGCATCGGCGCTGAACCGCGTCGCCTGGCGGAAGCTCGTTTCCAAGCGGTCCATCATCCCGTTGAGCACCCGGATGAGCCGCGCGATCTCGAGGTCGCCGTCCGAGGACGGGATGCGCTGGTCCAAGCCCCGGGCCGTGACGCCCTCGGCCATCTCGCTGATGCTGTTGAGCGGGCGCAGGGCCCGTCCCGCCACCAGCCAGCCGCCGCCGCCCACCAGCAACAGCGCCACAGGCAGAGCGCAGAGAATCACGTTCCGCATCCGGTTCAGCTCGGCCTGGACCCGGTCGTAGTTCAGTCCGACCGCGAGGCGCATCTCGTTGTTGCCCATCACGCCGAAACGCCAAGCCGACTTGCCGGCTCGAGCCGTGAAGAACCGGGGCGTCTTCGTGAAGACGACCGGGCCGCCGCTCCCTCCCGGGCCGGGTCCCCGCCCCATGGCCCCTCGCCCTGTGCCGCCGCCCGCTCGCCACGGGGAGCCGCGGGCCGCCGCGGGGGGATTTGTCGCCTCGTCGCTGATGGTTTTCAGATCGTCCACCAGCGAAAGATCCATTTGGTCAGGATCGATCTGCTCGGGCCACCCGGGCGAGACGTAGAGCTTCTGCCCCTGGGCATCCTCGAGAAGCAGGAGAATCTGGCCTTGATGCTCCTCCCCGAAAATGAACTCGAGCGAGCTCTGGAATCGCTCGAAGCTGCCCCGGCTGGCCAGCCACCCCGGGTGGCGCGCCCCCAGGGACCGAATCTCCGTGTCCACCGCTTCCACCTTCTGCCGGTGGAACAGGTACCAGGTCGCGAGCCCGAAGCCGCCCACGGCCAGCCCGGAAATCAGCGCGGACAATAGGGCAATCTGGAAACGGAAGGAGCCGAGTTTCATGGTGGCGGCCGGAGCCGATACCCCGCGCCTCGGATGGTTTCGATCAGCTTCACGGGCGCCTCGGCGTCCACTTTCTTTCGCAAACGCTGGATATAGACATCGACCAGGTTCGTCCCCGGATCGAAGTCGTAGTCCCAGACCTGCTCACAGATTTGCGCCCGAGTCAGGATCCGGCCCGGGGAGCGCATCAGGTGCTCGAGCAGAGTGAACTCGCGGGGCGTCAGCTCGATGGCTGCTCCGGCGCGTTTGACCTCGCGGGTCAGCAGGTTCATCGACAGATCCCCGGCCGTGAGGATGCCCTGTGTGGCGCCGGCCGCGCGACGGGTGACGGCGCGGACGCGAGCGATCAGCTCCTCGATGTAAAACGGCTTTGTCAGATAGTCGTCCGCACCGATGTTCAATCCCTCGAGCCGCTCGTTGAGCTCGCTCCGCGCCGTCAGCAGGATGACCGGCAGCGGGACCTTCCGCTCTCGCAGATTGCGCAGGATGCTCAATCCATCGCGGCCGGGCAGCATGATGTCGAGGACCAGGGCATCGTAGGGCCGGCTGGTGGCCAGGGCGTAACCTTCGTCGCCATGATGCGCCACCTCGACCACAAAACCCTCCGCCTCCAGCCCCTTGCGAACAAAGGAGGCGATCTTCTTTTCGTCTTCGATGACGAGCACTCTCACAAATCCTTCGCCCAACTGGCTCGTTGATCCGCCATGCCCCGCGAAACCGCTACCGTTATGGAATCAATGGTAATCTCGATCCCCGCCGTTGTCATCGGCGCATTTTCACCCTCGAACGCGCCATCGAGCGCAGCGGGCCCGCGCCGAACGGCCATCCAGGCCGGGAATGCGGCGGGTCGGCTGGACATCTCCGCAGGCCCGCCCCGGGCGCCGCTCCGCCGGATGACAAAACTGTCATCTGAAATCGTGCCCCCCTTTCATGTTCGCGTGGTCTATTATCTATGGAAAGGCGCTCCAGGTGGCGCCGGACTCAAGACGACAAACAACGACCGAAGAAAGGAAAACCGTTATGAAGCTCAAACTCGTCGCAGTGATGGCCGCCGCCAGCTTGCTGGCCATCGGCACGGCATTCGCCCAGAATTGCACCGGCACTGGCCCGCGCGGCCAGGGCAAGGGTTACGGCGGCCCGCCCCAATCCGTCGAAGAGCGCGCCGCCCGCCAGTCGGCGTGTCTGCAATTGAACGGCGGCATTTGCCCGCAAGGCGGTCCCCGAGCCGAATGCCCCGGCCTGGGCCAAGGCAAGCGCATGGGCAAAGGACAGGGGCAGGGCAAAGGCCTGCGAGACGGGACCGGACCTCGGAGCCTGGACGGCGCCTGTCCGCTGGGCAACGCCGGCCTGCAACGCGGTCGCAAGTAGAACCATGGCACGGGTGATGACGCCGCCTGAAACGGCGGCGTCGATCGCCCGCCCGACGACCCCTCCGAAGGCGCAGCAAGTCTCCAGCTTCTGCGCCTTCTTTTGCGATCGATTTCCTGCCGGGAATTCCATTCGCGCTCGGCGCCGATGCCCACTCGGTATTGTTCGTCACCCTTTCGACGGTGCTTTGGTTCTGGACCACGCTCTACGTGGTTGGCTATCGACGAAGCCGATCGTCCCGGCGATCCGGAATACCGCTCATTGAAAACTCCTCACTTGGGTAGCTAGCCAGAACCCCGAACGGAGCTAGTATGCGGACGATGGATCTTGATTCCCATGCCATGGCCTCACCCCAGCGAGGCCAGGCCGCGTCCGAAACCATCGATGTGGCCGTCCTCGATGGCAATCCAACGGTCCGCCGCGGTCTCGAGACCATCGTCAGCCTCGATCCCGGATGCCGCTGCGTGGGATCCTGGAGCGACTGGGAGGATGTCTTTCCCGCATTGCCCGGCCTAGCGCCCGACGTCGTTCTCGTCGACATTCAGCTCCTCGATGGATCCGGCATCGGTCACGCCGCCCGCCTCCGGGCCCAATGGCCCGCCACCCAAATCGTGGCCGTTACCGTCTACGAAGATCCCGATCCCATTCATCAGGCGCTTCGGGCTGGCGCATGCGGATACCTGCTCAAACGCGCCACGCCCGTGCAGATCATCGCTGCCATCCGAAAAGCCCACCACACGCCGTGTCATCCAAACCGCACTTGCCTGCCCGCTCCGAGCAAACCTACGCAGTTGGGGAGCTAGCCATGTTCAGGAACTCGATCAACCCGGAGCATAGCCCAAGCCGAACCACCTTTGTCTAATCCTGGACGAGCAGGCCGGCCTCCAAGCACAGTCCGGCCGCAAAGGTGTGGCTCCGCCGCGCCGAACCCCGCCGCACGCGAGGCCTGAACTGTTGGGTTGCCAAGCGAGATCCCAAGACCTACAAAGCGGCCATGCACGGCAATCGAATCTGCCTTGGATATTTGACCATCGTTGTTCTCTTAACCGGGTTGCTGCCCGCGCGGCCTGCCCGCGCGGCGGACCGGCCGAACATCCTCTGGATCACCAGCGAGGACAACAGCCCCTATCTCGGCTGCTACGGCGATCCGCTGGCGCGCACGCCCAACCTCGACCGACTCGCCGCACAGGGCGTGCGCTACCGGAACGCGTTCGCCAACGCCCCCGTCTGCTCCTCCGCGCGCACCACGCTCATCACGGGCATGTATGCTTCGTCCCTGGGCGCGCACAATCACCGGAGCCGGGTTGCGATCCCGGGCGGATTCAAGCTGTATCCCGAGGTCCTGCGCGCCGCCGGCTACTACTGCTCGAACAACTCGAAGACCGATTACAACCTGGCCGGCGCCGGCCAGCCCTGGAACGAGAGCAGCAACCATGCCCACTTCAAGAATCGTGCGCCCGGCCAGCCCTTTTTCGCCGTGTTCAACTTCACCGCCAGCCACGAGAGCCAGGTCGCGCCCAAGCCGGGCAAGGCCGGGTTCCGCGTGTCACCCCAGGAAATCGTTCTGCCGCCGTATCATCCCGACACGCCGGACATTCGCCGCGATTGGGCCAATTACTACGACCAGATGACGATCATGGACACACAGGCGGGCGGGGTGCTGGCCGAACTGGAGCAGGCGGGCCTCGACGGCGACACCATCGTCTTTTACTACGGCGACCACGGGGGCGCGCTGCCGCGAGGCAAGCGCAATATCCACGACTCCGGCACGCGCGTGCCGCTCATCATCCGCTTTCCCCCGCGCTGGCAGCATCTTGCCCCCGCCCGGCCTGGCGAATGGGTCGAGGATCTGGTCAGCTTCGTGGATTTCCCGGCCACCGTTCTGAGCCTTTGCGGCGCCCCCATTCCGGCGCAGTACGAGGGGCGCCCGTTTCTCGGCCACCAGAAAGCGGCTCCGCGGGATCACGTCTTCCTCTTCCGCGGGCGGATGGACGAGCGCTATGACACCGTGCGCGCCGTCCGCGATGCCGAGTTCCGTTACGTGCGCAACTACTCTCCGCACCGGCCCTGGGGCCAGCACTACTCGTATCCATTCCAAGTGCTGCCCAGCATGAGGTCGTGGCACACGGAGTTCATCGCTGGGCGCTGCAGCGATGTCCAAGCCGCCTATTGGAAACCCAAGCCGGGCGAGGAGTTCTACGCCCTTGCCGCCGATCCCTTCGAGCTGCGCAACCAGATCGCCGATCCGCGGCACGCCCCTCGCATCGCCCGATTGCGCGCCGCATTGCGCGCCGATATCCTCGCCGCCCGCGACACCGGCTTCATCCCGGAAGGCATGTTCCCGAAGCTGGCGGGCGATAAAACCCTTTACGATTACGCGCAAAGCGATGCCTACCCGCTGGCGCGGATCCTCGATATGGCCGACAAAGCCAGCGACCGCAATCCCGGGCACCTCGCTGATTTCATCGCCGGGCTCGAGGATCCGCATCCCGTCCTCCGCTACTGGGCTGCCACCGGCTGTCTCATCCTCGGAGACCAAGCAGTCCCTGCCAAAGAGAAGCTTCAGGCGCGTCTGGCTGACGAGTGGGCCGACGTGCGCGTGGTGGCCGCCGAGGCGGTCGCGCATCTGGGCGACACGAAAGCCGCCGTGCAAGCGATCGCAGCCGTCCTCGAGGATGGAAACCTCCACGAAGCGCTCGCCGCCCAGAACGCCCTCGATTCCCTCCGGCAGGCCGGGCGGATCCCGCTGGCGCTTGCCCAGGACCTGGTCCGCGACCGGAAGTTTGCCGAGCCCGGCGACCGCATCCCCCGATTCCTGCTCGGCCAGCCGTGAACCCGCAACGCAGCTCTCACCGCAGCGGTTCGGATCCTCGGAAAAACCGATTCGAGGACGAGATGATTGTCCAACGCCCGCAGGGCCGCTGGCGCCAAGCCGCCCCTGCGCACTGGCGGGCGAGTTCGTTCCAGCTCGGCGCCGGCATCGGGATCGTTTTGGCCCTGCTCTCGGCCCCGGTTGCCCGGACCCAAACCGTGGGCCTGGACGAAAATCCATACAAATCCCGCGCCCGGCAGCTCTCTCCCTCGAGCCGGGGCACACCGCTCATTATCTCGGAGATCATGTATCATCCGCTCGAGCCCGGCGGCGCCGAGGGGCTCGAGTACATCGAAATCTTCAACACCGAACCGGTGGCGGAGGACCTGAGCGGCTATCGGATCTCCGGCGACGTCGATTTCACTTTCCCCGCCAGCACGTTCATTTCCGGGCGCAGCTTTGTTGTGGTAGCCCGCGACCCGGAGGCGCTGTGTCAGGCCTCTGGCATCACCAATGTGATCGGACCATTGGCGGGCAGCCTGTCCAACAGCGGCGGCCAGGTGCAGCTGCGCAACCGGGCAGGCGCCCTGCTGCTCGAGATCGACTACGAGGATCGGATGCCGTGGCCGGTTGCCGCGGATGGAGCGGGCCACTCGCTTCAGCTGGCCCGGCCCGATTACGGCGAAGGCGCCGTCGATGCCTGGTCGGCCAGCACATTCCGGGGCGGCTCTCCGGGCCGGGCTGATCCCGAGATTGCCGATCCACTGGGCTCGGTGGCCATCAACGAGTTCCTGGCCCAGAGCGAGTTTCCGCAAGCGGACTTCATCGAATTGCATAATCGCTCGACCCAGACAGTCGATCTCTCCGGTTGCGGGCTCAGCGACCGAGCCGGCACAGACAAGTTCTTCATCCCATCGGGCACTCTGCTCGCGCCAGGCGGGCACGCGGTCTTTTCGGAGGCGGACCTGGGCTTCTCTCTGAGCAGCCAGGGCGAGGCGATCTTCCTGGTCCGCAGCGACGGCGCCCGTGTGATCGACGCGGTCCGCTTCGGCGCGCAGCCCAGCGGCGTCTCGTCGGGACGCTGGCCGGATGGGGCCGCCGGGATCCGCGAGCTGACGCACCCCACGCCCGGTACGACCAACAGCGAGCCTCGCCTGCACGACATCGTCATCAACGAAATCATGTACCATCCGATCTCCGGCCAGGCGGCGGACGAGTACGTCGAGCTCCACAACCGCGGCGCCCATGCGGCAGACGTCGGGCACTGGCGATTCGTCGACGGGATCGACTTCATGATCCCCCCTGGGACCGTTGTTCCAGCCGGCGGCTACCTGGTCGTGGCCCGCGACCGCGCCAGCCTGCTCGAGAGATACAGCCGCCTCGATGCGTCCAGCACGGTCGGAAACTACGAGGGGAATCTGTCGGACCGCGGCGAGCGCCTGGCCCTGGCCCGGCCGTTGGACCCGCAGCTGCCATTCCAGGACTTCGTGCTGGTCGACGAAGTCACCTACAGCGACGGCTGGGGGCGCTGGACGGACGGGGGCGGAAGCAGCCTCGAGCTGATCGACGCGCACGCCGACAACGGCCTTGGCCCGAACTGGCAGGGCAGCGACGAGACCGCCAAGGCTCGATGGATCGACATCGAGCACACGGGGGTGATCGATAATCAGGCCGGGACCATGGAGGAGCTTCAGATCTTCTGCCCGCAGGGCGGCGAATGCCTCCTGGACAACATCGAGCTCATCAAGGCCGGCCAGCCCTTCAACCGGGTCAGGAACTCCGACTTCGAAAACGGCATCGGAGGGTGGGAGCTGCTCGGCTCCCACGAGCGGTCCGGCCTCGAAGCCGGCGAAGGCTACGCCAGCAGCCAGTGCCTCCACGTCCGCGCCACCAGCCAGGGCCGCTCGACCATCTCCGTCTATCGCATCACCTACGACCGGATCTCCATTCCGATCTCGCCGCCCGCCGCCGGCGAGACGTTCACCATACGCGCCAAAGGCCGCTGGATCGCGGGCTGGCCCTACATCGTCATCGGGATCAAGGGACACCCGCTCGAGGCCGTGGGCGCTCTCGAAGTGCCCGCAAATCTCGGGTCTCCCGGCGAGCCGAACAGCCGGCGCGTCGCCAATGCCGGCCCCGCCATTTCGGACCTGCAACACACGCCGGTGCTCCCCGCCGCTTCTCAAAACCTGGCCATCTCCGCCCGCGTTCACGATCCGGACGGGGTGGCGGCTGTCGTGCTCCAGTGGCGCATCGACGCCCCCACCGGCGGAGTGACGGCGACTCCCATGACGGACCCGGACGGCGACGGCGTTTACCACGCGATCCTCCCGGGGCAGGCGGCAGGGCGGATCGCCGCCTTTGCAGTGGAGGCGGTCGACGCCGCCACAGTGCCCGCCGCCAGCCGGTTCCCAGGCCCGCCGCCCGCCGGTGCGCCCATTTTGGAATGCCTGGTCCGGTTTGGCGACACCCTCCCGCCCGGCGTGTTCGGCGCCTACAGGCTCTGGGTGTCGTCCACCAACGTCGCGCGGTGGCAAGCCCGCCAGACGCGCAGCGACGAGCCGGTGGACGCGACGTTCACCTACGACGACTATCGCACGGTCTATAACGCGACCGCCGGCTACCGCGGCAACTGGCGCTCCTTCAGCGACTACCGCAATGCCGCTTATATGGTCGAGTTCCCGAAAACCGAGCGCGTCCTCGGCGACACAGAAGTGGCCATCGACTTTATCAGCCTCAATGGGGACAACGGCACCAAGCAGCAGGAGAAACACGCCTACTGGATGGCGCGGCAGGTCGACCTCGCGTCCATCGCCATGCGGTATGTGCACGTCAGCGTCAACGGATCGGCACTGTTCCGCTACGACTCCCTTTCGCCCTCGCGCACGCTCTGCACTCGTTGGTACGGCGACCCGGATCCGCACGTCTACGAACAGCTCTACCCCCACGAACCCTTCGGCAACTACGCGACCACCGGCGGCGCCAAGAAGCAGCCCAAGTATCGCTATGCCATGCGCAAGAAGATCACCACCGTGCCCGACGACGATTATTCCGCTCTGTATCGGATCGTGGATGCGCTCCGGGCGCCTGCCGACGATCTCTATGTCGCGCGCGTGTCCGCGCTGGCCGATATCCGGAGCTGGGCCGGCTATTGGGTGATCAACCGGATGTGCGGCAACTGGGACCACTACACGTCGCCCGGCTACCCGCATAACATGTACACCTACATCCCCCCTTGCGATCGATCCCGGCTCCACGTCAACGACACCGACGGCGCCTTTGGAACGGTCTACACCCTCTTCCCCAACACCGGCTACATGCCCGGCATCATGTTCGCCAAGCCCGAGTTTCGACGCGTTTACTGGCGCCTGGCGCACGACATGGTGCAAGGTCCCATGAGCCCGGCCGCCAGCGATGTCCGGCTGGGCGATTGGCACAACGTCTTCCGCGACCATGGAATCGCCGCGGTCCCGCCGACCGACATGATCGCCTGGATCGCAGCGCGAAGGGCCGAGTTCATGCGGGAGCTTGCGCCCGTGACAAGCCTCGCCTTCGATGTTTCCACTGCCGACACCGTCACCGGCGCCACTCCGCTGACCGTCACAGGCAAAGCGCCGATCGCCGTCACCGCCATCCAGGTCAACGGCCAGCCGCACGCCATCCAGTGGGTGGACGATACGACCTGGCAAATCCGTGTCGGGCTCGCCAGCGGCACATCCCGCATCGTCTTCCACGCTCTCAACGCCCAAGCCGCCATTGTCGGAAGCGACATGCTCAAGGTCACCTACACCGGCCCCAGCGTGTCGCTCGAGGGAAAGCTCGCCATCAGCGAGATCATGTACCACCCCGCAGCCCCCTCTTCGAGCTTCATCGAGATCCACAATCTATCCCCCACCGAAACCCTCCCCCTGGGGGGGCTGCATGTCGACGGGATCGATGCAACCGTCGGCTACGGGCGTTTCATCGCGCCAGGCGGTTTTGCGGTCCTGGCCAGCAGTCTGCCGGGATACCAGTCGGCCTATGGAAACGCAGAGGTGGTCGCTGGCGAATTCGCCGGCGCGCTGGACAATGGTGGTGAGTCGCTCAGACTGCTCATCCCCCAAGGCGACAACCTGATCGTTCTGGACCAGGTGACCTATGATGACGGCCCGCCATGGCCCGCCGCCGCCGACGGCGCCGGCGCGTCGTTGCAGGTGGTCGACCCGTCGCGCGACAACGATCGCATCGGGAACTGGAGCGCCATCGAGCCCGGCGGCTCGCTGCCCCTCGCGACGCCAGGCAGATCCAACAACGTCGCGGCCCCCCTGCCGGCATTCCCTCTGCTCTGGATCAACGAGGTCATGCCCGCCAACACCAGCGTGCAGGCGGACAACGCCCGCGAATTCGATCCCTGGATCGAGCTGTTCAATGCCGGCACGAACGCGTTGGATCTGGCCGGCTGCTTTCTCAGCAATGATCCGCTCGACTTGCGGCAATGGGCGTTCCCACCCGGATGGACGATCCACCCCGGCCAGCGCCTGCTCGTCTGGGCGGACGCGCAGCCGGAGCAGACCGATGGCTCCAACCTGCATGCCGGCTTCCGGCTCGACAGCGGCGGCAGCGGCGCCGTCGTCCTCGTCTGGCAGCATCTCGACCGGACCATTGCGCTCGATGCGATCGCCTATGCCGATATCGCCGCCGACAGCTCATACGGCTCCTATCCGGAGGGCGATCCTCACGCCCTCCAGGTGTTTCACTCCCCCACCCCCGCTCTGCCCAACAGCCCCGCCTGGCCGCCGGTCCCCGTCCGGATCAATGAATGGATGCCCGGCAACAGCCTGACCGCAGCCGACCCCGCTGACGGCGATTTCGACGACTGGTTCGAGCTCTACAATGCGGGTGCGACCCCTGTGGATCTAGCCAGCTACACCCTCACAGACGACCTCGACAATCCAGCAAAGCACCTCATCCCGCCCGGCACGATCGTTCCCGCAGGCGGTTTCCTCCTGATCTGGGCGGACGAGGAAGACGATCAGAACGCCCCAGGCCGCGACTTGCACGCCAGCTTCAAGCTCGCCATCGGCGGCGAGCAGCTCGGCCTCTTCGCCCCCGACGGGTCGCTGGTGGACGCCTTGTCCTACGGGCCACAGGCCAATGACGTGAGCGCGGGCCGGTTCCCCGACGGCGCCGACCTGCCGTTCTACGAGATGAGCCCCCCCACCCCGCGCGGGCCCAACAGCATGGCCGGCGGCAACCGCCCCCCCGTTTTCGAGCCCGTGCCTGAGCAGGCTGTCGCCGAAGCCAGCCTGCTGTCCTTCCGAGTCCAGGCTGCCGATCCCGAGGATGGAGAGGCCGTGCGGTACAGCTTCGGCGCCGGCGCACCCGCGGGCGCCACGCTCGATGAGATCACCGGCGAGTTCCGTTGGACACCCGGCGAGCCCGACGGACCGGCGCGCCTGAGCTTTCTCATCCTGGCCGCAGACAGCGGAACGCCCGCAGGCATCGGAACCGTGCGGGTGACCGTCCAGATAGCTGAGGTCAACCAGCCGCCCGCGCTGTTTCCGATTGCCGATTGCACTCTGCTCGAGGGGCAGACGCTCGCCGTTCAAGCCCGGGCCCTGGATGCCGACCTGCCGCCGCAAAACCTGCGCTTTACCCTCGCCACAGGCGCACCTCCGGGCCTTTCCATCGACCCGCTCACCGGCTGGATGCTGTGGCCGGTCGATCCAGACCAGGGCGCCAGCACCCACAGCATCACCGTGCGCGTCAACGACGATGGCCCGCCGCCGCAAAGCGATGAGCAGAGCTTCCGCATCGTCGTCGAGCCCCAGCCGCATGTCGTTGTCAACGAAATCATGTTCCGCCCGAAAACGAATGACACGGAGTACATCGAGCTGCTGAACAACTCGTCCAGGACCACCGCCGATCTCAACGGCGCGCGGCTCGCCGCCGGCCACCTCGATTTCGCGTTCCCCGCCGGCGCGGCGCTCGCGCCCGGCGGCTTCGGTCTGGTGGTCCAAGACCGCACCGCCTTCGAAACCGCTTACGGCGCCGGCTTGCCCATCGTCGGACAGTGGACCGGCCATCTCACCGCGACTGGGGATACAATCCGGCTGATACGCGCCACACCCAATCGCCCGACTGAACTCCTCGACGAGGTGCGCTTCGCCGCCGAGCCGCCCTGGCCCGAGGCCGCCAGCGGCCAGGGCAGCGCGCTGCAGTTGATCGACGCCCGGCAGGATAACTCCCGCGTCGGCAACTGGGCTGCTGTCGCCTCGAATAGCCTGAACCTGTCGCGCCAGCTCTTGGTGATGACCAACCAGTGGCGTTACGATCAGTCGGGCCACAACCTCGGCGCCGCCTGGCGCCAGCCGGCTTACGACGACGGCGCATGGCCATCCGGACGCGCATTGCTCTTTGTCGAGGACGCCGCCTTGCCGGCCCCCAAGAACACGCCGCTGGCCATCGGTCCCATGACCTTCTATTTCCGCACAACATTTCTCTACGACGGCCCAACCGCTGGGCTGCGTCTCCAGGCCCACACGATCGTGGACGATTCCGCCGTCGTCTACCTCAACGGCAGCGAGCTTTTCCGGGTCGGCTTCGATCCCGCCACCGAGGTCGCTTTCAACACCCCGGCCGAACGGCTGGCCGGCAACGCGGCCATCGAAGGCCCGTTCGTCATCGAGCTCGATGTTCTGCAGCGCGGAACCAACGCGGTGGCCGCTGAGGTTCATCAGAACAATTCGGGCAGCACGGATGTTGTCTGGGGGATGGATCTCGAGGTCGAGTGCACGGCCGAGCCCGCTACCCCAGGCCGCGCCAACTCGGTCGCCCGCGCCCTGCCCCCTTTTCCGCCCGTCTTCATCAATGAAGCCCTCGCCGCCAATGCCGCCGGCCCGCTCGACAACGCCGGCGAGCGCGAGCCGTGGATCGAGCTGTTCAACGCCGGACCTCTGCCCGCCTCTCTCGAAGGCTGGTATCTGACCGATTCGTTCTCGGACCTGACCCGGTGGCCGTTCCCGGCCGGCTTCGGGCTGGCCGGCGCGGAGTTCCGCCTCCTGTGGGCCGACGCCGAACCCAACGAGACGATGGACGCCGCTGTCCACACCAGCTTCCGGCTCGAAAACGGCGGCCTGCTCGCGCTGGTCCGGACGCAGGCGGGCGCGCCGGCCGTGGTCGATTACCTGCGCCTGCCCATGCTGCCCGCGGACACCTCCTGCGGCTCGCAGCCGGATGGTCAGGACCTGATGCGAGAGGTCCTGGATCGGCCCACACCCGGCGAGCGCAATCGCGATCTCCCCGCACCCGAAATTGTCAACCTGCAGTTGGGATCCGCCGGCAATGTCAGCTTCGAATGGAGCGCCGTGCCGGGTGCGACATACCGCGTCCAGGGCGCGCCCGAGCCCGGGGCGGAATCCTGGATCACGCTGGCGGAGTTCATCGCACAGGCCGAAACCATGCGCTACGCGGAGCCGCTCGGAGCGTCGATGCGATACTATCGAGTTCTGATCCCGTAAAAGGCTCAGCATCCGAAGACGCCGCCGCGTCTCGGAGTTCGTCAGCTTCATTGATTTGGCGCCGACGTTCCTCGAGCTGCTCGGCGTGGACGGCGCGAAAGCCGGCATGTCGCCGATCGCCGGCCGCAGCTTCGCCAACTTGCTGCGAGGCGAATCCGATCCGTCGCGCCGCTTCGTGATCCTCGGCCGCGAGCGCAATGACGTGCGGGCGCGGCCCGGAACGCCGTCGGGACTTGGCTATCCCGTGCGTGCCATCCGCGAGGGCGATCTGCTCTATATCCACAACTTCGCCCCGGACCGCTGGCCGTGCGGCAATCCCGAACTCGGCTTGATGGACACCGACGCCAGCCCAACGAAAGCGTTCCTTTTCGCCGAGCTAAGAAAACAAGCCGACCCCCGGCTGTTCGGCAAAGGCGGCGTCCTCGACAACTACGATTCGCCAAAGGCAAAGACAATCATGAGGGGCAACGCCGCCGTCCTGCCCGAACGTGGGAACAGCCAGGATGGACTTTTCAACACGGAGGAGTTTGTTAGGATGGCCGGCGGCAAAATCGAGAATAAGCAAGAGACGAGAACGAAAAACGTTTGATGAAACCACGCATCCAACAATCGGTCCGGCACGGCAGCCTGCTGTCATTCTTGCTGGCCTTCGTGCTGCTGCCAGCATTGGACTGCGTCTCGGCGGAAAGGTTGAATGTCCTGTTGCTCGCCTCGGACGACATGCGCCCGCAACTCGGTTGCTACAGCGATGCCATCGTCCGAACGCCGAATCTGGATCGTTTGGTCGCGCGCGAGCTTTACGACCGCCAAATGGATCCTCAAGAGAACGTCGCCGGCCGGCTCAACAACTCCCTGGTGATCGAACGCCTGGCTCGCCAACTGCGCACCGCGCGCCCACCGGTTCCGGCGCCGTGAACGGCGTCATTGGATCGCCATGGAGCATCTATTCATCCTGGGATTGATCGGGGCCGCCCTGGCGCTCTTCGCATGGGAGATCGTCCGCCCGGACATCGTCGCCATCGGGGTGGCGCTGTCGCTGCTGCTGACCCGCGCGGTGAGCATTCAAGAGGGTTTCTCCGGCTTCAGCAATCCGGCGGTGATCACCGTTCTCTGCATGTTTATCCTCAGCTCCGGCCTGGTGCGCACCGGTGTGGCCGATCGCCTGGCCGGCCTGATCACCCGAATGGGCGGCGGCCACCCGGTCCTGCTGACCGTCGCCGTAATGTGCACCGTCGGCATCATGTCGGCGTTCATGAACAACATCGGGGCTGTGGCCATCCTCCTGCCGACCATGTTCGCCATCGCGCGCAAATCCGACTACCCGGTCGCCCGGCTGCTCATCCCCTTGTCGTTCGGATCGCTGCTCGGCGGCTTGACCACCTTGATCGGAACGCCGCCGAACCTGCTATGCTCGATGGCGCTCGATGAGGCCGGGTTCGACGGTTTCCGGATGTTCGATTTCCTGCCGACCGGCCTGGCCGTGATGGCCACCGGAGTTCTCTACATGGCCTGGATCGGACGGTTTCTCATCCCGGTCCGCAAAAGCGCCGAAACCCTCACGCAGCAATACCAATTGCAGGATTACCTCACGGAGCTGGTGGTGCCGGAGAACAGCCCGATGGCCGGCAAGTCGCTCGCCGAATCTTCATTCCGCAAGGAGACCGGCCTGAGCGTCCTCCGCATCCGCCGAGCCGCCGCCCCGGCGCGAACCATCCTGCCGTCCCCCGCCACGGTGCTCGAGCCGGGCGACCGCCTGATCGTCGAAGGCAATCTGGACCAGCTGATCCGGGGCAAGGAGGCCGGTCCGCTGAAGATTTATGCCGAGACAAAGTTCGACGACAAATCCTTGACGGGCGACAACGTGGAGCTGGCGGAGGTGGGGGTCGCGCCCCGCTCGGCGCTGGTCGGCAAGTCCATCAACCAAGGGCATCTCCACCGCCGGTTCAACGTCCTGGTTCTCGCCTTGCGCCGGCGCGGCCAAACGCTGCAAAACCAGTTCACCTCGGTGCCCCTGACGGTCGGCGACATGCTGCTCGTGCAAGGCGCGCCCGAGGCGATCAACGAGATGGCGCACAGCTCGGAGTTCCTGGTCGTCAACCGGCTGGAACATGAAGCCCGCGACGCCAGGCGAGCCGGCCTGGCGCTCGCGATCATGGCGGTGGCGATCGCCTGCGCGGCGTCCGGACTGCTGCACATATCGGTGGCCGGAATGCTCGGCGTGCTGCTCATGGCCGTCACTGGCTGCGTGCGCGTGCAGGACATGTACCAGGACGTCGAGTGGCGCGTCATTTTCCTGATCGCCTGCATGATGCCGCTCGGAATCGCGATGGACGACCAGCACACCGGCACGGCCCGCTGGCTGGCCGAAAACGTGGTCCATTGGACCGGCGGCTACGGCCCGCACGTCGTGATGGCCAGCCTGTTCCTTTTCACCACCCTCATCACCGAGGTGATGTCGAATGCCGCCGCCGCTGTTCTGCTGGCGCCCATTGGCGTGGCCATCGCCGTGGGCCTCGGCCTCGAGCCGTATCCGTTCCTGATGGCCATTGCGATCGGCGCCTCAACGACATTCCTCACCCCCATCGGCCACCAGGCCAACATGCTCGTTTACGGCGTGGGCAACTATCGATTTAGCGATTTCCCGCGCGTGGGACTGCCTCTCAACGCGCTGATCTTCGCCGTCGCCATGGGGGTCGTGCCGATCGTCTGGCCCTTCGCACCGCTGCCCCCTCGATGACCCGGCCCACCCGTCAGTCTCGAGCTGCTGCCCACTGCCGATGTCGGACCTCATCACATGTCATCTCACCGCTCAGCGGGTTAACAGCCATTCCCAGACCGGGACAATCTGGATGCCCTCCGGCGCCGTGACGCCGTGCGGCGGCTCCGCTTCGGCCACCAAAAGCCCGGCGGCATCCGGAAACTCGAGCCGCGCCTCGGTCAAGGCCCGGATCTCGCGCTCGAAGGTCGCCGGCGACGAAATATTCGCAGCCGCCTGGATCAACATGGTCTTCCATGGAGACCAGAATCGCTTGAAAGCGGTCTGATTGTAAGACCGGATGGCGGGAGGTCGATTGAACTCCTTTCGGCCGTAAACGACGAACCTGTCATGATCTTTATTGAATTCCACCGCGGCAGGCGCTACCAATAGCCCATCCAATCATGAAATCACATCTGCTGGCCTGCCTGGTTCTCGCCATCGCCCTCGGGAGCCGTCCCTCGGCGGCGGCGGCGCCGCCGAACGTCCTGTTTCTGATCTCGGACGATTTGAACACCTATCTCGGCTGCTACGGCGATCCCCGCGCGAGGACGCCCAACATCGACAAGCTCGCCGCGCGCGGCGTGCGCTTCGAGCGCGCGTATTGCACCTTCCCCCTCTGCGGGCCAAGCCGCAACTCGATGCTCACAGGCCTGTACCCGAACAGCTCGGGCATCCTCGCCAACGCGCAGATCTTCCGGCAGACGATCCCCTCGCACATCAGCCTCTCGCAGTCGTTCCGGCGGGAGGGCTGGTTCGCCGCGCGCATCGGCAAGCTCTACCATTACAACGTGCCCAGGTCGATCGGCACCGACGGGCACGACGACCCCGGCTCGTGGGAGATGGAGCTGAACCCCGCCGGCGTGGACCGGCTCGAGGAGGAGCCGGACATCTTCACGCTGACGCCGGGGCAGTTTGGCGGCACCCTGAGCTGGTATGCCTCGCCCAAGGATGACGCGCATCACACGGATGGCAAGATCGCCGCCGAGGCCGAATGGGTGCTCGAGCGCTGTGCGCGCCAGAAAGACCGTCCGTTCTTCCTCGCCGTCGGTTTCTTCCGTCCGCACACGCCGTATGTCGCGCCGCGGACGCCGTATTTCGGCTGGTATCCCGAGGCGCGGATGCCCGTGCACCCCACGGTGGACCAGAATCCGACGGAGGTCCCTGCGGCCGCCCTTGGCAGCTACAAGAAGGAGCAGGACAAGCTCACCGACGAGCTGCGCCGCCAATGCGTCCAGGCCTACTACGCCAGCATCAGCTTCATGGACGCCCAGGTCGGCCGGGTGGTCGGCGCCCTCGACCGCCTCGGGCTTGCGGACAACACGATCGTCGTCTTCACCAGCGACCACGGCTATCACATGGGCGAGCACGGCCTGTGGCAGAAGATGAGCCTCTTCGAAGGGAGCGCCCGCGTGCCGCTGCTGATCGTGGCGCCCGGCGTCTCCCCTCGAGGCGCGGTGGCGAAGTCGCCCGTGAGCCACCTCGATCTCTACCCCACGCTGGCCGAGCTGGCCGGCGTGAAGCCGACCGTGAAGCTGCAAGGCCAGAGCCTGGTGCCGATCCTGAAGGATCCCGGCGCGAAAGGGCGCGGCTGGGCCCTTACGCAAGTCACGCGCGGCGGCGCCGCAAGGCGCTTTTTCGGATACAGCCTGCGCACGCCGCGCTGGCGCTACACCGAGTGGGATCAAGGACGAGCCGGCATCGAGCTCTACGATCACGAAACCGATCCGCAGGAGCTCGTCAATCTGGCGCACAAGGCCGAGCACGCCGCCACAGTGTCCGAGCTCAGAGATCAGCTTCACACCGCCGCACTGGCGACCTTCCCCGCCAGTGGCCAGACACCCCCGCTCAAGACGAATTTCCTCTGGGCCCCCAACCTGACCGATCCTTGAACCCATCGGCGGCAAATCGAGGATGCCGCCCTCGGTCATCTCCGGCTCAATAATCCCGGAACGGGCCGCGCGGCTCTGAGGCGTCCATCTCGGCGAGCCACTCCGCGTAGCGCGCTTTCAATCGGGTCAGGACCTCCGGCTTGGTTGCCGAGAGGTCGTTGTTCTCCTCCCGATCGGCAGCGAGGTCGAACAGGCCGGTTGCGCCCCCGGTTGCCACCCATTTCCACGAGCCCATGCGCACGGCGAAATCCCCGCGGCGTTTCCAGAACATCTCGGTGCGAGGGGACGGTTTTTCGCCGCGCAAGACCGGCAGCATGTCATGGCCGTCGAGCGTCACGGCGGCGGGCAGCGGGGCGCCGCTGGCGGCCGCCAGCGTGGGGAAGATCTCCAGCGAGGTGAGAAACTCGCCGGTGACCTTCCCGGGGGGCAGCCTCCCCGGCCACCGCGCAATGAAAGGCACGCTCAAGCCGCCCTCCCACATCGTGCTCTTTTGGCCGCGCAGCGGTGCGTTCCCCCCGTTGCCGCTGCCGCCATTGTCGCTCAGGAACATCACCAGCGTGCTGGCCTTCTCGGCGCGCGCGTCGATCTGATCGAGGATCTCCCCGATCGCCGCGTCCATGCAGGTGACCGCGCCGCTGTATCGGGCGAGCCTCTCCGCCACACCCCGCTTGCGGTAGGGCGCCACGTATTCCTCCGGCGCCTGGACGCCTGCGCCCTCCATGCGGCCGTCGGCGCGCCGGCTGCCCGCGAACGACGATGCCCCATGGGGTGCGTTGAAGCACAGATAGAGAAACCATGGCCGGCCCGGCGGCGCCGCACGGATGAAACGCAGCGCCTCGCGCTTGAACAGGTCGGTCGCGTAAACGCCTTTGTCCGCCTCCGTCCGCGCGTTGCCCGAGAACATCGACGGCACGCCGTAGCGCTCGTGGGTGTAGTAATCGATGCCGTTGTTGCCATGGCCGTAAAAGAAATCGAAGCCGCGCTGCAGGGGCAGGTAGCGCCTGGCCTGGCCCATGTCCCACTTGCCAACCATGCCCGTGCGATAGCCGGCGGACTGGAGCAGGTCGCCGAGCGTCCTCTCCTTCGGGTCCAGGCCCAGCGTCATCTCGGGGGAGACGGCGTATTCCTCGGCCGAATAGAGATGGCCGAAGTTGACCATGTCGTTGCGCACCATGTCATAGAGCCCGTTGCGCTGCGGGTAGCGCCCGGTGAGAATGCTGCCACGCGACGGCGTGCAGGCCGGCCAGGTCGCGTAAAAATGCGTCGCGCGCACGCCCTCCGCAGCGAGCCGGTCCAGGTTCGGCGTGTCGATGCTCTTGAGCCCCATGCAGCCCAGGTCGGGCCAACCCTGATCGTCGCTGACGATGAGGAGGATGTTGGGCGGGGAGCTGGTGGCCGTGAGCGCGTGGGCGGGCCAGGCCCAGAGAAGCGCCAGGAGCCATCGGGCCTTTGCCCGCGACATGAGGATATCAATCAGGTTGCTCATCGTGTGCGCTGTGACTTTACCGGCATCGGCCTTCAGTGGCGACATCACTCTATTTTTCTTTCGCCCGGTAGACGATATCTTCGTCCTGGCTGGGCGGTGCGCGCTGGAATTCCTCGCACCGGCGGGCCATGAATTCAGCCAGCGCATCGTGCGGATGCGACTTCAGGATCGCCTGATAGCCCTCGCGCGCGCGGGCGAAATTCCGGGCCTCGAACTCACGAAACGCGGCGATGGTTTGGCCGGCCAGGTCGCGCTGGCTGGCGCTGGCATCCTCCGCCAGCCCGGCCAGCTCATAGACCAGCACCCCGCGAACTCTGCCCTTGACCACCACCCGGGTGACCGGGCGCGCCAGGATGGCGTCTCCGGCGGACTCGCGGGTGCCTTCGCTGATCAAGATGCGCGTGCCGAACGGCTTGTTGAGGCCCTCCATGCGGCTGGCGAGATTCACGGCGTCGCCGATCAGAGTGTAATTCATCCGTTTCTCGCTGCCGATGTTCCCGACAATCACCTCGCCGGTGTGCAAGCCCACCCGGGTGCGCCACGGGGGTTTGCCGGCGCTCTGCCACTCTGTTCCCAGCCGGTCCAGCCGCTCCTGCAGATGCCACGCCGCGCGGCACGCATCGGCGGCGTGGCGGGGATTCGAGTGGGGCGCGCCCCAGAAGGCCATTACCCCGTCGCCGATGTACTTGTCCACCGTGCCGCGGTGCTCATGGATGATGTCGCTGACCAGCAGCAGGTACTCGCCCACCTGCTCGACCAGCGCCTGGGGAGGCATCGTTTCGGAAAGGGAGGTGAATTCGACGATATCGGAGAAAAAGATGGTGAGCGCCTGCTGCTGGCCGCCCAGGCGCGCCTCGCATCCGCTGGCGATCAGCTCGTGCACGAGGTCGGCGGGAACATATTTCCGGAACGACCGCAGGCTGGTTTTCATTTCGGCCATCGACCGCTGCAGCTGGCGCACCTCGCGAATCGAGCTGCGGTTCATGTGGATCGTTTCGAATTGCAGCCGCCCGACCGATTCGGCTTCGCGACACAGCTCCCGCAGCGGACGCGCCATGCGCCGGGCAAACCACAAGGCCGCCAACACGGCCACGGCCAGGCACACCAGCGAGGCCGCCAGGCTCCACATCACGTTTCGGATGACATCCCCCGTAATGGCTTCGCGCGGCACCGTCATGGCGATGATCCATGGCGGCTTTTGCGGGTCGCCCAGCCTGTGGAAGCCGCTCAGATACCATTGGCCATCCACTCGGTAGCGGCGGCCGTATTCCTCGGGACCCAGATGCGCGCGGTCTTTCGCCAGAGCGGCGATGTAGCTGCGCGCCACTGGATCGGCGATCTCGCTCGCGCTCGAAACCAGATTGGTCCCCGTTCGGTCGAACAACTGCTCCGGGCGGGGGTGGGCCACAAGCCGGAACTGATCCTCGGATGTCTCCTCGATGATCATGGCGAACCCAGGCAGCTCGTCCTCGAGGGACGCCAGGAACGAGCACACCGCCTGCAGTTCAAGATCCGTGTTCACCACGCCCACCAGCTGGCCATTGGCATCATGCCAGGGAGATGCGTAGGAAACGCCCAGCACCGGCAGCGGATTATCCTCCTGCCAGAACGGATAGGCCTTGGTCCACACGCCCGATCCCCCTTCCCGCGCCAGCCGGTAAAATGGGCGCTCGCGCGGATCATAACCGTCCCAGGGCCGAGCGCCCTGAAAACGGCGCGCCGCCCCCTGCCACTGCCAGTCGGCCCACTGGAATTGCCCCTGCGGATCCGGGCGCAGCTCCCGCACCCAGATGGCGCCGCCCGCCCGCCGCTCGGCCACGATGTACTCGCCGGTCGCCTCAATGGCCATGCCGATCGAGGTCAATCCTGTCCGAAGCTCGAGCGATTTGGCCAAGAAGCTCTCGAGCCGCGCCAGGTTATCCGGGGAAAAATCGGCGTCCTGAACCAGCCGGAGCGTCTGGTGGTTGATGGCGATGGCCGGGTCGGTCAACTGCTGCACGCGCAGCTCGATCCGCCCCAGAGTCTGCTCCACGATCTGGTCCGCCAGCGTCATCACGCTGCGCCGGAACAGCTGGGCTTGAACGACGAGCAGCACGCTGACCGTCGCCGTGATGAGGACAACCATCAGCGCGGCCATCAAGTTGCCGAAGCTGCGGATCTGCATGCCCGTGAAAATCAGGAGTGTCGATCGATTCGCGTCCTCATTGTAAAGGGAGATCCGCCTGAATCAACCCATTCGTCCGTGACGCGTTCGAGGGGAGAGAGGTGCCCCGAGAGGGATTCACCAGAAAATCGCGTAGAGCGCCGCGAACACCGCCAGCACGGCGGCGGCGGCGAGGCGGTAGTTGCCCAGGCCGCGCCCGCCGGGCTCCCCTCGCAGCGGCTCGCGCCAATCGCTCCAGACCAGCGGCTTGGCCTCATCCTTGAGCGGCTCGGGGAACATCAAGGATGTCGCAATCATCAGGGCCAAACAGGCGGCCAGCAGCCCGAAGGCGAGCAGCATGAAATCGCCCCGATAGAGGCCGGTCCAATCCGCCACGAACATCCCCGCTCCCAGCGCCATGCCCGCCATCAGGGTGATGAACGCGGACGGAGCCGAGGCGCGTTTCCAGAAAACGCCCACGAGAAACACGGCGGTGATGGGCGGAGCGACGTAGGAGATGAGCTTGTTGATGCCCTCGAAGATCGTCGTGTAATGGCCGAATATGGGCGAGGCGACAATGGCCAGGACGGTTCCGATCACCGTGGTCCATTTGCCGATCGCCACGAGCTGCCGATCGTCAAGGTTGGGCTGGCGGCGTTTGAACAGGTCGTAGGCGACGAGCGTGGCGGTCGAGTTGAGCGCAGCGGAGCATGTCTGCATCGCGGCAGCCAGCATGGCGGCGATGACCAGCCCCTTCAGGCCGGCCGGCAATAGGTGCGTGATGAGGAACGTGTAGGTATCCGCGGCCGCAAGCGGCGCGGCGCCCCCAAACGCATTCTTCTGGACCAGCGCGACACAGATCACGCCGGGCAGCACGAAGAAGAATACCGGCCAGATTTTCAGGAATGCGCAGAACAGCGGGCCCAGCCGCGCGTGCTTCTCGTTCCTGGCCGCGAGCACGCGCTGGACGATGGTCTGATCGCAGCACCAATACCAGATGCCCAGGACCGGATACCCCAGCAGGATGCTATACCATGCCATTCCCGATGGATCGCCCCAGGGGCGCGCCATGCTGAGAAAGTTGCCGGTTCCCCAGGTGACTTGGCTCTCCGCCACGCCGGCCAGCGGATGCGGATTCGAGGCCAGCGTCCGAGCCAGCTCCGTCCATCCGCCAACCTGCAGATAGCCAACCACGGTGATGACAACAGCTCCGGCCAGCAGCAGAACCGTCTGCACGCTTTCGGTCCAGACCACCGCGAGCAGCCCCCCCAGCATCGTGTAGACGCCCGTCAGCGCTCCGAGCGCGGCCGTGAACACCATCAGCGCGTCCATCCCCAGGATCGTGGCGCCAGGCGGCAGGCCCAGGATGCCCCGCAACACCCAGGCCGCCGTGTAGAGCGCCACGCCCATGTGAATCACGATCGCCGAAAATAACGACACCACCGAGAGCACGTCGCGACACCGCCGGTTGAAGCGCCGCTCGAGAAAATCCGGCAGAGTGGCCACCTTCGACCTCAGATACAGCGGCGCGAAGAACAGCGACAGCAAGACCAGTGTGAACCCCGCCATCCATTCGAAGTTCCCGAAAACCAGGCCGAATTTGTAGGCCGTTTCCGCCAGGCTGACGAGGTGGACCGTCGAGATGTTGGCGGCGAACATGGCCAGGCCGATGACCGGCCACGCCAGGGTGTTGCCAGCCAGGAAATAGCGCCCTCCCTCGCCGCCGCGCTCCCCCGTGCGGCGCAGGAAACCCGCCGCCACGCCCAGTCCCATCACCGCGGCCAGATACAGCGCGATGATGGTCCAGTCCAGTCCGCCAACCGGGGCATCCATGCTATTTCTCGAGCACCTTGATGTTCGACGCCGCTGTCAGCCCCATCGCGGGAATATCCATGGCCGAGCCGTCCAGATCGAGCCGCACGATCGTGTCGATCGGATCCAGCGCGGCCGGTTCGAGCGCCAGCAGGAGTCTGTCGCCCTGCTGGCTGCACTGCACCGCGCCTCCTCCAAGCAGCGAGGCCGCCTTCACCCGGCGCGCCAGAGCCGGCAGCTCGATCCGGCCGCCTGGGGCTTCGAGAACATGGAGATAGACGGTGGCGCCCTTGCGGGTGCTGGCCATGGCTTTTGCCGGCTTCCATGGGCCGCCGCGTGTCCCGTAGACGCTCTCGCCGTTCTTCGCCAGCCACGCGCCCATCTCCTCGAGGCGATCGACCTGGCGAGGCTCGATTCGGCCGTCGGGCATCGGACCGACATTGAACAGCAGGTTGCCGTCGCCGCCCGCACAGAGCACGAGCGTCCGGATGCACTCCTGGAGCGATTTCATCTCGTCGTTGGGCTTCCACGCCCACTGGCGGCAGATGGTGATGCAGGATTCCCACGGGCGCTCGTCCTGGTACTTGCCGACGCGCTGCTCGGGCGTGTCATGATCCGCGGGCAGGCCGGTGCGGTTGTTGATGATGATCTTCGGCTGGAGCCCGCGGATGATCCCGACCAGGCCCTCGCCGTCGTAGTCCTTTGCTGTCTTGCCTAACCCGTCGAACCAGAAGATGTCCAGCCGGCCGTAGTTGGAGCAGAGCTCGGCGACCTGCTGCTTCAGATAGGCCAGGTATCGGCCATGGCGGTCGGGCGTGAACGCGTCCGGGTGATGCCAGTCGGGCTGGGAGTAGTAGAGACCGAATCGCAGCCCGGCCTGGTGGCAGGCATCGGCGAGCTCCCGGACCACATCGCGGCGGAAAGGGCTGAGCGGGCTGGTGATCTTGTAGTCGCTAGCCTTCGTGTCGAACATGCTGAACCCGTCGTGATGGCGGCTGGTGAACACGAGGTATCTCATGCCGGCCGCCTGCGCGAGGGCAACCCACTCTCGAGCGTTGAAGTTTGTCGGATTGAATTCTTTGAACAGGTTGTCGTAGATCTCGGCCGGCACCAGGCTCCCTTTCGAGCCGTAGCCGCGCCGGTCGCCGCCGCGCGCCCAGCCGATCTCCTGGCCTGTGAGCGATACGGGGCCCCAGTGGATAAACATTCCAAAGCGCGCCTCGCGCCACCATTCGATACGGCCGGCTTGGTTCATGGCATCGCCGGAATTCTCCGGCTGCGGCCCGGCGGCGCACCCGGCCACGCATCCGAGCAGGATCAGGATCGCGCGGATCCATGCCGATGGCGATGCGAGGATGGCTGGATTCGAGAGCATGCACGAATCGTGGCACAGGGATGGTTTCTTGTCGAGGATACTCTCGGGTTTCGGCGCGAGGATCGATCGCCTGATTTTGCCTAGATAGCGCCGAATCCGGATCCGCCTCGAGCATGTCTGGGCGTCAGGCTGTGGCAACACCAGCTATTGTTGTCTTGACTCATGGCCCCTTTTACTTCTCAGTTACTATTATGAATGTAACGGATCTGTCTGCGGCGCAGTTGCGGCGCGCTGCGATCATCAAAGAGCAACTCGAGAAGCTGCAAAAGGAACTGGCTGGCATTCTGGGAACGTCCGCCGAACCCGCAGCGGCTGCCGCAGCCCCTCGAAAGAAACGGAAGATGAGCGCCAAGGCACGCGCGGCAATCAGCCGTGGCGCCAAGGCGCGCTGGGCCAAAATCAAAGGCGATGACCAGCCTGCCGTGGAACCGAAGAAGAAGAAGAAGTTCACGATGAGCGAGGAAGCCAAAGCGGCGATCAGCAGAGCCGCAAAGGCGCGTTGGGCAAAGAAGAGGGCCGCCAACAAAAAGTTGGCGATTCCATTCTGATAGTGCCGATCGAGCGGTTTCCTCGGACAGCGCCGGCTGGATTCATTCCGCGGCCAGGGTTGATAGCGCAGCCCCCAGGAAGGGCAGACGAACTTACTCTTTGTCTGCCTCCTCGAGGAGTAGGTCTATCAAGCGGTCTTCTCCGGTCTCTTGCGGCAAGAGCGCAAAGAGCGATGGCTGCCATGGATCGAGCTGGAATACAATCCGGTCGGTATGGCCGGCATACTGCCGAGCGCGCAAGTCATAGACGTGAGCCGGCTGAGCTAGTGTGGCTTCCATCGGGACAGGTTTCTCCAGCTGTTCGTTGCCGCCCGCCTGCTTCAATTCCTCGCTGACTTGGTAATCGATGCCGCGCTCGAAGGCCAACAGACGCGCATGGCCCAGCGTGTAACGGTGCACTCTGGCTCTCGCCCTCAGCGGGATGGAGACCTTTCGCGGCAGCGCCTGGACCTGCTCGGAAATCCACTGGGCCCAGTCCATGTCCGGCTCCGCGGCCAAGCGAGCCCTCGAGTAAGCAGCGATGTCTCCCGCCTTCGAAGCCGCCGAGCCGGCGGCCGAGGAGCGCGCCGCAAAGGTCCGCTCCTCGGAGCGGGCCAGCGGGAACAGGGATTCTGACAAACTCCAGTTCGCCAGGCGGCCGTGCTCGTCGAAGAGACCGGGGGTGCCGTCGGCAAGGAGGATGAACCCGCGCGCGGCCAGGTCCGCCGCGTAGAGACGCTCTTCCCTCGATAAGGCCCGGGCCGTTGGAAACACGAAGACGCCTGGGCGCCCCGCCGCCAGTCGGGACCCGCTTTCACCTTGCGCCAGCTCCGAGATGAACCGCGGCGAGTATCCCAAATCCTGGAACGCCTTGAGCCAGCTGTTCCGCACTTTGGCCATGCGATTGTGGTCCGCCTCGAAACTCGAGAATCTCCGATGCCATGTCGAGCCGTCCACAGTCGATTCCAGGAGCCAGTCCACCTGAATGCTCGGCTGGGAATAATAGAGGAAGATGGGGTCGTATTCCTTCTCCGCGCGGAGGAAGATCCGCGCAAGCGGCGAAGTCATCTCCCGCAGCGCGGGCGCCAGAGCCCTGGCCTTGGGCGTGAGCGCCAGGCCGGAGCTCTTCCAGTCCACGCAATCCTCGCTCCACCAGACAATGCAGCCGCGGTCGCCTTCGAGCAGCAGATGCCAGAGCCGGCGGCGGGCCGCATCGGTGTCCTTCTCGAAAACGGTCGTCAGTATCGTCTTGCCTGCCATGAACGATCCGAAGATCTCGCGGGCGTTGCCGATGTCATAGGGCTCGACCCAGTCGAGCGCTTGGGAGAGCCGGCGAAGGTCGTAGCCGCCAAACGCGTGGGGCATTTGCGTGCCTTCGATGCCAACCGGTGTGCGCGGATCAAGGGCATGCGCAGTCTGCCGCAACTCGTCGAGAGCGCCAGCCAAAGAGATGTCCATGTAGGTGCGGAAGTCGCACCAAGGCGAGAAGTTCCATCGCGCGGGCTGTTGGCGAGCCGCGACCGGATCGAATCGGACGCGCTGGACGGCCTGCCAGTCGGGCTGGCCGCGCGGGATCGCCTCGCGCCCGCTCATGCGGCTCTTGATCTGATCGGTCGTGAAGGGCCGCACATCGTCCCAGGACGGAAATCGAGTTTCCCAGCTGGCGTTCAGCGCTGCCAAGTCGCGATATTGCATCCGCAGCCACTGGCGAAACTTCGCAAGGGCGATCGGATGAAAGTCGTAGTCGAACGGATTGGCGGAGAGGGTGGTCGAGAGCTCGTCGCGGAGATCGTAAGCGAGCGGTTCGTTCCCCATATGTTTGCCGACGACCTGCTCCAGCTCCTGGCGCGCCCAAGAGCGCCATTGCGAGTCGTCCAGACAATAGTCGCGGATGAATGCGCTTTCGGGCCGGCCGCCCTTGCTCCAGTCCGTCACGAACCGATCCCAGTCGCTGACCTGGGAGTTCCACTTGAGGCAAAGGCCGCGGTTGACGATGTTCTCGACATAGTAGGGAAAGCCGTTCGCCACGAATGGCCGAGCGTCGCCGCCTCCATAGACCATCCCTGTGTTGACGCCCATCTCGCGCAGGCGCTGGAAGAAAAGCGGGGCTCTCTCCGGCTGCCTCCAGATGCTGTCCCCCACCCACATCACGACACGGTAGTCGAGCCAGGGCCGAAGCCGATTGGTTTCCACCCCCTCCAGCGAAGGCGACAGCAGAGTAACCCATGAAAGCAGCAGAGCGAACGCAGTCAGCCGGCTCATGGATCAAGAATGTCGCCTCTCGGACGAAAGGCGCAAGCGGAATTGACGGCAGGCGCGCCCTACCCCGCAAGCCGAAAGCCGAAAGGTAGGGCGGGCACTCCGTGGACGCCGCGCCGATGGCTGCCAGCTCACAAC
>CAYWIM010000010.1:0-71056 GCA_964458325.1 uncultured Verrucomicrobiota bacterium
GAGCCGGTAATGGCGTTGGTCTACAGTGCGCCATGATTTCGCGGGTTCGATCAGATGCGCTTTTTGCCGAGGCGCTGAATTGCATTCCGGGCGGAGTGAACTCGCCCGTGCGCGCCTTTCGGGCTGTGGGCGGCCAGCCGTTCTTCGTGGATCATGCTCGAGGGGCGCGTGTGCGAGACGTCGATGGTCACGAGTTCATCGATTATGTTTGCACGTGGGGGCCGGCGATCCTCGGGCATGCGCATCCGGCCATCATCCGGGCCATTCAGCAGGCGGCCGAGCATGGGACCAGCTTCGGCATTCCGAATCCGTTCGAGGTCAGGCTCGCGCGGCTGATCTGCGAGGCGATGCCGAGCATCGAGAAGGTCCGTCTCTGCAACTCGGGAACCGAAGCCACGATGTCCGCCATCCGTCTGGCGCGCGGGTTCACGAGAAGGGACAAGATCATCAAGTTCGAGGGCTGCTATCATGGCCATGTGGATTCGCTGCTGGTGAAGGCGGGATCGGGGGCGTTGACGCTGGGGCATCCGGACAGCGCGGGGGTTCCGGCGTCGTTTGTCGAGCACACATTGGTGCTGCCGTTCAACGATCTCGAGGCAGTGCAGGCCGCCCTGGCGGCCCACCCGGGCCAGGTCGCGGGCATCATTCTCGAGCCCGTCCCCGGCAATTCCGGGCTCTATCTTCCCCAGCCGGGGTATCTCGAGGGGTTGCGGAAGATCGCATCCGCCGACGGCGCGCTGCTGATTTTCGACGAGGTGATGACAGGATTTCGTCTGGCGTGGGGGGGCGCGCAATCGATGTTCGGGATCAAACCCGACCTGACATGTTTGGGCAAAGTGATCGGGGGGGGATTGCCGGTGGGCGCGTTCGGGGGGCGCCGCGAGATCATGGATTGCCTGGCGCCGCTGGGGCCGGTGTATCAGGCGGGCACACTGAGCGGCAACCCGCTGGCCATGGCCGCCGGGATTGCGGTGCTCGAGGAGCTCCGGGCGACCGACGCCTATGGGCAGCTCGAGACACGAGGCCAGCAGCTCGAGGAAGGCATGCGCGCGGCTGCCAATCGAGCACGCGTGGCGGTGAGATTCCAGCGGCTGGGCTCCATGTTCTGCGCCTATTTCACCGACCAGCCAGTCGATCGGCTGTCGGATGCGCTGAGGAGTGATCGGGCCCGCTTCGCCCGGTATTTTCACGGGCTGCTCGAAGAGGGTGTCTATGTGGCGCCCTCCCAATTCGAAGCCGGCTTTCTATCGACTGCCCATACAGAGGCGGACATCGAAGCCACCATTCGCGCCGCAGCGAAAGCGCTGGCAGGGCTGTAGGATGGGGATCGAGATAAGTCGTAATCAATCCAGAAAACTGATCGGCACACTGCGAGGCAAATCATGCGCATACTGGCACTGGATCATGGGACGGTAAGGATCGGGGTGGCGGTCAGCGACGAGCTCAAGATGATCGCGCAGCCGCTCGAGTTCATCCCCGCGGAGCCGTTCGACCGTTTCCTCGAGCGGCTGCGGGAGATCCTTCGAGTCAAGGAAGTCGAGCTCATCCTCGTGGGGATGCCGCGCAACATGGATGGCAGCTACGGGCCCGCTGCGCTCAAGGTCCGCGAGTTCGTCGAGGTCCTCCGCCAGGCCGTGGCGGTCCCGATCCGGACATGGGACGAGCGCCTGACATCGGTCCAGGCCAATCGGTTTTTGATGGCGGCTGGCGCTCGCCGAGATAAGCGGAAAACCAAGGTGGATCAGACCGCCGCCGCGTTGCTCCTTCAGAGCTACCTGGACAGTCTGTCCGCGGGATAGCTTGGCGGCTATGGAATCCATCAAGATCAAGCTCACCATCGCCTACGACGGCACGCGATACGCCGGATGGCAAACCCAGAAGACGGGGATGGGCGTCCAGCAAAAGGTCGAGGAGGCATTGCGGGCGCTGTTTCCCGGGGTGGGCCCGGTCCACAGCTCGAGCCGGACCGATACCGGTGTGCACGCGCTGGGCATGGTGGCGCATGTCGAGATCCCGCGGGCCCAGTGGCGGATGAAGCCCGCCAGGCTCGTCCTGGCCATGAACGCTCATCTGCCGGAAGACATCCGGGTCGTGTCGGCCTGCCGCGCCGCGGCGGCTTTCCATGCGCGGTTCGACGCCGCGGGCAAGCAGTATCGGTATTCTCTCTGGAACCATCCGGCCCTGAACCCCCTGATCCGGCACATGGTCTGGCATGTGCCGCAGCCGCTGGATTTCGGCGCGATGCGCCTGGCTGCGCGCCGCCTAGTCGGCAAGCACGATTTTCGCGCGTTTGCCGTCAACCGCAATTACCCGACTCCGCTCACGGTCAGGACCTTGCGCCGATGCGACATCATCCGCCAGGGACCGCGCGTGACCTTTGTGATCGAGGGGGACGGCTTTCTGTATCGGATGTGCCGTGGCATTGTGGGGACACTGGTCCAAGCGGGAAAAGGCAAGATTCCGCCCGAGCGGATCGATGAGATTCTCGAGAGCCGAGACCGGCGGGTGGCCGGCATGACCGCCCCTGCCCACGGGCTGGTTCTTTGGAAAGTATTCTATTAAAAGGCGATGGATTGTCAGGTGTCGCTTGGATTGACAGTCTTGGCCCATTGGAAATCGCACGCTAATCCCGGAGGAGCCCGCTATGAGGGGCCTGCCGGTCCAGAAAGCGGTCCAACCAGCCGACCAGCCGCGCCAGGTCTTGGCGCGGGAGGCGCTGGATCTGTTGCTCCAATTGCTCAACGCTCATGGCGTTATGATACGGCTCTTTGGCCGAATGGCGAGCTAAACATCGGCGGGCGGCCGCCTGCGTCCAGTTCTCCATCTTCAGCCCGGTAACCCAGTCGAACTACCGGCGGTTGCGGTCGGCAGGATCTCGGGCAGGAGGACTTCCTGCTTGAGCAAGCGGGCGGGGGTTTTGGCGATATGGGGATCGCGATGGACCAGAACGGAGTCCTGCGCCTGGGCGTCTGGCTTGGGGCTGAAACCCCTGACCGAATGCAGGCTTGACTTCGGCGGACGGGTGCTTTGAGTTGGGTTCATGAACCGCAGATTATTCCCATCGATGGTGTCGAGTTGCGCACGCATGCTGCTCGGCGCGCTGGGCATGTTGTGGCTATGGCCGGTATCGAGCCTCGCGGGGCAAGCAGCGGAAGCGCCGGCTGACATCATTCTCCGCAACGGCAAGATCGTCACCGTAGATAGCCAATTCTCGATCGCCTCGGCGATCGCCATCCGGGGGGAGCGGATCGCGAAGGTGGGCAGCGACTCGGATGTCCTGGCGACGCGCGGCCCGCGAACCGCGGTGGTCGACCTCGAGGGCCGGATGGTTTTGCCCGGCCTGATCGATTCGCATCTCCATCCGCGCGGGGCCTTGACCGAGTTCGATCACCCGATCCCGACCATGGAATCCATTGCCGATGTGCTGGCATACGTCAGGGCGCGGGCGCAAGCGCTCGAGCCGGGCCAGTGGATCCTGATCCGGCAGGTGTTCATCACGCGTTTGCGCGAGCAGCGCTACCCGACGCGGGCCGAGCTCGACGCTGCGGCGCCGCGGCATCCGGTGGTTTTCTCGACCGGGCCGGATGCATCGCTGAGCACGCTGGCGCTCGAGCTGAGCGGGATCGACCGCAATTTCAAAGTGACCGATGGAGGGCCGGGGCATATCGAGAAGGATCCCCAGACCGGCGAGCCCACCGGGATCCTCCGGAGCTGCACGCGGTATGTGAAGATGAAGCCGGCCGGCCGCCAGCCCACCGAAGCCGACCAATACGAGCGGATCCTCGAGCTGTTCCGCGACTACAGCGCCAATGGCCTGACCACGGTTGCCGACCGCGATGCATCTCCCGATGCCATCCGGCGCTACCAGCGGATGCACGACCAACGGGCGTTGCCGGTCCGGGTGGCCATCTCGCATTCGATTGCCACCCTGGGACCCATGGACGACATCCAGGAGAAGATCCGTGCGGTCGCACGGCATCCGCTGTTCCAAGGCGATCCGATGCTCCGGATCATCGGGATCAAGGTGTATCTGGATGGCGGCATGCTGACCGGGAGCGCCTACATGCGCGAGCCGTGGGGCGTGAGCAAGATTTATTCGATCACCGATCCGGAGTATCGCGGCGTGTTGTTCATACCCAGGGACCGGCTGATCCCCATGGTGCGGACGGCGGTCGAGAGCAACCTGCAATTCACCGCGCACACCGTCGGTGACGGCGCCGTTCACGCGCTGCTGGACGCGTATGCGGAGGTCAACAAGGAAATTCCCATCCGCCCAACTCAGCCCTGCATATCGCACTCGAACTTCATGAGCCGCGAGGCGGTCGAACAGAGCGCGGCGCTGGGGGTCTGCCTGGACATCCAGCCCGCCTGGCTCTACCTCGATGCGCACACCCTCGTGCGGCATTTCGGCGAGGAGCGGCTCCGCTATTTCCAGCCGCTGGCAAGCATCTTCGCCGCCGGCGGCGTGGCGGGCGGCGGGTCCGATCACATGCAGAAGATCGGCGCGATGCGGGCGATCAACCCGTATCATCCGTTCCTGGGCATGTGGGTGGCGATCACCCGCAAATCCAAATGGCATGACGCCCCCCTTCATCCCGAAGAGGCGCTCACGCGGGAGCAGGCCATCCGGTTCTACACCGCCAACAACGCCCGGATCATGCGGCTGGAAAAGGAGGTGGGCTCTCTGGAAGCGGGCAAGCGGGCCGATCTCGTCGTGGTGGACCGCGATTTGTTGACCTGTCCGGTGGACGACGTGCGGGACGCCCGCGTCCTGCGCACCTATCTCGACGGCCGGCTCGTGTTCGAGCGGCCCGGCTCGATCGCCGGCCGCCAATAATCGGAAATTCGAATGCCAGTAACATCGCTGCGCGAGGCCTGCCTGCCGACAGGCAGGCCCGACCCGGGGATGTAAGACGAAAATCTTCGAGGTTGTGAAATAGGCGTGAAAAGGGATGCTCATGCAACTCGATGACTCGTCACATTTCTTCGGCGCAAAATGCGAGCCCGATCATCGGCCTGTTCGGGGCATCCCCGTTGGTTCCCAATGGCGAACAGGGCGAACTGCAGACGGTGACCGGGCGCAATTCCCTCCCCCCGCGAGGGACGAGCGGGGGTGGCAGAGGCAGAGGGGCTCGTTCCAACGCCCGCATCTCCCCGGCCCTCCCCTCCACTGCCGCGGAGGGGAGGGAGAAGACAAACCGCGGACGATGGCCCAACTGCGACCGGACGCACCAAGCGCCGAAGAATTATGTCCCCCCGACCCGGCGCTTGGAACCCGATCATCAAGCGCCGCGCGAGGGCGCGTCCACATCGGAAACGTTTAGCGCCATTCGGCCCGGTCCCCTGACCGGGCATCGAGAGCCATGCCTTCAACTTATGAACTCGACGACTATGAAGAGCTTGAACCGATTGACAGCGGCGGTGGTGTTCGTGTGGCTGAGCGCGGCGATGGCCCTCGATGCGGGCGGCGGAGTGGAGGCGTATCGCGGACGTCTCGAGATCCCGACCTACCCCTGGTGGCCGGCGGTCCAGCATCCCTATTTCCGAGAGACGGACAAGGCCGGCATTTACCCCTATCCGATGCTCGATCAATTGAGCCGGACCCGGGAGCGGCGCGTGTATGAAACGGTGGTGCTCGAGAACGAGTATCTGCGGGTGACGTTCCTGCCGGAGCTGGGCGGCAAGGTCCACGAGGTGATCGACAAAACCACCGGCCAGCCGATGTTCTATGTCAACCACGTGATCAAGCCGGGTCTGATCGGCCAGTGTGGCGCTTGGGCATCGGGCGGCATCGAGTGGAACACGGGCCCTCAGGGCCATACCGTCAGCGCGATGCAGCCAGTGGATGTCCAGATCCTGCCGCCAGCCTCCGATGGCTCTCGAACGGTTGCCATCGGCGAGGTCGAACGGATTTACCGAACCCGCTGGACCGTCCAGGTCACCTTGCGGCCCGGCCGGTCTTACCTCGATGAACGGATCCGGATCGCCAACCTGACTGAGAGCGTGCGCCCGTATTACTTTTGGAACTGCACGGCCGTGCCCAACACGCCCGGCTTCCAGTTTATCTATCCGATGACTCTCGGCTGCGATCATGGGGCGACAAAGTTTTTCTCCTGGCCGATCGACCATGGAAAGGACTTGTCGCGCGGAACGAATTACCAGGACGCATCGTCGATTTTCGCATGGTATTGCGACCAGGATTTCTTCGGATCGTATGACCACCAAGCCGGCCGGGGCGTGGTGGCTTTTGCGAACCATCACCAGTTGCCGGGCAAGAAGGCTTGGACTTGGGGGCTGGGCGGTTTTGGCCGGATGCACCAGATGGATCTGACCGACGACGACGGTCCATACAACGAAGTCCAGACGGGTCCGCTGCTGACCCAGGCCGATGTGGGCCGGCTCGAGCCAGGCGAAGCGGTGGCGTGGCAGGAGTGGTGGTACCCGGTCCATGGTCTGGGCGGTTTCCATTTTGCCAACCGCGACGTGGCGGCGCAGGCAACGCTGGCGGATCGCATGCTGCAGCTTCGGCTGATGGGCACCGGCAGCTGGGATCCTGTCCAGGTCCGCGTGCGCCGATCGAGCAACATCGTCGCGCAGGCGGCCTGTCGCCTGACGCCGCGCGAGCCGGCGCTGGTCGGATTGGCGCTGGCCGATGGTCGAGAAGAGCCGATCGAAGTCGAGCTGACGGCCGGTTCGCTCGCGCTGGCCCGATTCCGTGTTCCTCTGGATTTGCCGGCGCGCCAGCCGCCCGCGGAGATGCCGAAGACGGAGACTGCCAGCGAGCTTGTCTGCGCCGGATGGCAGGATTTTCTGTTCGGACGGTATGCCGAGGCTGGAACACAGTTTCGCAAAGCCATCGAGCGCGATGCCAAATGCGTTTCCGCGCTGACCGGACTCGCGCAGCTCAGCCTCGAGCGCGATCCCGCCCAAGCCGTCCTCGAAGCCCAAAAAGCCTTGGCGATCGATCCCGATCATGGGCTTGCGCGATATCTGTTGGCGGCCGCCGAAGCGCGGCTTGGGCACGATCGGGCTGCCCTCGATGCGGCTTGGCGCGCCTCGCTCGATCCGGCAGTGGCGATTCCAGCGCGCGCTTTGGCAGCTCGGCTGCAGGGCTGCCAAGGCGACTGGGCGGCGGTCGTTCATACCTTTTCCGATTCAGGACCGTGGAGGGTTGATCCCCAATGCAGGAATCTGCTCGCCATTGCGCAGATTCGGATGGGGGAGGCGTCTCAGGCAGTGCGCCTGGCGCGTGCCAACCTCGAAGTCGATCCGCTGGATGCATTCGCGCGATCGGTGCGTTGGCTGGCGGATCGCGAGGGCGGGGAGATGACCCTGGGCGGCCTGATTCAAGGCAAGGCCCAGCCGGTCTTGGATCTGGCTGCCTGTTTCATGCGTTTGAACCAGCCCGCCATCGCCAGCCGTGTGGTCGACGAGTTTTATCTGCGTCCCCTCGATGGGCAGCCGCAGGATCCGATCGTCTTGTATTGGGCGGCTTACCTCGCCCACCTGCAGGGGGACCGCGCTGCCATGTCCAGGTGGCTGGTCCAGGCCCGCGCCCAGCCTCCCGAAGGAGTGTTCCCACACCGGTTCGAGACGGTTCCAGTTCTCCAATGGGCCTTGAAGGAGAATCCCGAGGACGGGCGGGCGGCGCTTTACCTTGGGCATCTCTGCTTTCACCTGGGGCGGATGGCTCAAGGCCGCGAGCATTGGCGCCTGGCAGCGCGCCTCGATGACACCTCTGCGATCGCCCGGCGTGCCTTGGGCATGGCGAGTTTGAACATCGATGGCGACATCGACGCCGCGGCTCGTGAACTCGAACAGGCCCGCCGGATCAATCCCGCCGATGCCATCGTCGCTCGCGATCTGGCTCGAGTCTGGTTTGCGCGCGCGGACAAGGCGCAGACCGAGGATGAAAAGCAGAAGGCCTGGGCCCAGGCGCGCACGGTTCTGGAAGCGGCGTATGCAGCCGGCAAGAGCCGGTCCGATTTCGTCGTGTTGCTCGCACGCGCCCAGAATCGCTTGGGTCAGTTCGCCGAAACCGCCCGGATGCTGGATGCAGTGCGGGTGACGGTGTGGGAAGGAGCGCACGAGGTCCACGATCTATTCGAGGATGCGCATCTGGCCCTGGGGCGGGCGCATCTCGAGGCTGGCCGGCCCGCCGAGGCGCTGGCTGAATTCGATCGCGCGCTCGAATACCCGGAGAACCTCGCCACCGGCCGGCTCGAGAATGCCCGTGAGGCCCATATCCACTATCTGCGCGGCAAGGCATTGCTGGCTCTCGGGCGCCCTTCCGAGGCGCGAGCTGCCTGGCAGCGGGCCGCCAGCGAGCCCGCGGCATCGAATCGGCAAATCGAGGACGCACGACAGAAAGCCCAGCAGGCGCTCGATGGAGTTCTCCCTTGATCCATGAACCTTCCCCTCTCCCCGGCCCTCTCCCCGCTCGTGCCTCGCGGGGCGAGGGAATGAAAAGCGGATGGACAAGCCGCAGGTTCTATCCTGCGGCTCGTGCATCTTGATCTTGTTACCTCCGCTGGATATTCGGGTGGAGCAGGAGCGATCCGCCCACGCCCAGCAGCCAGGCGACCACCCCTCCCAGGAGAAAGGCTGGCGTGAAGGAACGCGCGCCATCGGCGATCCAACCGGCGAGGTAAGGTCCCAGCACTTGGCCGATGCCAAACACAACCGTCATCAGGCCCAGCGCGGCCGGCGCCAGGCGGCCGCCGAAGATGTCGCCCGCCAAGGCAGCCATTAGCGCCGGGATGCTCCACGCCGTCAGTGCAAACAACCCCGCCGACAATCCAATCGCCGCCGTTTTCAGGCTCAGCCCGAACACGAGGAATCCCAATCCCTGCAGGAAAAACACGGCGATCAAGGCGGCCTTGCGGCCCCATCGATCCGAGACGCCGCCCCAGATGAATCCGCTGACCGTGGACACCAAACCGACCGTCAGCCAGAGCCAGCCCGCTTGCTGGGCCGTGAATCCACTGTCGTGGACGATGTGGCGGATAAAGAAGGTCGAATAGATGATGTAAGAGAAACCGAACGCGAAATAGATGGCCGACAGGTGCCAGAGGGTTCCGGATCGGTAGACCAGAGACCAGTTGAGCGCCGAGGCGTGCGGTCCGCCCTGGCGCTGGCTGCGCTCGAGATCGCTCTCCCCCCACGGGGTGAGCCCGCGGTCGGCGGGCCGGTTCCGGAGACCAAGAGCGGCGGCCATTGCGATGGCGATCGATGCAGCGCCCAAAACGTACCAGCAGACACGCCAGCCTTGGGCGCCTTGCCAGTTCAGGATCGCCGGGACCAGCGGGCCGGTGACCATGAGCCCGATGCTCGATCCGGCCACCCCAATCCCCGATGCCATCCCGCGCCGCCGCGCGCCGAACCAGGCCGACACCAACCCCATGGCGGGCACGTTCGCTCCCGCACCGCCCACTCCCGCCAGGAACCGTCCCCAGCGGGCGCCCGTCAGGGTTGGCGCCCAGCCCGTAAGGACCATGGCCAGGCCGGTCACCAGCAGGGCGGTCGCAATGACGAACCGCGGTCCGAACCGCGCCGCCAGCACGCCCGCCGGGACTACGGTGAGCAGGTATCCCAGGAGATTCCAGGATTGGAGCTCGCCGGTCTGTGTGTTCGTGAGCTCGAGCCCGGCCTGCATCGAGGGCAGGATGCTCGTGTAGCCGAATCGCGCCAGCCCCAGCGATCCAAATACGGACAGCACGATCAGCCCCAGCACCACCCATCCATAGTGCAGACCCGATGCCCGCGACGGCGGGCCCTCAGATGTCGGTGCTGGCATGGCCGCTATCCTGATCCACGCGGCCGTGAATGCAAGCGGCTAGGCACGGTCACAGGAGCCGCCGGACTTCGAATGTTACGGACCGCGGACGCCCTCGTCCGCTGGCCAGCCAACGACGCTGCGGCGCACAAGGCCCACGCTCCGAAAGAAAGAAATCTATCATTTGACAATAGGGTTGATTACGGCATTTTCTGGCTCAACTACTTTGATGCGCTGATCCTTGCGGCCGCGCGACTCGCCGGCTGCAAAGAGGTCTACTCCGAAGACCTGGGCGCCGGCCAGGATTATGGCGGCGTGGTTGTGGCCAATCCTTTCTCAGCTTGACGGAAAAACAGAGCGAGGGGTTTCAGCCTTATCTGCCCGGATGACGACTGCTCAAGTCCCCGTGCGCTCTCCGCTGGAGCCGCACGCGAATCACGGCGGAATCCGGCGCTGCGCGCCCTTTCGATGGCCTCTTTCTCCTACCCAGCGAGCAGACAATTTGCGATGATCCGCTGCAGAAACAAGCAATTGCCATGCAAAATCTGATCCGATCTCTCGTGCTGTTACTTGCCATTGCATCAGCCGTTTCCAGTCCTGCCTCCGAGCCTGCGGCGCGACGCCCGAACGTGGTGGTGATCCTGGCCGACGACCAGGGCTGGGGCGACTTAAGCATTCACGGGAACACGAACCTCCGGACGCCGAACATCGATTCCCTGGCGCGGGATGGCGCCATGTTCGACCGGTTTTATGTCTGCTCGGTCTGCGCTCCCACCCGGGCCGAATTCCTGACCGGACGCTACCATCCGCGCGGCGGCGTGCGGGGCGTGTCGACCGGTCTCGAGCGGCTCAACATCGACGAGCGGACCGTAGGCAACACCTTTCAGGCAGCGCGCTATGCGACGGGGGCTTTCGGCAAATGGCACAACGGCAGCCAGCACCCGTATCATCCCAACGCGCGCGGATTCGACGAGTATTACGGGTTCACGTCGGGGCATTGGGGCGAGTATTTCGATCCGCCCCTCGAGCGCAACGGCCAGCCGATTCGCGGCCGCGGTTTCATCATCGATGATCTGACCGATCATGCGATCGCTTTCATCGAAAAGAACCGGGATCGCCCCTTTTTCTGCTACATCCCGTACAACTCGCCTCACTCGCCCTTTTGCGTGCCGGACAGGTTCTACGATCGGTTCCGGGACCGGCCCATCGAGATGCGAGCCGCTTCCGGCCAAAAGGAGGATCTCGATGTGACCCGCTGCGTCCTGGCGATGTGCGAGAACATCGACTGGAACGTCGGCCGGGTCCTGCGCCGTCTCGACGAGCTCGGGCTGGATCGGGACACGATCGTCATTTATTTCTCCGACAACGGCCCGAACAGTTTCCGATGGAACGATGGGATGAAAGGCCGGAAAGGATCGACCGACGAAGGCGGTGTGCGGGTGCCGTTTCTGATCCGGTGGCCTGGGCATATTCGGGCGGGATTGCGGATCGGGAAGATCGCGGGTGCGATCGATCTGTTGCCGACCTTGGCCAGCCTGGCCGGCGTGCCCGTGGCCAGCATCCAACCCCTCGATGGCCGCGACCTGAGCCCCTTGCTGCGCGGAGAGGACGTCTCCTGGCCGGACCGGATGATCTTCTCGCATCAGAACGGACGCGTCAGCGTGCGGACCCAAGGGTATCGGCTGGACGATCGCGGGGGGCTGTTCGACATGATCGCCGATCCGGGGCAAGAGCGCGATCTGGCAGTCCAGCAGCCGGAAATCGCCGAGCGGCTCGAGAAGGCGGTGGCGGCCTGGCGCAAGGATGTCCTGCCGGCCGAACCCCGCGACAGCCGGCCATATCCGGTCGGTTACGCCTTCTTTCCGCGGACGCCATTGCCTGCCCGGGATGGCGTGCCGGTCGGCAGCGTCCGCCGGAGCGCCAGCGCGCCCAACTGCTCCTACTTCGTCCATTGGACAAGCACCGAGGATCGGCTGACCTGGGACGTCGAGGTCCACACCGCCGGGACATACCAAGTGACGATCGATTATGCATGTCCGGCCGCCGATGTCGGTTCGACGATCGAGGTGAGCTTCAACGGCAGCCGCCTCGAGGGGAAGGTCAACGCCGCCTGGGATCCGCCTCTGATCGACAGCCAGGACCGCGTCCCGCGGAAAGGCGAATCGTACATGAAGGAATTCCGCCCGCTTCGGCTGGGCGCGATCCGCCTTGAAAAAGGCCGGGGTCTCCTCACCCTGCGGGCGCTCGAGATCCCGGGCAGCCAGGTCATGGAGGTCCGAAGCCTGATCCTCACTATCGAGTAGGTTGGCGCGACGCTGCCCGAACTGACAAGCGAGCTGGAAAGTCTCGCGAACATAGTCGCCGGCCACCTCGCCAAGATGGGATTCAAACCATGAAGCAACGCACGCATCCCGAACCCGGAGGGTTCAGCGAAGCGACACCACCGGCTGCCAGTGGAATTCAGCTCCGCATCCCGGAGGGATGCCAGCAGCGGATTCCCCGTGCATGCGCGGGAGGGAAACAGCGCTGCGATCCCTGCGGGATCGGATTCCATTTGCGGCCGCAGTCCGGGGGTGGCGCTCGTGCCTCGCGCAACCCCCGGCTAATGGCTCGCATCCCTTCGGGATGGCCCGCGTGGACAGACACCTCAAAAAGATGGGATCGGTATGGCCGTGAAGCTAGGCTACAAGCAGACCGAGGTGGGCGTCATCCCGGAGGAGTGGGATGTAATGCGAGTCTGTGAGTTTGGTTCAGTCATCACCGGAGGCACTCCGCAAACGGAGATACAAGGCTATTGGAACGGAGGTTATCCTTGGATAACGCCAACCGACATCACAGACAAGCGGGACATGCGCGCATCGGAGCGCATGATTTCTGAGGCAGGTCTTCATTCGATACGACAGCTACCAGCGAACTGCGTCCTCGTCACATGTATCGCAAGCATCGGAAAAAACGCGATTCTGAGGAGCATCGGAGGCTGCAATCAGCAGATTAACGCAGTTGTGCCTCAGCAGGGGCACAGTCCAGAGTATCTGTATTATTTGTTTGAGAGCAGTAAGCAGTATTTGCTTGCCAATGCGGGGAGGACAGCTACGCGCATCCTTTCCAAGGCCGCGTTTGAGCGAATGATATTTCCAATCGCGCCTCCGCTCCAGCAACGCGCTATCGCAGCAGCTTTGATCGAGATGGATGCGCTGCTGGGCGGACTGGATCGGCTCATCGCCAAGAAGCGCGAGCTCAAACAGGCCGCCATGCAGCAACTCCTCACCGGCCACACCCGCCTCCCCGGCTTCCACGGCGAGTGGGACGTGAAGCGGCTGGGGGACATCGCCGACTTTGCCAATGGCAAACCGCATGAAGGCCACATGGATGCTACGGGGCAGTTCTACCTTGTCACTTTGGACAGCATTGGCATCGACGGAAAACTCAAGGCCGAGCACAAGCCAATTGGTGTCTTGGACAACTCGCTCCAGAAGGATGACATCGTCACTATACACAGCGATATCGCTCACGGGAACTTGCTCGGTCTTTGCGACCTGATTCCCGAAAATAGCCGTTACGTCTTAAATCAGCGAGTTGGTCGCTTGCGTGTGAAACCAGACACTCAGGCAAATCCCCAATTCCTTCGCCTTCAGATTAACCGGCGTCAGCACCACTTTAAGACACGTGGGCAAGGCACTTCGCAGCGTCATGTTTACCGTCGCGATTTCGACAAACTTGAACTCTCGCTTCCTAAGCCTGCCGAGCAAACCGCTATTGCCGAGGTGCTGGCGGAGATGGGCGCGGAACTGGCGGCGTTGGAGCAGCGGCGGGAGAAGACCCGCGCCCTCAAGCAGGCCATGATGCAGGAACTGCTGACTGGCAGGACCAGACTTGTATGAAGGAACACCAAGCCGTCGAATGGAAAGAAACCTGGCGGGACGAATTCCTACGGTGGATTTGTGGTTTCGCCAACGCGGAGGGCGGCGTGCTGCACATCGGGCGGAACGCGCAGGGCGTGGTTATGGGCGTGTCGGACGCGGCGCGGTTGCTGGAGGACATTCCCAACAAGGTGCGGGACATTCTGGGCATCGTGGTCCCGGTGAACCTGCGGGAGGAGGGCGGCAAGGAGTGGCTGGAGATCGTGGTGGAGCCGTATCCGTATCCGGTGAGCTACAAGGGAGAGTACCACCTCCGCAGCGGCAGCACCAAACAGGAATTGAAAGGCGCGGCGCTCGACCGGTTTCTGTTGCGCAAACAAGGCCGCACCTGGGACGGCGTGCGCGTTCCACAGGTCTCAGTCCGGGATTTGTCCAAGAACGCCCTGGCGGACTTCCGGCGGTTGGCCCGGCAAAGCCGTCGGTTGGCCGCGGGGGTTCTGCGCGAATCGAACGCCGTGTTGGTGGAGAAGCTGAACCTGCTCGACGGAAACTACCTGAAACGCGCGGCCATCCTGCTGTTCCATCCTGACCCGGAACGCTGATTCACGGGCGCCTTCGTCAAGGTCGGTTACTTTCGTACCGAGTCTGACCTGCTCTATCACGACGAGATCCACGGCGACCTGTTCATGCAGGCTCAGAAAACCATGGAGGTCTTGCTCAGCAAGTATTTGAAGGCTGCGATCAGCTATCGAGGCGTGGGGCCGGGGCATCCAGCGCATCCACGACGCCTGCCGGGAAGCTGGAACGCCGCCGCCGCGCATCGAATACGAACCGCATGACCTGTGGATTGAGTTCGCCTTCTCTGCCGGGTACCTGGCCATGCTGCAGGGCGAAGCTGAGTCCGCACGGCAGACCCGAAGGGAAGCTGCGGGCACTGCCCAGAAAACTACCCAGAAGACTACCCAGAAAACGACGCAAGAGCGCATTCTGATGATGCTCCGGGCCAACGCAAGCCTGTCTCGTGAGGCGCTGGCGCGACAAATTGGCTTGACGGCTGACGGCGTAAAATACCATTTGGACAAGTTGAAGGCGGCAGGGCGACTTCGGCGTGTCGGCCCGGACAAGGGCGGGCGTTGGGAGGTCGTGCCGTGAAGCGCTTCGCCTCCGCCGGATGAAGCCCAGATCAACAAGAACACCGATGAATATAGGTTTCGCTGATCCTAAGACCATGAAACACACGGCATGTAGCCGAGTTTTGTCCACCGGCAAGGCAAGCTTGCCACGCCGGAGGCGGAAGTCAACAACGGGCATGAACCAATGAGCACCGTCGGCCAAAAGGAACGGAAGACCCAGCAGCGGGTCGTGCGATTGTTGACTGACAAGGCGCACCCGTTCTGTCTGGGCTACGAGTGCCTCGGCAACTGGGAGGAACGCGAGGGCAACCGCAATATCGAACCCGAGCTGCTCCGGGCTTGGCTGAAAGGAGGCAAGGGAGTCAAATCCGGAGCCGCAGGCGCCGCCCTGCTGGTTTCCCGGCGCTCTATTGCTTCATGCCGGGTCCGACGGTGGTCTGCTGCACGGGCACGAGCTTCTGGCTGGGATAACCCGACACTGCCTGGCCTCGCTGGCGCAGGGATTCGGCCAAAGCCGGCTTGAACTCTTCCGGCGCCGACTCGAAGGCCGATTCGAGCGCGCCAATGGCCGCGCTGCCGGGCAGCCGTGTCAGCGCGCATCGGGCGTCCTCACGCGCTTCACGGTCGCGCAACAACGCGGCCATTGGCGGAACGGCGTCGTCGCCGCCAATCTCGGAGAGCATCCAAAGCGCTTCGCGGCGGACGAGCGCCGCGTCGTGGCACAGCAGCTTGATCAATTCCTGTTCCACCGCCTTGGCTTCGGCGGCCGCGCCAGGACGGCCGGCATGGCGCACGATTCGGTAAAGGGCGCGTCTGGCACTGCGCGCCACTTCGAAATCGGAGTCCGTCGTCACATCGGCCAACGGTAGAATAGCCGCCGCGCCATAAGGAGCGGCGTTCTGCCAGGCGGGACCGCGGACGCGATCGTCCTTGCTCTGGATGTTCTGGATGAGCGACTCATTCATAGGCAATACGGATGCCGCTGCGGGCGGCTGAGCATGCGGTTGGCCTGCTCGTCTCCCACCACCTCCTGCTTGTCGCCGTCCCAGACCAGCTTCCGGCCCAGGATCATTGAGAGGTTGCCCAGGTTGCAGAGCGTGGCCACGCGATGGCCGATCTCGACATCCACGGCCGGCCGCAGATGGCCTTCGCGGATGGACTTGAACCAGTCGGCCTTGTGGTTCATGTTGAAATCCTCGTACTCGTCCGTTCGCTCGAATTCCTTGCCTCCGGGCGGCATCTGGAAGTGGATCGCTTCCGGATTGGCAGGCCGATAGCCGCCTTCCCATTCGAGGACCAGGCGTCCGCTCGCGCCCCAAAAGACATTGCCGAATTCGGTCTGGCCCACCCGATCGCCCGGTTGACCCCATTCCAAAGTCCAGTCGGGATTCCTGAACTGGTATACGACGCGCATGTCGATCGCCGTGTCCCATAGACCCAGGGTCGGCACCGTGCCCGTCGCTTCCACGGTGAACGATGTCTGGCGGTCGGCGTCCATGCACCAAAGGATCGTGCTGAACTGATGGGCGCCGCGGTCGCGAATCTGGCCGCCGCCGGACTCCATGATCCAACGGAAGTTGGCTGGCTGATAGCGGCGGTTGTATGGCCGCCATGGCAGCGGCCCCAGCCATAAATCCCAGTCCAGACCTTCCGGCGGTGCGCTGTCAGGCGCCGGTTTCGTGTCCGCCGGGCTCGCGTAGTGCCAGCAGGTGACCTTGTGGACCTTGCCCACGATGCCGTTGCGAATGGCGCGGCACGTGTGCCAGGCGCCCTTGGCCGTGCGCGCCTGCGCCCCGACCTGAACGGCGACCTTGTTGGCTCGAGCCGCCTCCACCATCGCCTGACCCTCCCGCACTGTCACCGAAGCGGGTTTCTCGACATAGACATGCTTGCCCGTCTGGCAGCTGTGCACCGTCTGGACGGCGTGCCAGTGATCCGGCGTGGCGATCAGCACGCAATCGACATCCTTGCGCTCGAGTATGTAGCGATAATCGCGGTAGGGCGTCGCCTTTTGTCCGGTGAGGTTCCACGCGGCCTCCAGCCGGGGATCATCGCAGTCGCAGACCGCTGCGATCCGGACTTTGTCCTCCTTCTGGAACCGGAGCAGATTGGCCAGGTGCGTTCCCCCCATGCCGCCGAGACCGATCTGGCCGATGACAAACCGGCCATGGGCGCCCGGCCGCCCGGGTGCGCCCAGAACGCTTCGAGGAACAATCGTCGGCAATGCCACCCCGCCCAGGCAGAGGGATCCTCCCGCTGCCTTGAGAAAAGTCCGCCGGTCCACTCTCCGATTGCTTCTGTCCATAATGTGAAGTGTGAAGGATGCACGATGAACGAAAAATGATAAAGGCCAAAACGCCCAGGAAAACGCGACGGTGTGGGAGTGCTGGCGGATCGCAGACCATTGCCCTGTCCGTTTGTCATGATGGCAAGCAGAACGCCTCGTTTATGCGCGACCAGCCATGGGAATACGAGGGCCAGTATCACTGCGCGGGATGGCGGTCCGGTTCCGCTTCTTTCTCCGAAACGGATCCCTCTACGCGTTTTGGGTCGCTCCGGATCCCTCAGGCGCTAGCCGCGGCTATGTGGCTGCAGGCGGCCCCGAATTGGCGGCCTCGACCGATACGGTCGGCCAACAGCCGAAGCATTAAACCCGATCCAAGAGCGCATAGGCATGATGTTTGGTGGAAGGGACCCGCGGGGTCTCAATAACGGCCGGGGACCAATGTCCTCCAGAAACAACCTGCCCCGACGGTACTCCCCGCAAGTGAAAGGCCGCCAGGCGTTGGATCATCGGATGTGGAGCGATCGTGCTGCGCCTCCGTTTCATCCCCTCCGCCTTGCTGCATCATTCCGGCTGCACGACAAAATCCGGATGACATTTGTGGAGCGCTGTGTCGAAGCTCGCCAGGGCAGAGCAGCCTTCCTGGTGGGCGAAACTGACGATCAGCTCGTCGGCGAAATCGTTTCCGGCTTCGAAGGCCTGGATGGCCGCGGCGACGCGGTCCGGATCGGCAAACTGGACATCGGGCTTGGCGGCAAGCCGGCGCAAGGCCGCGGCGATCGGCGCGCGCTCCCAGCCAAAGGCCGAACGCAAGGTCCAGACCGCCTCGACCAGCGCGATGTCGGGCACCAGATACGTCTCACCAGCATGTATCGTGAGAAACCGGCCCATCGCGGCGAGCTGCTCGGGATCGTCGTGCGTGAGAAGTCGCAACAGGATGTTGGTGTCGAGGGCAATCACCGCCGGACTTTCGCTCGATTTCGATTCCACTGACGACGGATCCGGGTGTCGCTTCGGGCCAGATCCTGGCCGATGGCTCTGTCGATTTGCGTCTGGGTCGGCGGCTGCTTGGGCGGCGGCACGGGAGGCGGTTCGCGCAGCAAGTCGGCCAGCTGGCCGGTCCGGGCCCGGACAATCACGCGGTCAGCCTCGATTTCATACACAAACCGGTCGGATGGCTTCATGCCGAGCGCATCAGTGACCGCCTTGGGCACAGTCGTCTGGTTTTTCCGCGTAAGCTTGGATGTGACCCACATACAAGGAATATGCATTCAACCCTTGTTATTGTCAATGAACAAGGGACATCCGGTAGCGAAATCCAACCTTTGGCCGATGAGTCAGCCGGCGAGTCGCGAAGTATCTGCAGGGTCAGCCCTGCCCTCACTGCGAGCCGGCGGCCGATTCGCCCGGATGGCTGGTTCGCATCGATGTGGACGGCAAACGCACACTGGGCCGCTTCGTCAACCGCCAGTTCAAGGCCGTGAAGTCGAAGCGGCCCAGGCAATGAGCCTGCCGCTGGATCGGCGCCCGATCATCGTGGCGCTGGCGGGGCCCAACGGCGCGGGCAAAACCATCTTTTACCATGCGCATCTCGAGGCCGCGGGCCTGCGCTTCGTGAACGCCGACCTCCTGGCCCGCGCACTCGGCCTCGATCCCTACACCGCCGCGGGAGTAGCCGGCGCAGTCCGGCAAGAGCGGGTCAGCGCGCGAGATGCGGCCGGATGATTTGGGTCCAGGCGGCGTAGCCGTCGCGGTTGAGGTGGAGGCCGTCGGCGAGGAGCCAGTCGCGCCGGGGTTTGGCGTCGGGGCCGAGCGATGGGTTGAAGGTGTCGATGTAGAGGAGCCGCGGATCGCGGGCGCAGCGGGCCTGGACGAGGTCGTTGGCCTGGCGGATCTTGTCGATCCATGCCCAGCGGGACACGCTGGGCTTGACGGGCAGGAAGGCGATCCGCGTGCGCGGGAGCCGCTCGTGGACGCGTCTGATGAACGTCTCGAAATCCGCCAGCACGCGCGCGGGATCGCGGTGCTGAGCCAGGTCGTTGTCGCCCGCATAAAAGACGATCTGGCGCGGCTCGAACGGGAACACGATCCGATCCACGAAATAGGTGTTGTCGGCAATGATGGAGCCGCCGAACCCGCGCGCGACGACCGGGTAGCCGGCAAAGTCCTGCTCGATGGTTTTCCAGAGGCGGATGGTGGAGCTGCCGACGAACAGGATGCCGCCTTTGGGGCAGCCGCGGGCGTGATCCTGGCTCTCGTATTCCCGGATGACGGCCTCCCACTGATTCCGCTGGGCGAGGGCGCGGGCGGTGTCGGGATGATAGCTCATGAAGGCCACCTCCCGGCTGTCGGGCGACCAGGAGGGGACGTTGATGGCGCCTTGCCCGCCGTGGAGCCGGGCGAGGACGACGGGCTCGCCGCCTGAAGCGGGCATTTTGCGGATTCGGACCGGCTGATGGGCAGGGTGGCCCTTGACGCCGGGCTCATAGGAAAGGAACGCGAGCCATCGGCCGTCGGGCGAAGGGTGGGGGAACCAGTCGTTATCGTCGCTCGAGGTCAGCGCTCGAGGATTGGCGCCATCGGCGTTCATCTGCCAGATCCGCATGGGGCCGCCGCGCTCGGAGTTGAAATAGATCGTGCGTCCGTCGGGCGAGTATTCGGGTCCATCGTCGAGGCCGGGGGCGTCGGTCAGCCGTCTTTCGACGCCGCCATCGATCGCGATGGTGTAGACGTCGAACTCGCCGTTTCGGTCGGCGCAATAGGTGATGGATTTCCCGTCGGGCGACCAGCCGTGCCAGTAGGAAGGCCCCTGGGGAGTGATGAGACGGGGCAGGCCGCCGGTGATGGGCAGCGTGTAGATGAGCGATTGGCCGGTCTGGGATTGGTCGCTGATGGCCAGGAGCTTGCCGTCGGGCGAGATCCCGTGGTCGTTGTTGCAGCGGGTGGCGAAGCCGGTGTCGATGATCTCGGGCTCGATAGCATCGCGATCGAGCCGGTAGATTCGGCCGCTGCTGTTCCAGACGAAGAACCGGCCGTCGGGCGACCAGTTGGGCGCTTCCATGTGATTGGTGGCATGGTAGATGACGCGCCGGTCCATGGATGCAATGGGGACCACTTCGAGCACGCTGCGAAGCCGTGTCGGATCCGGGGCATGGTAAGGCTGCGGCGAGAGCTGGACGCGGCGGAAGGTGACGGGCTCGCGCCGGGCGCCGTCGTGCGAGCAGACCACCAGGCCCGCCAGAAGCGAATCGGGCATCGCGAGCTGGATCGCGCAACCGGAGGGTTTCCAGAGGCCGTTGGTTCCGACGAACGAGAGCGAGAAGAACGAGCCCCACCGTTCGAGCCGCAGCTGGCGCGCCCCGCGGTCGCGGGCCTGGATCTCGCGGGTGGGACCGCCGGCCGTCTCTCGGAACTGCAGGGAGACCAAGCCGTCCCCGTGCAGCACGGCATCCACGTAAGGCGATCCCGGCTCGAGGTTCTGACGCAGCATAAGGCCGGCTTTGCGATGCGAGTTGCCGCCGGGTTCATCGAATACGATGTCCGCCGCCAGGACCAGGTCGCCGGCGATCTCTTTCCATGCGAAATATCCGGCATCGGCGGCAAACCAGAGGTTGGATCCGCCGCCGGTCACGTGGTAGATCCAGCGGTCCGGATCGAACCGTGCTTCGCCCGCGGGTTCGGCGGCGCCGAGATCGCCGTGGTTTTCAAAAATGCCCAGCGATTCGGCGCATGCAGGCGCAATCGAGGCTGACCAGATGCCGAGGATGGCCGCAGCAGTCCAAAGGGTGGCCAATGACGGTCGACGAAGCGCTGCAAGCGCACGATGCGCGGATGGAATATTTGTTTGCATGGAATATGGAGGCGCGGATTCCAGAGAGCCCTTGGATTGCTTACGGTTTGGATGAGCGCCGGTCGTCCAGAGGGGTTTGGGCGTCGATCTGGTTGTTTTCGAGAACGACCGGGCCCGAGGATTCCTCGATGCGGATGCCGACCGTCTGGGTCCGGGAACCGGGCGGGCGGGTGTCGCGGATGATGTTGTTGCGGAAAACGAGGTCGCGGGGTTCGCCCCGGATTCGGATGCCGGCGGTGTTGGTCTTGGCGCCGTTATTCTCGATGAGATTCTGCTCGAGCCGGTTTCGGTGGGGGGCCATGCCGGGAGATTCGTTCCGGAAATAGACGCCCTCCTGCTCGTTGCCGCGCACCTGATTTTCCCGGAGCAGATTATCGCTGTCCTTGTGGCCGATCGAGATGCCGAACCGGCCGTTATTCTCGAGGATGTTGTTTTCGAAGCGCCCATGGCGCACCCGCCAGCAGAGGAACAGCCCATCCTGCGCATTGCGCCGGGCGACGCAGCGGAGCACGACCGGCCGCTGCGATCCGCTGCCGGGATGGAGCCCGAGCGCCGCGTTGTCTTCGCTGACGCACTCCTCGAGAATCACGTCGTTCGATTGCTGGAAACTGAAACCGTCCCCGTGGTAGTTGCGGACCGTGCACCGCTCGATGGCCGTGCCGAATCCGCGGTAGAGGTAGATGCCCGCTCCACGGCAGCCGTTGAGGCTGACGTTTTCGGACCGGTTGCCCTCGACGATGACATCCGCGATACGGGCATCCTCGATGTGCGAGCCGCTGACGATGGGGAAGACGGTTGCGGCCTGCGCATGCCGGGTCACGAGGCAATCGGCGTTCAGCGGCGCATCGATCGAAAACGTGTTGCCCGAGCGTCCAGTGATGCGGGCGACCGTGGTGTGAAAACCGCCGGCGTTGTCGTCCCAGATCGCGACGCCGTCGCCGACCTGGAATCCATCTGAGTTCACCACGGTGAACTGTTCCTCGCCGAAATCGCCGTCGAGCGCGAGGGGAGAGACGGCGGCCTTGGCCTTGCGCAGGATCGTTTGGCCGGGTGTGCCGCGGACGGTGACGCCCGAGCGCAAGTGGAGAGAATCGCGCATGAGGAACTCGCCGGGGCCGATCTCGACGGCGCCGCCGCCCAAGCCCGCGACAAAATCGATGGCGGCCTGAAGCGCCCGATGATCGGCGCCGACGATGTCCGCGCCGGATCGGCCTACGGTCATCGCAGGGCGTTCGGCCATCTTCGAGTGCATGGCGCGCGGGAGCTGCTGTTCGTCGGGCCGCGGCGAGAAATCGCGCGGTTCGGCGGCTGCCAATGGCAGAGCGAGGAGGCAGAGCAAGGGAGCGCCCATGTGAAGGAGGGCGGGCGAGACCAGAAGATCAACCGGTATCAGAGACGTGGCTCTCATCACGCGAATTGTGCCCGGGGGGCCGGGCGCGATCAAGCCTCTGGTTCACCGCGGAGAAGAATCTCCCGCGGAAACGCAGAGGCGCGAGAAGAGTCTTCACCACGGAGGACAGGAGAGGCAGTCAGCATGCGTCTGTCAGCCTGTCTGAGCCTCGTTGAAACGTGGATTTGAGACATGAGGCTGTGGATTTGACGCATTGGCCAAACACGCATACCACCAACGCAGCCTCCTTCTTCCGGCTCATCCAATGACTTGCGGAAGGTCATCCGATGGTGAAATGTCCAGGAAAGGGCTCGACCGGAGCCGGGCCCTTCCTTCGCCAGCGCCGGCGCAGGGAGCCATGAGAACGACCATCGAGATCCAGAGGCCGCTCGGCGGAGCGGTGCGCCCCCGGGCGCGGCCCAGAGGGTTTACGCTCATTGAGTTGCTGGTCGTGATTGCCATCATCGCCATCCTGGCTGGCATGCTCCTGCCCGCCCTGAGCAAAGCCAAGGAAAAGGCCAAGCGGATCCGGTGCCTGAGCAACGTCAAGCAGCTGGTTCTGGCGTGCATGGTCTACGCCGGAGACAACCGCGACCGGCTGCCGGACGCGACCGGGCTCAGCAGCTATTGGTGTTGGGACATGCCCTGGGCGGCCGCCGATCAGATGCTCCGGAGCGGCACGACGCGCAACGTGATGTACTGCCCGGGGTTCCCGGAGCAGAACAACGACGTGCTCTGGGACACTTACGCCCGGCCGCTCTACCGCGTCATTGGCTACGCCCTGCCGTTCAAGGGCGAAGGAGGCATGAACACCTCGATCGGCGCCAATTGGTGCGCGACCAACATCGTCGACTCCCTTGTGCCCAAAGCCATCACCTTCGGGCCCATCACCTATCCGCCCCCCTCGCCGTCCGAGCGCCCCCTCATCCCTGATGCCACCATCTCCCAGCCCCGGCAGGCGGATCCGAACAAGCGCTCCACCTATTCCTACACGGGCATCGATGGCGGCTACCGGGCCGGCACTAAGTTCCACCGCACGTCACACATCAACGGCCAGCTCCCCGCAGGTGGCAACGTCGGCATGCTCGATGGCCATGTGGTCTGGCGCAAGTTCGATCAAATGCAGCCCCGCACGGACCCCTCCGGCGCGAACGGGATCCCGGTCTATTGGTGGTGAAGGCTCGCTGGGCCTCTATTCAGAAGGAGCTCGGCTGAGGCGGGGCCCACCATGCATCGAGGCGGGTGGTGAGCCTCTGGACGCGGGCGGTTTCGCTGGCGGCGAGATCGGTTTTCTCCCACGGATCGCGGAGGAGGTGGTAGAGCTCGGGCTGCGCGTTCGGGCGGTTGCGGCGATCGGGGACGATGAGTTTCCAGGGGCCATCGATGATCCAGCGGTGATGGAGGCTGCGGGTGGGGTTGTCGACGTCGGCGATGTTATGGGCGTATTGTTCGCCGAAGAGGCGGCGGCGTTGGGCGACGGCCTGAGGATCGGTGAGGTTGATGCCGGGGAGCCCCGCGGGGGCAGGGGCGGCGAGAAGAGCGGCGACCGTGGGCCAGAGATCGAGGTTGCAGGCCAGATGCTCGAGGTCCATCCGCGCCGCCACGCGGCCGGGCCAGGAGATCATGATCGGCGTGCGCACGCCGCCTTCGTAGGGGGTCAGCTTCGATCGCGGCGCGGCCCGGTTGGCCTGGTTGGGATCCTGGATCCAGCCGTTATCGGTCGTGTAGACGACGATGGTGTTGGAGCGGAGGTTGCGGCGATCGAGCTCGGCCAGCAGCTCGCCGCAAGTTCGATCGAACCATTCGACGCATGCCCAGTAGCGGGCCGCGGGCTCGCTGGGCGCCAGAGGAAGGTAATGGTCGAGCAGGTCGGCTGGAGGTGTGTGAGGCGCATGCGGCAGCATGGGCGCATACCAGACGAAGAACGGGCGATCGCCGGCCTGATCGAGGAACTGGACGATCGGTTCGAGGCCCTCGCGTCCGATGGCCAGGCCGGTATCGCCATGCCGGCTGCCCTTGGATTCGCCCCTCGTCATGGCGTGAGTGAAGCCGGCGGTCTTGACGGGATCGCCTTCCCACCACTTGCCGGTCTCGATCGCGATGTAGCCGCGGCCGGCCAGGTCGCGGACGACGTTCGGATGTCGTTGGAAGTGGCCGATGATGGTGTCGTAATAGCGGGCGTATTTGGGATTGCCGCGGGATGCCATGGCATTGACGCCCTTGTCGGGCAGGTCGGGATCGTTGCCGGTGACGCCATGCTGATGCGGGTAGAGACCGGTGATGATGCTCGAGAGCGAGGGGCGGCAGAGAGGGACTGGCGAGTAGCCGCGCTCGAACACGAGCGATTGGCCGGCCAGCCGGTCCAGGTGCGGCGTGCGGATGTGGGGATGGCCCATGAACCCGTAGTCGCTCCATCCATGGTCATCGGAGACGATGAAGAGGACATTCGGGCGGGCCGGATCGGCTGCGTCGGCATGGAAAGCCCACAGCGACATCGCACATGCCACCCGGAGGAGCCATCCGGAAACCAGGGTAGCGACGCCAGTCCCGCCGCGTGAGGTCACGCGGCCTACAACGGCTGCGTCCGCCGCCGTGTAGGCCGGGTCACCTGACCCGGCGTTTGGAGCCATGCCTCCAATCTCGCCGCGTGAGGTCACGCGGCCTACATTGACAGCGTTGGCCGCCGTGTAGGCCCGGTCCCCTGACCGGGTGTTTGGATCCATAATCGTCTTCATACAATCACCTCGTTTCAAGAGCGAAGAGCGTGATGCTGCACGGGCCGACGGGCAAGGAGTCGGCGATGCCGGAGACGGGTTGTTCCTCGATCGCCACCTGCGGGGGCTGATCGGGGTCATTGAACGCCATGGGATCGGTGCCGGCGATCTGCCATCGCGTGCCGCGGCCGGTGAGCCGCGCGCCTTGAACGGCCAGCGGGATTCGGGCGGTGGCGAGCGAGGGGTTGACCACGCTGATCGTGAGGGTTTTGCGATCGGTGCTCCAGGCGGCCTGGGCGTCGATCGAGCCCTCGACCTGGGTGGCTGCCGGGATCTGGCCGAAATGCTGGCGATAGAGTTTCAACACCAGGCCGGTGGTTTCGAAGGCGGCGTTGCGGCGGCTGGTCTTGATGCAGCCGATGACATTGACCGTCTGCGCGTAGAAGGCCGAGTCGACGATATCGCTTTGGCGGGCGAACTCGTGGATGCCGGCGGCGATGCCGAGGGCGTCCTTGAGGAAGTAGCGTGTGCCGAGCTCGCCGAAGACGTGGGGGCCGTACCAGTAGTTCCATTCGGTCATGGCGATGCGGATGTCACGGCCTTTGAGTTCGGGGATATCGCGCCGGGCCTGGCGATGCCACTCGGCCTTGCGGCGGATCTGGTCAGGGATCTGGCGGACATGGGCGGCCAGGGAAGGCCGTTCCTGGCAGTAGAAATGCTCGGCGATGAAGTCCATATGCGAGGCGCAGCTCTTGAGCAGCCCGGCGCTCCAGTCGCCGATGTTCCCGGAGGCGATGCAGAGGATGTTGGGGTCCACCTCGCGCATTTTATCGACCACCCAATTTTGTTTGATGACGTAATGGTTGAGCTGCATGTAGCCGAGCTGCCACGAGCCGAACATCTCGTTGCCGACGCCCCAGTACCTGACGCGGAACGGCTCGATGGCGCCGTGGTCGGCCCGCTTTCGGCCCCAGTAGGTGTCAGTCGAGCCGTTGCAGTATTCGAGCTGGGCGGCGGCCGAATAGGCATCGCCGAACCCGGTGTTGACGGTGATCCAGGGCTCGGTCCCGAGATAGCGGCAGAATCGGATGAACTCGTGCATGCCGAAGTCGTTGTGCTCGACGCCGGTCCAGGCGGGGTTGGTGCGGGGGGGCCGGCGGTCGCGGTCGCCAACGCCGTCGCGCCAGTCATAGCCGCTGACGAAATTGCCGCCGGGCCAGCGATAGATGGGCGCCTGGAGCTCGCGGAGCAGGGCGAGCGTGTCGGCGCGCATGCCATCGATATGATTGGCGGGCATGAGCGACACGGCGCCGATCCGGGCGACGCCTTCCTTCACCGCGATTTCGAGCGACGCGCGGTCGGTGGTGGCGCCCGCCTGGAACTCGAACGGCAGACGCCTGTATTCGGGGCCGAGACCAGCCAGCCGAAGGGTTTGGCGGTCCGAGTCTTTCTCGCCCCAGCGAAGCATCAGCTCGACGGCGGCCGGGCTGTCTCCATCGGATTTCAGCCAGGCATACCCGGTATAGGAGTGGCCGCCGGTGACGCCCAGGTCGCCTTGGCGGAGGCCGGCGCCGGATCGGACCTGGGGCGAGTGCCGTCCGACGAAGGGCTGGTTGGCGCCCATGGCGACCGATTCGGCGGGCCCGACGATCTGCCAGGGAGACGCGCCGACGACCGGGAACGCGCTGTTCTGGAGCGATCGATAGGGGGCGAACCGGGCAGTGATGGGGAAGTAGAATTTGCGGTCTTCGAGCATTTCGGCCCAGATGCCGCCATAGATGCAGCGGCCGAGGTGCTCGATGAACTGGCTGTAGATGTTGGGCGAGAGCGGCTGGCCGACCTGGGCGGCTTGGACGGTGATCCGGGACGCGGCCTGCGGGCGCCGGCTCAGCTGAACCAATTCGATGTCGTCGAACCAGGCGCGCCCCGAGGCGAGGCCCCAGCCGCCCAGGAGACAGTTGACCTGGACGGCGTCCTGGTCCTCGAGGTCGAACTCGATATCGACGCGTGTCCAGTCGGCGGTGCCAGTGATGGCGCGCGTGGCGGCGGACGACAGGCCATGGACGTTAAGCAACGCGCCACGGCCATCGGCGGCTTTGACCTGATCCGTCCTGATCCAGCCGGCGAGCCGGTAGCGACCGAACGGTTCGACGGGAACGGTTGCGCTCCAGGAGATATCGGCGCCCGACGTCGAGGAGAGCAGGACGCTGCGCGCGCCCGTCCGGCCTTCAGCGGCGTGTTGTGCCGTGCCCTGGCCGTTCCAGCGTTCGATGTGCCAGCCGCGCGGACGGGTGTTGTCGGCATCCTCGAAGGATGGGTTGGGCGTGCGGTTGCGGCCGAGGTCGGCCGCCTCAGCGGCGGCGGATGAGCTGCCCGGGGATGCGGCGGGGGACTCCGACCGCAAGATGCGCGCGCCGAACAGGCCGCCCGCCCATTGATTGGGCTTGGCCTGGAGACGGACGGTGACGGACTCGCGGCCGCGGGTCAGGTCGAGAGGGATCGGGTAGGCGACATCGAAGAACTGGCCGGGGCGCTGGCGATCGAGCGTTTGCGTGGCGATGGTCTTGCCATCGACGAGAAGATCGAACTGGCGGTTGCCGGCGTCTTCGCCCCAATAGGTGCAGAGCAGTTCGTTGGGCCGGGCGGGGTCCACCTTCATGACGAACGAGAACCATCCGCCGTCCGTAGCATGCCGCCAGGTCCGGTCCATGAACTGGCTGGTGCTGGTCTTCTCGCCTTTGAGCTGGTGATCCCGTTCAGGCTGCATTTCGCCGATGCGCAGGACATCGACTGTGCGGGCGGCCAGTTGGAGCTCGCGCTCCTGTTCGGCGCGGATCTCGGCTTCGCGCCGGGTCCAGTCGGCGGGGGTGAACAGATCGAGGTAGACCGTGTAGCGCCGGTCGTGCAGGCGATGGAATGGCACGAGATCGATGTCGTGCGGCTTGCCCGCATTCTGGGTTCGAAAGGTCTGGGCCTCGAGCGAGACGGGCCGGACCCATTGGCTGACGGGTCGGCTGTCGGTCAAGAGCACGGGGACATAGCCGGGTTTCGAGGCGGCGGGATCGTTGACGGGGCCGAGCGGGGCGGCCAGCAGAGCAGGGCCGTAGAACAGCGCGATCCTCTTCGGGTTGTCCGGCATCGACTCGGTGCGCAGCGACATCGGGAAGGTCACGCGGATGCGGTCCCCGGATTTCCAGGTCCGGCGGATTTCGGCGTAGGTCGAGGGTTTGCTGGCGGCGGGCTGGGCGGCGCCGTTGACTTCGATGCGCAGGCCGGATGCTGCCCAATGAGGGTGACGGAGCCGGAGGGCGAACTCCTGCGGGGCATCGGCGGCGATCGTGAACGTTGCGGTGTCGCTGTCGGGCCAGGCGGTTTCCTGACGCAACGTGATCCCGCGGGCTTTCCAGCGCAGTTCGGAGGCGATGTAGAGATTGACCCAAAGGGCGGAGGAATCGTGGAAATAGATGCACTCGCCGTACTTGACATGGTTTTCCATGCCGGTGCCCATGCAGCAGGTGAATGCGTCCTCGAGCGGCTGGTATTCCTTAAAATGACCGGGTTTGAGCGAGAGGTTATAGATCACCCGTCCATCGGGGTGCTGGGTGGACCGGATGTGATTCAACAGTGCCCGTTCGTAAAAGTCGGCTACGGAGGCGTCCGGGTTCCATCCGAACACGTGCCGGGTGAGCTTGAGCATGTTGTAGACATTGCAGGTCTCGGTCGTGGCGGGGCTGAGGCGGTCGTTGAGACGGCCGGGTTGACCGAAGTATTCATGATCGCAATGGCCGCCGGTGACATAGGAGTGATGTTGGACGACACGGTCCCAGAAGAACTGGGCGGCGGCGCGGTCCTGGGCGTCGCCGGCGAGCTCATAGCGGGTGGCGAGGCCGATGAGCTTGGGAATTTGGGTGTTGGCGTGTTTGCCGGGCAGGATATCTTCGCCGCGGGCAAGGGGATCGAGGATCGCCTTATGGTGGAACCGGCGGGAGAGCTTCAGGTAGCGCTCGTCGCCGGTGTCGGCGTAGAGGTCGGCGAAGGTTTCGTTGAGACCGCCGTGCTCGGCGACGAGGACCTGCTGCATCTGGTCTTCGGTCAGGCTGGCGAGCGTCCGATCGAACCAGTCGGCGAGCTTTCGGGCGATATCGAGCGCGGTCGAGTTATCGGCGAGGCGATAGGCGTCGCGCAGGCCGGCGAAGAGCTTGTGCATGGTATAATTGGGGACCCAGCAGCCGTTGAGATCGAACCCGGCGGACCGGATGTTGCCGGCGGCGACCTCGGCGTAAACGCGGCGGCCGTTCGGGATGGCGGCCACGTAGCCGTCCTTGCCCGCCTTCTGGCACTCGGCAAGCTCGGCGACCATGTAATGGACGCGCTCGAGGAATCGCCGATCGCCGGTCGAGGCCCAGGCGATGGCGCAGGCGCTGAGGTGATGGCCGGCGGAGTGGCCGGACACACCCTGGCGTTCCCAGCCTGTGTAATGCTCGGCTTTCGGCTGCAATCCGGCCTCCTCGCGGAACCGGGCCAGGAACCGGTCGGGCTCCAGACCCAGGAGATACCGGACGGCGATCGTCTCGCCTTGTTTGAACGGACCATCGAGGAGACGCACGTCGTGGAGGTTGAACGGAGCCGCCTGGGGCGGCGCCGCGGGTTGGATTCGGGGTGGAATGCGGCTGGCAGCGATCGAGTCCGGAAAGGCCGATGGAGCGGCTCCAAGGAAAACCATTGCGCAGCATGCGAATCGCACAGTTGCACTGAATCTTGATCCGGTCTTCATGGGGCGAGTTTGGCAGGATTATGGTCGGTCGACCAGCCTGAAGGCGAGCTTCGGGTCTGGGCAAAAATTACTTCCGAATGAGGCTCGACCTGGGAGGCGCACTCGTGCGAAAAGAACCGAACAGAAACCACACCGCGGATCGGCGGCGCCGGAGGAGACCTGGATATGAGAACGACGATGGTGAGCAGAGATCGGGCATGGAAGAGAACGATCGCGGCCCTGGGTTCGTGGGGATGGATTTGCATGGTGGGAGGCAGCATGGCAACGGGTGGCGAGACGGCATCGGCCAAGCAGGACCCGGTCCGCGAATGGCGCTTGGAGCATCGCACCGTCGACATGCACCAGCACGTGGGATCGACTACGCAGCATCTGGCGCGCGCGGTGAAGATCATGGACGCGGCGGGGATCGGGCTGGTGGTGAACCTCGATGGGGGGACCGTGACGCCGGGCAAGGATGGCGGGCCTTCCGCGTTCGAGCGGAACCGGCGGCTGGCCGAGTCGCTGTATCCGGGGCGGTTCCTGCACTATATGCATCTCGACTATCGGGGCTGGGACGACCCGGATTTTTCGGAACGGGCGGCTCGGCAGATCGACGAGGGGCGGCGGCTGGGCGCGGCAGGCTTCAAAGAATTCAAGCGGCTGGGCCTTTTCCTGCGGGATAAGAACGGCGCCCTCATTCGGGTGGACGATCCCAAGCTGGATGCGGTATGGCGGCGGTGCGGCGAGCTCGACATGCCCGTGTCGATCCACGTGGCCGATCCGAAGGCGTTCTGGCAGCCGTTCGACGAGACGAACGAGCGCTGGAAGGAGCTCAAGGACCATCGGAGCTGGTGGTTCGGCGATTCGAAGCGGTATCCAGCGTGGAAAGAGCTGCTCGAAGGGCTCAACCACGTGATCGCACGGCATCCGAAGACGACCTTCGTCTGCGTCCATTTCGGGAACAACGCGGAGGAGCTCGAGTGGGTCGAGGCATCGCTGGACCGGTATCCGAACATGAGGGTGGATCTGGCGGCGCGGATTCCGGAGCTGGGCCGGCATGATCCGGATCGCGTGCATCGGCTGTTTGTCAAGCATCAGGACCGGATCCTGTTCGGCTCAGACTTCATGGTGTATGACCGGCTGATCCTGGGATCGAGCGGGAACGAGCCGCCGCCAACGGACGCGGATGCGGAGCGATTTTTCGCGAAGGAATGGCGCTGGCTCGAGACCCAAGACCGCGATTGGGAGCATATGACGCCGATCCAGGGAGATTGGACCATCAGCTCGATCGGGCTTCCAGCGGAGGCGCTGCGGAAGATCTATTTCGACAATGCGCGGAAGCTGCTGGCGAGATCCATTCCGCTGCCTGTCGCCTCAGCCGGTCGAATCGCCGGCGATTTCGAGCTGGACGGCCGGCTGGACGACGCGTGCTGGTCCGATGCCCGCCGAATTCGGCTCGAGTACACGCTGCGGGATGGCAGCGCCCGGCCCGAGCTGTCGACCGCTGTCCGGCTTCTCTGGTCGGACCGCTATCTTTACGTGGGATTCGAATGTCCGTTCACGAGCCTGACCGTGTTCGAGCCGGCATGGACGGATCGAAAGCGGTTCGATCTGAAGCGGGCGGGGGGGAGCTTGTGGGACCGGGATGTGGTCGAGGTGTTTCTCGCCCCCGATCCCTCGAGGATCGGCCGGTACGCCGAGTTCGAGGTGGCGCCGACCAACGAGCGGCTTGACCTCATGATCGCGGGGCCGTCGGCGAAGGAGTTCGGCTGGAGCAGCGGCTTCCAATCCGCCGTCCGGGTGGACGAGCAAGCCAAGGTCTGGACGGCCGAGCTGCGGATTCCGCTGGCGGCGCTGGGTGCGGCCTCGCCCAAAGCCGGCACGCGATGGCGGATGAATTTGTTCCGACGCGACTGCGCGGGCAACGCCTTTTTGGCGTGGAATCCCACCCTGCAAGGGACCACGCATCTGCCCGCGAAATTCGGCGTGCTCGAGTTCGTCAATAAGCCGTGATTCGAGTGCGGACGCTCCAATCGAAATAGAGGGCGTTTCGTTTGGCGGGTTTCTTGCCGCTGTGGACGGGCTCGAGGGGGATGTATTCGATATAGGTGGCGGAGGTGATGCCCAGTCCGGTGAGCAACTGACGGTCGCAATCGGTCATCGCCCACGTATCGGAGGGGTGTTTGATGGCGGTGACCTTTTGCGGTTTTGCGAAGGGGCTTTCGGGGCGGCCGAATGGGTAGAGCAGCGTGTCGGGAGGCGGCCCGGGCTCGTTGGTGATCACGGCCTGCGAGAAATAGGAGATGGGCGAGAACAAGGGCGGATCGGGCTTGCGCGCGGGGAATCGCGGGACGGACGCGGGGCAGATCGTGACGGCGGCGGTGCGGACCTGGCTCGATCGCGCGGGCAAGGCGAGGTAGGGGGTCAGATGCGCCACGATCGATCCGTCGTGGTAAGGAGGGTTGTCGCGGTAGGTGAAGAACATGCCGGTCCAGCAAGGGCCGGGCAGATGGTCGTTGTTGTCCAGGGCGTACATGCCGATGGCATAGGCGAACTGCTTGAGGTTGCCGGTGCACTTGGTCTGGTAAGCCTTCTGCTTGGCCTTGCCGAGGGCCGGCAGGAGCATGCCGGCGAGGATGGCAATGATCGCGATCACCACCAGCAGCTCGATGAGCGTGAACGCCCTCGCGGCAGGGCGGCTCCCATCGAGCCGATGACACTCCACCTGCCTGCGCGGATTCGCAGGACGCGTTCCGATATCGGGTCGAATTACCATGATTTCTCCGTGGTTTTTCACGGATTCTGGCGGACGGTGTATCCGCCGGATTTCTCGTCGGGATCGAGCTTGAGCAGGCCGCGTTTTTGGGCTTCGAGGAGGAGATCGTTGAACGATCGGAATCCGTAGGCGCGCTCGTTGAATCCGGGATGGCGGCGTTTGATGGCCTGTTTAATCATCGATCCCCAGATGCGCTCCTCGCCTTCGCGCTCTTCGCTGATGGCATCGAGCGTTTGGGTGACCAGATCGAGCGCCTCGGCCAGGTTAGCGTGTTTGGCTTCGTCGGGGGCCTCGGTCTTGCCCGGTTCGGCGGCGGCAGCCGCGGCTCGTTTGGGCCGGCTTTTGGCGGGCGCGGGCCGGACCAGGTCATCGTAGAAGATGAACTGGTCGCAGTTGTTGATGAACAGGTCGGAGGAGGAGTTTCGGACGCCGATGCCGATGACCGTTTTGGCGTTCTCGCGGAGCTTGCTGACCAGGGGAGAAAAATCGGAATCGCCGCTGATGACGACGAAGGTATCGACATGGCCCTTGGTGTAGCAGAGATCGAGGGCGTCGACGACCATGCGGATGTCGGCCGAGTTTTTCCCGGATTGGCGGACATGGGGGATTTCGATCAGCTCGAAGGCGGCCTCGTGGAGGTCGCGTTTGAACTCCTTGTATCGGTCGAAGTCGCAGTAGGCCTTTTTGACGACGATATGCCCCTTGAGCAGGAGGCGTTCGAGGACCTTCTGGATCTCGAAGCGAGGGAAGTGTGCATCGCGGGCCCCGAGGGCGATGTTCTCGAGGTCGAGAAAGACGGCCATGGTCGGATTGGATTCCTGAGCACTCATCGGAGGGGAAGTTACCATTGCCTTCGGGGCGATGGAAGCATGGATTCGCAGGCCACAAGTTGCTTGGCGGGGGCGCGGGGGGAGGGATAAGATGGGCAATTGGCTTGCGAGAGCGGGCCGCATGGTATGGGGAAGGACTGCATACGGATCGTGGGGGCGCGTCAGCATAATTTGAAGAATCTGACGCTGAGCATTCCGCGCGACCGGCTGGTGGTGATCACGGGCCTGAGCGGATCGGGCAAGTCATCGCTGGCATTCGACACCCTGTTTGCCGAGGGGCAGCGGAAGTATGTCGAGTCGCTGTCGGCCTACGCGCGGCAGTTCCTCGATCAGATGCAGAAGCCGGACGTGGATTATATCGAGGGGCTGTCGCCCACGATCGCCATCGAGCAGCGGAGCGCGGGGGCGAACCCGCGTTCGATCATTGCGACGACGACCGAGATTTACGATTACCTGCGCCTGCTGTTCGCGCATCTGGGCCAGCCTCACTGCCCGGTCAGCGGCCAGCCGATCGCGCGGCAGACGACGACCGAGATCATCGACCGGCTGGTATCGATGCCGCCGAGGACGCGGCTGATCCTGCTGGCGCCCGTGGCAGCCGACGACGGCGACGGCAAGCGGGACGTGCTCGAGCGGTTCTCGCGCGAGGGATTTGTCCGGGCTCGAGTGGACGGGCAGATGATCGAGCTGAACGGCCCGGGGCGGCCCCGGCTCGATCCCGAAGGCGGGCATCGGATCGAGGTGGTGGTGGACCGATTGGTGGTGGATGACAAGGTGCGAGTGCGGCTGGCGGACTCGGTCGAGACAGCCCTGCAATGGGGCCGGGGGAGGCTGGTGGCGCTGCACCAGCCTCCGGGGCCAGCGCCGGACCAGCCGTGGGTGGAGACGACTTGGTCCAACCGCTGCTTCAGTCCGGCGACGGGCTTGAGCTACGACCCGCCCACCCCGAAGCACTTTTCGTTCAATGCGCCGCAAGGGGCATGCCCGGCCTGTCACGGGCTGGGCCAGGAGCTGGTGTGGGACGAGGAGCTGGTAGTGCCCGACCGGCACAAGACGCTGGATCAAGGGGCGGTGGCGCCGTGGCGCCGCGGGGGGAAGCGAATGGTGGTGTATTACAAGTGTCTGCTGCGGGGGTTGGCGGAGCACTATGGTGTGAGCCTGGAGACGCCCTATCTGAACCTGCCGGAGAGCTTTCGCGATGTCCTGCTGCACGGATCGGGCACGACGGAGATCGCGTTTCATTTCTGGCGGGCGGGCAAGATGAGCAAGGTGTCGCGGCCGTTCGAGGGGGTGATGCCGAATCTGGAGCGCCTGTATCAGGAGACGGAGAGCGAGTTCACGCGGAACCGGCTCAAGGGGTATATGAGCCCGCGGAGCTGCCAGGCCTGCGGGGGGCGGCGGCTGAAGCCGGAGATACTGGCGGTCACGCTGGGCGCGGAACGCCCGCTGCGGGCGCCGGGGGCGGCGGTTCATCCGTCGATCCCGGGGTGCTCGATCATGGACGTCTGCGGGCTGACGGTCGAGGAGGCGCTGGCGTTCTTCCAGGGGCTGGCGCTGAGCGCGCATCAGCAGAAGGTGGCGGGGGAGATCCTGCGCGAGATCCGGTCGCGTCTGCGGTTTTTATTGGATGTGGGGCTGGGGTATCTGACATTGGATCGGGAGAGCGGGACGCTGAGCGGTGGGGAAGCGCAGCGGATCCGGCTGGCGACGCAGATCGGGGCGGGGCTGGTGGGGGTGCTGTATATCCTGGACGAGCCGAGCATCGGGCTGCATCAGCGGGACAACGAGCAGCTCTTGCGGACGCTGGAGGGGCTGCGGGATCTGGGCAACTCGGTGATGGTGGTCGAGCACGACGAGGAGACCATCCGCCGGGCGGACTACATATTGGACCTGGGCCCGCGGGCGGGCATCCACGGAGGGGAGCTGGTGGCGGCGGGCACGCTGGCGGATATCCTGGCCTGCCCGGAATCGCTGACCGGCAAATACCTCCGCGGCGAGCTGAGCATTCCCTCGCCGAGCCGGCGGATCCGGCCGGGTCAGGAGAAGGGCTGGATCGAAGTGATCGGGGCGCGGCAGAACAACCTCAAGAACATCGATGTCCGGATTCCGCTGGGGACATTGTGCGCCGTGACGGGCGTGAGCGGCTCGGGCAAGAGCACGCTGGTCGACGGCATCCTGCGGCGGGCCTTGTTCCGGGAGTTTTACGGGGCGAAAGAAGGGCCGGGCGCGCATCGCGCGATTCGCGGGACGGAGCAATTGGACAAGGTGATCGTGATCGACCAGACGCCGATCGGGCGGACGCCCCGGAGCAACCCGGCGACCTACACGGGGATGTTCAACCATATTCGGGATCTGTTCGCCCGGCTGCCGGCGGCTCGGATTCGGGGCTACGACGCGGGGCGGTTCAGTTTCAACGTCAAGGGCGGGCGGTGCGAGAAATGCCAGGGGGACGGCCTTTTGCGGATCGAGATGCATTTTCTGCCGCCGGTCTATGTGGTGTGCGAGGGCTGCAACGGGCGCCGGTATAACCGGGAGACGCTCGAGATCACCTACAAGGGGCGGAACATTGCCGAGGTGCTGTCGATGACTGTGGAGGAGGCGGTCGAGTTCTTCCGCGCGGTGCCGGCGATTCACGATCTGTGCGTGACCCTGGCGGAGGTGGGATTGGGCTACCTGGCCCTGGGGCAGTCGGCGACCACGCTGAGCGGGGGCGAAGCGCAGCGGATCAAGCTGGCGTCCGAGCTGGGGCGAAAATCGACCGGCCAGACCCTGTATATATTGGATGAGCCGACCACCGGCCTGCATTTTCACGATGTGGCCAAGCTGCTCGACGTCCTGTTTCGGCTGCGGGCGGCCGGGAACACGCTCGTGGTGATCGAGCACAACCTCGATGTCATCAAGAACGCAGATTGGATCATCGATCTGGGGCCGGAGGGCGGGGACGGAGGCGGCCGGGTGGTGGTCGAGGGGACGCCCGAACGGGTGTGCGGCTGTGAGGCGAGTCATACCGGCCGGTTCCTGCGGCGCGCGCTCGAGCCGCCGGCGGAGCGAATCGAGGCGGCGAACAAGGGCTGAGGAGCCCTCGAGGCGTATGGACATGAGCCAACATGACGAAAGGATTGCCGGGCAGGGCGCGGCGGGATTGTGGCGGTCGCGAGTGGCGGGCGCGCTCCTGTTCGCCTGGATCGGAATACCGGGGATGATCCCGAATGCTTGGGGCCAGAACGCGGCCACCCAGGCGGTGGCAGCCGTGGCATCGAATCCCGCGCCCGCGGCCCAGGAGGCGCTCGCGTTCGATGCGGCGGGCAGGGCGTTCGAGGATGGCTTTTTCGAGCGGGCGGATCGGGAGCTGGGGGAATTCGCGGATCGGTTCCCGGCGTCGGAGCGGATCCCGCAAGCCCTGCTGCTGCGGGCGCAGGCCCAGTGCAGGCTGGGCCAGTACGATGCGGCCGTTTCCCTCCTGCAGACCAATCGCAGCCGGGCGGGCAAAGAAGGGGATCAGTTTGTCTTTTGGATGGGGGAAGCGCGGTTTCGAGGCGGGGATTACGAGGCTGCGGCCGGGCATTATGGGGAGCTGTCGAGGGAATTTCCGGATTCGCTCTTGCGGGCCAGCAGCAGCTATGGCGAGGCGCTGGCCCGGTTCCGGCTGGGCCAGACCACCCATGCGATCGACCTGCTGCGGCGGCCGGACGGGGTGTTTCAGCAGATCGCGCGGGCGCAGCCCGAGGATGAGAGCGTGGGGCGGGGGCTGCTATTGTTGGCGGAGGCCTGGCTGGCCCGGGAGAATCCGCTCGAGGCGGCGGCGGTGCTGATCGAACTGGAGGGGCGGACGCTGGCGCCCCCTCTCGAGTGGCAGCGGCAGTATCTGAAGGTGCGAACGCAGATGGCGGCTGGACAGGGGGAGATGGCGGTGGCATCGCTGAGCAACCTGGTGGCGCGGGCGGTGGCGCTGGGGACGCCCGAGGCCCGCGCCAGGACGGTGGCATTGCAGGGTGAAGTGTACCGGGCGGTCGGGCAGCGGGAACAGGCGATCCGGGTGTATGAGGAGGGCCTGACCGATCTGGAAGGGGAGGAGAAGCGGCAGGTCTGGCTGGCGCTCATCGAGCTGTTCCATGCCGCGGCGAACCGGGAGAAGACGGCGGAGAACCTGGAGCTGTTCCTGGCCAACAATCCGCGCGATCGGGAGGTTGATCGGCTGCATTTGCTGCTGGGGGAGCTCTATTTCCAGGACCACCAGAGCCCGTCGTCGCTGGCCCCTACCAACGCGGCGGAGCTGGCGCTCTGGCGGGCGAGCCGGCTGCGGCAGGCATTGACCAATTTCAACGAGGTGATCACCAATTTCCCCGCCAGCCCGATCCTGGGCCGGGCATTCTTGGGGCGGGGGGGATGTCTGGCGGAGTCGGGGCAGACCTCGGCCAGCCTGGCGGATTTCAAGGAGGCGGTCGGGCGGCTGCCGGCCTCGACCAACCAGGCGTGGGCGCGTCTGAAGGTGGCCGATGCCCATTACCAGCTGGGCGACCGGACCAACGCGCAGGCGAACTATCGCCTCTGGTGGGAACAATATGGTTCATGGACCAACCTGCCAGCCGGGATGTCCGAACAGGTTCTGGGATTGTGGGCGCGAGCCAGCGCCGAGCTGGGCGGCGTTGCCGAGGCGGATCAGGCGCTGGGGTTTCTGCGGGATCGGTTTCCCCGGAGCCCGGCGACCGAGCGCGCCCTGTTCGAGGTGGGGCAGGCGTTGAGGGGGCGAGGGTGGCACGGGGAGTCCCGGCAGCGGCTCGAGGAGTTGCTGGAGCGGTTTCCGCAATCGGATTGGCGGGCCGAGGCGCGGCTGCTGGTGGCGCAGTCCCATGTGTCGGAGCGCCGATGGGGCGACGCCCTTCGGCTGTATGACGAGTGGATCGGCGCGTTCACGAACCACGCGGCGCTGGCCCAGGTCGAGTTCGACCGTGCATGGGCGTATGATCAGGCGGGGCGGGCGGCGGAGGCGATGAGCCTGTTCACGAATTTCGTCGTGCGGTTTCCGCGGGATCCCCGGGCGCCCGGGGCGCAGTATTGGGTGGGGAATTACTATTTCAACCGAGGCGAGTATGTCGATGCGGAGAAGCAGTATCAGCTGTTGTATCAGAACACGAATTGGCCCGTGGGCGAGCTTCATTACCGGGGTCGAATGGCCGAGGGCCGGGCGGCCTATGCGCGGCAGGGATTTCCGGATGCGCTCAAGGACTTCACCCTGCTGATCAACCTGCTGGTGAACGACACGAACCGGCCGGCGGGGCTGCTGTCGGAGGCGTACATGGCATTGGGGGACACGATGGTCTCGCTGCCGTCGACGGAGCCGGCGAATCCGCTGGCGAAGTTTGGGGAGGCGATCAACGCGTACAGCCAAGTGCCGGAGGCCGATCCGCAGGCTCCGCGGGCGTGGGGGCTGATCGCGAACTGCCATCTGCAGCTGGCCAGCCAGGACCCGGCGCGCTATGCCCAGGCGATGACGAATTATGGGCGCATCATCGCCTGGCCCGGGGCGGACATTGCGGTGCGCAGCCAAGCCGAAGTCGGCTTGGGCAAGCTGGCCGAGCGGCAGGCCGCCGCCCGGCCGGCCGGAGAGCAGGCGCCATTTCTTGGGCAGGCCCTTGACCATTACTTGAATGTCATCGAGGGCAAGAACCTGCGCGCAGGCGAAAGGCCCGACGCCTTCTGGACATGGAAGGCGGGTCAGGACGCGGCGCTGCTGCTGCGCAGCCAATCCCGATGGAGCGAGCTGGCGCGCGTGTACGAGCGATTGGCGCGGCTGCTGCCCGGGATGCGCCCCGTGATCGAGCCGCGTCTGGAGGAGGCGCGCCAGCGGCTGCGTTGACACCCGGCGCGTGGCCGGCTTTGATTGAGGCTATGACGGACTATAAGAATACCCTGAATCTGCCGAAGTCGGACTTTCCGATGAAGGCGGATCTCGTGCGGCGCGAGCCCCAGCGCCTGGAGCGATGGCTCTCGAGCCGGCTGTATGAGCGCATCCAGGCGCGGCGCGCCTCGGCGCCGCGGTTCATCCTCCACGATGGCCCCCCCTTCGCCAATGGCGACGTCCATATCGGCACCGCATTGAACAAGATCCTCAAGGATATCATCCTGCGGCACGAGAGCTTGCGGGGCCGGTGCGCGCCGTTCGTGCCGGGCTGGGATTGCCATGGGCTGCCGATCGAGTTCAAGGTGGCTCAGGAGCTCCAAGCCAAAGCGGGCGCGTCCTCGGCGCCGCCCAGCGCGGGGGAATTGCGTCAGGCATGCGCGGCGTACGCGCGGCGGTTCATCGACCTGCAGCGCCGGCAGTTTCAGCGGCTGGGGGTGCTGGGCGATTGGGACCATCCGTATCTGACCTTTCTGCCGCAGTACGAGGCGGATGAGCTGCGCCTGTTCGCGGACCTGGTCGAGCAGGGTTTTGTGTATCGGGGCAAGAAGCCGGTTTACTGGAGCATTCCTTGCCGGACGGCGCTGGCGGAAGCCGAGGTCGAGTATCAGGACCACGTCAGCCCGAGCATCTACGTGAAATTTCCGGTGGCGGGGCGTCCGGGGACCTATGTGGTGATCTGGACGACCACGCCGTGGACGCTGCCGGCGAATCTGGCCATCGCGTACAACTCGACGTTCAGCTACTCGCTGGTCATGGCGGGGGAGGAGACCTACATCGTTTCGGTGAACCGGCTCAACGAGGTGGCCGAGCAATGCGGCTGGGGCGGATTTCAGATCATCCGGAGCCTGCATGCGGAGGATCTGGCGCAGATGGAATGCCGCCATCCGTTCATCGACCGCGCGGCCCCGCTGCTGGCGGGCGACGCGTTTGTCGAGAGCACGACCGGCACCGGGTTCGTGCACACTGCGCCCGGGCATGGCCTCGAGGATTACCAGCTGGGGCGGGAGCGGGGGCTGCCGATCTACTCGCCGGTGGACGATGATGGGCGATTGGCGCTGACGGCCGATCTGCCCGAGGACCAGCAGATGCCGGCCGGTCTGGTGGGCAAATCGATTCTGGAATCGGGCGGGCGGAGCGAGGCGAACGAGGCGGTGCTGGCGCTGCTGCAGGAGCGGGGCATGCTCCTGCGCAGGGAGGATTACCATCACAGCTACCCGCACTGCTGGCGCAGCAAGTCGCCGATCATCTTCCGGGCGATGGACCAGTGGTTCATCCGGATCGACCACGGCGGTTTTCGGGAGCGCGCGCTGGCAGCCATCGGGGAGGTGCGATGGCTGCCGGAGTGGGGCCGGAACCGGATCGAGGCGGCCGTGCAATCGCGACCGGACTGGTGCATCTCGCGGCAGCGGTCCTGGGGGGTGCCCATCCCCGCCTTTTACGATGCGAGCGGGCAGCCGATCCTCGACGCCCGGATCATCCGGAAGGCGGCCGATTGGATCGAGCGGCACGGATCCAACTGGTGGTATGAGCGGCCGTTCGCGGAGATCTGGGCGGCGGTGCGGCCGGCAGACTGGGCCGGCCCCGAGCCGGCGGCGCAGTCGTGGGATACGCTCGATGTGTGGATCGATTCCGGATCGTCTTCGAGGAGCGTGCTGATGCGCCGTCCGGAGCTTCAGCGAGATGGGCAGGAGGCCAGCCAAGCCTGGCGGGCCGATCTCTATCTCGAGGGCAGCGATCAGCACCGGGGCTGGTTCCAGTCCTCGCTCCTCCTTTCGCTGGCCGCCCACGGAGCGCCCCCCTACCGCACCGTGCTGACCCACGGATTCATGGTGGACGCCGATCGGGAGAAGATCTCCAAAAGCCGGCAAGGGCAGGGCGGGTATGAAAAGCCGCAGACGGCCGAGGCTTATGTCGGCAAATACGGCGCGGATGTGGTCCGGCTCTGGGTCGCCTCGCAGGATTATCGCAACGACGTGGTGGTGAGCGAGGAGCGCATCGCCAAGGTGGGCGAAACCTATCGGCTGATCCGAAACGCGCTCCGGTTTCAGCTGGGCAACCTGTACGATTTCGATCCGGCGCGCGATGCGGTGCCCGCGGAGCGGATGACGGGGCTGGACCGGTGGGTGCTCGAAGCGTTTCGGGAGCTCGAGGTCGAGGCCGGCCGTGCGTATGAGGCCCACGAGTTTCATTCGGTCTACCAGAAGATCAGCCAGTTCGTCGCAGTCGAGCTGTCGGCGGTCTACCATGACGTGGTGAAAGACCGGCTCTACACCGATCCCGCCGGCTCGCCGCGCCGGCGGTCGACCCAGACCGCGCTGTATCGCCTGGTGGCCGGTCTGTGCCGGATGCTCTCTCCGATTCTGGTGTTTACGGCGGACGAGGCATGGGAGCATCTGCCGGGGGCCAGCGGGGAAGACTCGGTGCATCTGGCGGATTGGGATCCGGAGGGATGGTCCAGGCCGGAGGCGGAGCAGGCGGCGTGGCGCAAGCTGTTCGAGATCCGGTCGGCAGCGTTGGCGGAGCTGGAAAAGGCCCGCCAGGCCAAGGTCATCGGGAAATCGCTCGAGGCCCGCCTGGCGCTGCGCTGTTCGTCCGAGGAGCAGGCGGCGATCGCGTCCCGCCAGGAGGAGCTGCGGGAGCTGCTGAATGTCTCGCAGCTCGAGATCGAGGCCGCCGCAGATGGCGTCCGGAGCCTGACGATCGAGAAAGCGCAGGGCCGGAAGTGCGAGCGCTGCTGGCACTGGGAGCCGACGGTTGGCGTCCATGTGGATCACCCGGGGCTGTGCGACCGGTGCATCCAGGCAGTCGCCGATGTGGCGGGGGCTGGGGGAGGGGATTGACGCCGGGGGAAATCGAGGGATCGGCTGGCAGGAAATCTGCTGCGAAAAACGTTGCACAGGTTTGGCGGAGTGTGGCTTTATCGTGTCATGCGTGGATGTGGCCAAAGCATCGGCGGGGAGGCCGAAGGTCACGGGACCGGGCGCCGGCCGGCTCGAGTGGAGCCGGCCCGATGAGGGCGTATGAGCCGTGTCCGCCTGCGGATCGTATATGCCGGGCAAGTGCAGGGGGTGGGTTTTCGCTACACCGTGAAGTCGCTGGCGCCCGGCTATGAAGTTACAGGTGGCGTGCGGAACCTGCCCGACGGGCGGGTCGAGATGATTGCGGAAGGCGCACGGGATGAGCTGGATGCGCTTGCACAGGCGGTGATGGATTCCGGGTTGGGTCCGCTGATCCGGGACGTGGAGACGCATTGGGAAGATGCGCGGGGTGGAATGCGCGGATTTGAAATCTTGCCTTGAGTGATATGGCGATGAAGTATGCATTGATAGCCGACATCCACTCCAACCTGGAGGCGTTGGAAGTGGTGTTGGCCGACGCCAAGCAGGAAGGGTGCACCCATTACGCCTGCCTGGGAGATATTGTCGGCTACAACGCCAATCCGAAGGAGTGCCTGGACATCGTCCGCCGGATGAACATGCCGTGCATCCGCGGCAACCATGACGAGTATTGCTCGACCGACGCCGAGCTCGAAGGTTTCAACCCATACGCCCGGGAGGCGATCAACTGGACTCGGCATCATCTGACCGAGGACGATCGCAACTGGCTGCGGGGCCTGAAGTATATCCGGCTTTTGGCGAATTTCTCGATTGTGCATGCGACGCTGGACGTGCCGCAGCGGTGGGGATACGTGTTCGACAAGCTGGCGGCGGCGGCGAGCTTCACCTATCAGAACACCGGCGTCTGTTTCTTCGGGCACACGCATGTCCCGGTCGCTTTCGTGCGGGACAACGTGGTGCGCGGCGGCACGTATTCGAAGTTCAAGATCGAGCCCGGCAAGAAGTACTTCATCAACGTGGGGAGCGTGGGGCAATCCCGGGACGGGGTGGCCAAGGCAACGTATGTGACCTACAGCGTGGACGACGGCATGGTCGATCTGCGGCGGCTCGATTACGACATCCCCAAAACCCAGGCGAAGATTCGGGCGGCGGGTTTGCCGGAACGGCTGGCGGAGCGCCTGGCCCACGGCAAGTAGCAGCCGACAGCCTCGCGCCCGCGCAGCGTCCGGAGCCGGCCGCATCGCGTGAGAATCCTCATCCTCAAGCCCAGCTCTCTCGGCGACGTGGTCAATGCGATCCCGGTGTTGCGTCTGATCAAGCGCAGCGATCCGGCCGCCTCGGTCTATTGGTGGATCAATGTGGAACTGGCGCCGCTGCTCGAAGGGGATCGGGACCTGGACGGCGTGATACGGTTCGACCGCTGGCACTGGGGGTCGCCATGGCGGTGGCCGGAGGCAGTCCAGAGCGTGCGGCGGATCCGCCGGATGGGCTTTGACGTGGTGCTGGATCTGCAGGGCCTGCTGCGGAGCGGGCTCATGGCGTGGCTCGCCAACGGCGCAATGACGGTCGGGGTCGACGATCCGCGCGAAGGCGCCCCCGCATTTTACGATGTTCGCGTGTCGCGTCCGGAGCGCCGGCTCCACGCGGTGGACTGGTGTCTGGCGGCGCTGGGACCGCTGGGGGTGCCCATCGCATGGGATTTCGACTGGCTCCCGATCCGGGCGGACGTGGCGGATGCAGTCCGGCGGCGCTGGCCGATCGGGGATGATCCGTGGCTGGTCCTGCAGCCCGGGGCGCGCTGGCTGAACAAGCGGTGGCCGGCGGAGCATTTCGGGGCGCTGGTGCGGCTTTTGACCCAGGGCCGGCCAGACCTGCGCGTGGCCATTCTGGGCGGCGCCGCGGAGCGGGAGCTGGCAGAGGCGGTGCGGCAGGCGGCGCCAAGCCGCTGTTTGAATCTGGCCGGGGCGACCACGCTGTGGGAGATGATCGAGTGGGTTCGGTTGAGCTCGATGATGGTGACGAACGACACGGGGCCGATGCACATTGCGGCGGCCCTGGGGCGCCCGGTCGTGGCCGTGTTCGGTCCGACCGATCCCATGCGAACCGGCCCATACGGGCAGGTCGAGCACGTGCTCCGGGAAGCCCTGGAGTGCGCGCCATGCCGGCGGCCCGAATGCCGCCATGATCCACCCATGGAATGCCTGACCCGGCTCAGTCCCGAGCGGGTCGCGGAAGCGGTCGAGATGCGATGGGCATCGAGCCAGAGGGCGCAGGCGCACTGCCCGTGAGCCATTGGGGCGGCCGCCGACATTTCGAGGGCAATGGTGAGCGGGCATCGGCCTCCGCCCCCTGACATCCGCTGCGGCTCATCGCCCCGCTGGTTTCGGGCTCGAATATTGACGCTTGTCAATGCGCCGGGAGTGCCCGAGATTGAATCCGATGAAAGGGATGTCGATCCGGTGGCTGGGCTTGTGCGCATGGCTTGCGGGGTGGGCAGCGAGCGCCCAGGTCCGCGTCGAGGTGGTGATGCCGCGGGATGTCTTCCTGGAAGATGAGCCGGTCATGGCCGGAGTCCGGGTGATCAATTACTCCGGGCGTCCGATCACACTGGGCAAGGACAACCGCTGGCTGCAGATCGCCGTGCAGACGCGAGGAGATCAGGTCGTGGAAGCCAGAGACGAGCTGCCGGCCGCCGGCGAATTCACCGTGGGATCGGCAGAGATGGGCACGCGGAGGGTGAACCTAACCCCCTATTTCAACATCCGATCTCCCGGGCGCTACAAGGTGACCGCGCAGGTGCGGATCGAGGAGTGGGACATGGCCGTGGCCAGCGCCCCCGCAGAATTCACCATCATCATGGGGACCAAGCTCTGGGAGCAGAAATTCGGGCTGTCGGGGCAGGGGGCACCGGCGGCTGGCCCGCCCGAGTTTCGCAAGTATGCGCTCGTCAAAGCCACGACATTGAAGGCCATGTATTTGTATCTGCGGGTTACGGATGCGGAGGAGACGCGGATCTACTCGGTGCAGCCGATCGGGCCGCTGGTTTCCTCGAGCCGGCCCGAGGCCCAGGTCGATTCGGATGGCCATCTGCATGTCCTGAACCAGGTCGGGGCCCGGCGCTTTCAATATTGCCAGTATGATTCCAGCGGCGAATTGCAGGCTCGGCGCAGCTACCAGCACACCGACACGCGTCCGTCGCTGCGGGCCACAAGGGAGGGGCGGATCGTCGTGGCCGGCGGGATTCGGACGTTGAAGTCGGACGATTATCCGGGCCCGAATCAGGGGCGATTGGAGACGCGGGCGGCAGCGCCTGTTCCGGCGCCGGCCATGGACCTGGATGTTGTTCCGCCCCGGAAACGGTAGCCGGAAGCTAGCGGAAGCTGGGGGCGGCGGGTTGGACCCTCAGGCCATGGGGTGAGGGAGCGCGGGCGAACGAGAGCCGGCCCAGGTCGGCGCTGACCCCTTGGAAGGGGTCGTTCGTGATGAGGAGATTCCCGTCGAGGTCCAGGTAATCGGCCAGTTCAGCCAGATGCGCCGCGGCGGAGATGAGGAGGCTGGACTCGATCATGCACCCGATCATGGTTTGGAGGCCGGCGCTGCGGGCGGCTTGAAGGGCGCGCATGGCAGCCCGGGGACCGCCCGCCTTCACCAGCTTGACATTCACCCCGTGGAATCCCTGGCGAGCGAGGGCGATGTCGTTTTCGTCATGATAGGACTCGTCGGCGAAGAGCGGCAGCGGGGAGCGTTCCTTGAGCCAGATTTGGTCGGCGGGATCGGCCGCGGCGGGGAGGGGTTGCTCGATGAACTGCACGCGCCCGTCGCCGGCGAGCCACTCGAGCCGGCGCAGGGCGAGCTCGCGGGATTTCCAGCCCTCGTTGGCGTCGACGCGAACCCACTTGTCGGGAGCGATCGATCGGACGATCCGCAGGGTTTCCTCGTCATGATCGCCGCCCATTTTGAGCTTGAGGATCGGGAACGGATCGGCGGCCTGAATCTTCCGGCGAAGGATGTCGGGCTGGTCGAGGCCGATGCTGTAGCAGGTGACATGGCGGCCTTCGGTAAAGCCCAGTCCGAGATAGTCGCAGAGGCGGCGTCCGGCGCGGCGGGCCGCAAGATCGACCAGCGCGGTGTTGACAGCGGCCTTGGCCGACCGCTGCCCGCTCTCGATCGATTCGAGGTATCGCTCCGCCGCATCGAGGTCGTCGACTCCGAGCCGGGCGGGATCGACCCGCTCGAGGAACTGCCGGACCGATGCGCGCGATTCGCCGTATCGCTCGGGGGGGGCGGCTTCGCCCCACGCGACCTGGTTTTCGTGCTCGAGGCGAACGAACACCTGGGGCGCAGCGGTTTTGCCCGGGGAGCGGCGGGGTCCCGCAACCGCCCAGGGGAACGCGAGCTGGAGATCGAAATCGTGGAGGGTCAAGCGCATGGGCAAGGATGGTTGGATGCGCCGGTCAGGAGTCGGAGTGCGCCCGCGGATTTCGTGGGATCCGGCGGGCGCCAAGCGATCCGGCGGCGGGCGGTTCAGCGCGAAGCGCGCGCAGGCCGGGCCTTGGCGGGCGCTTCCTGGATGAAGACGAATGTCCCTTTTTTGTTGCTCACGATGACATCCGGCCGGCGATCGCCGTTGAGGTCGGCGGCGGCGACCTGGGTGCCCACGCCGGAGTCGGCATCGATCAGGCGGGGGACGAAGTCGGTGGTGGATCCTCGGGAGACGCGCTGGAACCAATAGAGCACGGCCGGGGCGTCGGATTCGGGGTCCGTCGGGGGCGGGTGGGCCCACCAGCGTTTGCCAGTGACGAAATCGCGCAGGCCATCGCCGTCGATGTCGACCAGGGCGAAGGCATGGATCTGGGTGAACTTGACGCCGTAAGGGCTGTCGGATTCCTTCTCGCCCATGAGGAGGTGCTGGCGGAAGGAGATGCGGCCTTCGGAGCGGACCTGCTCGAACCAGGCCAATCCGTAGCGATGCGGATCGAGGCAGGTGATCACGTCGTTCAGCCCGTCACCGTTGACATCGTCCACGAGCATCTGCGCGGCGCCGGCGCCGAAGGAGAAATCATGTCGTTTCCAGACGGGGTCGCCGTCGAGAGACGCAGGCTGTTCCCACCAGCCGGTGTATTCGAGGAAATCCTTCCGGCCGTCGCCATTGAGGTCGCCGATGCCGACGCCGTGGGTGTACTTGTGGTATTTGCCTTTGGGGGAGATGGGGTGGAATTTCCACGGCTGGGTGGGCTGGGACGGGTCGGCTTGGGCGTAGCCGAGGTAGCCATTGTAGTTGAAGATCAGATCGGGCCGGCCGTCGCCGGTGAGGTCATCGAATCCGGGCGATTCGTTGTCGATGACGGGGAAGGCGAGGTGGCGGGTCCAGTGGCCGTCGCGGCCGCCGGGATTCTGGTACCAAAATCCGTTCGTGCCCGGCGTATCGATGGCGAAGATATCGGGGCGTCGATCTCCGTTGAAGTCCCAGACGAAGGTGACGAAATTGTCGGAATAACCTCTGGGCGCGTACTCCTTGGCGGGGCGGTACTCGAATCGTTCCTGGAAAGCGGGTCCGGCATACCAGAACGGGCCCGCAACCACATCGACATGCCCGTCGCCATTGAAGTCGCCATGATAGGCGCCTTCGGCGTAAAATTGGTCGGACAGGACGATTTTGCGGAATGTCACCGGCGAGGTGTCGGCCGCGGGGAGGGCGGCGGCAGCCGCCAGAAGCGCGAGCGCAAGAAAGGTGAGGCGTCGTTCGTTCATGGCTAATCTCTGGCAGGCCGATTTCGTTTGGTCAAGGGAGATGAAGCGATCGGGCGCTTTTCCTAGGGCGGGCGTTCCCCCGCGGGTCGATGTGGGAGAAGGGGGCCCCGGCGGTGCGGTTCCCGAGACGGATCTCTTTGGCTCTCATCGGAGTTCATTGCCTGCCATAACGAATGGGCCGGCGTCGAGGCCAAAAAGAGCCGGGCTGCGCGGGCGTCGAGGGGGTCGAGAATCGTGGTGGACAACCGGCCCGCCGTGGGGCTTTAATCGGGGCGACAACCTATGAAACCCATTCTATCGCGCCGGGTGTTTCTGCAGCGGAGCGCTCAATGTCTGGCACTGGGGATCGGAATGCCGCAGGTGGCGCGGAATTCGGTGTTGGGTCGCGGTGCCGAGGCGTCGCCGGCCAACCGTATCTTGGTGGGCTGCATCGGCACGGGGCCGCAGGGCCAAGGGGTGATGCGATCGTTTTTGGCTCAGCCGGATGCCCGGATCGTGGCCATCTGCGACGTCAAGGACGAGCAGCAACAGCAGGCCCGGGACGCGGTGAACAAACGCAACGGCGACACGGATTGCGCGGTCTACCGGGATTTTCGGGAGTTGCTGGCACGCCCGGATATCGAGGTGGTGCTGGTCGCCACGCCGGATCACTGGCATGTGCCGGTGGCCATCGCCGCCGCGCGGGCCGGCAAGGACATGTATCTGGAAAAACCGATGGGATTGTCGATCGCCGAGGATCAGAAGCTGCGGACGGCGATTCAGGAGCATCGCCGGATGTTCCAGTTCGGCACCCAGCAGCGGTCGAGCGATCAATTCCGGCTGGCGTGCGAGCTGGTGCGCAACGGGCGGATTGGCGCCTTGCGCGAGATCAACGTCTGGTGCGCGGCCAGCCAGCCGGGCGGGTCGGACCGGCCGATCCCAACGCCGCCGGGCATCCATTACGACATGTGGCTGGGGCCGGCGCCCTACACGCCTTACACCGAAGGCAAGTGCGCGGCGAACAACAAAACCTGGTGGTTCAATTACGATTACGCCCTGGGATTCATCGCCGGTTGGGGGGTGCACCCGCTCGATATTGCATTGTGGGCAACGGACGCGTTTCGTCAGGGGACGCTCGAGGTCGAGGGGCGGGCGGTGATTCCAACCCAAGGGGCCTGCAACACGGCGGTGGCCTGGGAGGTGGTGTTCCGGTGCGCCAACGGGGTGAAGATGACGTATAAAGGCAACCGGAATGGCTTCGCGGAATCGCTGCCGATGAACGATCTATCCGCCTGGGCCAGCCGATACGAAAAAATCATCGATCATGGGACGGCGTTCGAGGGGAGCGAGGGCTGGATCCTGGTGGATCGCAGCGGGATTCGCACCCGCCCGGAACGGCTGATCGAGGAGAGGTTCGGATCGGGCGACGTCCGCCTGGCTCGCAGCTCGAATCATGTGCGCAACCTGCTGGATAACGTCCGATCCCGAGGCCGGACCGTCTGTCCGATCGAGGAGGCGTTCGAGGCGGACCTTCTCTGTCATCTGAGCGACATCGCCACCCGGCTCGAACGCCCCCTGAAATGGGATCCAATCCGCGAGTCCTTTGTGGACGATGCGGAAGCCAACCGCCGCCTGGGGCTGCGTCCCATGCGCCCGCCGTGGCAGGTGTAGAGTCGGGCTGCCGATGCGCTGGCGCGCACGGCCCGGTCCCCTGCCTCGAGATCGAGCAGGCTTGCCGCTATACGCAGCGTCATCCAAAAGAAAAACGGCGCCCGCGGATCGGGCGCCGTTTCGATTCCCGAGCAGGATCTACTTCTTCCGGCCGCCTTTGCGGGCGGGCTTGGCGTTTTTCGCCGGCCGGGCGGGTTTGGCGGCGCGAGCGGGGCGCGCCGCGGGCCGAGGCGCCTGGAGCTCCTCGAGGGCGGCCTGGGCGGCCGCAAGTCGCGCCACCGGCACGCGGAAGGGCGAGCAGCTGACGTAGGATAGCCCAACCTTGTGGCAGAACTTCACGGTGTCGGGATCGCCGCCGTGTTCGCCGCAGATGCCGAGCTTGATGTCGGGGCGGGACTGGCGGCCTTTCTCGACTGCGATCTTCATGAGCTGGCCGACGCCGGTGACGTCGATCGTCGCAAACGGATTTTTCCGGACGATTTCGTATTCCTGGTATTTGGGCAGGAAGCTGGCGGCGTCGTCGCGGCTCATGCCCAGCGCCGTTTGGGTGAGGTCATTGGTCCCGAAGCTGAAGAACTGGGCGGTCTGCGCGATTTCGTCGGCCGTGAGGGCGCCGCGGGGGACCTCGATCATGGTGCCAACGAGGTAATCGATCTTGACTTGCTGCTCCTTCATGACGTCCTGGGCGACGCGATGGACGACCTCGACCTGGAGGTCGAGCTCCTTCTTGAATCCGACCAGGGGGATCATGATTTCGGGTTTGACCTTGAGGCCCTCTTTGCGGACCTGGGCGGCGGCCTCGAAGACGGCGCGGGCCTGCATCTCGGAGATTTCCGGATAGATGATCCCGAGGCGGCAGCCGCGGAAGCCGAGCATGGGGTTTTGCTCCTTGAGCTCCGAGACGCGCTGCTGGATCTTCTCGACGGGCACGTTCATCTTGACGGCCAGATCCTTTTGCGCCGGTACCTCGTGGGGCAGGAACTCATGAAGCGGCGGGTCGAGGAAGCGGATGGTCGCCGGCAGCCCCTTCAATGCGCGGAAGATGCCCGCGAAATCATCGCGCTGGAACGGCAGGATTTTGGCGAGGGCCTTCTTGCGATCGTCCACGTTGTCCGCGAGAATCATCTCGCGCATGGCGTCGATGCGATTGCCTTCGAAAAACATGTGTTCGGTCCGGCAGAGACCGATGCCGCGGGCGCCGAACGCGACGGCGTTCGCGGTCTGGGCGGGATTATCGGCGTTGGTTCGGACATGGAGGCGGGTGACCTTATCGCACCAGTCCATGAGCTTTTTGAAGTTCTGGTAGGTGGGGCTCTGGCTGGGATCGAGCGATTTTTCGATCAGGACCTGGACGACCTCGGAGGCGGCGGTCTTGATATCGCCGGGGTAGACTTCGCCGAGCGTGCCGTTGATCGAGATGTAATCGCCCTCCTTGAGGGTGATATTGGCGGCGCTGACCGTGCGGGCATCGTAATCGATCTGGAGCGAGTGGGCGCCGCAAACGCAGACCTTGCCCATCTGGCGGGCCACCAGGGCGGCGTGGGAGCTGACGCCCCCGCGAGCGGTCAAAATGCCCTCGGCCGCGATCATGCCGCGCAGATCTTCGGGAGAGGTTTCGAGCCGGACCATGAGGACCTTTTCTCCCTTGCGGGCGGCCTCGACGGCGCGGTCGGCGTTGAGATAGAGGTGGCCGGAGGCCGCGCCGGGTCCGGCGGGAAGGCCGGTCGCGATGCACTTGGCTTCCTGGACCGCCTTGCGGTCGAAGATGGGCGCCAGCACCTGGTCGAGCTGGTCGGCCGGGACGCGCCGGATCGCCGTCTGCCAGTCGATCAGCTTTTCTTTCTGCATTTCGACGGCAAAGCGGAGCGCGGCGATCCCGGTGCGCTTGCCGTTGCGGGTCTGAAGCATGAACAGATGCCCGTCCTGGATCGTGAACTCGAAGTCCTGCACGTCTTTGAAATGCTTCTCGAGGATGCCCCGGACCTGCTCCAGCCTGGCGAAGGCGTCGGGCAGATGCTTGTTGAGCTGGGCGACCGGCTCGGGGGTGCGGACGCCGGCCACCACGTCCTCGCCCTGGGCGTTGATCAGAAACTCGCCGTAGAAAACCTTCTCGCCCGTGGCAGGATCGCGGGTGAAGGCCACGCCGGAGCCGGAGTTTTCGCCGGTGTTGCCGAAGACCATGGCCTGGACGTTGACGGCCGTGCCCCATTCGTGAGGGATGCCGTACTTGCGGCGATAGACGATGGCCCGGTCGTTCATCCAGGAGCCGAACACGGCCCCGATGGCGCCCCGAAGCTGATCCCAAGGCGAGGCCGGGAAATCCTTGCCGGTGCGTTCCTTGACGAGGGCCTTGAAACGGCGGATCAGCTCCTGCAGGTCACCGACCGTGAGCCGGGTGTCCTCGATGTTGTGATCGTGGTAGCGCTCTTCCTTGAGGGCGCCGATGACAACTTCGAAGGGCTCGTGATCCTCGCTGGGCAATTTCTGAACGCCGAGGACGACATCGCCGTACATCTGGATGAAGCGGCGGTAGCAATCCCACGCGAAACGCTCGTTTCGAGTCGCTTGCACCAGGGCCAGGACGGTCTGATCGTTGAGGCCCAGATTCAGAATCGTGTCCATCATGCCGGGCATCGAATCGCGGGCGCCGGACCGAACCGCCAGCAGGAGCGGCATGGCGGCCTGGTCGCCGAAACGGGTGCCCATGATTTCCTCCATGCGGGCGACGCTGGCCCGGACATGGGCGTCGAGGTCTTTGGGATAGGTCCGCTTGTTGGCGTAATAGTAAGTGCAGACTTCCGTGGTGATGGTGAATCCCGGAGGCACGGGCAATCCGATGCGGGTCATCTCGGCGAGGTTGGCGCCTTTGCCGCCGAGGAGGGACTTCATCGAGCCATCGCCATCGGCTTGCTTGTTGCCGAAGAAGTAGACGTACTTGGGTGCTTTCGCTGCTTTAGCCATAGATCAGGTTTCGTTCAGTTGTGTCGGTCGAAAGGTCGAAGACCAGCCGGGGACTCTAACAAAGGGCAGGGGGCTGTCAACGGCTGAGTTCGCCCAGGAGATCGAGGAGGGCGGCGCCGGCGGATTCGGAGGTGATTTCCCGCAGGCAGCGGGTATCGATCGGGCATGTCCGCCGAAAGCAGGGGGCGCACGGCGCGGCCGACCGCAGGAGCCGGTGGTGCGGATCGTCCGGCAGGCCCGGACCGGTGAATGCCGGCGAGGTGCTGCCGAACGGGACGATCACGGGGGTGCCCACAGCCGCAGCTACATGCATCGGGCCGGTGTCGTTGGTCAGGAGCGCGCGGCAGGCTCCCAGCAGGACGCAGAGTTCGCGCAGGGACGTCCGGCCAGCCAGGTTGGCCATGGCAGCACCGCCGGGTTTCAAGGCCTCGATGGCGCAGGCAATCTCCTCGCATGCCGCGCGGTCCGAGCCTCCGCCGAACAGGAGCCAATGAACCCTGGCTCGGGCCGATACCTGGCGAACGGTGTCAGCGAACCGGCCGGCCGGCCACCGCTTCGCGGGGCCGTATTCAGCCCCGGGATTCAGACCGACATAGCACGCGCCGGATGATGGCTCGAGCGAAAGACCGAACCGGCCGAGAACAGCTGCCGTTTCCCCAGAGGAGATGCGAAGGGAAGGCGGCGATGGGGACGGATCGGCGCCGATGGATGCCGCCAGATGCAGGTAGTGAAAGATATGATGCGCGGCTCCAGGCGGCGGCGCAGAGGTCGGGGGGTTGACGAGGGCGCGGCGGATGGCGGCGACGGACCTCTTTTTCATGCAGGGGATGCCAGGGCGCGGCTGGATGGGATGGGTGAGGAATCCAGTCCTCCAGCGCCCTGCCAGGCCGGCGCGGCAGGGAATCCCGGCCAGCCAGAGCTCGAGGGCCGACCGGATCGAGTTGGGGAAGATGAGGCCCAGATCGAACCCGCCTGCCCGGAGGCGGCGGCCGATCCGCCAGCACGACTCGGATGGATCAAAGGAGATCGTACGATCGAGCGCGGGGTGATCGATCCACAGGTCGGCCAGTTTGGCGGGCGTCAGCAGGGCGATGTGCCAATGGGGGAACCCCTCGCGGAGCCGCATCATCGCGGGAGTCGCCATGACGGCGTCGCCCAGCCAGTTCACGCCGCGGATCAGGAGGCGCCGGGGGGCGGGATCATCCCGCGGAGGAAGCGGTGGGCGCATGATGCGATGGGGCCGCGGCTGGACGCGGCCGGGCCGGGATCGATTTCCAGCGGTTATGGACCCAGAACCAGTTGGGCGGGTCCCGGAGCACGGCGCGCTCGAAGTCCTGGTTGATATCCTGGGTGAGCTCGACGACCGATCGGAGGCGCCCCTGGTCGCGGAGGGGGATTTCGCGGCCGACCTCGAACGACCAATGGGCAAGCTGGTTTCGGAAGCAGTAGGCCGTGAACAGCCGGGCGTTGTAGCGGCGAGCGAAGATGGCGGGAGCCGGGCTTGTCGAGCATTCGCGCCCCAGAAATGGCAGGCGGATTCCGTGGCGGCCGGCATGCTGGTCCGCCAGAAGGCCGAGCATGAATCCGCGCTCGGTAAAGGCGGCCCGGAGCGCCGCGGCGTCCGTGCGGCGGTCGAAGAACATGCATCCGGTCCGTTCCCGCAAGGATTTGAGCAAGCGGTTGAGGCCGGGCTGGCGGAGCCCGCGGTAGGTGGCGGCGCCGCGGAAGGCGGGTTCGAACTGGGGATAGCGGGCGTAGAGCTCGAAGTTCCCAAAATGGCCGATCGCGATGACGCAGCTGCGCGGGCCGTGTTCGTTGCGGTCGGTCAGGAACTGGTCCGTGCCCGAGAATCGGAGGTGGCGGCCGATCTCGTCGACCGACATCGCAGCGGTCCGGATGGCGCAGGCGTAATTCTCGCCGAGGCGCCGGAAGTGTTCGCGGTTGAGCCGGGCGAGCTCGCGGGCAGAGCGGTCGGCGCCGAAGGCGAGCTGGAGGTTGTCGCGTGCGATGCGGCGGTGTCGGGCATCGAGGACATAGGCGATGGCGCCGGCGGCGCGGCCCAGGCGGGCGACCCAAAGCAGTGGCAGTCCCTGGACACCGGATATCAGCACGCGAGCCAGAAGATAGAGGAGCGTGTCCACGGTTTCAGCGGAAGCAGATCTGGCGCACGCAATCCTCGAACCCGCTGGCGCCGTGAAGAATGCGGATTTCGACGCGCATGAAATAGATGGGGAGGTCGCGGCGGTCGAGCTTGGGGAAGCGGACGGCGTCCTTCTGGGTGGTGACGATGGCGAGGGCCTGGCGTTTTTTGCTGCGATTGATGAAGTTGAGCACCTCCTGCTGGGTGAATCGGTGGTGATCGGCGAAGCGTTTGCTGTAAACCAGCTCGGCTCCGAGCGCTGTCAGGCTTTGCTCGAAGCTGTCCGGCTGGGCGATGCCGCTCAGCGATGCCAGGGGGCGGCCGTTGACGAAGTCCAGCCCCTGGCGCTCGCCCGTGAAGAGATCCTCGAAATAGAGAGGGTGATGGACGCACTCGATGATGGTGGCACGGGGGTTGAGCTGGGCGAGGCGGGCGCGGAGCTCGGTGCTGCGGCCGTTGCTCTTGGTGATGAAAATCGTGCCGGCCCGGGCCAGGTGCGAGGGGGGCTCGCGCAGCGTCCCGCGGGGAAGGAGGAAGCCGTTGCCGAACGGCTGCTGGCTGTCGACCAGGACGATGTCGCGCCGCCGGCCGCGCAATTTCCAGTACTGGAATCCGTCATCGAGCAGGAGGGTGTCGCACCCGTATTGCTCGATCGCGTAGCGGCCGCTCTTGACGCGGTCCTTATCGACAAGGACGACGACGTCTTTGAGGTTGGTCGCGAGCATGTAGGGCTCGTCGCCGGCGGTCTCCGAATCCAGGAGGAGGGATTTCCCGTCGGAGACGATGCGGGGCGGGGTGGCGTCCTGGCGCAACAGGAGCCGGTTCCAGAGGCGCCGGTGGAGGGGCGGGGGTTTCGAGCGGTAGCCGCGCGAGAGGATGGCGACCGTGCGGCCCTGTTCCTGCAATGCGCGGGCGAATTTCTCGACCACCGGAGTCTTGCCGGTGCCGCCCACGGTCAGGTTGCCGATCGCGATGACCTGCACGCCCAGGGTCGAGTCCCGCAGGATGCGGACGTTGTAGAGGAACCGGCGGAACTTGACGGCCAGCGCGAACAGCTTGGACAGGATGTAGAGGGCAGCACGAAGGATCGCCGCCCTTTTGCCGCGGCGCTCCCCGGAAATCACTTCGAGCACGAAAGTCTCGGCGTTTTCCGTCCAACTGCGGAACCATTCGCGCATCCGAGCCCCAGTTTGCCAAGGGCCCGCCAAGGGGGCAAGGGCAAGTCGCAAGTCCCCATTCGAATCCGGGGGGATCGGCGCGGCGCGCCGAATGGGCGGCATCTATTGATCCACGCGCGTGCACGCGGCGCTTGCATTCTGGCGGCGGAAGCCTAATGCTGGGGCCGAGTCGAGGCTGCGGCGCCGCCGCGGCAGTGAACGCATGAGCAACGAAACAAATCAAATCGACCTGGACCTGCATTTCCTGCCGGCCTGGGCCCAGCAATCGGCTGAAGTCAACCGGTATGCTGATTACGAGGGCGACACAAGGGCTGGAGCCGACCGGCGCCGGGGCGATCGCCCCCCATTCCGGGGGCGTCCGGATGCGCCGCGGCGCGATGGTCCAAGGCCTGAAGGGCGCCCGCTCGAAGGCAGGCGGGAAGGCCGGCCCGACCGGCGGCCGGATCGGCCCGGCCGCCCCGGGTGGCAGGGACGAGGCGGGCCCGGACGGGGCGACCCCAGGGAACGGCGCGAGTCACCCCCGCCATTGCCGGAGGTGGAAGTCAACATCGTGCCCGAGGAGCACGGCGTGGCCGGCCTCGCCCGACAGATCAAGCTGACCGGACGGGCCTATCCGCTGTTCGATATCGCCCAGTTGATCCTCAAGAAACCCGACCGCTACAACGTGCGGTTCGCCGCCATCAAGAAGGCCGAGGGCCAAGTCGCGCAGCCGCTCTTCCTGTGCTCGCTGGATGACACCCTCTGGCTGTCCGAATCGCAGGCGGCCGACCACGTGTTGCGGCGGCATTTTGACACGTTCTACCAGACGGATAAAATCCCCGCCGACGCCCCCAAGGGTGTGTTCACCTTCGTCGCCCAGTGCGGCATCAGCGGGGTGATCCTGGGCCCGCCCAACTACCACGATTACCAGACCAAGCTGCGCCGGCTCCACGCCGAGCGGTTCGCGAACATGCCGTTCGAGGCCTATCGGGCTCGAGTCCGGATCGTCCGGGACGAAGCCGTCGTCAAACAGTGGCTCGAGGAGCAGAGCTTCCGGCTCGAGTACGTCTGCCTGAACGTGCCGGATCCGCTGAAGCTCTCGAGCCGCGAGGAGGTCGAGAAGCACTTTCGCGAAACGCATCTGTCCAACGTCGTCCAGCAGGTCGACAGCCACATGATGAATGGCGTCGCGGCTCGGTCGCTGCCCAGCGGCCCGATGCAGGCCCTGGTCCGAGCAGCCTACGAAGATCAGCGGCGCTTCCCGCTCCGGCTGGCCACGGTGCTGAGCCAGATGTTCGCCGCCGAGGGGCTCCAGTTCTTCAAGGTCAATAAGGCCGTCACACACGTGTCCGTGGCCCGTCCGCGACACCTCGATATCACCTCCGCCCCGGTGTCCGACGGCATCAAGCGGATCATGATCTTCATCCTCGAGCATCCGGGGTGCAACCGGCGGCAGTTGATCGAGACCTTGGCGCCTCCGCCCCCGCTGCCCATCGTTCCACCCACGCCCCCGCCGATGCCGTGCCTCGAGACCCCCGCGCCCGCCCAGCCCGTAGGCGCGGGCACGGCCGAAGAGGCGCAACCTGCCGAAGCTGCCCCGGCCGCCCCGAGCGCCGAACCCGCCTCAGCCCAAGGGCAAGGGGCCGAACCCGCCGCAGCCGGGCCGGGCGCGGGCGAACCTCAGCCGACCGAAGAGATGAAGGCGGTGATCGGGGATCTGCATTGGCTGGTTCACCAGGGACATGTGATCGAGTTTGCCAACGGCTCGCTCGAGACCGCAAAACCGGCCCCTCCGCCCCCTCCGCCTCGGCCGCCAAGACCGTCGCCGCCTCGGAAGGCCGATGCGACGGCGGCGCCCGCCGATGCCGCGGCCGCGGCCGCACCGGTTGCGGGTGAAACAGCCCCGCCGGCGGCGGAGCCCGCCTTGACGGCGCCCCCTGAACCTCCGGTCGAAAGCCCCGCCGCGCCTGAAGCGGTCGCACCGCCATCTCCGCCAGAAGCCGAAGCGGCTTCGACGGCTGTTCCTGAAACGGGGCCGTTGCCGGCCGATGAGCAGCCCGCGGCAGCCCAACCGCCGCCCGCGGAGCCGCCGCCTCCAACGCCGTAACCAAGTCCAGCCGGGGCGCGGCCGATCCGAAAATGGCTGTTCGGCTGGCGAGCTGTCGTTGGGGAGCCCGCGTGCGCCTCATCGGATGTCTTTGAGTCGAAAGAGAAAGGATTGCATCCATGAATCGGAATCGACATGCATCATCAGGAGTCTCATCCGTGCAAGCCGGCCGGGTCGTGCGCGGCGGACTCATGACGCGAGCTATAGGGATCATCGGGCTCTGGTTGGCGGCCGCCGCGGGATCGAGCGCGGGTTCGGAGCTGGCCTACCGGGACCTGGTGGGGCGATTGACTGATTTAGAGATCTTGACGCAGCCGCCGGTCGAGGGCGAGCGTTGCGCCCAGTGGTCAAGCTACGACCGCGCCAGCCGGTGGGACGCCGCGACCGGCAAGTATGCGGGTTGGGATGCCAACGGCGATGGAAGCGGCTATATCCGCAAGGAGGGCGACTCGTTCGTGCTGGCCGAGATGGCCGGACCGGGCTGTATATGGCGGATATGGTCCGCGTTGCCGGAGAAGGGCCACGTGCGCATCTATCTGGATGGCGCGGCCGCGCCGGCTGTGGATCTGCCGTTTGTCGGTTATTTCGATCGCGAGAACGAGCCGTTCACCCGGCCGGCTTTGGTGCACACCGTCGCCCGGGGCTGGAACAACTACACGCCGATCCCCTACCAGAAATCATGTAAAATCGTCGCGGATGCCGGGTGGGGCCGGTATTACCAGTTCGTCTACAGCACGTTTCCGGCTGGCACGCGGGTTCCCACATTCCGGCGGGCGGTCAGCGCGGCGGACGCTCGAGCGCTGGATGAGGCCAACGCGCGGCTCGAAGCGGGGGAGCGATTCGCCGCAAGCGTCCCGGCTGGCAGCGCCATCGAGAGATTCCGTCCCGTGGTCCGTGTCGGGCCGGGAAAGCGGGCCGCCATTGCCCGTCTGAGCGGCGCCGGTGCGATCGTCAATTTCCGGGCGCGCCTGGATCTGCCCCAGTCCCCGGCGGATCGGACCGTGCTGCGGGAGCTGACTTTGCGGATGGCATGGGATGGCGAATCGTCGCCCAGCGTCTGGTCGCCCCTGGGGGATTTCTTCGGGACGGCAGCCGGCGCCAACCGGTATGAATCCCTCCCGCTCGGGCTGGCCGAGTCGGGCTGGTGGTATTGTCACTGGTGGATGCCGTTTGCCGATGGCGCGCTGATCGAGATCGAGAACGACGGCTCGGAGGAGCGCGCCATCGAGTTCGAGGTGGACCGAGTCCGCTGGCCGCTCGAGCAGGCGGAGAGCCGCGCGCGGTTTCATGCCAAATGGCATCGAGACGCCTTCCTCCCCGCCGAGCCGGAGCGGGCGATCGACTGGACCATCCTCGACACCGCCGGCTCCGGGCGCTTCGTGGGAGTCATGCTGCACGTCTGGAACCCCCGAGGCTCGTGGTGGGGCGAGGGAGACGAGAAGTTCTTCGTCGATGGCGAGAGGTTCCCTTCGACAATCGGCACGGGCTCGGAGGATTATTTCGGGTATGCATGGTGCGATCCGGCCTTGTTCCAAAACGCGTTCCACAACCAGACCATCTCGATGGGGAACAAGGGCCACGTGTCGGTGAACCGCTGGCATATCGCCGATGCCATCCCGTTCCAGAAGTCCTTTGCGGGGTATATCGAGAAGTATTATCCGAACCGCCGGCCGACGCTCTATGCGGCAGTGGCCTATTGGTATTTGAAGCCCGGGGGCCGTGATCCCTACGAGCCGCTGCCGCTGAGCGAGCGCGCCGGGTACTGGACCGAGATCGCCACCTGGAAAGCGCCGGGCGCCATCGAGGGCGAACAGCTCCGGGTCCTGCGCAAGACCGCCGGCAACCCGCACGAGCAGACGCTCGACCAATTCGAGGGCCAGTGGAGCAATGGGGCCCATTTGTGGTGGATTCAGGCCAAGCCCGGCGACCAGCTCGACCTGGCCATCCCGGTCAAGCAAACCGGCAAATATCGCCTGGCGCTCCAGATGACTCGAGCGCCCGATTACGGCATCGTCCAGCTGCGGCTCGATGGGGTGGCCCTGGGCAAACCGATCGATCTCTACCACCCCAGCGTGGCCCCGACGGGGTTGGTCGATCTGGGCGAGCACGCCCTCTCTGCCGGCCAACACCGGCTCACTCTCGAAATCGTGGGCGCCAATTCCCAGGCCAAGAAATCTTACATGGCCGGTTTGGATTATGTGAAGCTCGACCGGCTCGATCCATGACCGGGTGGTCATCGGAGCCGGTCCGATCCGAACGCATCGCCATGCCAGCCTATCCTGCCGCGGGCTTCCCCGAGTATCGCATGCGCCGGCTCCGGCGGACGCCCATGCTTCGCCAGCTGGTGGCGGAGACCAGGATCAGCGCTGACCAGCTGGTCTGGCCCTGTTTCGCCCGGCCCGGCCGGCGGCTGCGCCGGCCTGTGCCCACGATGCCGGGAGTGTTCCAGCTCTCCCCGGACGAGCTGGTGCGAGAGGCCGGGCGCGCGGTCGAGGCCGGCGTGCCGGCGATTCTCCTGTTCGGGATCCCCGCCGCCAAGGATGAGCGCGCCAGCGGCGCCTACGCCCGGAACGGGATCGTTCCCCAAACGATCCGAGCCCTCAAGCGCGAGCACCCTGATCTCCTGGTGATCGCAGATGTCTGCCTGTGCGAATACATGAGCCATGGGCATTGCGGAATCGTGCGAACCGGGGCTGGGGGGCCCCGGGTGGACAACGACGCCACGCTCGATCTGCTGGCGCGATCGGCGGTCTGCTACACCGAGGCCGGCGCCGATCTGGTGGCCCCCAGCGACATGATGGACGGACGCGTCCGGGCCATCCGAGAGGCCCTCGACCATCGAGGCTTCACCGACACGCCCATCCTCTCCTACGCCGCGAAATTCGCATCCTCATTCTACGGTCCTTTCCGCGAGGCGGCAGAATCCGCGCCCCAGTTCGGGGATCGGCGGAGCTATCAAATGGATCCGCGCAACGGCCAGGAAGCGCTGCGCGAGGTGGCGCTCGATATTGCCGAGGGCGCCGACCTGGTGATGGTGAAGCCCGCTCTGCCTTGCTTGGATCTGATCTATCGGGTCAAGACCACCTTCGGATATCCGACCGCGGCCTACGCGGTCAGCGGCGAATTCGCCATGATCAAAGCCGCAGCCCAGCGCGGCTGGCTGGACGAGCGGGCGGTGACGATGGAAACCCTGCTCTCGATGCGGCGGGCGGGAGCGGACATTCTGATCACCTACGCGGCGGTCGAGGTGGCCCGGTGGCTGCGCGAGGGGTAGAAGCCGAACCCCGCGGATTCTAGCTGGCGCGAATGATGGCCCACAGGAGAAGGCCCACCACGATCACGCCTAGCACGACCCCGGCGACGATGAAGGCCAGGTTGATCTTGTTGCTTTTCTTTCGGAACAGGGCGTCGGTGGGCAGGTTGGCCGGTTTGGCGCCCGGCTCCAAAGAGGACAGCTTGACGCCCGGATGCTTCGACTCGACGATTTGCTTGGGCTTGCCGGCCGCGTTCTTTTCGTCCTCGAGGCGGAGCTGAACGCCGCCGAGCTGGAGGATCTGGCCGAGCTTGAGCGCAGCTTCCTTGACGGGTTCACCGTTGATGAACGTCCCGTTGGTCGAGTCAAGATCCCGCACGATGCAATCTGCACCGCGAATCTGGATTTCGCAGTGGTGGCTCGACACAGAAGGCTCGGAGATCTGGAAAGCATTGTCCTCCAAACGACCGATGGTAGTCTTCTCTCCCTTCAGGTCGTAGGAGCGCCCCGCAAAACCCTCAGTCAGCACAACTAGTTTGGCCATAGGACGGTCAGGTGGGTAGAATTATCTTCAGCCGTCCCTCCAAGTCAATCGGTTTTATGAGCCCTCTGCGCTTTTGCGCTTTTTCCAGCGCCGAGGCCTCCGGATCAGGATTTCTCGATCATATGCCGGAACTGATCGAAGAGCGAGGTGGTGTCGTGGGGGCCCGGCGATGCCTCGGGATGATATTGAACGCAGAAGATCGGCCGCTGGCGATGACGCATTCCCTCGACCGTCTGGTCGTTGAGATTGATCCGATCCACCACGATTTCCGAGGGCAGAGAGGCTGGATCAACCGCAAACCCGTGGTTTTGCGAGGTGATTTCGACTTGTCCGGACTCGAGGTTTTTCACTGGCTGATTTCCGCCCCGATGGCCGAACTTGAGCTTGAACGTCGTGCCGCCCATCGCCAGGCCCAGGATCTGGTGTCCAAGGCAGATGCCGAAGATCGGAATGCCGGTGAGGATCAGGTCGCGGACTGTCTGGACTGCATAATCGAGCGCGGCAGGATCGCCCGGCCCATTGGACAGGAAAATGCCCGCCGGCCGATGGCTGAGCGCATCCGCAGCCGGTGTGTGGGCCGGCACAACCCGGACTTGAAACCCCCGCTGACGCAAGCGGCGCAGGATGTTGTACTTGATCCCAAAATCATAGGCCACAATGGGGATGTCCGCTGGAGGCAGGGGATCCCGAACCTGGCGGGGGTTTCCGGTCGTTTCAGCGGTCGCGAGCCGAAAGTTGGCGCTCGAGGCATCCTCCCACACGAAGTCGTTCGAGTGCGTCACTTCGCGCACGTAATCGACCCCGACCAATCCATGCCAGGACCGGGCCTGTTCCAGGGCGTCCTCGTCCGCGATGCCTTCGGTCGAGATCACGCCCTTGAGGGCGCCGCGAACCCGCAATTTCTTGGTCAGCGCGCGGGTGTCGACTCCTTGAATACCCGGGATGCCGTGCCGGAGGAGGTAATCCCCAAGGGGTTCGTCCGCGCGCCAGTTGCTGTGGAGCGGGGCGAGCTCGCGGATGACCAAGCCGCCTACGTGCGGCTGCCAGGACTCGATGTCTTCGACGTTCACCCCGCAATTGCCGATCAGGGGATACGTCATCGTCACGATCTGCCCTTTGTAGGACGGATCGGTCAGGATCTCCTGGTAGCCCGTCATCGAGGTGTTGAAACAGACCTCGCCCCGGGCCGTGCCTCGGGCGCCAAAGCCTTCCCCGTCATAGACGGTGCCGTCTTCGAGTGCCAGAATCGCCTTCATCCCATAGGCTGCCCCTGGCCGGGAGGCGCCCCCCCCTGCCGCCCGGCGTCCGTTCTTCAGGAAACAATCGAGCGCTTCACCCTATTTCCGGAGCTTCTCAATCTCGGCGATGAAGGGCTTTGGACCGCCCCGCATGTAACCCAGCTGCCCCACTTTCTTGCCCGCGCTGTCCAGCACGATCACGGTGGGATAGCCGCGGATGGCGTATTCCTGCTGAAGGGCGCGGTTGGCCTTCTTGAGATCATCCGACTGCGGTTTCTTTCGGGGGAAATCGATCTCGACCAGCACCAGGTTCTTGGCGCTGAATTCGGCGAACTCGGGCGTCTTGAAAATCTCGTCCCGCAGCTTGAAGCACCAGGGGCACCAGTCCGATCCGGTGAAGTTGATCAGGACGAGTCTCTTCTCCTGGGCGGCCTTTTGCTTGGCCGCAGGAAGGTCGGTCGTCCAGACCAGTTCGGCGGCGTTCAGCGCCGCCATCATCCAAGCCATCGTTAGTCCGATCATCAGCTTTTTCATAGGCATCACGTCAACCGCGATAATTTGCGCTATTTTTCGATATTGGCAAACCGGTTTTGTTCGCTCCACGCGAGCTGGCCGCTCACGAACGTCGCGACCGCCTTGCCCCGCAACGGCCACAGGTCGAAAGGCGTGTTCCGGGATTTGCTGGCCGACTGGCTGGCGTCGAACGTCCATCTCAGGTCCGGATCCATCACTGTGATGTCGGCGTCGGCCCCGGCTTCGAGCGTTGCCCGGCGCAAGCCGAGGATCCGAGCCGGGCCGGTGGTGAACCGGGCGATCAGCTCGGGCAACGGCATCCGGCCCGAATGAACCAGCTGCATCAGGCTCAGCCCCAGCGCAGTCTCGAGCCCGATGATCCCGAAGGGCGCGTAGTCGAACTCGACCTCTTTCTCGAACCCGCAATGCGGGGCATGATCGGTGGCGATCACCTCGAGGGTGCCATCGGCCAGGGCGTCCAGGATGGCGGCGCGGTCCTCGGCCGTCCGCAGCGGAGGGTTCATCTTGAAGCGCGTATCGTAGACCGGCCACGCCGGATGCGCAGCCCCGGCGGGCAGGTCCCGACCCAGGATGTCACGGCCATCCGCTTCCCAGAAGGCGTCGCTTCCAGCCAGCGCCGCATCCGTCAGGGTGAAATGGTGCGGGCAAGCCTCCCCCGAGATGGGCAGGCCGCGCTGGCGGGCGGCGCGCAGCAGGCGGACGCTCCCCGCCGTGCTCACGTGCTGGCAGTGCACCCGCGCCCCGGTCAGGTCCGCCAGCAGGATGTCCCGCGCGACGATCGTTTCCTCGCCGATGGCCGGCCAGCCGCGAAGCCCCAGCACGGTGCTCCAATAGCCCTCGTGCGCCACGCCGTCCGTCACCAGCGCGTAATCCTGGCAATGATCGAGCACGGCAAGATCGAAAAGGCGCGCATACTCGATCGCGCGCCGCATCAGCTCGCTGTTCTGAACGCATTGGCCGTCGTCCGTGATCGCGGCCACGCCCGCGCGTTTGAGCGAGCCGATGGGGGCCATCTCCTCGCCGGCCAGGTTGCGGGTGATGGCCCCGGCCACGAGGACGTGCGCGGACGCCTCGCGCGATGCGATCTCGTGGATCAGGGCGACCGTGCCAGCGGTGTCGACCGGGGGCGACGTGTTGGGCATGGCCAGCACCGTTGTGAAACCGCCTCGGACGGCGGCGGCGGTGCCGGTGGCGATGGTCTCCTTGGCGGTCTGGCCGGGCTCGCGCAGGTGCACGTGCATGTCGATCAGCCCGGGGCAGACGACCAGGCCGCTGACATCGATGCGGCGCGCGTCCCGGGCAGCGGGTTCGCTGGCGAGCGAGCCGACTGCGGCGATCTTGCCGTCCCGGACCAGCACATCGGCTCGGGCGTCGAGGCGGCTGGCGGGGTCGATGACCCGTCCGCCGGCTAGCAACAGGGCGTTCATGGTGGCGATTGTCATCCGGCCGGAGCCGCCCGGCATATCGGCACGAAACTAAAGCACAGCCCCATTGACAAGACAAGCGCGCTTGTTACACTGTGAAAGTCGCAGGCGACCTCGATTCGAAGATGCGGTTACCTTCCGAGCGGTGGACTGCCCGTTCGAATCGCGCGCAGCTCAGGCATGCGGGTGTAGCTCAATGGTAGAGTTCCAGCCTTCCAAGCTGGTCACGTGGGTTCGATTCCCATCACCCGCTCCAACTTCCAAAAACCCAATAATATCACTTGCAACGTTTTCGTCCTTCCAAAAAACCGCTACTGCTAACGCTAGCTGCTAACGACTACCCCGAGGTTGATGGTTGTTTGCCGACGCTTCGAGGGGGCAGATTCTCGACGCGAGCCGCGCGCGCGAAGGGTGGGGCATCCGGCAGAAGCGAAGGACATCGAGGTGCCTAGGGGCTTCGCGCTCCCTCTTTCTGGCGGGATTCGGCGGGGGCGGCTTGGCGCTCCCGGCTCCGGGGCCTCGCCTTCGGGGCCTGCTGACCTCCAGCCTCAGCCCGGTCGGCCAGGATTTCCGGCGGCCTTGTCGGGGTTGGCGGCCAGGAGAATGGCGGCGCTCGCTTTGGGGTCTCGCTGGGCCTCTGGGCGATTTTTGCGGGGGGGGCGCTGTCTTGGGATATTCGGCGCGTCCGTTCCGCGCCTGTACGGGGCCACGGCAGCCGCGCTCGGGGTGCAAGGCTACCGAGTCCAGTCCGATAGGTCGAATCCCCGGCTCTTCAGAATCCGGGCCGTTCGACGAAGCCAAGGTTGTCCCAGGCGGCGAAGGCATTGGATTTGGCCTGGCGCCAGGAAATGGCTTTTCTCGGCTGGCTGGTCCTGGCGCTGCTGGCGGGGCTTCGGCTCGAGGAGGCGGACCGGATCCAATGGTCCCACATCAACCTCGACACTGGAACGGTGACGGTTGACGCGGCGGCGTCCAAGGTGCGCCAGCGGCGGATCGTTCATTTGATGCCGTCGGCGCGCGAGTGGATGCAGCTCGCGCTGAAGGCCAAGTCGCGGTTGTCATTGTCGCAACCAACCCGGCGGCGGTTCTTGCGTCGGCTGCGGGATTACCTGGGCTTCAAGAGCTGGCCCAAGGATGTACTGCGTCATTCGGCCGCCAGCTACTGGCTCGCCGAATGCCAGGACGCGGCCAAGGTGGCGCTGGAGTTGGGGAATTCCGTGGGCGTCCTTCTGCGCCATTACCGGGAGCTGGTGACCAAGGAGGATGCGGAAAGGTTTTGGGAAATTCGACCCGCTGGTCCACCCAAAATGGCAATGAAAGCATCGTCGATTCCGGCGGTGGTCTGACGGTCGCCTGAACTGATCATCCATCGATTGTGAGGACTGACCCGAATGGCGCTTATGAGTCTGATTCGCTTTCCAGGACATAACCGACCAGGATAATGAGGTCCAGCGCTGGCTCTGGGCAAAACCGGTCGGCAACCCATCCGCTACCAGTCCATGCTCAAGGGCAAGCGGTTGATCCGGTATCCCCTCCTTCACACCTGCGTCCACGGTCGCAAAGCCGTTGCCCGCGATATCCAGCGCGCGGTCGCCCCGTTCGCGCGGCCGATTTCGAGAGCCGCTGCTGTTACCGATCGGGCCATTGACCGCGCGATCGGCTCCGGCGATAGTGTTTCCATGAAAACGGCGACCGTGACCGAGCATTTGGCCCACTACCGCGAGATCGCGGATGAAGTGGCAGCAGGCATGCCCTATACCATCACCCGGAAAGGCAAGCCCTGGCTCATGCTCACCCCCGCACGGCCTGCTAGACGACTCTCGCTGGCCCAAAAAAAGCAACGCCTCGCCTCCTACTCCAAGCGCCCAACCGGCGTCGTTGATGCGCTCATCCGCGAGCGGCAATGACGCCCTACGCCGATTCCTCGTTCATCGTCTCGCTCTACCTGCGGGACGACCACACGCCAACCGCCTTTGCTTGGTGGAAGAAGTTGGACGAGCAGCCGCTGCCGTGGAACCCGCTTCATCGCCTCGAAGTCCGTAACGTCCTCCGCAAGCTGCCGGGCGATACGGACCGTCCCCAGCGTGTCACCGAGCAACAAGCCGCGGAAGCCTTGCATGCCCTTGAATTCGATCTTGCGGCTGGCGACTACACCGCCGCGAACCTCGCCTGGCTCGACGTGCTGCGCGAAGCCGAATCCCTCAGCGCCCAACACGCGCTCAAGACCCAATGTCGGGCGATGGACCTCTGGCACTGCGCCGCCGCGCTGCACATCGGCTGCGACCTGCTCTTGAGCTTCGACGAAACCCAACGCGATTTGGCTGAAGCCGCTGGGCTGACCGTGTGGCGACCGTAGAACCGGAAGCGACAATCCCGTTTTCCCGCCAACTCATCTGCGGCGTGATCGCGGACCTCGCCCGCGTGACCGTGGAGCTCAGGAAAGGCGAGTTGGTCTTCAACACGAAAACGAGGAAGAAATAGGGCATCGCGTCCTGTCTGTCGCAAACTGGACCTGACCCCGGAGGCCGAGCGCAAGGTCCTTGACGAAGTGGGCCGCGCCGAAGGCCCGCCGCCGTTCCTCGTCATCGAGAGCGCGGACGACGCGGTCCTGAGCCTGCCGTGGGAACTGCTGCGCCTGGGCGGCGAATGGTCCGTGCGCGATGGCCGGCTGGACGTGGCCCGGTGCGTGCCGAATCCCCACGCCGCCCGCCTGGAGCCGCCTACGGCGCCGGTCAGCATCCGTGTCAACGTCTGCGCGCCGGAAGGCCCCGATTTGCCCGCGCTGAGCTACGAGAAAGAGAGCTTCCGCATCAGCCTGGCGATGCGCGACCACCCCGGCGTGCGCGTCAACGAAATGGGCGAGTTGGAGGACCTGCTGCAAGTCCTCTGCGCCAAGGACCCGCCCGCCGTCATTCACTTCTCCGGCCACGGCGGGCGGGGTGCATTGCACTTCGAGGATGAGTTCGGCGCTGACCGCAGAGTGCCCGTTCACGACCTCATCACCCTGGCTCGGCAGAAGGGCGTGCAACGCTGGCCGCGCCTGTTCCACCTCTCCTGCTGTCACGGCCAGACCCCGGCGCATGATTGCCACGTCCACGGCGACCTGCACTTCGAGAACGTGCGCGTGAACCCGGCCGAGGCAGGCTTGGGTCTGCACTGGCTGATTGACCCGAAGGAGTTCGACCGCGGTGATTACGTGTATGATCTGGCCAAGCTCCTGACATCGCTCACCGGCCACGCCCACGCGGACATCGGCGAGCACGAGAAGGGCAACCCACGCCTAAAATGGACGGCGGCCGGCGAGAACCGGATTGACTTCAACTGCATCCTCACCAAGCGGCAGGTGCAAGGCTGGCAGGAAGGGCTGGCGGCCGTCGAGGTGCTGGCTCGCGACGTGGCGCCGCGGCTGGAAAACGCCGGCGCCAGCGGGGACGATGCGGCTGCCAAAGCCGCGGCTCTGCGGATGAAGCAACGGCTGTCGCTGGCCCTGGCCCGGCACTTCTTCAGCGCGGTGCGGCCGTTGCGCTCGGAGTGGCGGCACGATCCGTTTGGGGCCGATCTCGTGGGCGACCGCGTCATCGCCTGCGGCGCGCGCGACGCGAAGGCTAACCTGCTGGGCGCCGTGCAAGCGGGCGAGGCGGCCCGCGGCGCACGGGTGCTGCTGCTCTTGGAGGGCGAGGAGAAGGGCGAAAGTCCGCGCTTGCTGGACTTCGTCCGGCGCGCGCTGGGCGGCCGACTGCCCGTGGGCTTTCTCTGCGCCGACGGCGGCGGCTACACCAACCGCAACGAGCCGACGATGGAGCTGGGCTTGAAGGGCCAACTCGCGCTGGAAATCGAGTTCGGCGCGGGCACTACCGGGGTCCCGCCCACCAGCATCCATTCCGGTCACGCTACGCTGGCGGTCAACCCGAATGACTTGCTGGCGCGGTTTCTGGCCTCCCTCAAGGACGCCGCGGGCCGGGTCACCTTGGACGGCTTCTACGCCAGCGTGCGGCCACCGGAACGCCCTTATCGCGAGCCGCTGGCCGACGGCGAGGCAAGCTTCCTGCAAACGCTCTTCGCCCGCTACGGCTACAGTTTGCGCCCCGGCGAGACGCCAGCCGACATATTCAACCGGCTGATGTTCCAGCCGGAGCTGAACGTCGCCTCGGTGCGCAGCGGCGAAACCGGCCTCGAAACGCGCATCGCGCCGGCCCGCGCCAGCGCCCGGCTGGACATCAACCTCGTTCCAGGCCAGGAGCCGGAGCAAGTGTTGGCGGCGGTGCAGGGGCGGCTGCGGGAACATGGAATCGAGGCCGACCGCGCCCTGCGCTTGCTGGGCGCGCGATCCGCCTACCGTTGCCCGCCGGAAGACCCGTTCGCCGTGGCGGCCCACGAAGCGCTGGCGGAGGCGCATCCGGGCAAGCCGGCTATCGCGCTGCCGTCGTCGGGTTCATCCGGTCCGGTGTCCGGGCTACCGCGCACGTTTGGGCGTCCGTTGGTGCGCCTGGGTACGGGCTCCCGCAGTATCCGCCAACCCTGGAAGCGGAGTTGCGCCGGTATGCAGGCCGCTTGGGCTGAGGCTTCCCGAAGGAGTTGCGGCAGATGATTTCTCCGACCAAAGCCGGCCCCAAGCTCCTGGTCGTGGTGCGCCACGGCGAATCGTTGCGCAACGCCCTCAAACGTGGACGTTTGGACTATCCCGACACGCCAGAGGCACGAGAATTGGCGCGCTTGCAGGATTACGAGATCCCGCTCTCACCACTTGGCCGCGGCCAAGCCGCTGCCTTGGGGCCGGTCCTGCGAGCCCGCTTCGGCCACTTCGACTGCTGCTACGACTCGGGCTACAGACGGGCGGTAGAGACGCGGGAACTAGCGCTCGCGGCCGGGTACTCGTCGGAGGAGTTAACCCGGCTTGCCCTGCGCTCAGACATGCTTCTGCGTGAGCGGGAACCTGGATTGATGCGGACGATGACGTCCAGTGAGATGGAACAGTCTCCCTTGCTGAGGCGCTGGCTTGCTGAATACGAGGCCAATCCGTTCCAAACGCGCCATCTGGGTGGTGAGAGTGTGGCGGACGTCTGCGACCGCGTGCGGCAGTTTCTCCTGCTCGTCATCGAACACCACTCCGACGAGCGTTTGCTCGTCTTTTGCCACAATCTCGTCATCAAGGCCATCCGCATCGGCAGGGTCATCCGCTACGTCGGCTTCTTGCTCGAAGGCTCGCGCTCTATCCACTGTCTCAGGCATCGGGGCGTGCTTGAAGACGATCTCCGCGACCCCACCTATGCTAGACGCATGGTCTGCGCCTATCGCCTCCTCCAATGAGCGTGTTGGAGCGGCGACAGCGGCTCGTGGAGGCAGTACCATCCTTATCGCACAACTGAAGCACGCCAGAAAGCCTGCAATTGCTCCGTTCCACGCCCCAAGGCACCGGCGAGGCGCTGCCGGAACGGCCCGGTGGCGGTCTTCCCCCTTCCTGGCTATGGCGCTAAGGCGAATGGAGCCAGGTCTGCTCAGATAGATGGAGCCAGTGGCAGGGCAGGAGCAGGCGCGTTTCTTCTTTCCAAGACGGCTAAGGGCGTGACGCCGGACGCGGCCGCTCCAGGCAAAAATCCCCGTCCCACCTTCTCGACACGCCCGTGCCGATCCGGTAGGACGAGGACATTCATAACAACGTTAGCATTTTAAGTGAGAGTTTTGCTTTTTTGCAATAACGATCGCAGCACCGTGAAATACCCGGCTGTACAGGGCAGGATGAGCCGAGCTGGTTGCGGGCGGGATTGAACGGGGGAGAATTTGGCAAAGCGGGGCCCGGCTCGATCCGGGTCGGATCGAGCGGGCGGGGTCAGCGGCTTGAACCCGGGGCCCGCCTGCAGCCCGGGGTTCAGGAAGTGTTGAGGCTGATATGGCAACGCCCGGCGGCGTGGGCGTGGAGGTGGGCCTCCGGCAACAGGTAGTAGCGGAGCGCTTCCAATAAGCGCTGAGGGATTTTTTTGAGTGCGCCCTAAAGGAAGAGCACGGTGTTACGGCCGTATTGTTTGGCCAAGGCCAGATGCAGGTTGTTGTGGTGCAGAAGCTGCATCAGCAGGTGGCCCATCTGCAACAGGTAATAATAGGCCTTGGCATGGTCCCAGTTTTGGCTGAAGACGTGCTCCAGGTTCAAGCCGCTGTTTTTTTGAACGTTGAAGCCTTCGTTTTCGATTTTCTGGCG
>CAYWIM010000011.1:0-66390 GCA_964458325.1 uncultured Verrucomicrobiota bacterium
AGCCCGCCCAATCCCCTCCAGCAAAATCGGAATTCATTTTTGCACAGACCCTAAGCGAGGCGATGCGGTGGCTGCAGGCCGGTTGCTGTTCTTGTCGAGAAACCGCCTGTCAATTCGGCGTCAGGGCGGGCCGGACAACACTGCTAGAAAGGCATCATAGCATGCCCCGGGATTTTCCGGCTGCCCTTGGTGGATCGCTGCTCCGAAGCGCAGGCGGAAACTTTCGCCATGGGCAATGGTCACGCTGCTGGGGGCGCCCTGCTTCATCGCCGCGCGGCCGAACGGATTGGCCAGCATCAAGCCGTAGTCACGATTATGCCACCAGCTTGGGCGGAAGCTGGCCGGATCGGTCATGACCGTGAGGCCGAGGGGTTGCCCGCGCACGACCCCCGAGTAGTCGCACCACGCCGCCGGTTGCCCCCAGGTCATCTTCGCTGACTTCAATCCCGCGCTGCTCCGGATCACGCCCCCGTTCTTCTCGGTGAGGCCCGTGGCGACGCGCGCGCCAAAGCCCATTTCCTCCTGGTCGCCAAACGTGAGGTCTCCGGCGTCCGCGTGGAAATTCGCCTCCCAAACCAGCAGCCAGGCGCGGGGCAGTCGAGAGAGGGCGAACCGGTTCGTGAGCGAGCCCATCGGCGTGCCGTCGGCGGCCTGCAAGCGGCACACCCGGCGTGATCCCCACGGTATAGCTGGTTTTGTCTTCATTCCTGGAGCGTCTTGGTGGAGGTGTCGGGCGCCCACCAGATGACCAGCATCCCCAGGGCATAGATCAAGGCAGCCGTCGCTCCCACGGTCGGGTAACTGCCTTTGAACGCGGTGAAGAGCAGGCCGGCGGCCAACACCCCGGCGGCGGTGGCAAAACGCCCGACGTTGTAAGAGATGCCGCTCCCGGCGGCGCGCACCCGAGTGGGAAACAGTTCCGGCAGATAGAGCGGCAGCCAGCCGAAAAAGAGCGTCGCCATGAATCCTTGCGCGAAGACCACCGGGTGAAAGGACGGCCTCAACGGCGCGGTGAACTGGAACATCGCCACCGTCAGCACCGTGGCCCCCAAGCTGATCAGGAAATAGGTGCGCCGCCGTCCGAGCAGGCTGGCGATCTGCGCTCCGGAGAAACTTCCCAGGATCGCCCCCAAAGCCCACCAGCCCTGCGTCTGCGCCTTGTATCCGGCCAGAGTTGCCCCGCCCACCTTGTCGGCCCAGGGAATCATCCACTTGCTGGCCGCCCAGGCGCCCACCAGCGGGATGGAACCAATCACGATCCCGATGATGGTGATCCGAAGCAATGGCGGGCGGAACAGCTCGCGCAACACCCCGGCGGATTTTGCCGACGCCGGCTGCGCCGTGCCGGCGCCGGCCGCCTTGCTCCGCGCAGCCAGCCACTGCGGCGATTCAGGCAGCGCCAGGAGCACCAGCATGCCCAACAACGCCGGCGCGGCCGCCAGCTTGAACAGCCAGCGCCACGAATCGGGCGTGATGGGCCAGAGCCGCGCCAATTGGGACAAGAGAAGGATGCCCGTGTTGATGGCCACCCCCATCAATCCGGCCATGGTAGGGCGGGCCTTGTCCGGCCAGCATTCCGCGACCAGGGCCACCGCGTTGGGCCAGACGCCCCCCACTCCCAGGCCCACCAGGAACCGCAACACGAGCATCTGTTCCTGCGTTTTCACGGACGAGCCCATGCCCGCGAATAGTGAGTAAAACAGAATGCTGATCCCGAGCGCCCGCTTCCGCCCGATCGCATCCCCCAGGTTCCCGAGCGCGATGCCGCCCACCGCGGCTCCCAGCATCAGCGCTGCCGTGAACCGCGCAAACCAATCGCCTCCCAGCGTGGGCGTGTAAGCCCCCCCGAGCAACGACTTCGAAACGGACAGCGACGCAACCGGCATCAGGCCCAGTTCCAAGCCGTCGAAAACCAGGCCCCCAAAGGCGGCGAGCAAGACGGCCATCCGGGCCCGGGGAGAGAGGAGGGGGACACTCACGATGCCGCACCCTTTCCCGGCTGGCGCAAGACCTCGATGATCGCGCTGTTGTCCTGTTCGCCCCAGCCGGCCGCCTCCGCCTTTTCCATCAGGCAGCGGTGGGTTTCCGTCAGAGGCAACGGCAAGCCGGCCGAGGCGGCGGCCTGCAACATCAGCCGCACATCCTTCAGATGCTGGGAGAGCTTGGCTTGGACGGTGAAATCGCGCTCGACCATCTTGCGCCCTTTGGCGTCGATCGCCCGCGAATACGCCATGCTCCCGGCCATCACCTCGAGCGCCGCCTTTGGGGAAACCCCCAGCGCCTCCGCAAAGGCGAGCCCCTCCGCCAGCGCCGCCCGGTTCAAGCCCAGCACCAGGTTGCTGATCAATTTCATCTTCGCTGCGCTGCCCCAGGGACCGACGTGAAACACGCGCGCCCCCAGGACCGGCCACAGATCCGCGCAGGCCTCAAACGCGGAGCGCTTCCCGCCGACGATCACCGTCGCTTCACCCCGCCGCGTCTGCTCGCTCGAACCGGAGATCGGCGCATCCAGGTAGCGCACCCCGCGGGCAGCCAGACGCGCCCCCAGCGCCCCGGTTTGCTCCGGTTCGCCCGTCGTCGTGTCGAGGAGAACCTGGCCGGCATGCAGCCCGTCGTCAAACCGGGCCAGCACCGCCTCGACAACCTCGGTTGTGTAGAGACTGATGATGACGCGCTCGCACTGCGCGAGCGGATTGTCCGACCAGGTGGCGCCCCGCCCAATCAATGGTTCCGCCTTCTCTCGGCTGCGATTCCACACCGCCACGTGGTAACCGTGTTCGAGCAAGCGTTCGGTGAGCGCCGTGCCCATCAAGCCCAGGCCGACGACGCCGATCTGCTCATCGTTGGATCGCATTGCCATGTGGTGACCCTATTCTTACGGGCACAAGAGCGACCTGGAGCCCTTCGGCCTTCGCCAGGGCGGCCTGACGCTCGTCGGATGTCAGAAAGACCTGGCTTTTGAGCAACAAGGCGCAGGCGACGTGAAGAAGATCGATAGCCCGAGCCCCCACCGTTTCCGAGTGAACCGCGGAAAGTCGGCGCGCTTGGGAGAAGGCCGAATCCATGTCCAAAGTGATCTCCTCGAGGGCTCCCCGTTTCGAGAAGAGATAAACACGGGCCAGAGCCGCGTCTCGCTCGCGTACAATCTGCGCACGTTCGCCGGCTGGTCGAAAATGCCTTTCATGAAAGGCGCGCTGGCGGATCGCGTTTTCAACCTCCAACGCGTGCAGCGGCAGGTAAACGAGGCGAGGGCGGTTCCTGCGGCGATACTCAGCCACCGCCTCGGCGCCACCCGGTTCTCCGGACATCAGTTTAACCAAAAAACTGGTGTCCGCGTAGATTCTCACCGACGCTCCTTCTCAAGAATTTCCGAAAGGCTGACTTTCGAACGCGGCGAGCGCAGCGCCTCATCCAAAAGTTCGTCAATTGCCCGCGCGCGCTCCGGGTTCTCTTCTTCCTGGGTGGCGGGCTGGATGACCCAGAGCGGCTTGCCGTTGTCGGTGACCTGGACGCTCTGGCCGGAGCGAGTCAGGCGTTTCACCTTGATTGGCTCTCGAAGCAGGCTCCGGAGCGGAATCGTTTTCATGCTGTCTGACAGTACCGCCTGACAGCGCCCGCGTCAAGGGCCTGGAGAACTTGACGCGGATAGGGGTTGGTCATAACTGATGACACTGGCGGTCGTTCGTGCGCTTCTGCACCCAGCAGTTGGAAACGTGTGTCCAAGTTCCCATCGCAAGACGCTGGGCGATCCACTTCAACGTCATCGTCGCGATCGCTCGCGGCGGTCGCCCCGATTCACCAAGTGGTCAATGGCACCAGGATATTGGACGCGGAGTTTGCGCGGCATGGGGGGTAAAGGGGAGAAAACGGCCGCTTGTGTCAATAGTTTTGCGGTACTTGACAGAAAACACGATAACCGGGAACAATGATGAAGGACATGGGATACCACGGCGATTTCTGACGTTTATTGACACTGTTCGGCGGCACAACGCTTTATGCGAACAACAACCATCAGTGCAATCTTCACCGTCTCGCTTCTGTTAGCCGGATGTGGCAAGAAACCCACTCCATCGAGTTTTAATTCTTCAACAAACGCGCCCGTCATCGAATCGGCCCTGACCGCGTGGCAACAGGGAAACGCGGCCAAAGCAGTCAGCAGTTTTGTCGAGACAGACTGGAGCAGTCGTCCTCTATTCGCAGCCAGTTCGACGTTGAATCTCACCGAAGATCAGTTCAAGGCTCTATCAGATGCCGAGCGGCAGGCGAAATCCGTCGAGATGACGTCGCAACGAACCCGCCTGTTGCATTTGGTGAGGGACATGAGATATGGCAGAATACGGTGAGTGGAATCGTAAAGGCGCAAGCCTCAGTGATGTAACGGCTCAAAAGGAGTATGGAGTGAGCCGCGATTTCATTGTGAAAGGCATTCGAGCCGGGAAGCTCGAATACCGCGAGGGATCGGTATGGGGCAATCCCTATTTGCGAGTTTTGAGGAGCCAGCTCGAGCGATACATCGCTGAGCAGCATGGCTCACGCTATTTGGCGAGCGGCAAAACCCAGGCGGAGTTGCGCAAGATCAAGAAGGAGATTGCAGGCCTTACGAAAAAGCTCACCGCACTTCAGGTCCGAAAGGCTGAAATTGAGCGATCCGTCCGGAAATAGCGGGACGAATCAATCGGTCGAGGCGAACCAAAGTTTTCACAGACCCTTATCCTTGCCGAAGGAACGGGATCGCCGTTATGGTGGCCGCCATCATCGACCATGAGAACGTCTATTCTGATCCTGGCGCTGTCGCTGGCCGCTGGAAACGCCCCGCTCGGCCGCGCGCAATCTTTGGAGTCCGGCTTTGCCGATCCGACCGAAGACACCAAGCCGTGGTGCTACTGGTACTGGATCAGCGACAACATCTCGAAGCCGGGCATCACGCGGGACCTCGAGGCGATGGCGCGGGTCGGGATCGGCGAGGCGCTGATCGGGAACATCTTTCTCGATGACATCCCGGCGGGCAAGGTCAAGGTGCTCAGCGAGGAGTGGTGGGGGCTGGTCGAGCATGCCATCCGCGAAGGCGGGCGGACCGGCGTCCATATCGGCCTGTTCAACTGTCCGGGCTGGAGCCAGTCGGGCGGCCCTTGGATCGAGGCAACGCAGACGATGCGTTACCTGGCGGTGTCCGAGACGCGCATGGCTGGTCCCAGGCGGTTCGCGGGCAAGCTGGCTGCGCCGAAGGAGCTGTTTCAGGATGTGGCGGTTCTGGCGTTTCCCGCGCCTCGAGGGGATGCCGACTCGATCGCGGCCCGCTCGCCCCGGGTGACGTGCGCGCCGGCGGCGGTCGGCGTCGAAAAGCTCTTCGACGGCGACGACTCGACGGCCGTTCAATTCCCGGATCGAGCGGGTCGGGGGCAGAATCCGTTTGCGATCGAGGTCGAGGTGGGGGAGCCGTTCACGGCCCGGTCGCTCCAGATCGTGCCGGCCGATACGCCATTCGGCGCCCAATGCGTCTTCGAAGCGGCCCGCGACGACGGCGGTTATCGATCCGTTCGGACCTTCCAGTGCGACCGATCCAACATGGCGGCCGGTGTCGGCTTCATGCCGCGCGGGCCGGTTACGGTTTCGTTCCCCGCCGTCACCGCAAGGAAGTATCGCATCGTGTTCACCGGCTTTTTTGGCGGCGGGAAGCAGCCGGTCCTGGCTGAAATCAGAATCTCCGGCGCGGCGCGTCTGGAGTCGTTTGTTGAGAAACAGCTCGGCAAGATGCATCCGACGCCTCTGCCGATGTGGGATACGTATCTGTGGCCGACGCAGGCCGAGCCGGGCTCGGCCGACCTGGTCGTTCCGGTCGGCCAGGTGCTCGATCTCACCCGGCATCTGGCGCCGGACGGCGCGCTCGAATGGGATGTGCCGGCGGGAGAATGGGTGATTCAGCGGATCGGCATGACGCCGACCGGGATGAAGAATGCGCCAGCGTCGCCTGAAGGACAGGGCTTCGAGGTCGATAAGATGAATCGAGAGCTGGCGCGGCATCACTTCGACGCGTTTATCGGCGAGATCGTCCGGCGAATACCCGCGGCGGACCGCAAGGCGCTCAAGCGCGTGGTGGCGGACAGCTACGAGATGGGCTCGCAGAACTGGACGGACGGCCTGGGTGCGCAGTTCCGCCAGCGGTACGGCTACGATCCGACCCCGTGGCTGCCGGTGGTGAGCGGGCGGCTGGTGGGCAGCGCGGACCGGAGCGAGCGGTTTCTGTGGGATCTGCGGCGCCTGGTGGCGGATCGCGTGGCGACGGAGTACGTGGGCGGCCTGCGCGAGGCCTGCAAGCCCCACGGCCTGGGCCTCTGGCTCGAGAACTACGGCCACTGGGGGTTCCCGGGCGAGTTCCTCCAGTATGGCGGCGAGTCGGACCGCGTCAGCGGCGAGTATTGGGTCACGGGCGACCTGGGATCGATCGAGCTTCGGGCGGCATCATCCTGCGCGAACACCTACGGCCACGCGTTCGTCTCGGCGGAGGCCTTCACTGGGGGGCCCGCGTTTCAGAATGCCCCCGGCGCGCTCAAGGCGCGCGGCGACTGGTCCTTCTGCGAGGGCGTGAACCATTTCGTTCTGCACGTCTATATCCAGCAGCCGTGGGAGGACAAGGTCCCCGGGGTGAACGCTTGGTTCGGCACCGAGTTCAACCGCCACAACACGTGGTTCGATCGGAGCAAGGCCTGGGTGGATTATGTGCGCCGTTGCTGCTGGCTGCTGCAGCAGGGCAATCGCGTCGCCGACGTCGCCTACTTCATCGGCGAAGACGCCCCCAAGATGACCGGCGTCCGGAAGCCCGAACTGCCCGCCGGACGCGACTTCGATTACATCAATGCGGATGTCATCGAAACCCGGCTTGCCGTGAAGGATGGCATGCTGGCACTGCCCCATGGAACGACCTATCGCGTGCTGGTGCTGCCCGAGCTCGAGACCATGCGGCCTCGAGTGCTGCGCAAGATTCGGGATCTCGCGAAGGCCGGGGCCACCGTGCTTGGCCCAGCTCCTTCGCGTTCGCCCAGCATGGCAGATTATCCGCAGTGCGACGACGAAGTGCGGCAACTCGCTGCCGAGGTCTGGGGCGGCGCCGATGCCCGCCAGGCTGGCGAACGCGCGTTCGGCAAGGGCCGTGTCGCATGGGGCAAGCCGCTCGAAGAACTCCTGGCCGCGCTGAAATCGGCGGCCGATTTTCAAAGCTCGGCCCCGCTCCGCTTCACACACCGCCGGACAGGCGAGACCGACATCTATTTCATCGCAAACCCGAAGGCCGAACCGGTGACGACAACCGCCGCGTTTCGCGCTGGCGACAAGGCCCCCGAGTTCTGGTGGCCGGACTCGGGAACGATCGAGCGCCCGGCGGTTTACGATGCCGCCGATGGCATCGTCCGCCTCCCAATCTCGCTGGGACCGCACGGATCGGTGTTCGTGGTGTTTCGCCGCAAGGCCGCTCCTCGGTCGGAACGGATCGCCACCGTGCTGCGGGATGGGCGCAAAATTCTGTCTACGGAAGTGGCGCCGAGCATTTCCGGGGAGAGCGCCGACCGCCCGAACCACTTTGCTTTTGCGGCGTGGATCAAGCCCGCGGACGCCACGACGCTCGTGAGCGAGACCAACCGCGGTGTCGTCGGCATGAGCGAGAAGCGCAATGACGCCCTGGCGGCGCCGCATGGCGATGGGCTGGGCGGCAGCGGCCATGCGGGCTGCGGTCTGGCCGTCGGCACCAACGGCGTGTGTGTATTCGAGCACGGGGCGAACTATTTCGCGCCGACGCTGGTGCATGCGGCGGCGCTCGGCGATTGGGTCCACGTGGCCGTAGTGTATCGAGATGGCCAGCCGAGCCTGTATCTCGATGGCGCGCTGGCTCGGACCGGGCTGAAGAGCGAGCACGTGGTCCACTCCGGCGCGCGTGCGGGAGGCCAAGCCGCATTTCGGGGGAAATTGGGGGGCTTTGCGCAGTTCAATCGGTCCCTGAGCGGCAGCGAAGTTGCAGAGCTTGTCCGGACGATGCCGCGCCCGGATCTTGCGGCCGTGAGTTTGCCGGTTCGGATCACCGTGCAGAGCGCTGGCGATGCAGGCCGCGCGCCCTCAAGCGGCGGAGGCGCAAACGCCCGGTCGGGGGACCGGGCCTACACGGCGGAAGACGCTGGCGATGCAGGCCGCGTCCTGATCCTCGAGACCGCCGAGCCGGGCGATTATGAACTTGTGTTCGCCGATGGCACGCGACGCAAGATGAGCGTTGCCAACATCGCCAAGCCCGAGATCTTGGAAGGGCCTTGGGATGTCCAGTTCGCCCCCGGCTGGGGTGCGCCGGAGCGCATCACCTTCGATACGCTTTGCGACTGGGCCCAGCGCCCCGAGAGCGGCATCCGGCATTACTCCGGCAAGGCCACCTACCGAAAGACGTTCAATCTGCCGAATTTTTCGATTGCGAATGGCGCACAGCGACTGCACCTCGACCTCGGCGAGGTGCGAGATTTGGCGGCCGTCCGGATCAATGGCGAAGACCTGGGCGCGATCTGGACTGCGCCCTGGCGTTTGGACATCACCCGCGCCGTCAAGCCAGGAGCAAACACGATCGAGGTCGAGGTCATCAACGTCTGGAACAACCGCCTGGTCGGCGACGCCGCGCTGCCCGAGGCCCAGCGCCGGACGTTCATTCTCGCGCCGACAGTCAAGAAGGATGCGCCGCTGCTGCCGGCGGGTCTTATCGGCCCCGTGCGTTTGATCTCGGAAACGCGGGCGACGTTGCCGTAGAGCGTGTTTGGAAATTCTCAGGGACGCTGCGACACCACCAAAGCAAACGAAGAGGATCCGTGCGATTCGCTCAGGATTCGGTTCACCCTGTCCTGGCAGGGTTCGTGGTTGCGGCGCGGCTGCGGATGGTCTTTCATGTCCGGAATGTTCAGGATTTCTAAAAGGACAACGACTGGATTGAGGGGCCGACATGGCCTTGAGATGGCCCGCGTGCATCTCATCGCGTTGTGGATCGCCTGCGGCAGCAGCCTCCTCGGCGCCGCTTCCGCGCCGGCAATCCCCGATCCGAGGCACATTCGCAATGGATGGAGCATCCCGAGCGAGGGGTATGCGGATCAGCCGTATATCGTGAAAACGGACGATGGCGCCTGGCTGTGCGTCATGACCACCGGCAAAGGGACGGAAGGCGCCTCCGGCCAGCATGTCGTCTCGATGCGCAGCACGGACCGGGGCCGCACGTGGGAGAAGATCGTGCCGATCGAGCCCGCAGACGGCCCCGAGGCCAGCTATGCGGTCCTTCTCAAAACGCCCTACGGCCGCATCTACGCGTTCTACAACCACAACACGGATCGGGTCGCGGAAGTCAAGACCGAGAACGGCGGCGCGCTCCGGCGGGTGGATTCGCTGGGCCATTACGTCTTCCAATACAGCGACGATCATGGCCGCACCTGGTCGGCGAAGCGTCACGACGTGCCGGTTCGAGAGTTCGCCTGCGATCGGGCCAACGTCTATGGCGGCAAGCTGCGGTTCTTCTGGAATGTGGGCCGGCCGCTGATCCTCGGCGACAGCGCCATCCTGGTCATCCATAAGGTCGGCGCGATGGGCGCGGGCTTCTTTGCGCAGTCGGAAGGCGCGTTCCTCAAGAGCTCGAACATCCTCGCGGAGCGCGATCCGGAGAAGGTCGTTTTCGAGACGCTGCCCGACGGGGAGATCGGTTTGCGGACGCCGGCGGGCGGCGGGCGCGTGGCCGAGGAGCAGAGCCTTGTGAAGCTCAGCGACGGATCCCTCTACTGCGTCTATCGCACCATTGACGGCTGGCCAGCTTGCGCTTACAGCCGCGACGGTGGCCATACCTGGACGCCACCGGCCTACAAGACCTATACGCCGGGCGGGCGGCGCGTGAAGCATCCGCGCGCGGCGAATTTCGCCTGGAACTGCTCGAACGGAAAATTTCTCTACTGGTTCCACAATCACGGAGGCAGGTTCATCGGCGAGCTGGGCGCGGGGGGCAAGGGCGGGCGCAGCCCTTACGATGACCGCAACCCGGCGTGGTTGATGGCGGGCCAGGAAATCCAAACGCCCCAAGGCCGGATGATCGAATGGTCCCAGCCGGAGATCCTGCTCTACGACGATGATCCGTGGATCCGCATGAGCTATCCGGACCTCGTCGAGGAGGGCGGTGCGTTTTACATCACGGAAACCCAGAAGACGATCGGCCGGGTGCACGAGATTCCCAGTGCATTGGTGGTGGGATTGTTCGACCAGTTCGACAACCGGCGTGTCGCCACCAATGGCTTGGCGCTCGACCTGGCCCAGCCTATTCCCTCGGAGACCAAGATGCCGGTCCTTCCCGAGTTCCACACGCGAGATACGCGATCCGAAGACCAGCGCGGGCGGGATCTGCGGGCCGGGTTCAGCCTGGACCTATGGGTAGCGCTCGATTCGTTTTCAAGCGGGGCCGCTCTGCTCGATAGCCGGACGTCCGATGGCAGAGGGATTCTGGTCTCCGCCACTTCAGCCGGCACAATCCGGATTGCGCTCGAGGACGGCCGGCAGCGATCGAGCTGGGAGAGCGACCGCGGCGCGCTCGAGCCCGGCAAGCCCCAGCATGTCGTGATCACCGTGGACGCAGGCCCGAAGATCATCCTGTTTGTCATCAACGGTGTGCTCTGCGATGGCGGGGAGGAGCGGCAGTTCGGCTGGGGCCGATTCAGCCCGACGCTGCGCGCGCCCAACGGGGCGCCGGCGATCCAGATCGCCCGCGCCGTCCGATCGCTTCGTGTGTATACGCGCCCTCTGCGCACGAGCGAAGCCGTGGGCAACTTCCGGGCAGGGCTTTCCCGCTGAAATCAGGCTGCGAATGAATACCTCTTCGACCACCCCACGAGCCACGCGGATTCGATACGCAGTGGTGGCGATGGCCGTGCTGCTGGCGATGGTGACCTACCTCGACCGCGCCTGCATCGGCACGCTGGCGCCGCACATCATGCGCGATCTAGGCCTCACCAAGGAGCAGATGAGCATGGTCTACAGCGCGTTTGCCCTTGCCTATGCCGCATTCGAAATCCCCACGGCCTGGTGGGCGGACCGGACCGGCACGCGCCGGGTGCTGACCCGGATTGTCCTCTGGTGGTCAACCTTCACGATGCTCACGGCGGCGGCGTGGAGCTTCACGTCGCTGGTGGCGACCCGCTTTCTGTTCGGCGCGGGCGAGGCCGGGGCTTGGCCCAGCGTGGCGAGGACATTCTCGAAGTGGATCCCGCGCTCCGAGCGCGGCACCATCCAGGGCATCTTTTTCAGCGGCGCACATCTGGCGGGCGGAGTCACGCCGATCATCGCGATGGCGCTCGTTCAGGTCATGAGCTGGCGGTGGGTGTTCCTGCTGTTCGGGCTGCTGGGAATCGTGTGGGCGGCCGTGTGGTATAGCTGGTTCCGCGACGATCCATCGGAGCATCCCGCGGTGAACGCGGCGGAGCGGGAGAAGATCGAATCCGGCCGGGACGCCAGCGCCGTGCATCATGAGGGCTGGGCATATTGGAAGCGGTTGCTGGGCCACCGAAACACGCTCCCGCTCTGCCTCATGTATTTCCCGAACAGCTTCGCGTTCTATTTCTGCATCACCTGGCTGCCGACCTATCTGAAGGAGAAGCATGGGTTCGACTCGATGTCTCTGGGGCTGTTTGCGGGTTTGCCCCTGATCTTGAGCGTGGTGGGCGATCTGTTTGGCGGTGTGATGACGGATGTGGCCACCAGGCGTTTCGGCCTGCGGATTGGCCGTGCGGGCGTCGGCGCGGCGGCTTACGTGGTGGCAGGCGGAGCGATGATTCTGGCGGGGATCGTGCCGCAGCCATCCCTGGCGGCGTGGCTGATCGCGGTGGCGCTGGGCGCCAGCATGTTCACCCTGGGCCCGGCCTGGAGCACCTGCCTCGATATCGGCGGCAGCCATGCGGGCGTGGTCAGCGCCGCCATGAACACCTCCGGCCAGATCGGCAGCGTGCTCAGCCCGCTCATGGTCACGTTTCTGCTGGCGCGGACTGGCGACTGGAACGCCCCCCTGTTTGTGATGGGCGCGTTGTTCCTGGTCGGCGCCGTCTCCTGGGGTTTCGTCAACCCGCGCAACAAGATCTTCGATTAATGTCTTTCCCATGACCCACACGAAACAGAAGCTCGAAGGCGGCGAGGCGGTATTCGGCGGCTGGCTCATGACCGGAAATCCGGCGGTGGCGGAGATCATGGCGGCCGAAGGCTTCGATTTCCTCGGCGTGGACATGGAACATACGCCCACGAGCGTCGAGGATTTCTATCGCATCGCCCTGGCGGTTCAGGGCGCCGGATGCGATGTGCTTGCCCGGCTGCCTTCCTGCGATCCGGTCCTGGCCAAGCAGGTGCTCGATATGGGCGCGGCGGGAATCATCGTGCCGTCGGTCAACTCGCCGGCTGAGGCAGCCCAGGCAGTGGCGATGGCGAAATTCCCGCCGGAGGGGATCCGCGGCGCCTCGCTGTGCCGGGCGACAGGCTACGGCCGGCATTTCGACGAATACTTCGGCGCCCACAACCGCCAGGTCATCGTGGTCGCCATGCTCGAGCACATCCGCGCCGTGCGCCAGGCGGATGCCATCCTCGCCACGCCGGGGATCGACGCGGTGTTGATCGGGCCGTATGACCTGTCGGCCTCGATGAACCTGGCGGGGCAGCTCGATCATCCCGAAGTCCGCGCCGCCCAGGAGACGATTCTCGACGCCTGCAGGCGTCGAGATGTTGCGGCGGGGATCCACGTGGTTCCGGTGGATCCGGACCAGGTGCGGCGGCGGGTGCAGGCGGGCTACCGATTCATCGCCTGCGGTATCGACACTCTCTTTGTCCGGGAAGGATGCAGGAGGATGCTCGAGGGCTGTCCGCGCAACCGGTGAACCGGTTCCCTTCATGACCGCGACTGTCCGAACGATCCTGGTGACCGAGCCTGAATACGGGAAGGCCGAAGCGGTTTTCCGGGAGGCGCGCGATGTGTGCTGCGAACCGGCGCCCTCGGAGGAGAGCGCGCTGGCGGCGCGGGTTGCCGATCGGGGCGCCCGGGCGGTGATCGTGGGCGTGACCTCCTATCGCGGGCCTTTATACGAGGTGCTGGGCAAACACGGTGGCGGCCTCATCGCCCGGTTCGGCGTCGGGCACGATAGCATCGACAAGTCCCTGGCGCGACAGAACGGCATCGTGGTCACTAACACGCCAGGTGTGCTCGACGAGAGCGTGGCGGAGCAGACGATTTGGCTGATGGGCTGTCTGGCGCGGCGCATCGCGGGCCTGGATGCGCGCGTCCGGGCAGGGGAATTTGCCGGGCAGGCGGGGATCGAACTCCAAGGCAAGACCCTCTGCGTCCTCGGTTTGGGGAGCATCGGCCGCCGTGTGGCGGCGATGGCCTGCTTCGGATTCGGCATGGAGGTGGTGGCCTGCGGGCGCCGCGCGGCCGCCGATCGGATTGCCGAGTGCGGCATCGCGCGCTACACCAACTGCGCGGAGGATGCGCTCCGCCAGTGCGACATCCTCAGCGTTCATCTTCGCTCGGATGCCAGCACGCGCCATTTCATCGACGCCTCGAGGCTCGAATGGTTGAAGCCCGGAGCGCTGCTCATCAATACCGCCCGCGGCGCCGTGCTCGACGAGGCGGCTTTGTTCGATGCGCTGGCCGGCGGCCGCCTGGCGGGCGCGGCGCTGGATGTGTTCGAGCGCGAGCCCTACCAGCCGGCGCATCCGGAGAAAGACCTCCGAGCGCTGGACAACGTGCTCCTGACCCCGCACATCGGCTCGAACACGCACGAGGCGAACGCGCGCATGGCTCGGGCGGCGATCGAAAATGCGAGGCGCTTTCTGGCGGGCGAGTTCGAGCGAATGACGCCGGTCGAGCCGTGATCCCTTCTGCCGCGATCCGCGAGCCAATCGAGGGCCGGTTCTCTGCGCTGCCGGCGGAATGAATTCCTCTTCTCGACCGCTCATGAGCGCTTTTTTCTGTACCGGCTTCCCTCCGGGCAGCCGCCCAGGTAGACTTGTCCTATGAACAAACGCGATTCTCGGAAACGAACCCGGTTGTCCTGCGCCATGGCGGCCTGGGTGATGATGCTCTCGATCGCCGGATCTTGGGCGGCCGGATCCCCGGAACGGATCATACTCGATGTGGATCTTGCCGAGGACGTGGATGACGCGGGCGCGCTGGCGACGCTGCACGCCCTGGCCAATCGGGGCGAAGCCGAGATTCTCGGCATCCTTGTGTCATCGAACAACGAGTGGGTTGGGCCGTGCGCTGATGCGATCAACACATGGTATGGCCGGCCCGACCTGCCGATCGGGTATCAGCGGGGCCACCAGTATGGATACCGGAATCCGAAGGACCCCGGACGCAAGACGCCATCCCAGTATGCGGAGCGCGTGGCCCAGGCGTTTCCTCACGACTTGAAACGGAGCAGCGACGCCCCCGACGCCGCGATTCTCTGCCGCAAGCTGCTCGCAGCCCAGCCCGACCAGAGCGTGACGATGGTCACCGTCGGATTCCTGACCAACCTGCGGAACCTGCTCGACTCGAGTCCGGACGAGCACAGCCCGCTCGACGGCGAGGCGCTGGTGAAGCAGAAAGTCAAGCAGTGGGTCTGCATGGGCGGCATCTTTCCCAACGGCCGGTTCCCCAACGGCCAGGGCGAATACAACCTCATGTACGACACCGCGGCTTCGGTGCGCGCGGTCAATGACTGGCCGACGCCGGTGGTTTTCAGCGGATTCGCCATTGGCGCCGCCATCAAAGTCGGGGCGCGCCTGGGCGAGACGCCCGAGGCCAACCCGGTCCGCGCGTGCTATCAACATTACAATGGATTGAAGGACCGAGAAGCGTGGGATCTGACAGCCGTTCTGTACGCGGTGCGGGGCGCTTCCAATTACTGGAAGCTCTCCGAGCCCGGCTTCTGCCTGATGCACGCCCGGGTCTCGCACGGGTACAACGAGTGGATTCCCACCCCGCAGAAGCAGCATCGGTACCTGATCGAGCTCATGCCGTCCGACCAGGTCGGCCGCGTCATCGAAGGCCTCATGATCGAGGGAAATCGGCCCATCCCGTAAGCATGTTCGCCCCGCTCGCGGGCGCATATTCGGCGGTTGACAGGCCGCACGGATTGAGACAATAGATCTGTCTGGAGTGCGATGCGGCGGTGGGCGTCGCGGCTCCCGAGCTGGACGGCCTGCCGCTGCCGGACACCTCGGGCTTGGGCTTCGAGGTGCGGGGCTACGGTGTGGATTTGTGCGGCTTGTGCCGCCGTTGCCGAGAAAGGAAGCAAACATGATCGAACCAAGGTGGATGGCGCCGTTGATCGGCGTCCAGTTGTTGCTCATCGCCGCGGCGCCGGGTGTGCAGGCGGCGCAGAAGGTTCCCCTGGGATTGCCGCCTCTGCCGGAGCGGGCAGCCCAGGCTGCGAGCCCAGAGAAGGTTGCCTTGGGGAAAAAGCTGTTCGAGGAGACCCGGTTCAGCGCGACGCGCCAGGTGAGCTGCGCGACGTGCCACGATGCCGCCAAGGCATTCACCGACAGCCCGCTGAGCGTGTCCGAAGGCATCCGCCAGCTGACGGGGACGCGCAATGCGCCGACGGTGATCAACTCGGTCTACTTCGAGACGATGTTCTGGGACGGCCGGTCGCCGAGCCTCGAGGACCAGGCCCTGCACCCGTTCGTCAACCCGGTCGAGATGGGATTGAAAGACCACGACCCGATCCTGGCGATCGTGCGCAAGGACGCCGACTATGCGCGCGCGTTCGATCAGGTATTCGGCAAGCGCGGCCAAGCCGTGACGATGGCTGAGGTGACGGATGCCATCGCCGCGTTCGAGCGCACGATCATCTCGGGCGATTCGATCTTTGACCGGTACTATTTCGGGGGCGAAGAGGATGCTCTGACCCCGGCTCAGAAGCGGGGTTTGGAGCTTTTTGTCAACGAAGGCCGCTGCGTTTCGTGCCACGTGATCGAGCAGACCCAGGCCCTGTTCACCGACAACCGGTTTCACAATGTGGGCGTCGGCATCACCGCGATCCAGCAGGACGTGCCCGCCCTTGCTGTGGAGTTCCTGAAGACCAGGGCCACGCTGGCCGAGGTGGATATCCAAGTCCTCTCCGACAAGCGCACGTCGGAGCTGGGCCGGCTGGCGGTGACCCGCCTCTTCGACGACATCGGATCCTTCAAGACGCCCACGCTGCGGAATATCGCCGTGACGGCTCCGTACATGCATGACGGCAGCCTCAAGACCTTGCGGGACGTCGTGGTGCATTACAACAACGGGGGCGTGACGAACGAGAAAGACCGCGTCAACGACTTCTTGAGCGGCGGGATCCGGCCCTTGCATCTCACGGAGGCGCAGATCGACGATCTCGTGGCGTTCATGGAATCGCTGACGAGCCCGGAATACGCCCAACCAGCCAAACTGTAGGAAAGGAGTCGACCATGAATGATTTTCGTCTAAACCGCCGGGATTTCATGAAACGCGCCGGCGTGGCCACAGCCGCGGCGGCGTTTCCGCTGAGCGTCGTCGAGCTGGCGTTCGGCGCCGCCCAGGAGAAGTTCACGTTCGCCCACATCTCCGATGCCCACATCCAGCATGTCAAAGGCGCCGAGTTCGTCCGGAACTGGGATCGCGGCCTCATCCGGGCCGTGGCCGAAGCCAACCTGCTCACTCCCAAGCCCGACTTCGTCATGTTCGGCGGCGATCTCGCCCAGCTCGGGACGAAGGAGGAGCTCGACCACGGGGCCGAGATGCTCTCCCGCCTCCACTACAAGACCTACTGCGTCATGGGCGAGCACGATTACTATCTCGACCTGGGCGAGTATTGGTCCAAGCTGTTCGGCCCGCACTACTACAGCTTCGACCACAAAGGCGTCCACTTCGTCGTTCTCAACAGCATTCTGACCTACGACGACTGGACCTACAACCGATGGCCGACTGCCCGGCAGCGGATGCTCGAGATGGCCGGCCTGGATAATCCCAACGGATCGCCTTTCATGGTCGGGGAGAAGCAGCGCGAGTGGCTGCGCGCCGACCTCGATCGAGTGGCGAAAACCACACCGATCGTGCTGTTCTCGCACTCGCCTATCCAGAAGCTCTACAAGGGCTGGAATTTCTGGACCGAGGATGCCGAGCAGGTGCAGGCGCTGCTGAAGCCGTTCCCGACGGTCACCGTCATTTACGGCCACGTCCACCAGATCCAGTACAACCAGGTGGGCAACATTACGTTCCACTCGGTGATGGCCACCGCGTGGCCGTGGCCTTATCCGCAGAGCTATGCCCAGGCTGAGCACGCCATGCCCAAGCTCACCGTCCCCATGAACCGGGCCGATCCGTTCTTCGAGCGCGATGCGACAGGCTGGCAGTTCATCGACATGGACACCGGCCGCGTGTTGATCGACTACAATCTCTACAACAACACCAACCGCGTCGTTGCCTACAACCCAGCCACTCGGCAGCCAGAAGATCGCGCGTATCAAGAACCCGCGAAACGAATTCCGCCGCAGGACCACTATTGAACCCCATCGAGCCATCTATGAAAGCCATCACTGTCACCGCAACGCTGGGCGCCGTCCTCCTGGCAGGGACCATCGCCGGCTATCTGGCGCAAGCCGACGAATTCACCAAGAAAGACCAGGAACGCTGGCAGAACGAATACATGGCTGTCGTCCAAAAGGGCCGCGCCCTCTGGACCAGCGCCGAGCTGGGCACCAAGGGAGTTGCCTGCGCGCAGTGCCATCCCAACGCCGCCAACACGCATCCGGAGACCTATCCGAAATTCCAGCAGCAGCTCGGCCGGGTCATTGCCCTGCGCGAGATGATCAACTGGTGCATCCAACAACCGCTCGAGGGCAAGCCGCTCGCGTTCGACGATCCGAAGATGATCGCCCTCGAGTCTTACGTCGCCTACGAGCGGCGCGGCGTCCGGATGGATCCCGGCAAGCACTAGCGCAGCATCGCCGCGGAGCGGGAGATATCTCGCAGCAGGGGAGCGCGGAGATCGCTCCGCATCGGCCTCGAGACGGATGGAATCCCTCCCCGCTCGATCCTCGCGGGGGGGAGGGGATTGCGTGTGCGGTGGCCTTCCGTAGTTATCCCTCACTGCCATTGGGAACCAACAGGGACGCGCAAACGGGCGGGTGAGGGGGCTCGCATCTTGCGCGGGAGAATTTTGTCTTGCGCCCCCGAGCCGATCCTTTGCCGGGAAACCTTGCAGGATCGATTGTTCTCGATCATCCTGGGTTGCGAACAGAATGGTTTTTCGCCGAAATCCGACACAATCCCATGAAACAGCAACTCACACATTGGCCAGCCCCCGACGGTCCCGTTCTCTCGCAATCGAGGCGCGCATTCCTGCAAACCGTGGGTCTAGGTGCTGCGGCGTTGGGGCTCCCGGCGGCCGGGCGATCCGCCGAGGCGCCGATCCAGGGATTCGAGCCAGCGCCGGACGATGCGGGCGCGTCTAAGGGTTGGGAGCCGGTCTCGGACCGCAAGCTCCGGGTGGGCATCGTCGGCTACGGCGTCTGCAAGTTCGGCGCCGCGTTCGGTTTCCAGGACCATCCCAACGTCGAAGTTGTTGCGGTGAGCGACCTGGTTCCGGAACGGTGTGCCGGATTGGCCAAGGCATGTCGCTGCGGGAAGACCTACCCTTCGCTCGAGGAGCTGGTCCGGGACGACCGGATCGAGGCGGTGTTCGTGGCGACGGATGCGCCCCAACACGCGAGGCACTGCATCGAGGTCCTGCGCCACGGCAAGCATGTCGCCTCGGCTGTTCCGGCGGTGTTCGGATCGCTCGAGGATGCCGGCAAGCTCTTCGATGCGGTTCGAGCCAGCGGCCGGACGTATATGATGTTCGAGACCTCGTGCTTTCACGAGGATCTGCATGCGATGCGGCAGATCTACCGGGCGGGCGGGCTGGGCAAGCTGGTGTATTCGGAAGGCGAGTATTACCATTACATGCCGGAGCCCATCGATTCCTACAGAGGCTGGCGTGTCGGCCTGCCTCCGCAGTGGTATCCGACCCATTCCAACGCCTACTGCCTGGGTGTGAACGGGGGCAGCTTCACCGAAGTATCGTGCCAGGGCATGCCCAGCATCGTCGCCCATTTGAAGCCCGAGAACAATTCTTACCGAAACCCGTTCGGGACGGAGATCGCCTTGTTCCGGACCAGCGAAGGCGGCATGTCGCGGATGGCGGTGAGCTGGGACACGCCGGGCGCCGGCGGGGAGATGGGGCGTATTCGGGGGCAGAGAGGCGCCTATTACGGGCAATTCGATGGGATCCACAAGGATCTTCCGGCGACGCGGCGCCCGCCGCTTCCGCCGGGTGTCGCGGCGGGCGGCCATGGGGGTTCGCACGGGTACTTAACGAATGAATTCGTCCTGGCGATCCTCGAGAACCGGCGGCCGTTGGTCGACATTGCGCTGGCCCTCAACATGACGGTGGCGGGGATCGTCGCTCACCAGTCCGCTCTCAAGGACGGCGAGCGGCTGAAGATTCCCCAATACGCGCTCTGATGAATGGCAGCCACAGCCTCGGCTGCCGGATGTCCCGTGAATAGCGCAAGGCCGCCGGGCGTCGAAAGCTAGGATCGAACGCAGCCTGAAAAACAGTTGCGTCGGCGCTCGAATCCGGCGAATATTCAGGCTTTAACAGGAACCAAGAACCGATTCGATTGATATGCGTGTGAAAACGTGGAACTGGAAGATGGCGATGGCGGTGGCGGTGCTGGCGTCGGCGGGGCTGGCTGTGCAAGGGGCTGGGGCCAAGGAGATGGCGCCGCTGGACATCTTGCTGCCGATCCCGGCGTTCATGGGAACCCCGGTGGACATCCCGATCGACGAGCATGTGGAGAAGCCGTCGGACAAGCCGCGCCCGCCGTTCATGGCGCCCAAGGGGGTCGCGAATGTCGCGCTGAACAAGAAGGTGACCAGCAGCGACAAATCGCCCGTGTCGGGCTCGCTGGATCTGGTTACCGATGGCGACAAGGAATCGACCGACAGCAGCTTCGTGGAGCTGCATCGGCGGACCCAGTGGGTGCAGATCGACCTCGAGGAGCCTCAGGAGATCTACGCGATCCTGATCTGGCACGCGCATCATACGCCGCAGATCTATTATGACTTGGTGGTCCAGATCTCCGACGATCCGGATTTCACGCAGAACGTCAAGACCGTCTACAACAACGACTACGACAATTCATCGGGTCTGGGCATCGGCACGGACAAAGAATACTTCGAGAATTACGAGGGCCGGCTGATCGACGCCAAGGGCGCCAAAGGGCGCTACGTGCGGATGTATAGCCGAGGCAGCACGTTCAGCGCTCTCAACCGGTACACGGAAGTCGAGGTCTACGCGCTGCCCGCCAAGTGAGCCGGGCCAGCGGCCGGCCCCGGGCGCGGCGAAGCCGCCGTCCTCGAATGGACAACTTCATGGAAGGAAACAGGCCGTCCGGTCACGGGCGGCCTGTCCGCTGTACGGGCCAGACACCATGAAATACGCGCATCTGATTCTCGCCGCGGCCGTGGTCATCGTGGCATCGGCTTTGCGGTTCCCGCGGCTCGAGGATCGCCCGATGCACACCGATGAATCGGTGCAGGCGCTGAAATTCCAGGGGCTGCTCGAGCATGGCCAATATCGATATGACCCCGCCGAATATCACGGTCCCGTCCTGAGCTATGCGACGCGAGTGGCCGCATGGTTGGGCGGAGTGCAGTCTTTGGCGGAGGCGACCGAGGCGATGCTGCGCTGTGTGCCGGCGGTATTCGGTGTGGGATTGGTGGGGCTTACATGGGGATGGCGGGATCTGTTGGGGCGGGGGGCGGTCTGCTGGGCCGGGTTGCTGACGGCACTATCGCCGGCGCTGGTCTACTACAGCCGGTATTACATCCATGAAATGCTGCTCGTGTTCTGGAGCGGGCTGTTTCTGATGGCCGGATGGCGCTATGTGTGCAGGCCCCATTGGGGTTGGGCGGCGTTGGGCGGGGCAGGATTGGGTTTGATGCATGCGACCAAGGAGACGTTCGTGCTGCAGTTGGGGGCGGCGGTCGTGGCCACAGGGGTGCTGTGGCGCTGGGGGTGGCGCGGCAAGGGGATTCGATGGCCCGCTGGCGCGCATGGGTGGCATGCGGGTCTGATGCTGGGAGTGGCGGCGGCCATTTCGACCGTCTTGTTCACGTCCTTCTTCGCCCATGGCGCAGGTCTTTGGGATTCGATCCGGACCTATGGGCCGTGGCTGATGCGGGCCGAGGGGCATTCGCCGCACGTGCATCCATGGCATTTTTATTTGGGGCTGCTGGCATGGACGCATCCAGGGGGTGGGCCGGTATGGAGCGAGCTGCTGATCCTGGGGTTGGCAGTGGTGGGGGGCGTGTGGGCCTGGCGCCGGCGGGGGGAGGATTCGCCGGCCGGGGTTGTGGGGCGCTGGCTGAGCGTCTATGCGGGAGTCCTGACCGCCGCTTACAGCTTGATTCCGTATAAAACGCCCTGGTGCATGCTGGGGTTTCTTCACGCCTACATCCTATTGGCGGGCTTGGGCGCGGCGGGTTTGCTGGGCGCGGTGCGTGCGATGCCGATCCGGGTGGCAGTGATGGCGGCGATGCTGATCGCGTGCGGCCAGTTAGGCGTTCAAGCGGTGCGCGGCAGCCATGCGTATGCGGCGGATCCGCGAAATCCGTATGTATATGCCCACACCTCGCCCAATCTTCTGCACCTGGTCCGGCGAATGGAGAACCTGGCGCGGGCGCATCCGCTGGGCCGCGCGATGATTGTCAAGGTGATCGCGGCGGGGGGGGATTATTGGCCGCTGCCCTGGTATCTGCGGCGGTTCGAGCGGGTCGGCTGGTACTCGGCCCCTCCGGAGGATCCGCGCGCGTCAGCAGTTATCGCCTCGCCGCGATGGGCGGCGGAGCTCGAGAGCCGGGGATTGACGAACCTTGTTGCCGCCGGGTATTTCGGGTTGCGGCCAGCGGTGTTTCTTCAATTGCGGGTCGAGCCGGATCTTTGGTCGGCTTACATGGCGAGCCCGCGCGAGCCGGAGGACTGAAATGCGGTTGTCCCCAGTGCTGGTGAATTTTTACTGGGGATTTGTCGAGGGCGCCTGGGGGGAGAAGACCATGAGGAATCGGTCCGGAGCGGGGGCTTGGATGGTCCGGCGCAGGAAGAAGCCGGCCTCGCGCATCTCCTTCTCGACCAGTCGAGGGGAAATCCGGCGATGGTGGCTGGCCAAGCGTCTGGATTCGGCATCCGGACCTTTCCGGTCGAGCACGACCAAGTGACCTGACGGCGGGGTTTGCTGGTGGAGCCGTCGCAGGAGAGGGGCGGGATTCCAAAGCCGGTGGTAAGCGTCGGCAAAGAGGATCAAGCCGGGCTGAATGTCCGAAGGCAATGCCAGATCGCCTTTTTCGGTCCGGAGGATCTCGATGCCCGGCTTCTGTGCCGCTGGGACAAGCTCTTCGCGCGAGACAGCCCATTCTTCGAGGACGACGTCCAGGAAGCGGGCGTTGGCCGGCATGAAATTCTGGAGGGCGGGCAGCACCGGCCGTGCGGCATCCAATCCAAAGAACAGCACCGGGCTGCCATTGAGTTCAGCCAGCGGCAAGGATCGGATCAGCGCATGGGCATCGAGGGGTCGAGGCGGATCGGGATCGCCAGGCTCGGCCGGCGTTTGGAGGGGCTTACGAAAGGCGAGGACGAACGGCGGCCGCTCGAACCACAGATCATCCAGCAGGTCATCGAACAGGAACCCGGCTTCGCGCGCCAGGCGCACGACGGCCAATTCGCTGGTCCAGTGGTGCTGGCTCTCGCGGCTATCGACTGGCGCCCAATCGGTCAGCGGACCTTCCTGCTGGTCGACGATGACCAGCCGGCCGCCCGGCTTCAGGTCGGAGACAAAGTGCTCGAGCATGGCCCGGGGACGCGCGAAGTGATGAAACACGCGGTTCATGTAGATGAGGTCCGCGGCGCCGTTGGGCAAGTGTGGATCTTCGGTTCTTCCCAGGACGGGGACGATCTGATGGAACCCGCGTTTGCCGGCGGCATCGACGACTCTCTTGAGCCTGGCAGCATCGATTTCCTGAGCGAAGACGGTCCCATCCTCGCCGACGATCGAGGCGAAGACCATCGTGTCGGGTCCATCGCCGCAGCCGACATCGGCGATGGCCGCGCCCGGGCCGATCTCGAGCCTTTGGCACAGGGCGCGGATGGCATCGCCGCGACTGGAGGGCGGCTGGCGCTGGCCGGCGCCGGAGAGGCAAGCGGTCGCAAGGACGATCGCAGCCAGGCAACTCAAACGTAAGATGTGCATCGAAAAATAGAGCATGATCGATCGGACCCATTCTGCCCCGGTCCCGGCATCGGTGGCAATCCCAATCGGGCCTTCGGACGCCCTGCGCAGCGCCAGGGCGAGATCTATTTGCTTGCCATTGGGTTTGGCTTTGTGTCAGATGCCGCTGTTGCTCACCACAATCAAGACCACAGGACCTATGGAGACCAAGCATTTTGATCTATCCCTGAACCGCTGGATGTCGCTTGCGGCAGCGGCGTCGCTTGTTTTTTGCGGGGAACGCGGTCTGCGGGCCCAGACGGACGACTTCTCGGATGGCAACGACACCGAGAATCCGGCCTGGACGCACAATAATGCGTATGTGGGCTCGATCGGTCAGACGTGGGCGGTCGAGGGTGGCGCTTACCGGTTGCAGGCGCCGAACAACAGCCCGTTCTATGCCGGTTTCGGCTACGTGGGGAGCCTGGTGGGATCGCCTTACACCGATGTGTCCGTCAGCGCGGATTTTGTGAATTTTGTCGCTCCCGCAGGAGGTGCGTTTGGCGTCGCCGCCCGGCTGACTAGCGACAACACGCTGGGGAGTCTGAGCGGATACGGTTACGCATATGAACCGTTTGCCGATTCGTTCAAGGGCGAGATGGTTCTGTACCGGATCGACAACCTTGCGGGCCTTCATGACATTGGCTCGCACAAAGTCACGCTCGATCCGGCCAAGGACTACCGGTTCGTTCTCGAGATCGTCGGCAGCGACCTGCATGGCCAGGTGTTCGAGGTGGGCGGGGGGATGGTGGCGGAGCAGTCCGGGGTGGACGCAACATACGCCAGCGGCGTGTGCGGCGTATTTGGATACAGCCAAAGCCCGGTACCGCCCACCGACTTCAGCGCCGACAACTTTGCGGCGATGGTGGTTCCGGAGCCTGCGGTGAGCGTTCTGTTGGGATTGGGCGCCGCAGCGCTTTTGGCGGTGCGCCGGTTCCGATCGAATCGCGGGTAGAGCTTTTTCGCTCCTGCATCGCGAAAACGGCGGTTCCCCTCCGCGAGGTTCAGGGGGGACGAGCGTGCAGTGTGGTGAGTGCGATCTGAACATCGGCCAGCACATGAGCCGGCATGCCGCGCGGCATCAGACCATTCAATACCAAGAGGACATATGAAAAACCATGGATTTGCGAGGAATCGCTGGAGTCTTGCGGCCGGGCGGCGGCGTGGAGCGATGGCGGTCTGGGTGGCGGCGGTCGTGCTTGGGCTGGCCGCGATCGGCGGTTCCACGCGGGTCAGGGCGCAATCCGATAATTTCGACGACGGGAACGACGACGGATGGACCCGCTATGATCGCGAGGGGACGGCGACCTTCAGTCTGACCAGCGGGGTGTATCGGATTCAGGCGAGCTCGTCGGCATCCACCGGCGAGCAGGACAAAGCCCAGGTCGTCACGTATCGCAGCCAGGATTACACGGATTTCTACGCGGCGGTCGATCTCACGGCTTGGGACAACCAGGTGCAATCGGCGATCGGCATTGCGTTTCGGATGCAGGACATCGGGCCGGGCACGACCGTGGGGTATGTGCTTTACTGGACGCCGGCGATCAGCGGGGGCGGCAGCCGGGTGTTTTCGATCTACTTCATGTATAACGATCAGCCGATGACGCCTGTGGCAGCGACGTATCTCACCCTGGATCCCGCCCGCCAGTATCGGATGGTGGTCACCGGCGTGGGTAACCAGCTGGTGGCACAGATGTATGATCTGACCGATCTGACGCGGCCGGTGGCCTACATCGCCGGGGAGGACAACTTCCTGGCGATCGTCGGCAAGCCCATGCGAGGCAAATGCGGCCTCTTCGCCTATTCGCGAAACAACACGACGGTCGATGTGACGTTCGACAACTTCGTGGCGGCCGCGGGGGCGCCAATCGCCGTGCCGGCTCCAGCCACGCCGCATCCCGTTGCCGGCACGCCGCAGGTGGTCAACCGCGTTCCGGTTTCGAATCAGAACTTTCATCCGCCGGCCAGTGGGATCACGTTTATCGCCACGACATTCGGCGGGGGCGCGATCGATCCGGCCGAGATCCGCCTGCTCCTGAATGGGGTGGACGTCTCGGGGGGGCTTGACATCTCAGGCAACGCGAACAACCGGCTCGTCGCGTATAGCGGTCTCAGCGCTAACGAGGTTTACGATGCCCGAATCGTCCTGAAGGAGGAGGGCGGGAAGGCGTCGACGAACGACTTCTGCTTCGACACGTTCAGCGAGAATTATATCACTTCGACGAATGTGATGTTGGTCGAGTGCGAGGATTACAATTACGGCAAAGGGCAGTATCAGAACAACCCGGCACCATCCGGATTCGATATGTATGGCACGCAAGTGAACGGCGGCGGGGTCGGGTATTTGGATCTGGTGGGAGAGCCGGGCGTGGATTACTTCGACCGCCGCACTGGCGGCGAGTCCGGCTACATGATGTATCGCAAGGACGACGCCGTGGGGACCTATGCCGGCACGCTCTATTATCAGTGGGTGAATGCGGGCGGCTTCCTGGCGACCGAGGCAACCAACGACACGTCGCTGCTGAAATTCACATCGCTGGGGCTGCCGGACTATCAGGTGCACCACACCGAGGGAGGCGAGTGGCTGAATTACACGCGCGAGTTTGCGCCGGGCAGGTATCGGGTTTACCTCCGTCTTTCCAGCTGGGCGCCCCAGGATATTTTGCTGGATGAAGTCACCAGCGACCGCACCCAGACGAATCAAACCACCGTTCCGCTCGGCAAATTCCCGGTCGCCAACACGGGGCATCTGATCCTTTATCGCTACTTCGCACTAACCGGCGAATCGGGGAATCCAAAGTCGATTCAGTTGTCGGGCGAGAAGACTCTGCGCCTGACCATGGGGGGCGCCCAGATGGATTTCACAAGGAATGCCCTGCAAATGAACTATCTGCTGTTCGTTCCCGCGCCATTGTCGCCGGTGAAGCTGCTCGACCCGGTCTGGAGCGACGGCGTGTTCACGGTGTCGTTTGCCAGCGAGGCGGGGGCGACCTACCGGTTGAGCTACAAGGAGTCGCTCTCGCAAACGAACTGGACCGTGGGCGCATCGAGCGTGGTCGGCGACGGCGCCATTCAGTCGCTGTCGGATACCTCGACGGGCCAGGCGAGATTTTATCGGGTGTCGGCGGAGTAGGCCCTCGTGCGCCCGGTGCGACAGGGAAGGGGTGGTGGAGGGGCGTTCACCTTGATCGAGCTGCTGGTCATGGAGTGCGGCAGTCCTCTCTGCCGCCATGGATGCGCCGGAAAGCCGGCTCTTAAGCGCCGTGCCGGAAGCCGGCGCTTGCAGCCATCAGTTGGCCTCCGCGGAGCACCTGCCAGGTGCGATTCCGATGGTCGCCAGTCGCCAGCCTGCGCAGCGCAGGCGTCCACGCCTGCGAGGGCGGCCGGCGTCCCGCCGCCCATGCGCTGCATTTGCCTTGTGCCGAGTCGGGCCGCGGGGAAGAATGCGGGCGGATGAAAGTCATTTTCATGGAAGCTTTGCCTGGCCGCTCATTGACTGTCGTGTTCTGGACTCTGCTGCAGCGTCAAGTCAGTTGGGCACAAGGAGTTCGAGCCGTCCTATTGGGCAAATGCCTCGCAGCCGGGTGCGGTATTGCGGTGGTGAGCGCGGCAGCATTCGCGGGTGGGGAATCGAAGCCGTCCACGGCGGCGCAGCCGCTTCCTGCTTCGGTCGATCTGCGGCTCGAGTTCGATCGCTGGGGTCTGCCCCGCTGGCGGCAAGGGGCGCGGAGCACGTGTTCGGCCTTCACGATCGCAGGCGCGCTCGAGTTCGCGCTGGCGAAGCGGGAGGGCCAGGGCACCCGGCTTAGCGTCGAGTTTTTGAATTGGGCAGCGAACCGCCAATGCGGCGACGCGCAGGATGGGGGATTTTTTTCCGATCTCTGGAAGGGCTTCATGGCGCACGGGATCTGCGCGGCGGAGGCATGTCCTTATGCAGCCGCATTCGATGCATCGGCTTCGCCGACTCCGGAAGCGATCGCGGAGGCGAAGAAGCGGCTGGGGCTGGGTCTGCGGCTGGGCTGGATCAAGGAATGGGATGTCACGACGGGCCTGAAGGATGAGCATCTGATCCGGATCAAGGGGACTCTGGCAAGCGGCTGGCCGGTCTGCGCCGGGTTGCGCTGGCCCAAGCAGGAACAGTGGAAGGACGGCGTTCTCCAGCTCTGTCCTGCGGACGCCGTGCGCGATGGGCACAGCGTGCTGGTGGTGGGGTATCGGGATGATCCTGGGCAACCCGGGGGAGGCGTGCTGATCTTCCGGAACACCGCCAAGGCGGGGGTCGATGGCATGATGCCGTATGCGTATGCGCGAGCTTATATGAACGACGCGGCATGGATCGAGTGATTATGAACAAGCGGGTTCTTTGGGTTTTGGCCGGCGCGGGAATGGGTTTGGCGGCCGGCTTGGTTCCTTCGGCAATCGCCGCCTCCTGGCTGGCGGAGGATCCGTTCCATCTGGCGGAGCCGAAGGATTATGTGGCGCTCCGGGCGTCGTCGAACCATCCCGACTGGGGATCGAACGACGACAGCAAGCGGCCGATACCCGGGGAGACGACGGTGCTGGCGGATCTGCGCGGTCCAGGGGTCGTCCATCACATCTGGATGACGATTGCCGACAACGAATACGGCTGGCCCCGGCTGCTGCGCTTCCGAGTGTTTTACGACGGCAGCGACATCCCGAGCGTGGATGCGCCGATCGGGGACTTCTTCGCCGTGGGAAACGGGATGGAAGGCGAGGTGGAATCCCTCATGGTCCGGAACAGCTCGGACGGCCGCGCCCGGAACTGCTATTGGCCGATGCCCTTTCGCAAGGGCTGCAAGATCACCGTGACGAACGAAGGCCGCCGCCGCGTGAGCATGCTGTATTATCACGTGGATTGGAGGCAGGTTCCATCGCTGCCGGCGGATGCGCTCTATTTCCACGCCCGGTATCGCCAGGCCCTGCCGGCGCCGGCGGACGGCAGCCACTACGAGATCCTGAACGTCCGGGGCCGAGGGCATTACGTGGGGACGGTCCTGTCGGTGGTCCAGGCCGAGGCCGGGTGGTTCGGCGAGGGCGACGATCTTTTCTGGGTGGATGGGCAGCGGCCGTTGATCGAAGGGACGGGGACCGAGGATTATTTCAACGACGCATGGGGTCTGCATGTGAATGACGGCCCGCATTACGGGGTGACGGTCGCGGAGGGGACGGGGATCGGGGCGCGGATGACGGCGTATCGCTGGCACCTGGCCGATCCCATCCCGTTCCGCGAATCGCTGAAAGCCGAGGTCGAGCATCGCGGCTGGACCTACAATCCGGATGGATCGGTCAAGTCGGCCTTTGGGGAGCGGACCGATCTGATATCGAGCGTGGCGTTTTGGTATCAGGAGGGGATCGCGAGGGATCAGCCGCCGGCGCCGTATGGTTCGGCGCGTCTGCCGCAAGGCAACGCGCTACAGATCGAGGTCGAGAAGGCCTTGTCCATGTGCAAGGCCGAAGGCGGCGAGGCATCCCTGAGCCCCGAGCTTTTCTGGTCGAAGGATGTTTTGCTGTTCCAGGCTCGAGGCAAGGGTTCCCGGATCGAGGTCCCGTTCGAGGTGGCCCGGGAGGGCGACTACGAGGTCTATACCGAAGTCGCTCAGGGGTCGGACTTCGGCATTTACACGGTGCTGCTCGATGGCAGGCCGCCCGAGGCGTCGCAGCTCGAGCACGAGCCGGGCGCGGACGTTCGCCCCCAGACTCAATTCGACGGCTATGCGTCCGAGACTTACGTCGGGTTCGCGCATCCGGTAGGTTGGGTGCATCTGACTCGAGGGGCGCATGCGCTGACCTACGTCTGCCTGGGGAAACGGGAGGCGTCCTCGGGGTTCCATCTGGGGGTGGACAACGTGGTTCTGGCCCGGGTGGGCGCGGAGGCCTGGGCGGCTGCCGCGAAGGTCGGAGAGCCGCGTGTCCCCAGCGGAAGCGCCGTCGATCTGGGCAACATCTTGAGATCCGACCCCGATCCAGTGATCCGGGGTCTGGCTGCCATTGCATTGCGGGACCTGGGGAAAGGCGCGCTGCCCGCGCTTGCTGCCATTCAGCGCGGGCTTGAGGATCGCGACGTGAGCGTCCGGATGATGAGCGCCAATGCGATCGCCGCGATCGGAAAGGACGCGGCGCCCGCTGTCGATGCCCTGATCGCCGCCGGCCGGGCGCCGAAGGAGCAGGTGCACGTGCTGCGATCAGTGGCGGATGCGCTGGGGAGCATCGGCGAGCCCGCCGCCCGGCGGGCGCTGCCGCTGCTGAGAGAGCTTTCGCGGATCCCGCGGGTCCGGTGGGCGGCGGAGGCTGCGATTCGCCGGATCGAGTGAAGGTCAGATTCGGCCTGGATATGGGCGGCTATGGCCCAGGGCTCATCGGGTCGGGAATCGGGCTTTGTGGAGCCGGCGCGGGCGTCAAGGCCCGGAGCTGTTCGGCGAGCCGGGCGGGATCGGAAGTCGGCTCCTGGCAGGTGTGGCCGGCGCAGAGGTAAGCGGTGGGCTGGCCATTGCGCTCAGGGAGGCTGCGGGCGAATGGATCGACCGGTCCGGCCGCACCCAAAACGACTCGTCGATCCGCATATACGCCATGAGCTGCCTCGATGAGAGCGAGGGTATCGGGATGGTCGGGCGGGCCGGCGATCACGACGCGGATCGGTTCGCCCATCGAGAAATGAGCGGCCAGGAGGAGATGGGGGGCGGATTGCGGGTTCTGGCGGAGACGCGGAGCGAATAGACGGAGGCTCTTGCCGGCGGCATCGGCGAAATCGGCACGGCCGGCAATCGCGCCCAGGCGAAGCAGCGCCAGCGCCGCAAGGGCATTGCCGGAAGGCTCGGCGCCGTCGTAGTCTTCCTTCACCGGGAGGATGAGATCAGGTGTGTCGAGCGGGCTTTGCCAAAAGCCGCCGCGATCGGGATCGTAGAATCGGCCGATCATGCGCTGGGCGAGGGCAAGCGCGAACTCGAGCGCGTTCGGATCCAGGGTAGCTTCGTAGAGGCTGATGGCGCCATCGAGGACGGCGGCATAGCCGGAGAGGAGTTCGGTCTGGTCGCGTTCGCCATCGCACCAGCGGTGGTAGAGTTTTTGGGAGGAGGGATCCCAGAGGTGAAGCTGGATGAAGGCGAGATTTCGCCGCGCAGCGGCCATGCATTGGGGGTCCGGAAGGATGGCAGCGGCTCGAGCCAGCGCGCCCAGCATCAGCCCGTTCCACGAGGCCAGGATCTTGTCGTCGCGGAGGGGCCGGATACGGCGGCCGCGGGCGGCGAGGAGGCGGGCGCGTGCCTCGGCGAGGGTTGCGGTTTCCTCGGGAGAGAGGCGGGGATCGGCGACGCGGAGGACATTCTGGTGGAGGAGCGGCTGGGGATCGCTGTGATCGACGAAGTTGCCCTTCGGGGTGACGCCGAAATATCGAACGGCGACCGCGCGCTGGTCGGGCGACAGGAGGGATTCCATCTCCTCGAATGTCCAGCAGTAGAACTTGCCTTCCTTGCCCTCGCTGTCGGCGTCTTCGGCGGAGAAAAAGCCGCCATCGGGATGGCCCAGGTCGCGAAGGACATAGGCGATCGTCTCGCGGGCGATTTCGGCAAATCGCGGGATGCGAGTGACGAGGAATGCGTCCAGGTAGAGGCTGGCGAGCTGGGCGTTGTCGTAGAGCATCTTCTCGAAATGGGGCACCTCCCATCGCGGATCGACGGCATAGCGGGCGAATCCGCCGCCGAGCTGATCATAGATGCCGCCGGCGGCCATTGCCTCGCAGGTGAAGCGGACCATTTGGATGGCATCGGCATCGCGATGGGCGTGGCCATAGGCCAGGAGGAAGAGGGGCGTCGAGGGGCGCGGAAATTTCGGGATGCGCCCAAAGCCGCCGTGCTGGGCGTCGAACTCTTTCTTGAGCTGGTCGGCCCCGAAGCGGATGAGGTCGGCGGCCAGACCGGCTCCGCGGGTGGGGCTTGGCTGCAGGGCGCGCGCCAGATGCTGATGGAACTCGGCGGCGGATCGTTCGATCTCGGCTTGGCGGTGATGCCAGGCGGACTGGACCTGCTGGAGGAGGTCGAGGAAACCGGGCAGGCCAGATCGGCTGACGGGCGGGAAGTAGGTGCCGCCATAAAAAGGCTTGAGGCTGGGCGTCAGGAACACCGACAGGGGCCAGCCGCCCTGGCCGGCCATTGCTTGGACTGCGGTCATGTAGATCCGGTCCACATCGGGCCGCTCCTCGCGATCGACTTTGATGCTCACGAAGTGGCTGTTGAGGAACTCGGCAACCTCGTCGTCCTCGAACGACTCGCGCTCCATGACGTGGCACCAGTGGCAGGTCGAATAGCCAATGCTCAGGAAGATGGGTCTGTTCTCGCGCCGGGCATGCTCGAACGCAGGAGCGCCCCACGGGCGCCAGTCCACCGGATTGTGCGCATGCTGCTGCAGGTAGGGGGATTTCTCTCGGATCAGGCGGTTGGCGTGGGGTGGCGGCGGATCCGATGCGGGCAAAGCCGACGCGGGTTGGATGGGATCGGTCATGACTCGATGGATTGGGGCGCGGATGCGATCGGCGCCGTCTCATCACCATACCCGGCTCCGGGGATGGGGCAAGGGAATATATGGGCTGATTCATCTGGAGTTGGTGGGCAAGGATGGATCCAGGAGAGGATCAAAAACGATAGGACAATTCGCGCCCCTTCACCGGCGCTGGGCCGATGATGATCGACGATGAGAACGGCTGAGCGCTGGCGGGAGGGCAGGTCTGCGTTGCTCCCCTACATCCAGCCCCGTTGCCCCGTCCTCCGGGCGGTCCGGGGCAGCCCCTGGACCGCCTCGCCGTGATTTCCATCTTGTGGCGCAGCTGCTAATTGTATATATAAGTTCCACACAAAAGCCACAACAGCCACGCACAGAGCCTAAAGCCGCGATTATCCTCACTCGATTTCGCATAACCACCATGGAGTGCTCATGAAAATGCGGTTAAAGCCATGTCCAGCCAGGGCGCATTGTGCGTTGCTGGCGTCCCCGATCCCGGCTCTCAGCGCCATGGCTGTCTGTCTCATGGCCAGCCAAGCTCCCGCCGCCACGTTGTCCGGCACGGTTCGCGGCGCCGAGGGAGGCAAGCCGTTGTTCGGCGCTGCCGTCCTGGTGGATGACATCGGCGATTGGAGCCAGCCGGACTTCGCGGCCCAGTCGGATCGCGACGGCGGTTACGCGTTCACTAATTTGCTGGCCGGATCCTACTTCTTCCAGGTTCAACACGGGTTCAAACAAACGTATCAAACCAACTTGGTATTCGCGGACGATAGCCCCGTGATCCTGGATGTCGCGCTTTCGCCCGCTACCATGGTCCAGGGGAGCGTTCAGGACGCGCTCAACGCCCTGCCCATCGAAGGCGCCCAGGTGACGATTGTGCCCCAAGGCGGGCCCATGGTCACCAATGTGGTCTACACCACCGAATCCGATTCGTTCGGTTTCTACGATCTGGCCCAGCTTCCGCCCGGCGCCTACTGGATTTCGGCGGTGCATCCCGCCTATCTCTCGTCCCCGACCCAGCAGGTCGCGATGGCGGAGGGAAGCCGCGCCGTCGCCTTCCAGCTCGAACCGCGTCAGGACATCGCCCAGCGGGCCGACATCCACGTCCAGGCCCTTTGCGCTGTGTCCGGCATTCAGATCGCCAATGCGCCGGTGCGACTCACTGTCTATGTCGACGCCAGCGGCACGGGCGCATACCGGTACGACCACTGGCAATGGACCGGCCCCAGGGGAAGCACGGTGTTTCGAGGTGTTCCATTCGGTTATTTCAAGGTCTCGGCGAACGCCGAACCCGCGGGCCAGGTTCGCGCTTGGTGGAAGGGCTATGCCCCCCAACAAACCCACCGATTCAGCGGCCATCAACAGGTGACCTTCCGGCTCGAGCCTTTCAAATGCACCGTCAAGGTCCGTCTCATGCCCCAGGAATCCTGGATGAACGTCCAGCCGTATCGCTCGATGTATTGCCAGAACTTCTGGGTCGAGCTCGCCGGCGCCGACGGACCCAGCCAGACCTACCCCCCCCGCACGGGCATCACGGATTACGATGGCCAAGTGGTGTTTGACGAGATCCCAACAGTGCCATTCCGCCTGACCATCCGCCGGCCCGGATTCAATCTGCGCGAAACAGTGGTGGCGCCCGATGCCCAAGGCGTTTTCCCGGATTGGATCGATATCGCGCGGCCCGATGTCCGGCAAGGGGCTGGCCTTCGAATCACGCTCGATATCCCCGGATTTATCTCCTTTGACAACAACGGCCCGCCCACCGTCCTGCAAGAGGGAAGCGGAGGAATCACCTTGCAAGGGATGAAGGAGTCGAACACCGACGGCTATTTCAAGCTCTTTCCCATCCGCACTCTGACCGTGCCGATTCGGGTCGACACGCGCGCCGAGAGCGGCACCGCGTGGCCGGGCACCTATATCCTGAGCGGCAGCGGCCAGTTCTACGCGCCGCGCGTGGGAGCTGACGGCCGCTACTACGGCGCCAACATCAAATATTCCATTCCGCCCACCACCATCACGATCATCGACCGCACCAATGTCGTGACCGATGTGGCATTGCCACTGCAAATCAACAAGGCCGAGGTTTCCGGCCGCCTGATGACGGCGGAAACTGTGGTCGGCGAGAATTATGACCTGGTCTATCGGCCCGTCACCAACAAGACCGTCCAGTTCCTCGTGCATGAGGAAATGACCTCCTGGTTTCCCTTCTCCGAGCGGTCCGTCGAGGTCAAGACCGACGACAATGGCCAGTTCCACGTCGAGTTGTGGCCGGTCGATTATGGAATCCGCCTCCCCGATCGGGAGGGCGAGGTCAGCATGTCCCATTGCTGGGGCGAACGGATGTTGGTGGAAGACTCGACCACGGGAGGTTGGCCCTGCCCGCAACGCTGGCCCGCCGCCTGGGGCCCAGCCCCCACCTCCGGCGATTATCTCCTGCTCGGATACGATTTCCGCACCGACAAACGGACCCGGATCACCTTGCTGACTCGTCAGCGGGATCGGTTCAACCTCCGCGGCTTCGTCCGCCACGACGGACTGGGCGGCGCCTTGCGCGAACGTGTTGCTTTCGTCAAACCCGACGACACGATTCTAAGCGCGCCGACCGACGAACTGCTCGAATCGGGAACCGCCGCTCATCTGCTCGCCGGCGGCAGCCTCCAGGCGACCAACACGGTTCATGTCTATGACTCGAAGCTCTCCTATCGATTCACCCAGATGCCCGCCGGCCCGTTCTCGGTCGAGGTTCCGCATGCCCGCTACACGCAAACCAATGCCGTCGCGTTCACCAATTTTCTCTGGGGCGCCCCCGGCTACCTGCCGGCCTCGATCCCGCCCACGTGGGCCCAGATCCAGGACCAGGAAGTCCTCCTGCCCATGCAGATGAATACGTTTCTCACCAACCGCGGCAAGCTCGTCCAAATCGTCGAGAAACCCGGCGCCGAGTCCAATGTGCGTGTGACCATCCGATGGCTGGATGATGACGCCATCGAGCATCGCTACGAGGTCGCGCCGCGGTTTGTCCGCTGCGCCGCCGATTACGGGGCGCGCCTCTTCTCGTACAGCGGCTCGGTGTTCAAGGACTCCATGAGCGTGATTGTCCTGCACACCGCCAACCATAAGCATGTCTATTACGGAACGACTGGACGCGAGGTCGTGGCCTATGAAGATGAGCCTTTTCTCCTGAATGCCGATCCCTACACCCTCGAAGTCCGCGCGCGGCAGGAAGCCATGCGCGAGCTGGAAATCGCCGGCCTCTCCTTCAAGGTCAGGGGAGCCAGCCAAGTCGACGGGACGCCCCAAACCTTCGCCAGCTATTCCGGGGACGCCATCCTCCAAGGCCCCGGCACCAACTCGAACTGGACCTGGAAACACGTCGACTACGAATTGGCATCCATCACCAACCCGCTGCCCCATGTCGTCGCCACCATCTATGCCAACCTCAATTTCGATCTCCGGGGACAAGTGATCAACGCGCTGACCCGCGAAGGCCTGCCCCAAGCCAGCGCCCATCTGATCCGGGCCGACGGCGGCCGGCTCGAGACTTATCGCGCAATCGCCTCCGTCGATGCCAGCGGTAATTTCCTCTTCTCGAATCTCCAGGAAGGTTTCCGCGATTTCTTTGTGGACGTCGCCTGTACCGGCTACCTACCCCGGCGCGTCCGGTTCACCCCGGGATCCCCCCCCGTCTACACCGGCAACCGGCCGGTGCTCCGCCTGCCCGATCCCGTCGAGCTGACGCCGCTCCAAGCGGCTTTCACCAACCAGGTCCTGGACCGCTGCGGATTCATCCTGGGCGGCGTTCGCGCCGTGGGCCGGGGCGGCTCGACCCAGGCCCTGAACATGACCTGGTCCACCCAAGTCACCCCCTTCTCCGGCAGCTTCCAGCAGCTCCAGTTCGACAACCCCGACGGCTCGCCGAACCCGCCCAATACCTTCACTTACCGCGACCGCATCAAAGAGGTGTGGCTCATCAACGCGCGCGTCAACCTGTTCACCTCCGATGACATGACCGTGAGCGACCGCGACGGCGTCCCCATGCTGCCGTATCAGCCCAACCTCCCCGCCAGCGAGCAGTATCCGCAAAACAAACGCCGTATGCCCAATCCCAGCAATCCCGCCGCCGTGCTGGCCTGGCTGCAGGACTTGAATGATCCAAAACTGTTCTATCCCGCCACCAGCGCCTCGCGTGATCTGTCCGCCCAGACCGTGTTCTTCCGCAAGCTCTCCGTCCAAGGCGCGTCCGGCTTGCCTTTGACCGCCAAGGGCAACCTCAACGTGGCGGATCTCCCGCGCGGGGAATTCCTGCCTTACCTGGCCGTCGTGACTGAAGGCGGCGGCGCCTTCTACGCGCCGTATTCCTTCACCAACCATAACCAGAGCCCGCTGCAGGTGGTGCGGGTCCCGACCTGGTTGGCCTTTGCCACCGACGCGATGACCGTTGCCGGCGATGTGTCGGCAACCTACAAGGAGCTCAAGGAGACCTGCGCCCCCAGCGTGCCCGACGGAAAATTATCCGCCTTGCCCGACTACACGGGAACGATCACCGAGCAAGATGGCAGCCTCATCTATTCGTACCGGCTGGGGGTCAAATGGCTCGAAGGATCCGAGGCGCCCGGCGCCGACCTCCTGGGCCTGGGCCCCGGCGTCCTAGGAATCGAGTTCTCCTCCGAGGCCGCCATCGCCTTCGAAGGCCGCTCACCCAGCATCGTCTTCGACCTCGGCGGTCGCATCTCGACCTCGGACATCGACCTGCAGGACTTGGCGCCCAAGATCGTCTCCAAGCTCGACATCGAGGGCAAGATCACCGAGGTCTCCGGCCAGGCCCGAACCGTGCGCCGCGCCGGTCTCGCCGGCGATGACTGGACCGATTTCTCTCTGACCACACAGGTCGGCGCCAACCTCGAAGGCTACATCCGCTACAACCTCGGCGGCTTGACCTCGAAGATCCCCTACGTCGGCCCCGCTCTCTACTTGGCCGACAAAGCGGGCGTTCTCCAGTTTTTCGCCCGGGCTGACGCCGCCGTGCGGGTCGACTCGATTGAAACCTGGCGCACCCAGGAGCCCGAGCGCCAGGGGCCAATCTTCCTCAGCGGCGGCAGTCCCCAAACCCCACCAGTGCCCCCGGAAATCCAAACTATCACCTATGTCCAGGACGACCGCGATCTCACACCCCAACGCCACATGTTCGGCGGCATGCGCGACACCTCGATCCTCAAAACCAATTCCATGGCGATCGGATTCAATTTCGGCGCTTCGTTGGAAGCCGAGGCCGATGTCAAATATGTCCGGCTCTACGGCCGCGCCGGATTGGAGCTGACCGGCGACGAGGAAAACGGAACGGTTCTCGGCAAACCCTCCCTGCGGGTCGCGGTGAATCCGTATGGCGACTGGCCGGTCGTCCGACGAGTCACTGGTCAGGCCAACATGACGTTGACGGCCCGGGCGGACTTGACGATCGCGGAAATCGGCAAGACTTGGACCTGGCCGCTGGTGCATATCGATCACCAGTTCGGCACATCCAATGCCGTCTATGTCACCGACCTCGGCACGCACGTCTGGCGCCAGGTCAAAAATTATCCGCCCGTCCAGCTCGTCGATTCCGGTCCCGCCCTCCTCCAATCCTGCCTGCCCATGCAACGGTATTGTGCGGCTGGAAACGGCCTGGCCTTTCTGTCGTTCGATCGCGATCGGGGCCTGACAATCCTGATGGTCAGCTTCCACGACGCCGGCGCCTGGAGCCCTCCCATCGAAATTGCCGCCGCCGCTCAGATCATCGATGTCGAAATGGCCCAGCTCCCGCCGCCCGACGGCCGCTGGCTGGCTGCCTGGGGCGAGATTGCCTCCGAAGATCTCCAGCTCCTCTATCCGCGCTGCGTGATCCGCTCCCGCCTTCTCGATCAAGGCGGTTGGACCGCGCCGATCGAGGTCGCGCAACTCGAGGGTCAGCTGCGCGACCTGGACCTGGCCATCGGGCCTGCCGCCAGCGCGATCTACCTCGAGAATCCCAACGGCGCATCGTCCCACCAATCCCGGATCTGCGCCGCCGCCTTGGCTGGCAATCTTTGGTCCGCCCCCTATGTCCTGCGCGAGACCAGCCTCCTGCCTGCCTCCGCCGTGGCCGGCACGGGCGCCTCTGGTGCCACACCAGCCCGCATCGCTGTTGTCGCCGCTGACCTCTCGATCGACTCGCATTTCTGGGATGGCCAGCGTTCCATCGTGCCCGGCGGCGCCGAACATCTCGCTCTCGATCCCGGGCCCGCCCAGCCCGCAATCGCCCTCTGCACCGATGACTCCCACCTGATCTATGCCGCTTGGCTCGACGCCGCGTCCAACCTCCGTCTCCACCGCAATACGCCCATCCATCCCCCACCAGCCGATCCGGATTTCGACTGGAACAGCACGCCCGCCAACTCATGGACCGATCTGGGCGTGCTTTTCGACAACGTCAACGGCGCCGAGCTCAGGGCCGCCTGGCTCGCCGATGCCACCGCACCTCGGCTCCTGCTCGTCTGGAGTGACGGCGCCTCTCTGCGCTACAGTTTGGCAGATCTCACCCGCATGACCGCCGTCGGGCCCTGCATCCTCACCCAAAATTCCGAAGGCCGTTACCACGACCTTCGCATTGTGCCTCTGGCCGGTCTCACCGCCCGCGTGCTGGCCCGCTTCACCGGGCCGGTCCAGGAAGTCCGGCAGTTCGTCATCCATGCCACCGCGGGTCTCGCCTCCACCGACAGCGATTCCGACGGCCTCGATGACCTCGCGGAACTCGACATCGCCGACGCCTCCCCCGACGACGCAATCGCATCCATACACGATGTCCAGCCCCAAGACGATTTCGATCACGATGGTTTCTCCAATGGCGAGGAAATCGCCGCCGGCAGCGATCCCGCCAATCCCGCCAGCGCTCCCCCGCTCGATGGGGTCACCGTCGCCATCAGCCTGCCTCGAGCATTCGAAGGCCGCTCCACCCCCGCCAGCTTCATCATCACCCGCGCCGCCTCGGATCCAGCCGCTCATCCGCTCATCGTGCGATTCGGCCTCCATGGAACCGCCACCCCGGGAGCCGATTACGCGCCAATTCCGGGCCCCATCGAAATCCCACCCAACGAGCGGTCCGTTCTCGTCGACGTGGTCCCGATCCCCGATGCCGTTCCCGAAGGAGATGAAGCCGTGGAGCTGCGCCTGCTGCCGGACCAGGCCTACACGCTCGGCCGCCCCGCCACCGCCTTCGTCACTATCGTCGACGACGCCTACGATGCCTGGCGAAACCGCCATTTCACCCCGCCCCAACTGGCAATTCCCTCGATCTCCGCAGACACCGCCGATCCGGACAACGACGGCAATCCCAACCTCATCGAGTTCGGGATGGGCCTCGATCCTTGGAATCCCGACGCCACCCCTTTGGAGATCCAAGTGACACGCGACGGCGATTCTCTCGAAGTCGATCTCCGGTTTACGCGCGGCTTCGAGGGGATGGACGGTCTTTTCTTCATGGAAACCGCATCGAGCATTGTCTCGCCCGATTGGCAGGACATCACCGCATTGCTGCAGGTGATTGCCCGGGAGACAGGCCTCCAAAGCGAGATGGTGATCTTGCGCGATGTTCGAACGCCTGCCGATTCCCACCAGCGGTTCTACCGCCTCCAGTTCGTCCGCTGACGCCGCCGGCCCGCCGCCGGCGCGTTCCCAGATTGAGTTTGGCATGGTCCCGCCCAACCAGACGCTTCAATGGATCATGGAGATCGCCATGAGACTGTAAGGCCGCGTCCGGGGAAGCGGCCAGCCTGTTCCTGCAGGTCCATTGCCCTGCCCGCGCCGGTGCTGCCCTCGTGCCGGGAAGACTTGTCAGGCTCTGATATTGACTGTTAATTGCGACGGGATTCGTACGTCGTGGCAGGCCGGCCTGCGGCACCTCGTTCATGATGAACATAAAACCTCTGGCAGCCAATACCGGCACGCGGGACACCATCATCCTGTCCCTCCTGCCAGGGGCCAGACTCGGCCAGGTCGCTCGGGCGGGATCGCTTTGTCCCAAGCCAGCATGAAACCCTGGCCGGAGGGCCTGATCGACCCGGTGAGACGCCGTCAGAGCTGAAATTCGTGTGACAAGGGAGAGAAAGAATGGCAGAATAGCTGCGTCCCGAATCCTATGGAAAAGACGATCACATTGACGGTCAACGGCCGGCTGCAGACGTTGACGACCAACCCGGCCCGGCCTTTGCTCGAAGTATTGAGGGAGGAGCTGGGGCTGACGGGCGCCAAGCTTGGTTGCGGGGAAGGCCAGTGCGGGGCGTGCACGGTTCTGGTCGGGAGCCGCGCGGTGGCCTCGTGCATCACGCCGGTCGGCGAGGTCGAGGGGCGATCCATCCGAACGATCGAAGGGCTGGCCCGGGGCCAGACGCTCCATCCGGTTCAGCAGGCCTTTCTCGAGGAGAAGGGTTTTCAATGCGGATACTGCACGCCGGGGATGATCCTGGCGACGGTGGCTCTGATGGAGGCGCAGGCCGATCCCACCGACGCGCAGATTCGCGCCCGGCTCGAGGGGCATCTCTGCCGGTGCGGCGGATATCCCAACGTGCTGCGATCGGTGCGCCGGGCGGTTCGAGCGGGAGGGGCCACTCCATGAAGATCGATCTCGATCGAAACAAGCCGGAAGAGGTTCCATGCCCCGAATCGATGGAAGCGGACGCCTCCGTGATCCGCGGGGGGATCAGCCGGCGGCGGTTCAGCCAGGTGCTGGGGGCGGGGCTGCTGGTGACCGTGGGATGGGATGGGACAGCTGCGCAATCGGGCCGGTCCCGGAGCGGCGGCGGCTCGCAAAGAGTCGCCGCCCGGATTCATGTCGGCCGGGACGGCGCCATCACCGTCCTGTCGGGCAAGGTGGAGATGGGGCAGGGCGCTCGCGCCGAGCTTTCCCAGGCCGCAGCCGAGGAATTGCGGGTGCCGGCTGGCCGGATCCAGATGGTCATGGCCGACACGCAGCTGACGCCGGATGACGGGATCACGGCGGGCAGCCGGACGACGCCGTCGACGGTGCCGGCAGTGCGGCAAGGGGCGGCCGCGGCTCGGCGGATCCTCGAGCGGCTGGCCGCTCGGCGATGGCAAGTTGCCCCGGCCGCCGTCCGCGCGCGCGACGGAGAGATCGTCGAAGAGGCCACCGGCCGGAGACTCAGTTACGCGGCCCTTGCAGGGGAGGACGATTTCGCCGAAGCATTCCAGGAAGCGATACCCGGCAATGTCGAGGTGACGCCGGTTCGGGAGTGGAAGGTCTTGGGGACATCGGTGGGGCGTCCCAACGGCCGGGATTTGATCACGGGCGCTCATCGGTTCCCGTCGGACTTGACCCGGCCGGGGATGCTGTATGGGAAGGTATTGCGGGCTCCATCGTACGGGGCGCGGCTGGTATCGGTGGACTTAACGACGGCCCAGGCGATGCCGGGAGTCGTGGCGGTGCGAGACGGGTCGTTCGTGGGAGTGGCGGCTCCAACGAAACAGCGGTCGCGCGAGGCATTGGCCGCCATCGAGCGAACGGCCGAGTGGGCGCCGGCGCCGCATCCATCGAGCACCGAGGTATACGACTATCTGCGAAGGCGCGCCTCGGGGGGCGTGCCAGCGAATCCGTTTGCGGCGGAGCTCGATACAGGCGAGTCGTTGATGCGGCAGGCCTACCGGACCGCGTATGTTCAACATGCGCCGCTGGAGACGCGCGCCGCCCTGGCCGAGTGGGAGGGCGATCGGCTGACGGTATGGGCGGGAACCCAGAATCCATTTGGGTACCACGGTGAGCTGGCGCGGGCACTGGGCCTGGGCAGCGACCGGGTTCGAGTGATCGTGCCGGATTTTGGCAGTGGATTCGGAGGCAAGCACACGGGGGAGGCTGCGATCGAGGCCGCCCGCCTGGCCCGGGCGGCCGGGCGCCCGGTCCTGGTCCATTGGACGCGCGAGGAGGAGTTCACGTGGGCCTATTTCCGGCCGGCGGCGGTGATCGAGATCGAGGCGAGCCTGGACCGCCAGGGGCGGCTGGCCTCGTGGCATTTCGTGAATATCAACTCGGGGGGAGCAGCCGTGGACACGCCCTATCGCGCAGGCAAATCCCGCTGCCGGTATGTGCCTTCGGATCCCCCGTTGCGTCAGGGGTCTTATCGTGCGCTGGCGGCTGTGGCCAACAATTTCGCGCGCGAAGCGTTCATGGACGAGCTGGCCGCCGCTGCGAAGGCGGACCCGCTGGAGTTCCGTCTGGCCCACCTCGAGAATCCTCGGATCCGAGCCGTGCTCGAGGAGATGGCGCGGCGGTTCCAGTGGGCGGAGCGGATGAAGATGCGTCCGCCGGAGGGCGTGGGGTATGGGCTGGCCTGCGGGACGGAGAAGGGATCGGTGGTTGCGACCGGCGTCGAGGTTGCCATCGATCGGGCCCAGAACCATCGGATCACCGTGCGCCGGATCTGCGAGGTCTTCGAATGCGGCGCGATCCTGAATCCGGACAATCTCCGCGCGCAAGTGGAGGGCTGCATTCTCATGGGGTTGGGGCCGGCCTTGCGCGAGGAGATGCGCTTCGAGGGAGGTCGCATGTTGAATCCGCGGTTTCGCGATTACGAGCCGCCGCGGATGAGCGATCTACCGGAGCTGGACATTCACTTGTTGGATCGGCCGGACTTGGCGAGCGCGGGGGGCGGCGAGACGCCGATCATCGCGGTGGCGCCGGCCATCGCCAACGCGGTGTATCATGCCACGGGGCACAGGATCCATGCGCTGCCGATCCGGCTGCCGGCATAGCATCTTGCGCCTGGGCAGCCCCGCCCGGCCTGCCTGTGCGGCCGCGGCAGGCGGGCGACTGGGCCCGCGTGGGCTCCCGGAATCCATGTTGCCGCCGGGTGGTCTTTCGCCCGCTGTCCGCCCATGAACAGGACCCAGAATCGGCGCGGGCAAGCCGGAATCTACCAGCGCATGATCGAGATCCTCGAGTCCGGCCTGCCCGCGGCACAGCTCGTGGTCCTCCGGACTGAAGGATCGGCGCCATGCCCGGCCGGCACGCGCGCTATTGGGATCCTCGAGGGACGGATTGAAGGGAGCATCGGCGGCGGGCCGGTCGAGGCCGAGGCGCTGCGGCGGGTGCCGGAGAGCATTCGATCGGGTTGCGCCACGGTGTTCGACTTTGCGATGGAAGGGTGGGATGCCGAAGGCGAGCAGCCGGTGTGCGGAGGTCGAATGCGGGTGTTGGTGGATCCCCTGGCGCCCCGGCATGAGGCTGCATGGAAAGCGGCGGCTGCCCTCTGCCGAAGCCGCGGGCGAGGCGTTCTTCTCACCGCGGTGCGCGCGCAGGAGAAGGTGCCCACCCGTGCTCGATGCGTGGATGCAGCCAATCTTCCGGCCGAATCCGGATTCCCGGGGGGCGCGACGATGGCCGCTGCGCTCGAGTCGGAAACGGCGTTGTGGATCGAGGAGAAACCGGGGGGCAGTCCGAGCGATGGGGCAAGCGGGGTCCTGGTCGAGCCGCTGGCGCCACCCCCCCAGCTCTTGGTTGTGGGAGGCGGCCATGTGGGTCAGGCGGTGACCTGGCAGGCGGATCGGGTCGGGTTCGAGGTCACCGTCCTGGATGACCGGCCTGAGTTCGCCCAGCCCACCCGGTTTCCGGATGGGGTCGCGGTCCGTTGCAGCGAGATTGCGGAAGGCATGAAACGATACCCGATGGACGAGCGAACCTACGTGGTGATCGTGACTCGATGGCACCGCCGCGACGCGGAGGCATTGGCCTTGTGCTTGGGGCGACCCAGCGCCTATGTCGGCATGATCGGCAGCCGGCGCAAAGTCTCGTGGATGCGGGATGAGTTCGTCCGGTCCGGACGCGCCACAGCCGAGCAGTTGGATCGCGTGCATGCGCCGATCGGATTGGATATTGGGGCGGTAACGGCTCCAGAAATCGCGGCGAGCATCGTGGCCGAGCTGATCGCGGTGCGGCGGGGCAGGCTGCCTCGAGGGCCGATCGGAGGCAGCCGGCTGGGAGAGATGTGACCATCGGGATCTGAGCCATGGAGACGCGCCGCTGCTCGGAACAGAACGGGAGCCCCGGCGCGGCCGGGGCGGGCCGGCGCTCGATCGCCGCCGTGGTGCTGGCGGCAGGGCGATCGTCACGAATGGGGCGGCCGAAGCTGCTGCTGCCGCTGGGAGGGCGGTCGGTGATCGCGCGAGTGATCGACGCCGTCCTTGCCAGCACGGTGGCGCCTGTCGCGATTGTGGCGGGGGACGAAATCGAGCTGCTCAAAGAGGCCCTCGAGGGGCGAACGTTGACCTGGGTGCGGAATCCCGATCCCGGAGCGGCCATGCTCGATTCGGTGCGCCGCGGGCTCGAGGCGCTGCCATCGGATTGGAAGGCCGTTGTGATCGTGTTGGGCGACCAGCCGGGGATCGATTCGGAGGTTATCGATCGGCTCGCGGACGAGTTCGAGGCTGGAAGCCGGGGGATGGTGGTGCCGGTTCACAATGGGCGACGGGGACATCCCATCCTCGTGGCGGCGCGGTATCGGGAAGAGATCTTTCGGGATCATGATGACCTGGGATTGCGAGGGCTTCTCCGGGCGCATCCCGAGGACGTCCAGGAGTTAGAAACGGACCGGCCGTCGGTTTTGGAGGACATGGATACCCCGAGCGACTACCGCCAATGGAGGGAGCGGTACGGCCAGTGAGGTTAGGCTGCCGATCGGGTATCGATGATACGGTGGATGGCTTCAAGGAGATTCGTCAGGCCCTGGCCGAATGCGGCGGAGATGGGGAGAACGGGTGTTCGAGGCACGCGGCGTTTGAACTGCCGCAGGCGGGTTGCGGCGATGGGCTCGTCCATCTTGTTGGCGGCGAGCAGGCGGGGCTTCGCAACCAGTTCAGGATCGAAGATCTCGAGCTCGCGCATCAGGCAGCGGTAATCGTCCCAGGGAGATCGGCCATCGGCGCCAGCCATGTCCAGCAGGATGACGAGCATCCGGCACCGCTGAATATGGCGGAGAAAGGCATGGCCGAGGCCGACGTTGCGGTGGGCGCCCTCGAGGAGGCCGGGGACATCGCAGACCGTGATCCGGCGGAAATCGGCGGATTCGACGATCCCGACTTGCGGGTGGAGAGTGGTGAACGGGTAGGGGGCAATCCGGGGTCGGGCGTGAGAGATCGCGCCGAGCAAGGTGGATTTGCCAGCGTTGGGAAATCCCACGAGGCCGACGTCCGCCATCATGCGCAGCTCGAAGAGGAAATAGCCTTCGTCGCCGGGCTCACCTGGCTGGGCGAATCGGGGGGCTTGCCGTCTGGATGTGGCGAAGTTGCGGTTACCCAGGCCGCCTCGCCCACCCTTGCACAGGACGAACCGCTGGCCGGGTTGGGTGAGGTCGGCCATGACGCGGCCACCCGAGGCTTTGGGCGGCGAGCGGAGGTCGGGCAGGTCGGGCGGGGCTGCCTCGGGGACAGGACGGATCGAGGCCCGGAAAGGGGAGCGCCGGGCGGTCGAGAGCGGCAGAGCTGTCGAGGGATGGGCACTCGAGGCAGTCGCCTCGGGCAAGGGCGTCCGATCGGGCAGCGTCCAGACCAGGGTGCCGCAGGGGACTTTGACGACCAGATCGGCGCCCGCATGGCCGTCCATCCCTTTGCCCATGCCGTGCTGGCCGCGAGCGGCGATGAGGCGCGGCTGGTAGAACTGCGCGATGAGGTTGTTGATGCCGGGATCGGCCTCGAGAATCACGCTCCCGCCATGGCCCCCGTTGCCGCCGCTCGGCCCCCCTTTCGGGCGGAACATCTCCCGCTGGAAGGCGACGCACCCGCGTCCGCCATGGCCGCCCTGGGCGAAAATTCTGACTTCGTCAATGAACATGCCGACAAAAAAGGGCGAGGTGAGTGTCCTCGCCCATGAAATCTCGCGGGGGATCAGTTCGATCCGGCAGTTTTCTCCTCGGGCAGAACATTGATGCGCTTGCTGTTCTTGTCGAACACGACGCGGCCGACGATTTTCGCGTAGAGTGTCCAATCGCGGCCGGTGCCGACATTGCGCCCGGCGACGAACTTGGTGCCGTGCTGGCGGACAAGGATGTTGCCAGGGTTGACGATTTCGCCGCCAAAATGCTTGACGCCGAGCCGCTGGCTGTTGGAATCGCGCCCGTTGCGGCTGCTGCCTTGACCTTTCTTATGTGCCATATCAGGAAACCTTGATTTCTTTGATTTTGACGACGGTCAGCTCCTGGCGGTGGCCGACCTTCCGGTGGTATCCTTCCCGCCGCCGCATTTTGAACGCGATGAGCTTCGGGCCGCGGATGTGCTCGACCACGTCTCCGACAACCACCGCCTGCGGGATCGTGGGGGAGCCCACGGTGACCTTGCCATCATTGCTCACAAGCAATACCTGATCGAAAGAGACCGGTTGACCGGCCTCGACCGCCAAGCGCTCCACCTCGAGCGTGTCGCCGGACTTGACCCGGTATTGCTTTCCGCCTGTCTGTACTACCGCATACATAATTTAAATTCAAATAAAGACCGTAACTTATCGCGTGTCCCAGCCCGCATGTCAACGATCAATTCAAAACCGGAATGTCACGTCGCCGAGCCGTCGGCCGAGCTCGGCCAGGACAGCCTGTTCGTCGGATTCACCGCAGGCCTCGAAGGTGACGCTGAAGCGCAGGTAAGCGCCCGCATCGTCCCAGGGCACGGTCGAGATGAGCTTCTCGGTGATCAGCCATTGGGACACCTCCTCGGCCGAGCGGAACGCGATCTCCGGCTGGCCGGGCAGGATGGCCGCCTTGGGCGCGGGCACATAAAGAAAGAACGAGCCCCGAGGTTTTCGGGCGCGGAAGCCCAGCCGCTGGAGGACCTGGACGAGGCCGTCCATGCGGCGTGAGTATTTGGCGGCGATCCGCTCGGTGATCTCCGGGTGGTCAAAACAGTAGGCGGCCGCGTGCTGGATGGCCAGGAACTGGCCGGAATCGGAGTTGTCCTTCACGTCGCCATAGGCGCGGACCAGGAGCTCGTTGCCGGCGATAAAGCCGCAGCGCCAGCCGGTCATGTTGAAGCTCTTGCTGGCGGAGTGGAGCTCGACGCCGACCTCCTTGGCGCCGGGCGTCGCCAGGAAGCTCAAGGGGCGGCCTTCATAGACCAGGGCGGCGTAGGCCGCGTCGTGGATCACCGCGAGCCGGTTCTTCAGCGCGAACTCGACCACCTGCGCGAAACACTCCGGGGTGGCGCTGGCTCCCGTGGGATTATTCGGGTAGTTGAGCACCAGGGCCTTGGCTCGGGCCAGGACCTCGGCCGGGACGGTCTCGAGGTCGGGCAGAAAGGCGTTGCTTTCGACCAGCGGAATGCTGAACACGTTGCCGCCCAGATAGCGCGCATGGGTGCCAAAAACCGGGTATCCGGGCGTGGTCATGAGGACGAAATCCCCGGGATTGACCAGGACCTTGGGCAGGATGGAGAGGGCAGCCTTGCTGCCAATGCTATGGAGGATCTCCGTGTCGGGGTTGACCCCCGGAACCCCGCAAACGCGCTCGAGGTAGCGGGCGGCGGCTTCCTTCAGGATTTGATCGCCGTTGTCCGCGTAGCCGCGGTTTTCCGGCTTTCGAGCTTCCTGGGCCAGTGTCTCGACCACTTCGGGAAAGGCCATTTCATCGGGTTCGCCCACCCCCATGTCGATCAGCATCGTGTCGGGATGGGCGGCTCGAGCAGCCCGCTTGGCGCGCTTGATCTTCTCGAACTTGTAGATAGTGGAGGACTTGCCGTACAGCGGTCCGCCGATCCGATCGGCCAGCAGGTTTTGCAGATATGATTCGGGCATAAACGAGATACGATTCCCCCATGAGCCTCGCCGGCAGGGGATTGCCGCTGCGCACCGGTTCCACCGGTGACTGATGACAACAGTAGCCAATGCCAGCCCGCTTGGCAAGAACGGCTAACGAGGGCGGGAATGGGCCATGAAGTACAGAATCGGGACCGCCATACGGCTGATCAGGAGGGATGCGACCTCGCCGGCCATGAGCGCGATGGCCAAGCCCTGGAAGATGGGATCGAACAATATGACCGACGCGCCGACGACCACGGCCAGGGCGGTCAGGAGCATCGGCCGAAACCGGACGGCCCCGGCGTCCACGACCGCCTCCGCCAGGGGCAGGCCCTCCGCGACGCGCTGCTCGATGAAATCGACCAGGATGATCGAGTTGCGGACGACGATCCCGGCGCCGGCCATGAAGCCGATCATCGAGGTGGCGCTGAAGAACGCGCCCATCAGCCCATGGGCGGGCATGATGCCGACGAGCGAGAACGGGATGGCGGCCATGACGATCAGGGGCGTCGTGAACGATCGGAACCAGCCGACCATCAGGACATAGATCAGGACCAGCACCGCCGCGAACGCCAGGCCGAGGTCGCGGAACACCTCGATCGTGATGTGCCATTCGCCGTCCCACTTGAGGGCCGGCTCCAGGCCGGTGAACGGGAGGCGTGCGTTATAGATCGGAAGCGCCGCGGCCGTGCCGCCGAACTCGCGCGGATCGATCTTTCGGAGCGCGCGGTTCATCTGCCCAATGGCATACACGGGGCTTTCGACCACGCCGGCAACATCTCCGATCACGTAGGTGACCGGCAGCAGGTTCTTGTGGTAGATGCTCTTGTCGGCGGTCATGTGCTCGATGCGGACCAGCTCGCGCAGGGGGATCAGCGGGGGCTGGCCCGACGCGCCCGGTTCGGGCAGCGCATTGGCGTCTCCGGAACGCACCCGAAGGCCCAGCAACTCCTCCGGCGAGGTCCGGGCCGAGCGCGGCAGCTGGAAGACCAGGTCCACATCCTCCTTCTCGCGCGGGAGATGGACCAGATCGACCGATTGGCCGGCCACCGCCATGCGGAGCGTCTGGGAGATCGTCTCGGCGCTGATGCCGTGAAGGGCGGCTTTTTCCTTGTCGATAACCAGGCGCGCTTTGGGCTGGTCGGCCTCGACGTACCAGTCGACATCCACAACCCCGTCGGTCGATTGAAAAATATCGCGCACCCGTCGGGCCATGGCCAGGCGGGATTCCTCCGTGGGCCCGTAGACCTCCGCGACGAGCGTCTGCAGGACGGGCGGACCAGGCGGCACCTCCGCCACGGCGATGCGCGCCTCGTATCGCCGGGCGATCCGCGTCACGGCAGGCCGGACGCGGGAGGCGATCTCGTGGCTTTGCGCGCGGCGCTCGTGTTTAGGGAGCAGATTGACCTGGATATCGGCGATGTGGGTGCCGCGGCGCATGAAATAGTGTCGAACCAGCCCGTTGAAATTGAAGGGGGACGCGGTCCCCGCATAGACCTGGTAATCGGTCACCTCGGGCTCGGCGCGCACGACGGCGGCGATTTCGCGGGCCGCCTGCGCCGTCCGCTCGAGCGAGCTCCCCTCGGGCATGTTGAGGATGACCTGGAACTCGCTTTTGTTGTCGAATGGGAGCATCTTGACCTTGACCCAGCCGATGCCGACCAGGGCCATCGCGCCGAGCAGCAGGAGGGTGATCGCGCCGAGAAAAATGCCGCGCCAGGACGCATGGCCGATCAGCGGCCCCATGATCCGCCGGTAGAACCGCGTGAACCAGTCTTCCTCGTGCGCAAAGTGGCCGTGGGCGGCCGGCGCCGCCGAGCCGTTCGATGGGCCGCCCGGCGCCGCGCCATCCGTGCGGACGACCTTGAGAATGCGGACCGCCGCCCAGGGGGTGACGACGAACGCGATGGCCAGCGAGAAGAGCATGGCGGCGCTGGCGCCCACGGGGATGGGACGCATGTAAGGGCCCATGAGCCCACCCACGAACGCCATGGGAAGAATCGCTGCGATGACCGCCCACGTGGCCAGCACCGTGGGATTGCCCACCTCGTTGACCGCCTCGATGGCGACATCGAAGAACCGCCGGCCCCGATTCATAGGCAGATGCTGATGCCGCACGATATTCTCGATCACCACGATGGCGTCGTCGACGAGGATCCCGATCGAAAAGATCAGCGCGAAGAGCGTAATCCGGTTGAGCGTGTAGCCGTACAGGTAAAAGACCAGAAGGGTTAGCGCCAGCGTGGCGGGGATGGCGATGGCCACCACGAAGGACTCGCGCCAGCCCAGGACCAGCAAGATGAGCGCCGACACGCCCGCCACCGCCAGCAGCATGTGCAAGAGCAGCTCGTTGGACTTTTCAGCCGCCGTCTCCCCGTAATGCCGGGTGACGGAGACCTCGACGTCGGCGGGGATGATCCGGCCCCGGAGCAGGTCGACCTTGCGGAGGACCTGGCGGGCCACGTCAATGGCGTTGGCGCCGGGGCGCTTGGCGACCGTCAGCGTCACCGCGGGCTGTTCCTCGGGCGCGTTCGACCGAGCCATGCCGCGGCCGAACAGGACGTATTGCGAGGGCTCCTCGGCCCCATCGACGATGTCGGCCACCTCGCGGAGGTAGACGGGCTTGCCGCCGAACACGCCGATCACGACGTTGCCGGCCTCCTCGGCCGAGGTGAGGAATCCGCCCGTCTCGATGACGATCTCGCGGTTGGTGGAGGTGAGCGTGCCGGCGATGTATTGGCGGTTGGCCTGCTGGAGCATGGGGATGAGGCCGGCGGGGCTGAGGTTGCGCGAGGCCAGGCGCACCGGATCGAGCAGGACGCGGACCTGGCGGCGCGCGCCGCCGATCACCATCGTTTCGGCCACCTGCGACACCTGCTTCACGGCGTCATCCACCTGGGCCGCCAGCCGCCGGAGGGAAAGGTGATCGCATCGGGCGCTGTGAAACGTCAGCGCCAAAATCGGCACGTCGTCGATCGATCGCGGCTTGATCATCGGGAACGAGACGCCGTGCGGGATCCGGTCGAAGTTCATCTGGAGCTTCTGGTTGAGCCTGACCAGACTGGATTCGACCTCCTGGCCGACGAAGAAGCGGACGATGACCATGCCCTGGCCGGGGCTGGCGGTCGAGTAAAGGTATTCGACGCCGGGGATTTCCCACAGGAGCTTTTCCATGGGCCGGATGGCGCGTTCCTCGACCTCCTTGGCGCTGGCGCCCGGCATCGAGACCAGCACGTCGATCATGGGCACCTTGATCTGGGGCTCCTCCTCGCGAGGCAGAAGGGCCACCGCGCCCAAGCCGAGCAGCACCGACACAAGGACGATCAGCGGCGTCAGCTTCGAGTCGATGAATGCCCTCGCAAGACGGCCGGCCATGCCCATGGGAGGATGGCTGGACGGGGCCGGGGGCTGGCTCATGGCCGGACCTCCAGCGGCTGCCCATCCATCAGCGACTCGCCGCCCTCGACCACGACGGTTTCCCCCGCCTCCAGCCCAGCCACGATTTCGATCCGATCTCCCCAGCGCTTGCCCGTCTTGACCAGCCTCATCCGAGCTCGCCGGTCATCCGCGATAAAGACGATCTCGAGCTGGCCCCGCTGCACCACCGCGGCAGCCGGCAGCCCCAGGGCGGACACCTCGGCCACGGGCACGGCGACCCGGCCGAATTGCCCGCTCCGGAGGCCCGGAGTGGGCGGCAGATCGAGTTTGACCCGGAACGTGCGGCTCTGGGAATCGGCCGCGGGCGCGATCTCCGCCACCACCCCCTCGAGGCTGGCGGGCGCGGCGGGGATCCGCACCTGAAGCCGGTCGGCGAGCTGGACCTTGGCGATGAGCGCCTCGGGCACGTCGGCTTCGAGCCTGAGCGCGGTCGGATTCTCCATCTCGAACAGGGCCCGCCCGGGCGTGGCCAGGTCGCCGACATCGGAGAGCTTTCGGGTGATCACGCCATCGAACGGCGCCAGGATCCGCGTGTAGCCCTGCATGGTCTGCGCCTCCTGAACCGCGGCTTCGGCGACGCGCTCGCGCGCCTTGACCGCATCGTATTCCTGCTGGGTCACCGCCTCCTGAGCCAGCAGCCGGTCGAACCGGGCAATGTCGCGCCGCGTCTGCTCGCGGACGGCTTGGGCCTGATCGAGACGGGCTTGGATCTCGCGCGCATCGAGCGTGGCGAGCAGCTCGCCGGCCTTGACCGCTTGGCCGGGCACGACATCGCACGTCGCCAGCGCCCCGCTGATCTGGGCCGCAATCACGGCGCTCAACCGAGGCCGAACCGTCCCCAGCACCTCTTCCGTGGCGATCCGGACCACGTTGGTGATTGTTTGGACGCGCACCGATGCCGCCGGCAGCGATGGCGCCGCGATGGGCTCCGGACCCCGATGGCAGCCCGCCAGCAAAATCAAGGCGGCCCCGGCGCCCGTTCTCAACATCAAAATCGAGTTTCTCATACGCTGGAACCGTCGTGTGGCTGAACAGTTACGAACCATTCTGGAATGGAGAACATCGGGTGGCAAGCGGGATCGCTGGAATCCTCCTCCCGAGTAACAGTCACTATTGGCGGACGGGGCTCACGACACGGCCTCGAAGAGCCGGACCATGAGGAATGCGAACAGGCCCGTCAGCGGGATCGTGAGAACCCATGCCCAGACCATGCGATGGACAATGCCCCACTTGACGGCGCTGAGGCGTTTGGTGGCGCCGACCCCCATGATCGAGGCCGAGATGATGTGAGTGGTGGAGAGGGGGATCCCGAGGTGGCTGGCGACCTGGATGATGGCGGCGGCGGTGGTCTCGGCCGCGAAGCCGTGGATCGGCTGGAGTTTGACCATGCGATGGCCCAGGGTCTGGATGATGCGCCAGCCGCCAGCCGCGGTGCCGGCGGCCATCGTCAGGGCACACGCGACCTTGACCCATATCGGGACCGCGAATTGGTCGACCCGAAGAAATCCGAGCAGGTAGGGGAGATCGTTCAAGACGCCGCTCTGGCTGGCGGTGAAGAGCGTGAGCGTGATGATGCCCATGGTCTTTTGGGCGTCGTTCGATCCGTGGCTGAAGCCCATGAACGAAGCGCTGACGAGCTGGAGCCGGCCGAACACAGTGTTGATCGAGCTCGGGCGCCAGTGGCGGAGCGCCAACAGCAGCAGCCCCATGATGATGAATCCAACCAGGAGCCCGATGACCGGGGACGTGACCATGGGGAGGATTACCTTGGGCCAAAGCCCGGCCGCCTTGCCGGTCACCGGATTGCGGGTGATCCAATGGATGACCGACCAGTCCAGCTTGGCCGTGGCCAGGGTGGCGCCGCACAGGCCGCCGATGAGGGCGTGGCTTGAACTCGAAGGCAGGCCCAGCCACCAGGTCAGCAGGTTCCACAGGCTGGCCGCCAGCAGGGCCGCCAGCAACGTCGAAAGCCGAACAAAGCCGGTGTCGACCAAGCCCTGGCCGATCGTGGTGGCAACCGCCGTGCCGGCCAGGGCCCCGATCAGGTTGAACCCGGCCGCCATGAGCACCGCCTGGCGTGGCGACAGCACCTTGGTCGATACCACCGTGGCGATCGAGTTGGCGGTGTCATGAAAACCATTGATATACTCGAACACCAGCGCGACGACGAGGACCGTGAGGACCAGGAGCATGCGGTGTCGGGGGATGTCACGAATACTTCAGCACGATGTGGAACACGATGTTGCCGGCATCGCGGCAGCGGTCGATCACCTTCTCGAGCAGCTCGTAGAGGTTGCGGAGGATGATCACCCGGAGGGGGTCATGCTGGCCGCTGTAGAGGTCCCGGAGGAGGTCGATCATGAGCTTGTCGGCCTCGCCTTCGCAGTGCTGGAGCTGCTCGTTCAAGTCGCGGACCGCCTCGAGGCGCGGACGCTGCCGCAGCAGACCCACCATCCGCTCGAGGATGCCGGTGGCGGCCTCGAGCAGGCGGATCTGGTCGGCGAAATCGTTCGACTGCAGCTTTTCGCGGGCGACCAGCATCCGCTCGCTGAATTTCTCGATCGTTTTCGGAATCTTGTACAGCGCGGTCGAGAGGGATTCGATGTCCTCGCGTTCGAGCGGGGTGATGAACGTGTTGCAGAGGCGGGTCGTGATTTCCTCGGTGATCTCCTTCTCCCGGCGCCGTCGCTGGATGAGCTCATCGAGCGTTTGACGCTCGATGGGCGCGCGGAGGAGCTCGATCAATGCCTCGACGCTCTGGTGCGCCTGCTGCGCGCTGGCTTCGAGCAGGTCGAAAAAGCGCTCGTCCTTCCCCAACAATCGTTGCAGCGAAAACATATCGGCCGGATTTGTCACATAATCGCGGCGAGTTCGCAGCAACAAATTCAGGCCAGCGGAGTCTGGCCCGGCGTGGGGATGACCAGAGGCGGCAGGTCCATGAACTCCAGCCGCGCCGGCATCAGATCCAGCCGGGAATCGGTCATCGCCCAGTCCCAGCCCACATTCTGCCCGGTATACGCGCTCATCCGCCCGATGATGGCGGTGAGCGAGCTCTCCGCGACGGCGAGCCCCTCGTTCAGCGCCTCTCCCCGCCGGATGCTCCGGATCAGATCGATATGCTCCTGCAGGTACGGATTGGGCGACCGGGTGGACCGGAACGCTTGCGAGCCCTGGATCAAGCCGCTGCTGCCGTCGAGCTGCGCGAACCCGCGGGTCCCGACGATCCGCTCCGAGACGCGGTCGCTGCAGCCGGGGATTTGACGGCAGTAGCTGGCGACGCGGATCCCGCCGGGGTACTCGAACTCGATGGCGAAATGGTCCCAGATATCGCCGCCCTGGCGGACTTGGCGTCCGCCCTGGCCGGCCGCGGATACAGGATGCGCGCGCAGCGCCCAGTTGATGACGTCGATGTTGTGGACATGCTGCTCGACGATATGGTCGCCGGACAGCCAGCAGTGGGGATACCAGGTGCGGCATTGCCATTCCATGTCGCTCATGCCCCGCGGCTTCGGCTCGGCGTAGAGCTTGCCAGCCGAGTTCCAGTAGCAGGCGGCGCTGACGATCTCGCCGATCGCGCCATCGTGGATGCGCTGGATGATTTCGATGTAGTGCTTCTGGTGGCGGCGCTGGGTGCCAGCGACCACCGACAGGCGCTTCTCGCGGGCTTGGCGGGCGGCCTCGATCACAATTCGCACGCCAGCCGGATCGACTGCGACGGGCTTCTCCATGAACACGTGCTTGCCAGCCCGGACCGCGGCCTCGAAATGGCGCGGCCGGAAGCCCGGGGGCGTCGCCAGGATGACCAGGTCCACCTCCGTTTCCAGCAGTTGCCGATAGGCGTCGAATCCCACGAACCTCCGCTCCGGAGGCACCTCGAGCTGGGGGGCAAACGTGCGGAACCTGTCGCGGTCGTATCGTCCTTCGGCCCCTCCGGCGAGCATCTGGTAGCTGGCCTCGAGGCGATCGCGGAACAGGTCGGCCATGGCCCACAGAACGATCGGTTGGTCGGGCGAGGCCCGAAGCACCTGGGTCACCGCCCCGGTTCCCCGGCCGCCGCATCCGATCAAGCCCACCCTCAGACGGCCCGCCCCGGCAGCGAACACACCCGTCGCAGCGGACGAGAGAGCGGCTGCCGATGCAACGACGGCGCCCGATTGGCGCAGAAAAGCCCGCCGCGAAACCGGGCGGGTGATAGGGGATGAAGTGATCATAATCGATTTTTGACCGTAACGGTTCCATATCCGGAGCGCCCGGTGCAAGCGGAATGTCCGGTCAAGGGTTTGAAAGACCGCTGCTGCGGACGAGGGTGAGCATATGGTGACAGGTTCCTTGTTGTGACTTGCTTTCCATTTTGGATATCATGCGGCCCAGGCGACACCGATTCGTTGGACTCCATTCAACGGTCCTGGCCCGCTCGGCGCTGATGTCGCGGGTACATTCCGGGGCGGGTCATACACGGAGTTGATTACGTCCAAGAACATAAGATTGTATCGAGTTTTCGGCGGAAAAGCTGCTCAGCTTGGCCGCTATTGGACTCGAAAACTCCCTGCAGGCCCGCTGCAATCCAGGATTGATGGCGCAATCGATCCGGCCTGGGGAAACACAGCGAACAAGGTGGTGACAATCCAAGTCCCTGCTGGAACGCGGATCTTCGAGGGCTATGCTGCCCCGCAAGGCGGCCTCCTTGGCGGCGGCAGCCAGGTCTACATCCCGAAAGTGGATCCTCAGTGGATCCTCAACCCATACAACCCTTAGCTTCCATGCGTTTGCCCGAGATCATCCAGCGTTGGTTCGACGAAGAGACCGGAGGGAGCCTTGTGTTGCCGGACGGTTGGTTTGGGCGTCCACACGACAACCAGCACGCCCTGACATCGGTCATCGAATCCGGCAATGTTCTCACGGTTGTGCTGGACCATCAATTGATCCTTCGTTTCGAGGGCCTGCAATCGGTTGAGTCGCGGCAGCACGAGCTGGTTTTCGGCCCCTTCGAAAAGCTCCGTTTCGACTGGGCGAGCTTCGGCTGCGGCGGGCAGCTTGAAACGAAGGAATACTCGGCCGGCGTGGCGAAGATCGTGAGCGCGATCGGATGATCAGAGCCAAAGAATCCCTGCAAAGTCTCTGATTCCCTTTTCGTCCGATCTGTGTCGAGGGGTCTGCGCAACCATTGCTGCCTGTTTTGGCGAGAGCGCTGTCGGGCCTAATGCGAGGGGCCTGCCGTGCGGTGCCCACGGAGTGGCCGCCCTAACTTTCGGCTTTCGGCTTGCAGGGTAGGGCGCGCGCTCCGCCGCGCGCCGGGGCTTGTCGGGAATCGCGCGAGGTGGTTGACTGGGCGCCAATGAACACGAGAGGACGATGTCCGTGGATTCGGTTTGGACTTCAGGGCGGGATCGCTCTTTGGCTAGGCATGGCCATGGGCGTCGCGGGAGTCTGGGGATCGGCCGTCAAGGCATGGGAGGAGGATGTGGTGATCCCCACCTATCGGGCCGGCGAGCCCGAGAAGAACCCGATGTTCTTTTTCGGACGAGCGTCGCAAGGGGCTGAGGGCAGGGTATACCCATACCCACTCTACGACACATTGACGGGCGAGAAGGCGGATCAGCAGTATCGAATCGTTTGGCTGGAGAACGAATATCTCCGGATCGGTCTGCTCCCCGAGATCGGGGGACGCATCTTTGAAGGAGTCGACAAGAGCAACGGATACCACTTCTTCTATCGGCAGCACGTGATCAAGCCGGCGCTGATCGGGCTGATTGGGGCCTGGATCTCGGGCGGCGTCGAGTGGAACATCCCGCATCACCACCGGGCGACCACGTTCATCCCGGTGCAACATCGAATCGAAACCCATGCCGACGGGAGCCGGACGGTCTGGGTGGGCGAGCTCGAGCTGCGGCATCGGATGCGCTGGGCGGTGGGGTATACGCTGCGGCCTGGCCGATCGTATCTCGAGGCATCGCTGCGGATTGTGAATCGCACGCCTGTGGTCAACACGATGCTCTGCTTTGCCAACGTGGCGGTCCATGCGACCGAGGATTATCAGGTCATTTTCCCGCCCAGCACCCAATACGTCACCCACCATCACAAGCGCGAGTTCACTACATGGCCGATCGCGACCACGCGGTACGGCGGAGCGGATTTCACGGCGGGGGTGGACGTGAGCTGGTACCGGAATCACATCGCGGCCAACTCGATGTTCGCGTGGAATTACGACAGCGATTTCATGGCCGGATACGATCATGGAAAGCGAGCGGGATTGCTCAGCGTGGCCGACCACCATGTGGTGCCGGGCAAGAAGCTGTGGACGTGGGGCAACGGCCCTCGAGGCCGGATGTGGGACAAGATTCTGACCGATGAAGACGGGCCGTATATCGAGCTGATGGTGGGGGCGTATTCGGATAACCAGCCGGACTATAGCTGGCTGCAGCCCTACGAGGCGAAATCGTTCTCGATCTATTGGTACCCGTTCCGCGAGATCGGCGGAGTGAAGAACGCCAACCTTGATGGCGCGGTCGAGCTCGAGGTGCTTCCGGATCGGAAGGTGCGGGTGGGATTTCACGCGACGGCGGCCTATGCGGCCGCCACGGCGCGGCTCGAGGCTCGAGGCAAGGCGATCTTCGAGGAAATCGTCGCGATCGATCCCGGCCGGCCTTGCGTTCGGACCCTCTCGATGCCCGAAGGTGTGGCGGAGAAGGATTTGCGGGCATCGTTGTCGGCGGGCGGACGCGAGCTGGTGGCGTATGCGCCGGTCGATCGCAAGCTGGAACCGAAACCCAAACCGGTCGAGGCGCCGCAGCCGCCGAAGGATATCGCGACCGTCGAGGAGCTTTATCTGGCGGGCTTGCGGATCGAGCAGTTCCATCATGCGACACTCGAGCCCGAGCCCTATTGGGACGAGGCCCTCCGGCGCGATGCCGGGGACATCCGCGTCAACACCGCGATGGGAATCCGCTTGCTGAAGAAGGCGCGCTATGCGGCGGCGGAACAGCATTTGCGGAAGGCGCTCGAGCGGCTGACGGCGCAATACACCGCGCCCAAGGATGGCGAGCCAATGTATTATCTCGGGCTGGCGCTCGAGGCCCAAGGCAAGATCGACGAGGCGTTCGCGTCGTTTTACAGGGCGACCTGGAGCGCCGCCTGGCGGGGGGCGGCGTATTTCGAGCTGGCAGAGATCGACTGTCGGCGGGGCGATCTCGCGGCGGCTGCCGAGCATGTGGAGCGATCGCTCGAGTCGAATGCGCTCAACCTGCGGGCCTGGAATCTCCTGGCATCGATCCGGCGGCATCAGGGCCGGGTGGCCGAGGCCATCGAGATCCTCGATACGAAGGCGCGAGCGATCGATCCGCTCGATGTGCGATCGATGGCGGAGCGATGGCTGGCGACCGGCGCGGTCGAGGAGGCGCGGTCTCTGGTCGCGACGCTGCGGGCGCATCCGGCCACCATCGACGAGACCGCTGCCGAATATCTCGACGCCGGCCTGTGGGAAGACGGATCGAAAGTGTTGCGGCAATGGGCGGCGGCCGCCCTCGATAGGGAAAAGACGTCTCCAATGCCCTATTATTACATGGCCTATTTTGCGGGAAAGCTGGGCCGGGACTCGGAGGCGCGCGAGTATTTGCGGATCGCGGCTTCGATGCCGTCGGATTACGTGTTCCCGTTCCAGGCTGAGGCCATCCCGGTGCTGCGCGGCGCCATCGAGCGGAATCCGGACGATGCGCGGGCCCATTATTATCTGGGCAACCTGCTGTTCGACTGGCAGCCGGACGAGGCGGTGGCCCTGTGGGAACGATCCGTGGCGCTGGATCCGGCCTTTCCAATCGTGGATCGGAACCTGGCGATCGCCTATTCGCATCAGGCGAAGGGGAACGCGCTCGACAAGGCGATTGCGAGCCTCGAGCGGGCGGTGGCCTTGCCGCGGCCCTATGCGCGGCACTTTTTCGAACTCGACCAGCTTTACGAGGCGGCGGGCACGCGGCCGGAAAAGCGGCTCGAACGGCTCGAACGGCATGCCGATGTCGTCGCGCTTCGAGACGATGCCCAGGCGCGCGCGATCGCGCTCAAGGTCGCCCTGGGCAAACATGACGAGGCGATTGCCATGATGACCGGCCGAGCGTTCGAGGTGTGGGAAGGCGATTCGCTGAGCGTGGCCGAGCATTGGACGGATGCGCACCTGTTGCGGGGGCAGCAACAGCTGGCAGCCGGACGGCGCATCGAGGCGCTGGCGGATTTCGAGGCGGCGGATCGGATCCCGGACAACCTGCCATCCGAGCGCCGAGGCCAAGGGGGCCGGAGCGCCGAATCGGCCTACTGGATCGGTCGGGCCCAGGAAGCCCTGGGCGAGATCGATGCGGCGAAGAAGAGCTGGCAGGAAGCCGTCTCGGTCGAGCGCGGGGGCGATCGCTCGCAATATTATCAGGCCCGGGCTTTCGAGAAGCTTGGCCAGGCTGAAAAGGCAAAAGGCATCTACCAACGGCTTATCGAGGGCGGGAATCGAAGGCTGGCGGAGGGCGGCTCGATCGATTTCTTCGCCTCGTTTGGCGAGCAGCAGTCCCAGCGCGCGCGCCTGGCATCGGCGCATTACGCGGCTGGTCTCGGGCACCAAGGATTGCGCCAGACCGACAAGGCGCGCCTCGAGTTCGAGAAAGCACTCGAGATCAGCCCCGATCATTTGGGCGCTCGGACGGCGATGCGGAGCCTTTGAAGCGGCAGGCTGGGTCCGATGTAAATTACGATCTGCTTCAGTTCAAGATCGCGTCCCTGCCGGGCCTTGGTGTGCTTTTCCAGTGCGAGGATGGCCGCCGCGGCGCCGGGATTTCCGAACCGAATACCATAGTGACCGATTCGGAGCATCGGGTGATCTTCTTTCCGGCCGTCAATGGCTATGGCAGCCCGTATGCGAGTTTTGGCCGGATCGCCAGCGATGGGCAATTGGAATCACGCCCTGCTGTGGTCACGGTCACGATCTTGCCTCCGGTCGCGCCCACGATCACGAGCTGCGGGATAAACACGAACGGAACGTTTCAGTTGATCTTCCAGGGCGGTACAAACACGACCTATTGTGTCTGGGCTTCGCCGGACCTCGAAACCTGGGAGTATTTTGGTCCAGCCGCGGCGACTGCCCCCGGGGAGTTCGTTTTCCTCGATAATTCCGGGGCAGGCATGTCGGAACGATTCTATCGCCTCAGCACGGAGTGTGTTTCAGGAGCCCTGTCGGCGCCTTGACACGTGGCCGGCTAAGGAAAGCGCAAGAGGGCTTGCGCACTCCACGAGGCTGACGCCCAATTCGGACGCGCCTTGGCCGTGCGCGCAGCGTCTTGATCCCCAAAGGCTTGACGGACCATGGATCGACCTGCAATGTGTGCATTGTATGGCAACCACGCCCCTTTCATTGCGCATCGATAAGGATGTGAAGCTCGATCTGGAACGGATCGCACGGCGGTTTGGGACCAGCCCAGCCACGCTGGGCGCCGATTTCGTAGCCCAGGGCGTTCGGACGACCCAGCATCCTGGGATCGAATTTCGGCAGACGCCCGCGGGGCGGATGGCCTATTTGCGCGGCGTTCGCCTGCCTGTTTGGCTGGCCGTCGAAACGGTGCATGACTGTCGCGGCGATTCCGCAAAGGCCGCCAAGCTGCTCCGCCTGCCGATGCTGCTGCTCCAGGCAGCGCTCGCATACACGAGATCTTTTCCAGACGAAATCGCGGCGGATCGCGAGGCTGGCCATCGTCCGCTCGAGGAGCTTGAAACGCTGGCGCCGAACCACTCTTTCCTGCGCGTGTGAAGGCCCGGTTGCTGTTGGATTCGCACGTGCCAGCCGATGTCGCTGACGCTCTGCGCGGCTTGTGTCCGGATGTGAATGTCGAGCATGTGTCGGTGTGGCAGCATGGCGCCTATATCAACGCGACGGACGACGTCCTGCTCGAGGCATGCTGGCAGGACGGCCGGGCGCTGGTGTCCAAAGATCGCGCCACGCTGCCGGGATGGATGGCGTTGCGTGTCGCCAGCGGCCAGGAGCACGCTGGGGTGCTGTTCTACGATCTGGAGCGGTTCAAAGCGCATCAGATTGGATCTCTGGCGAGAGCCATCGCCTGGGCCCTGAAACGGACCAAGGGCAAGCTCGCCAACCGCTGGATCACGCTCCGGTGACGCATGGCGTGTATAAGGAGAGCTGCCATGAAAACCACCGCCCACGCATCCGTCCTGGCCCTCGCGCTGACCGCCCCCGCCCTCTGGGGCCAGCTCATTCCCGGCAGCCAGCCGGCCGGGAATCCCGACTGGACATTCGCTGGCAATGCTGGCTCCTTTCCCGTGGAACGATTGCGTGTGCTTGTCCGCTGCCCATAATTGCCTTATGAAAACAGCCCATCCCGCATTCCTGGTCCTTTGGGTTCTTGGCAGCCTCGGTTGGGCGGCCGAGGCGCCGGAGATGAAGCCGGCTGCCACGTCGAAATCTCCGGTTCAGGTTGTCCGAAAGGCACAGCCTCCGCTGCCGAAACCCACGCTCGCGAATGTCCCCTACGGCGCGCACGAGCGACAAGTGCTGGATTTCTACAAAGCCAGATCCGGTCAACCCACGCCGGTGGTATTGTTCATTCACGGCGGCGGCTGGGTGGCCGGCGACAAGGGCGGCGTCGGCAGCGTGATCCCATGCCTGGACGCCAGCATCTCCATCTGCTCGATCAATTACCGCTACTCATGGCAGGCCCAGATCGCAGGCGTGAAGCCGCCCGTCCAATGGCCGCTCCACGATGCCGCCCGCGCGCTGCAGTTCCTCCGCGGCAAAGCCGCCGAGTGGAACATTGACAAAGAGCGCATTGGCGCATCGGGCGGTTCGGCGGGGGCGTGTTCGAGCTTGTGGCTGGCGGTTCACGGTGACATGGCGGATCCGAAGAGCGCAGATCCCGTGGCGCGCGAATCCACGCGCCTGTGGTGCGCCGCCGTGACGGGCGCACAGACATCGCTCGATCCCCGGCAGTTGAAGGAATGGACGCCGAACAGCCGCTACGGCGGCCATGCATTCGGTTTCATGGATCCAGAGGACATTCAGTCGCGCGACACCCGCTTCGCCGAGTTCCTCGCCGAGCGCGAATCGGTCCTGCCGTGGATCAAGGAATACTCGCCCATCGAACACGCCACTGCTGACGACCCGCCCGTCTACCTCATCTATAGCGCGCCACCAGCGCTCGGCCAGCCGCAGAAGGACCCCACCCACACGGCCAACTACGGCGTGAAACTTCAGGAAACACTCCGCGGCATGGGCGCTGATTGCGAGCTCGTATATCCCGGCGCCCCCGGCGTGAAGCATCCGCGGTTGACCGATTTCCTGATCGACGTGCTCCGGGCGCCCAGCGCAAAAAAGAGTTGAACGCATGAAAACTGCCCGGACATGCTCGAACGTGGAGAACTGAAGACGCGCATCTACGCCATTCGCTCGATTGCCGCCTGGGAGATCCTGGCCAAGACCGGCGTGCGGGCCGCATTCGGCAGCGACATGCTCCGGATCGGCGGGGTTAAAGGCTTCGCCGATGGCAGCCTCGGATCGTCCACCGCGCGCTTCTTCCAACCATACTCCGACGCACCCCAGACCCGCGGTCTGCTGGTCGGCCAGATGCTCCCCGAAGGCATCATGCTCCAACGTGCTGGACCGCGACCTGTGTGCGGCCGATCCATCCGCGATCGGCCAGGCCCGAGTCGTCCTGACCGTCCTGGACGGCACGATCGTGCATGACTCGGATCGCCAGAATCCTTGAAAAGCCAAATTCGTTGTGATCGGATCAAATTCTAACAATAATCGCCTTCCCATGCCCGCACCTGCATCGAAAACGGACAGACGCTTGCTTGGCACTTGGCGCTCAGACCGCCAGCCCACCGTTGCCGGATGGCGTTTCATCAAACGGCTCACGCCCGAGCGGCGCCGCAAGTTCCTCGACATCTTCGGGCGCCTGCGCGTCACCTACACACGGACACGCATCCGCGCAGTCCTTCGCGATTACCGATTCACCCAGCGATACGAGCTGCTCGCCGCGGATTCTGACACCGTCGCCATCCGCTGCGAGGACGCGCAGCTTACCGGCGAGTGGCGAATCGAGCACATTCATTTTGAAGGACGCGACCGATATTGGATTGCGCTAGGCCCCAATCGAGAGTGGTTCAAGAGGGTCAGAAATCGAGCGGCGCAAGAAAACGCACGCAGGCAACGCCGGAATTGCCTCTCGTTTGGCAATCAAAGGGCATCGCTCCGGCGTCCGTTAGCCGGAACGGTGGGCCGGTAGGATTAGATTATGGACCGAGTGAGCAAGGCGACCCGAAGCAAGATCATGGCAGCGGTTCACACTCGGGATACAGGAGCCGAAAGGACCGTCCGTTCGCTTGTACATGGTCTTGGCTTCCGCTACTCGCTGATTCGTGACGACCTGCCGGGAAAGCCCGACCTGGTCTTCGTTAGCCGCAAGAAAGTCATCTTTGTGCATGGATGCTTCTGGCACGGGCATGGATGCCGTTATGGGCGGTTGCCTAAAAGCCGACGGCACTATTGGGAGCGGAAGATCGCCGTCAACAAAACCCGTGACCGCAGGCAAACAAGAGCCTTGAGAAAAGCCGGCTGGTCTGTCATGGTTGTATGGCAATGCCAACTTAAGAAGAAAGGCGCCCTCAAGAGGCGAATCGAGGGTTTTCTGAATGGATAAACGGCCCATAGGAATCGACTTGTTTGCCGGTGCCGGCGGCATGGCGCTGGGTTTCGAGCAAGCCGGCTTCGACATCGCCGCCGCCGTCGAAATCGATCCGATTCATGCTGCCGTTCATCACTTCAATTTTCCTCAGACTACTATCCTTGCCAGGTCGATTGTCGGCTTGACGGGCGACGATATCCGCGAAGCCGCACGCATCGGCCGGAAGAACGTCGATGTTGTGTTTGGCGGACCTCCATGTCAGGGGTTTTCGCTGATCGGACATCGGATGCTCGACGATCCGCGGAACCAACTGGTCAGGGAATTCGTGCGGTTGGTTGACGAGCTCGGTGCCCGAGGTTTCGTCTTCGAAAACGTCAAGGGCCTGACCATCGGAAAGCACCGCGCCTTCCTCGAAGCATTGATCAATGCCTTCGACGAGTTGGATTATCGCGTGCGAATGCCATGGAAAGTGCTGAACGCCATGAACTACGGCGTTCCTCAGGACCGGCAGCGCCTGTTTCTTCTGGGATCGAAGAAGGGACTCCCGGTTCCTTGCTATCCAGAGGAGACATCGACGACCGAGAACGACCTATTTGGCCGGAATGGGAAGGAGCCGACGCCCACCTGCACCGATGCGCTTGCCGACCTGCCGGATGCGGAAGAGTGGCATGAGCTCATGACGACCGATTCGGTGGCGTACCTAGAGACACAATGCACTTCCGAGTACGCAAGGAGGCTTCGTTGTACAAGTCGTGAAGCTTGGCACTACGGATACGTCCGCAAATGGAATCCCAACATTCTAACGGCTAGTATGCGGACGGTCCACACGGAAATCTCCCGCCGCCGCTTCGCCGAAACTCGCGAAGGGGAAGTAGAGCCGATCTCGCGCTTCTTCAAGCTGTCGCGCAGCGGTGTCTGCAATACGCTCCGCGCTGGGACCGACTCTGCCAGAGGCGCTTTCACCAGTCCAAGACCGATTCACTACGAATTTCCGCGATGTGTCACGGTGCGCGAAATGGCTCGATTGCATGGCTACCCCGACTGGTTCCGGTTTCACGTGACCAAGTGGCATGGGGCCAGACAGATCGGGAATTCGGTTCCTCCGCCGCTAGCCAGAGCCGTTGCCCAATCGCTCATTAGCACTCTCGGTGTTACGCCTGAAAGACCGGTTCGCGAACTCGATCTTGGCTGCCCGGAACTGCTCTCGATGGACATGGGAGAGGCGGCGGAGTACTGGAAAGTGCCGGTCCCCATCGCTAAACGCGACCGAAAGAACGGCCTGCACAAGCGCAAGCAATCTGAAATCGAGACGACGAATCCCACGCGGTCGAGGAGAATCTAATGAAGACAAGGAGACCCGAGGCGAACAGGTATTCAGCACTCGTCGAAACCATCTTCAGCAACCGGTACAAGGCTGGTCTTACAGAAGTCCCATTCCACCGAGACGAGCTCACGACGACGGCCAAGAAGCTCCGAATCAGGTTGCCAAAGAACCTTGGCGATGCCATCTACTCCATTCGCTACCGCATGGAGTTGCCCGAGGCCATCGCAAGAACGCAGCCCGCAGGACAGGAGTGGGTGATCGAGGGACGCGGCAAGTCGCAATATGCGTTCCGCCTGGTGGCCATTAACCGGATTTTTCCCAATCCCCAATTGGCCGCGATCAAGATTCCCGATTCCACGCCGGAAATCGTTGCTGCCTATGCCTTGTCGGACGAGCAAGCATTGCTGGCCAAAGTGCGGTACAACCGCCTACTCGACATCTTCCTTGGCGTGGCAGCTTACTCCCTGCAGAACCACCTGCGGACTACCGTGACACGGTTGGGGCAGGTCGAGATCGATGAGATCTACGTCGCTATCGACAAACGCGGGCGCCAGTACGTTCTCCCCATTCAAGCAAAAGGCGGTAACGACCGGCTTTCAACGGTCCAGACGAGGCAAGACATCGCCTGCTGCGCAGAGAAGTTCCCCCAACTCCTGTGCCGGGCCATCTCGGCACAGTTTGTGGAGGCCGACCTGATCGCCTTGTTTGAACTCGGTCAATCCGGCGACGACGTTCGCATTGTCGAGGAGCGCCATTACAGACTCGTTCCTGGCGAGCAGATTTCCAGCGACGATCTTCGAGCGTATGATACGTAAACAGTCTTTCGCCGGATGGAAAAGCCGTATAGGGGTTGGTCATAACCTATAACCTTTGACACTGGCGGTCGCTCGTGCGCTTCTGCGCCAAGCAGTTGGAAGCGTGTGTCCAGGTTCCCATCGCAAGACGTTGGGCGATCCGCTTCAACGTCATCGTTGTGTGCGCGCGCAACGGGGTGGCGATCTACACTTTCTCCGGGCCCCCTTTGTGCCGACGGCCCAGTTCGGCTTCCGTCCAGCCTCGCTCCCGCAGTTGGTCCTTGAGCACCTGCTCCGCGTGCACCAAGCCGGCTTCGCACACTTCCGGTCCGGAGTGGTCGCGCCGCCGCCGGTGCATCTGCGCAAGCATCAGGCAGTATGCATCGACCTGCCAAACGGTCTTCTCACACGCCTCGGTTCGGGTTAAGAAAACGGTGACGGTCCTCATCGTCGTCGAAGATGCACTCACAGCGTCGCCGCTCACGGAAGTTGACCCGTGTGTGCTCATGAGAAGTGACCCACCTG
>CAYWIM010000012.1:0-62668 GCA_964458325.1 uncultured Verrucomicrobiota bacterium
TGCGGGTGGCCGACGCGCCCCACGACTGGACCAAGGTGACGGTGCAGCCGCCGCGGGCGGTCAACGTGGACGTGGGGCGCAACTCGGCGGCGATGCTGGCCGAGCTGGAGGCGGGGGCTACGACCTACGAGGACGTCTACGGACCGCTGGGCAAGAACTGGCGGGAGCGGATCCGGCAGCGGGCCGCTGAGGAATCCTACCTGGACCAGGTGGCCTGTGAATTCGGCGTGAGTCCGGAGCGGATCCGGAAAGCCATTGGCGAAACCCTGCGAGCGGACATGGAGGCTCAAGCCCAGGAGCGCGAGAAAGAGGAGACCGTCGAGGCACAACCGCATCAGCGACTGTTGTTGGTTCCTGTCTCCATCGCTTCATTCTGTGCCACGAGACGTGTGAATTTCTCGAACAGGCACTCCAAATCCCGTGCTCGTGCCATCGCTGTGCGCCACGGCGCTGGCACGCTCGCCAGACCGTAATAGACGCCTGCCAATCCCCCCGCTGCGACGCCGGTCGTGTCGGTGTCGCCACCGAGATTCACGGGCTTGAGCACGGTTTCGGTGTAGCCCCTCGACGTGAGCAAGCACCACAGACTCGCGGTCAGCGTGTCAACGACATGGCCGCCGGAAGCAATGTCGTTCTCCGACCGCGTTGCCAGGTCGGAAGCCAGGGCGGCGGCGAAGTAGTGCTTCTCACCGGCCAGAGGCTTTGTTTCAAGCAGTGGGCGGACGGTTTGGGCAGCCGACTGCTGGGCGGCGGCGGGCGTCTGCCCCCGCAGCAATGCAGCCGCAATCAAGCAATAGAATCCACAGGCGATCTGGGAGCGGGGATGCCGGTGAGTAATGGCCGAGGCGCGATAGGCAAGCTCGAGCATCCGCTCCGCCGGCTCATGACCGAACCGCAGCGCGATCGGCAGGATGCGCATCAGCGAGCCGTTGCCGTTGCTGTTCTCGTCGGCGCCGCCCGCTTGCTCGGCGGGGACGCCTTCCTGGATTCGTCTCAGGGCGCGGCTGGTGGCGCCGCCGATGTCAAAGACGCTGCCCCAGGGCGTCCAGAGCCGGCCTTGGGACCACTGGACAAAGCGCTGCCCCATGTCCGTCGTGTCGAATTCGTGCCGTAGCAGGCTGTCCACTGTGCAGAGCAGGAGCGAGGAGTCGTCCGACCAGGTGCCTTCGGGCTGGTCGTAGGTGCCATGTCCCCGCAAGTCGGCCACCGGATTCCGTTGAACCTCGGCGCGGCTGCGGAACTCGACCGGCACGCCCAGCGCGTCGCCGACCACCGCGCCCCATAAACCGCCCAGAACCCGGTTCTTCAAACTCAATTTGCTCATGCCCCGTTCATCGCTCCCGCAAGTCGTTGGGATCAAAGCGACATATTGTTACTCACAAAAACAGGCTGGATTCGCGCATGTGCATTCATCTCTGAGCCCTTCTACGGCATCAGCGCTCCACTTACCGCTTACGGTCAGTCAGCAATGCTCGCAAGTTGTTGGACCAGGGTGACGCCGCGACCGAGGTCGGAGGCGCGGAGTTCGACAACAGTCCAGTGACGCGGGCCCTCCCGGAGGCGATTGCGGATAAGGCGGTCGCGACGAAGGCGCGCACCAACGTGGAATGCGGCGCCATCCACGTAGATGGCGAGGTTGCGGTCGGGGACAGCGAAATCGGCGATGGAGATTGGCGGGACGCCATCCGCCGGGGCTACCGGGACCTGCGGTTGGGGATTGAAACCGTGCTGCTGGAAAAGACGGAGAAAGCGCAGTTCGAGGGGAGAGCCGACGCCGGCGTCAAATGCCTCCAGCCAGGGTCGTGGGTCGTGGACGTCGTCTTGTTCGAGGGGGACAGGCTGCGGCGGGGCCTCCGCGAGCTGTTCGAGGTCGCCGATGATGGCTGGCCAGCGCAGTTTTTCGTGGTGGCGCTGGTTCTGGTAGGACTTGAGGCAGCGGTAACAGGCGGTGTCGCAGTTGGGGTGATCCAAGTGCTGGAGGGCCCGGCGGGCGATCAGGTGAAACTCGCGCGCGATGCGGGCGATGTAGCCGCTGCCGCCAACACTGGGGTCCACGAAGGTGAGTGACACCCTTTGGAACGAGCCAGCGTCACTGCCTTCCTGCCAGGGCCCTTCTGGCTCGAACTCGATTTCGCTACCATCGAGGAGGAGATGTTGCCGGATGCCGATGCGCAGGGCGGCACCCAGGGAATGGCTCCATTCGTCCAGAGCTTCCGGCTCAAAGCCCTCGGGAAGGAAGGCGATGAGGCGGAGGACTTCGGCGGCGATACTGGTGACAATGCCGGCGGCCTGGGGCGGCTGGCCGGAGCGGGCGCAGGTGGGGGCGTGACCGAAGGGGTCGCGGGCATTGTCGGCACGGGCACGGCGGCGGGTCCTGGCGGCATTGTCGGAGCGCGGGACGGTTAGTTGGCGTCCGCACGTGCCGCAGAGGCAGAAACCTCTGCCTTGGTCGTGGAGGATGACGCCGGACTGGCGCTCGGCCTCGGTAGGTTCCAGGCCTTCGTTGAGCCAGCGGACTTCCTCATTCCGACGGAGAACAAGCTGCCAGCCGGGGCCGACGGACCAGCGCTCGAAAACGTCGCCATTCCACTGCGGGAAGAAAGCGACCAGGTTGCGAGCCGCGATGCGGTCTTCTTCGTCAAGAACCGGGGCTTCGTTGCGTTGGGCCAGAAACCCGCCGTATTCGAAGGCCGGGTAGGAGCGTCCTGGCTCCGCAAGGCGGCAGCGCGGGCATTGCGGATGGTCGGTAGAGTAACGGAGGCCGCAACGGCGGCAGAGATTATATGTCCAAGGCGCATCGGTTCTCGGATTCCAGGGCGAGCTGACATCGAGGCCGATGACTTTCCAACGCCGGGCACGGGCGTACACCGGGGCATCGGGCATGAACTGGTAGATACCGAAGCGGCGGGCGGCGCTGACGGGACTTTCCTCGTTGGCGTCGCCGAGCAGGCGGACGGAGGCAGGTTCGGCAGGGAACTCATAACCGGGCAGGATGCCAAACTCGGCGAACCTGCGGGGCGGGTAACCGGCTGAGGCGTCATCGGCTTCGGGCCGACTATCGCGTTGGGAAGTGGAGACTCCCAACAGGCGCGCGACAAGATCGGCGGCGCGGACGCCTGGTTGGCGTCCCTGTAACGTGGCGGAAAAGCGTTCGAGGGCGGAGCGCAATTCCTGGACCTGGCGTGCGGTGCGGGCGACCACGTCGTTGATCCTGTCCGGCAGCGAGGCTAGATGAGCCTGGAGGGCCTGCTCGTCGAGTCCGCAATCGTTCAGAATGGGGCCAGCCCAGGCCTGTCGGGCCAACTCCAGGGCATGGGCGGTCTGAGCCTGAACGGCGGCAATGAGGGCGTTGACTGCCTCGGCGCGGATTTCGCCCTGCTCGCTGACGTACTCGACCATACGACCGGCGAGGCCGGGATCAGCGGCGCCAAAGGCGATGGCGGCGAGGTGGCGGAGAATGACGTCCCGGTTGCCGAGGGAAATAACCGGCGCGGGGATCTCGCCGGAGATCATTTCCTCGGGGTGGTCAAAGAAGTACTGGTCGTGGGGGGTGCTGCGAGCATAGCCAACAACGAGGCCGACCCGAGTGCGGCGTCCGGCGCGGCCACCGCGCTGGGCGTAGTTGTCGGGCCTCGGCGGGACATTGCGCAGGATGACGGCGTCCAGGCCGCCGACATCAATGCCCATTTCCATGGTGGGAGAGCAGGCGAGGACGTTCAGTGAGGCCTGCGCTGCGGACGCTTTGAAGTTGTTTTCGAGTTCAACTCTGCGGTCGTTCGTAACCTGAGCGGTATGCTCGTCGGCGATGAGCGGCCGAAAGGTGGGCTGCCTCATGCGGCGCACGGTGCGGTGCTGTTCGACTTCGGCGTCGGGCCAGGCGGCAGCGGTACCGTGGCAGCGCGGGCAGGGCGCGCCTGGCTGGGCGCCGGCCAGAGGCCATGAGCAGACATTGCAGCGCAGGCGGTTGGCGCCGGTGGCGAGCCAGAGGCGGACGACCTCGGCGTTTAGCTGGCATGCGCGTGCGCTGTCGCGGTAGCCAAATACATCGGAGGTGATGGTGAGGCTGCCACGCTGTAGGAACTGCAGGAGGGCGAGGCCGTCTTCGGCGTTGATTTGGGGCGCGCCGAAGCGGGAGAGCAGGTGTTCGGCGAGCCGCTGAAAGCCGGGGGCCCGGCCGCCCGTACCTGGGGCGCGCCACGCGTTGCGGATGGTGACGCCGTAGGGAGCCTGGAGGGTGTCGGCGTAAGGGACCGGGTGGCCGGTGGCGTCAACGGGGAGGCCCTTGGGCTGGGCGACCTTCCTTTCCCAGTCGGCGCGCGCGATGTAGTCAGGACAGGCGGTGTAGCATGGGTGGTAGCGCATCATCTCGCGAGAAAGCATGCTGCGGACGCGCAGCTCATCGAGGAAACAGCGGCAGAGGTGAATTAGCTGGTCGGGCGTGATACCCCAGCGGGCACAGAGGGCAGCGCCACGGTCACGCACTTCCTCTTCGAGACCGTCGTAACGGACGGCCAGGATTCCGAGATTGATGAGTGTGCCGCGGAAGAAGGGTGTGACGGCGATTTCGTCGAGGATCGGGGCTTCTTCCCAAGCGCGAACGCGCAAGCGTTCATCTTCGGTCAGGCGGCGTTCCGGATCGTCGGGGCCGTGGGGATTGTCGCCGGCCCTGACGCCGGCCTCGCCAAGCAGTTCGACCGCGCGTTGAAGGCCGAGGCTGGGGTTGATTTGCAGGATTTGGAAAAGGCGCCGGCGCATGCGGTCATAGCGGCTGGCGAAGATGATGAAGCGGGCCTGGTGAGCGGCGTCCTGGCGGCTGTCGCTGAAAATCAGGAGGCGCTCCTTGCCATCATGGCCGGGGCGATTCGCATTGGCGTCGGCGAGCGCCTCGACCAGACCTTCGCCAAGGACTTTGACGGCGGCGGAAGTGCCGAGGGCAACGGGGGTGATGACGTTGCGAGTGCCGGCGGTGCCGCCGCAGCAGAGACAGCGGGTGCAGCCCTGAACGAAGCGGACCTGGAAGGGGAAGTCGGCCGGGTTGAGGCTGAAATTGGAGGTGCGGGGGTCGAAGGAACCGGAGTGGACAGGTTGGCCGCGCACGCGTTCGATGCGGGCCCGGCCGCCGCGCCGGGGCGCGGCGTTGTCCTCGTCCGGGTCGTCGGGATCTTCGTCGGGTTCCTGGTCGGCTTCCTGGCGGGCGATGTCGTAGAGCATCCACTCCTCGCCTGGGGCGTCCTCGGTGTAGGGGCGCATCTGGCCGGCGGCAGGGTCGCCACTTAAGCGGAGGTAGTCGGCCCCGCAGTTGCGGCAGAGAAACAGCGGCGCGGTGGTGCGACCGCAATCGCAAGTGGGCTGGCCCATGGGGTAGATGCGGCCGCAGGCGGGGTCAATACAGCGGACGAACTTCCAGCCGCCACGGATGAGGCGATGGGCGCGGAGGCGGAGAGCGCCGGGGGTTCCCTCGGGCAGGGCGGAACCGGCAAGGAGGACCGCCTCAGTCTCACGGGCGACGGCGGCGTGGTCGGCGCCCTGGCGTTCGGGCACCTCAGCGATGACTCGCTTGACGATTTGGCCAACGGATAGGGGTTGGGCCACCAGCCATTGGTTGAGAAGCCAGAGCAGCCGGCAGCTCCGAGCGGTGGTGGCGGGATCGGCCGAAGCGGGCACACCGGCGGAGGCAGCCAGGGCCTGGAAGACAGATGCCTCGTTGGCCACATCCACCGGGCAAGGCGTGGGAACGGCGGCAGCAAAGCGGGCCTCGGTGGGGATGGTAATGTCCTCCAGAACTTCGCCGACAACGCGGATGCGGTCCCGGGGTTCGCCGGTGAGGCGGTGGAAGAAATCCTGGACATCGGCATCGCGCCGCCGGGCGCGCTCTTCGGCTGACAGGGCGGGGTCGGCGAGGCTCTTGATGGTCGCCGAGGTGCCGACGGACAGGAGCGTGGGGTAGCGGGCCGGGTGCTGGTTGTCGGGCACGTTCGGGGACCAGTCCTGGCGGGCGCGGGCAAGGTGGGCACGGAGCCGGCGCAAAAGGAGGGCGATGTTGCTGCCGAGAACACCGCGATAAGTGTGGACCTCGTCCAGCACCAGGAAACGGCAGCGATGATTGGCAAAGAGGGCGTCCCGATCCGCCGGACGGATGAGGAGGTACTCCAGCATCATGTAGTTCGTGAGCAGGATGCGCGGCGGATTGGCCCGCATGCGCTCGCGCTCGGCCTGGCCCGTGCCCCGGTCGTATTTCCGGACATCCACCAGATCGGCAACACCGGCAACCTCGAGGTACTCCTTGATGCGCTTCTCCTGGTCGTTGGCGAGCGCATTCATGGGGTACACGAGGATGGCGGTGAGACCGGTGCGGCGGAACAGGCGGGCGTCCGCGACAGCATTCTGGATGACAGGGAGAAGGAAGCACTCGGTTTTACCTGAACCCGTGCCCGTGGTGACCACGATGGGCGAAGCGTCCGGACCAAGGAGGTGGGTGACAGCCTGCGATTGGTGGAGGAAGGCGGTCTCGGTGTTGGAACGTGCGGCCATGGCGCGGGCGAGCGCGGAGTCGAGCGGCAGGTCGCTCCAGCGTTGGCCGGCGCGAAACGGGCGGTGCGCCTGGTAGAAGGGCTCTTGCGCGAGAAATAGCGGGCGGTCTAGTTCGGTCTCAAGCGAGCCGCGCAAGGCGCGGTCGCGGGCGCGGAACTCGGACTGAAGATGGTCACGGTATTCCTCAATGACGTGGTCGAGGGCAATGATGGGGTTGAGACTCATACGTTCAAGCTCACCGCCCCTGCATTCTGACAGGTTGCGACCTCGCATCACTGCCCTTCGCCCTCCGCAGTGAGGCTGCCCGGCGGCCCAGGCGCGCGAGGTAGGCGCGACGCTCGGCTGCCGACAAGAGATTCACTCGCGCGAACTCCTCGCCGAACGCACGGCGGTGAAATTCCCGCTCAATCTGCTCGATCGCTTTGACTGTGGCTGCTTGCATGGGAATGAGCCTAGACCGCCAAACCCGCAAAATGAAGCTCCACATCAGGCAGGAAGCCGGCCAAGGCCGGATCCAGTCCGGTCAGTGTCGCCGCGCTGGCTTCCGCCGCCAGCCGTTCCATGCCGTGTTCGCGCAGCGGATGTTTTGGCAGCAGCCGCTCGGCATGCGTCCGCCGCCGCGCATGTTGTTCCGCCAACCTCTGGTTCTTCAGTCCCTTGTCCTTCATCACTGCCAGAGCGTAATTGCGTCCCGCTGACTCATAGACCTTCAGCCGCAGCAGATCCAAGTGCGACCAAAACTCCACTTCCGTCTGTACCGCGCGTTCCAGCCAGCGGTCATTGGCCAGCGCTAGCCGCAGCACCGGCCGGCGCGCCTGCAAGCGCGCCGGACAGGAAATCGTCTTGGCAAGTTCGCGCAACACCTCTGCGTCAAAAATGTGCAGCCAGCCCTCCGGCTGATCCGCCTTCAACATCTGCAAACCCAGCGCCGTCGCCTGATCCCAATCCTTGCGCCGCCGTGTGCGCTTCATTTCCGCCACAGTCTGCCGGTCGGCGAACAAACCTCGCGTGCGCCGCTGCCATGAACCCGTCACCCGTGGCGGAACGCCAAAGACGTCCAAAAACGGAGTCGCCCCGGCCCTCTCGCCCCAGAAAAAGTGGCACGTCCAGCCGCCCTCCAGCCACGGCTGGGCCAGCGGCGCGCTCAAGGCCCCGCGATACCGGCAGCCCCGGCCGCGAAATCTTGTGCCTGCCAGCGTGGCCAGCAGCGTCTTCGCCGCCGCCGGCGCGCAGACGAGGTCACAATCCTCCGTATGTTCCACGACGCCGAACTCCACGCACGCCAGCCCGCCGGTGATGCCGCACGCCACGCCCCTTCGCCGCAAGCCCCGCACCAGACCGTGGTAAAACTCGTCGAGTGGTGAACGGGGGACCTTCATGTGCGTCGCTTTCTCATCTTCTTCGTCTCGGGCGCTTCCGCGAACAACGGCCCACTTCGCGCCGGCGCGGCGGTGGTTTGGAAATCGAAGAGTTCTTGGGACGGGTGAACGGGGAGCGGGGAGTGGGGAGCGGAGGAGTTGCTGCTCGCTGCTTGCTGCTCATCGCTCGCTATTCCCGGCAGATCAATCACCGGCTGGGGAAGGTTTTCGTTGAGCGGGATGTCCCAGTATGGGTCGTGTTTCTTCGTGAAGGCTCCGAGGCCGAGGGATTGCAGCTCGTCGAAGGCTTCGAGGCATTGGCGCGGGGCGTCCGGGTAGCTGGCGTGGCTGAAGGTGTTCAGGACATGGGCGTATTGTTCGTGGGTCAAGCCGTAGGCGTGGGCCACCACGGCGTCAATGGCGGCGCGGACGGCCCAGCGGGCGTCCGCCTCCGCCGAGGCTCCGGCGGACAGGTCTCTGCCCTTCAGCACGGGCCAGGTGAACGCCGCGCCCGCCTCCCGCCACACCTCCCCCAACTGCTCCCGCCACAACGGCGCGTAGCCGGCGTGGTTGCACGTCAGGCGAAGCGCGGAGTGTGCGAGAAATGGTGTCGGATAGCGGTTTGGCACTGCCATGCGAGTAAGGAAGAAATAGTTGACGGTCGCTGACGAGACGTAAAGCCGCAGACAGAAATCAGCGGGAAACGAATTGCAGATGGCGAGAAGCGCGAGTGCGGAAGCGTTGGGTCTTCTGTCTGCGGTCTGCTCGCAAGGAGAGTAATCCACTCCGACAGAGCCGGGGGGTAGCATCGTGAAGATCGCGGTGCGTTCATTTGTTGAAGCCGAAATCTTCCGATAGGACAGCCGGAAGAAACGCGGATTGCGCCGGGTGAAAGGCCTGTCGGCGATTTTTCCAACCGCGATGCAGTATCGGTTGCGCTCCTCCCATCGGTCGGTGAATTGGTGAAACGTCCGTCCTTCATGCAAAACTAGAAAGCCCTTGGAAAGGAGAGCCGAGGCGACTTCTGGTTTCCGCGGATCATCTGCTGGCCCGACCAGATCCTCCGTCGGGGTGAACAGTGGCGAATCGTCGCTGGAGTTGAGTTCTCGGCCAAGCACGATTGCCAGCCGACTGCACGCAGTTCCGAACAAAGCAGCATCAGCGTAACAAGCCTCAGCTACTTCAAGGTCTGACAGCGAGCGAATTTCAAGAAGACTCAGGTAGTCGCCCCCCGTTCGTTGGACGAAGTTCAAAGAATATCGCAACGGCTGTCGCTCGCGGTTCTTTTGGAAAAGCCATTCATCTTCGTGGAGGTAGAAAGCACAGTCGAACTCGCTGGTTTGCCTGCCTTTCTCGGCTACGACGGCGGCAAATTTGAAGCTGCTGTGAATCTCAAAGAGCTTTCGGCGATTCTCAAAAGAGTGGCAACAACGCAGCGACATTTGGTGCAAATAGAGCCGACGAACGCCAGTCGCACCTTCGTTGGCGTGGAATGCCGAGGGAACCACGACACCAGTTATCCCACCGTTCTTGAGAACTTGCACGCTTCGCTCCATAAAGGCGCGAAATGCGTCTTGCTTTCCGATCGTCCGCTCGCCGTTTACCTCAACAACCTGAAACAGGAACAAACGGTCGAGAAGCGCTTGCTGCTCACGGAAAGCGCCGAGGTAATCTGCGTGGAGCTTTTGAGTATTTGGGTTCGCCAACAGCCGCTCCTGGATTGCTGAACGTTCGCGCTTGGTGGCAGCATTGAGAATTGCAAAGTCGAAGGCTGCGAAGAACTCTTTGTCCATCGGCAGCATTCGATCCCAAGGTGGGTTACCTAGGTCGGCGTCGAAGCCGGCGCGGTTCGCGGCGTTGCCATCGGGATAGAAAACTTCGGGGAAGGTCAAGTCGAACGAAAGCGCGGGAATGGGAACAAAGGCTGAAGGCTGAAGGCTAAAGGCTGAATTGATGGCGGGCCGGTCGGCGTTGGCGGGGAGGCCGAGGCCCTTGGCGATCATGCGGCAGAGTTTTTCAGACGGCACGAAATCCACCTCACCCCGGCCCTCTCTCCCCTCCGAGGGCGGAGAGGGAGAAGCGTTCGGAAGCGCGCCGGTTTCCGCAATGTGTCTGGCGAACGCGGCGTAGGCGGTGTCGTCGCAACCTTCAGGGCCGAGCATCACGCCACCGCTCCACGCGGCGGCGAAGATTTTGAATGGGGCGAGGGCGCGGTCGAGCCGGGTCTTGGCGGCTTGCTTGGCTTCGATGTCGGCCACGGTCACGCCCACGGTGGCTTCCAGTGCGCAGACATGCTGGAGGGCGTCGACCAGTGCGGCGGTGAGTTTGGCGGTGAGGCCGCGCGTGAACAGGTCGTCGAGCGGTTGCTGTGCGCCGGGGTATTTTAACAAGTGCGCAAAAAACGGGCCGGTGAGTGAGTCGCCGATGACGAGCCGGTGGTCGAGGAAGGTGAGCGGCAAGCCTTCGGCGTGACATTCAATCCAGAGCGCGAGCTTGGCGAGTTCGACGGCGAGCGGGTTTTTGTCCACGCCGTAGAGGCAATGGACGGCGACCATGCGACGGCAGAGGACGATGGCTTTGTTGTGCGAGACGCCGCCGGCTGTGCCTTCCACGGATCGGCTCGGCAGATAGCGAAGCAGTTCGTCGTCGGGATCGGGCAAATCCATCACGCGCTGGCGGAGCATGGCCGCACGGGCTTCCTGCTCGGCGGCGAGGGCTTGGTGTTCCGGCTTGGTCTTGGCGGAGGCGCGGTAGGATTCGGCGAGTTTCTCGGCGGCGGCGGCGAGTTCATCGCAACGGCGGGCGGCGTCGTAGAGAGCCTCGCCGAGAAAGCGGCAGGCTTCGACGAGGAAATGGCCGCTGCCCATGGCCTTGTCAATAACCTTGAGCTTGAGGATGGCGCAGGGATCGGGATCAGAGGGCAGAGGTCGGAGGTCAGAAGATAGAGGACCACCCACCTCACCCCGGCCCTCTCCCTCCTCAGAGGGCGGAGAGGGGAGGGAAACTGGACGGATGCAGCGGGCGACGAGCGGGCCGAGGGTTTCCCGCACGAGGAACCGCACGAACGAGTGCGGCGTGTAGAATGAGCCGGTGGCTTTGCGCCCGAGGCCGACACGGAGGTAGAAGCGGCCGCGTGGGATTTCTTCAATCCATTCGACTTTGGTTTTCTTCCCACCGCCGTTTTCTTCTTCCTCGGGTTCGTCAGGCTCGTCGTTCGCCAATTCCAAATTTTCGGGCGCGACAACGACGGCTGCCGTCACCGGCTTGTAGCGCTCGCCCTGGGCGGCGGGCACGACGACTTCGAGTTTGGCGCGGCGCAACCGGCACATAGTTTCCGAGGTGATGCCCGGCTCAAGTTCGAGCAGGGCTTCATAGACGCAGCCAAGGTCTTCCACGTCGAGCGGGCCGTAGTGGACACGTTCGCGGGCGGTGGTGCCGCGTCCGGTGCGAGTCCAGAGGAGATTGTCGAGCAGCTTGGCGATAGCGGTTTCCGTCCAGTGCAACCGGCCAAGAATCGGCGCGCTGGCCGGCGCGAACAATGCCCCCGCCATCGGGCGAACGTTCAACTCGGTGCATTGGAGGCCGTCCGACAACATGCGGAACAAGGCGCGAAGTCCGTCCTGCAAAAGACGGCCGGTTTGCGCGCCGTGATCGAGGACGCGACGGACGATGGGCGCGAGCGCGACGCTGGGGGAAAAGGTATTTCGCCAGAGACTAGTCGAGGCGAAACTGAAACTGCGCGCCGGATCGTCCGTCGATTCGAGTTTCAGGATGAACAGCAGGCGATAGACGGTGATGAGGCCCTCGTGCCAGAGGTCTTTGGCGAGCGCGGCCTTGTCCACATACTCCGCGAGCATGGTCTGGTTCTCCGGGTGGTCAACAAGCTCCTGAATGAACTCGCGGATGGCGTGGCGCGCCTGTTCGCGCAAGTCCTTGGTGACTTTGGCCTGTTGCAGCCGGGCCTTGTCAATGAGTTCGGGCAGGGTTTTGATGCCGGCGGGCGATGCGAGCGCGATGAGCAACCGGAGCGAGTCCGGGACTTCGCGGCTGCGTTTCCAGTGCGGGTCAATGCTGATGGCAACCTGGGAATCAACGCGGGCGGGATCGGAAATCAGCAGTCGCAGTTCAACGCCGTTGGTGAGAATGCCGAGGCGTTCGCCGGTGGCGAGCAGCACGCGCTGGGCAATGCGCGTGTGGCTGAACCGGTAGGCGAGCCCACGCCGGGCCGGGGCGTCGAGGTCGGCATCGAGGTCAACGCACCAGACGCGCAACTTGGCTGCGCCGTCATCGGTGACGAGTAACGCGCCTCCGTCCTCGTCGCCCTCGCGGGTCTGGACGGGTTCAACCGATTCGATGCGGGCGTAACCGAGCCGGGCAACGAGCGGTTCAATGACGTGGTTCTGAACGCGCAAGCCGCCGCCATGGGAAACCAGTTCGCGGAACTTGCGCCGGAAGATTTGCCATTCCTCGTCGAGGGTGCGGGCGTCCGCGCCGGTGGCTTTGGGCAGGAGCGAAAGGCGATTGAGTTCCGCCTCCAGATTGAACTTCACGAACGGCTCGGGCAGCGCCGGCCCGGTGAAGGTGCAATCGACTGAAAGGTTGAGGGCCATCAGCGTGCGCTCCTTCCTGTAGCGCGGGGCACGACCATCAACATGCCGAGCGTGGTGACTTCGGGATCGCGAATGGCATCGCGGGCGTCGAGGTCTTCGCGACGTTTCTTAAACAACGTGAGAACCGTCTGCGCCTCATGGCGCAAGGCGACAGGCTGCGCGTTGTCGCTGGCGAAACCGGCGAGGCGTTCAAACGAATCGGTCAGGCGAGCCCACGGAGCAGCGCTGGGCTGCTGGGCCTCTAAGGGCGATACGCCAATCAATTCCTGCTGCACCGCGAGTTGGCCACGGTCGCCGATGATCTCGCGAGTGCGCGTGTCGAGCCATTCGAGCAAGCGCTCGCGGTCGCGGCGGAGTTCGGCACGGCGACGATTGAGAACATCGGCGGCGATGGGGCGAAAATTCTGGCGAGCGGCGGAAAGCGCCGTGGCCTCGGCGTCCTGCGCCCACGATGCGAATTGGTTGTTCCAAAGGTCGCGGGTGTTGACAGCGTTCGCAGGGTTGGCAAGCGCGAGCCAGCGTTCGCTGCTGGTGACAAACTCGGTGACGGCGGGCGGGCACACGAGGATGGCCAGGACCTGCTCGAACTCGCGTCCGGCGCGACTGTGGATGCGACCCAAGAAAGTGAACAGGAGCGTCGGTTCGTTTACGTCGCCCGTGACGCCGCTGATGCGCTGATCCACCGATGTGGCCGTGCCGCCCAGGGCCAGATGGCGCACGCGGTCAAGGGCACGGCGAACGAGCGGATGCGCCCGGCCAAGGAATCCGACTTCGCGCTTTTGCGCGTCCTGGGTGATTTCCAGCTTGGTCGTGAGCCGGGCGGTGCGGGTGTCGGTGTCTATGCCGGGGGTGCCTGCGAGCCCGGGCATCCAGGTGGAGGGGAGTGTTAGCTCGGTGATGTCCGGCGCGATGTCGCGGACATTGCCGCCTTCGAGCAGAACGGCGTCACGGACAAAGCGGGCGAGGTCGACGCTGTTGAGAGTCTCGCCACGCCGGCGGGCTTGGTCGGCCTCGGCGAACAGAGACGCTTCGGCGTTTAGGCCGTCAGCGCCCAGCCAGGTGTTGGCTGTGGCGGCCCGCTCGAAGCCCTGGAGACTGCGGTCGATTTCCTCGAGCAGGTCCCGGGTGGCCGCGTCCGCGCCGGAGTTTTCTACGCCGGCAACGAGGTCAAACACGGGTTCCTCGCGCTGGAACAAGCTGGCTTCCTCTTCAACAAGCCCGGTGAGCAGGCGCTCGTTGGTGGCTTCCGCCGAGGCGGTGACGCCCAGGGTGTTGGGAACGAACGTGAGCAGCTTGCGCTGGCGTTCGTACTTGGCGATAAGGCGAAGCAAAATGCGCTGTTCGAACGTGCCGCACAAGAACAGGTAACGGACGATGGGCGTCTTGTCCTGGCCGAAACGGTCAATTCGGCCATTACGCTGCTCGAGGCGGTTTGGGTTGAACGGCAGCTCAAGGTGCAGGAGGTGGTGGCAACGCTGGTGGAGGTTGAGGCCTTCGGCGGCGGCATCTGTGCTGACGAGGACCAGGTTCTCCTCAGTGCGGAAGCGATCGGTGGCAGTGGCGCGCGTCTTTTCGTCATCCTCGCCACTCATAGTGACGACGGGACCGACGCCGGCCGCTTGCAGGGCGGCGACCAGGGCGGCCTGGCTGTCCGTGTATTCGGTGTAGATGAGGATGTTGGCAAGGGGCTCGGCGGCGCGGATGGTCTCAACCTGAGCGATGGCGGCGGCGAGCTTGGGGTCCTGCGGGGCGGCGGATTCGGCGATGCCGATGAGGTCGTCGAGCGCGTCAGCGATGTTGGCGAACCGTCGGATGTGGCGTGCCTCTGTGTTGACCTGACGCTGCAAGGTGAGAAGTTGCTGAGCGAGGTCTTCGACTTCGATGGTCTGCTGCTCGGCCTCCTGCTCGGCGCTGACGGTTCCGAAGCGCTCCAGGGTACGGTTGAGGTCGCGGAGGGTGCGCAGGCGTTGCTTGCGACATTCCTGGGTCTCAGCGGTTTGGCTCTGGATGGCGCAAAACCGGTCGCGGACGGCTTGGAGGGTGACCCGGCAGGCGGCGACGGTGGAGACGCTGCGTTTGAGAAGCGAGATAAAGGAAAGGACGTCGCCGTAGCGGCGACTGCGGAGGGCCTTGCGTAGTTCGGGCGCGATGAGGGCCAGCAGGGTTCGGTGGAGTTCGATGAAGCGGTCGTGAGTGCCAGGACGTGCGCGGACGGGACAGGGCTCAACCTCGCGCTCCTTGAAGCGTGGGCGGCCGTTTTCGTCGAAGATATGCTTCTTGAGCCGACGGACAACGTGCCGGCGGTAGCGCTCACCGCGAAGGACGCCTCGACCGTCGACCAAAGACGGATCGAGCAGCTCGCAGAGGGAAGCGAACGAGCGGTCGTTGCCGTCGTGAGGGGTGGCGGTGGCAAGGATCAGTGTGTCCGAGCGGCGGGCGAGGACCTCGGCGAGCTTCCGACGGAGGGAGGCGTCACGATCCTCGCCGCCCACCTCCATGCAGTGGTGTGCCTCATCGATGATGACGACGTCGTAGGACGAGCGTTCGAGGTCTTCCAGCACTCTCTCCTGTTTGAGGAAGTCAATGGAAGTAAGGCCGAGGGGAATGTAGTCGAAGGGGATCGCGCCCAGCTCGGTGCCCCGCCTTACTTCGTCCAGCGCCTGCCGATCAATAACGCGGAATCGCAGCCCAAAGCGGTGGGACATTTCCATTTCCCATTGATCAAGCAAGGGGCCGGAGGGCGAGACGATCAGGACACGGTGGGCGATGCGGCGGGCGATGAGTTCGGTGAGGAGGAGGCCGGCCTGGATGGTCTTGCCCAAGCCAACACCGTCGGCCAACAGGAGGCGCACCCTGGTCATCGAGAGCGCACGGAGGACGGGCACCAATTGGTAGGGCTCGATGCGGAGGCGGCCCGGCTGGACGGCGCTGAGGGCGTCGGTGCCGAAGGCCTGCTCCAGGAGAAACGCCTGATGGTAGGCGAGCCAGTTGGAGAGTGCCGCCGGCTTTTCGGGGCGCAGGTCCCGGGCCATGGGGGTGATTTCATCGAACGGGCTGAGGAGATCAACTTCCTGGCCGGCAAAGTGACCCTCAATACCGCGCAGGCGACAGAGGGTTTGCGCCCCGAGGTTCTGGGTGTAGACCAGCTCCCAGCGGAGGCCGCGGGCGACAACTTCGGTGCCTGGGAGAAGGTCGGGCATAGTCGATCAGCCCCGGGAGCGTTCGGTTCTGAGACTGGCGGGCATAAGGTCGGCGACGACATGGTCGGCGGCGTGGTCGGCTTTGACCCAGGCGTCGGCTTCCGAGGCGAGGAATGTCCAGAGGCGGCCGAGCTTATGAGGGGGCATTCTATCGCGAGTGATCCATTTGTAGATCGTGTCCGGGCTCACGCCCAGATGCACCGCAATTCCTTCCGCGGATAGCCAGCGTTCTTGCATGGAAATCGTTCCAGCGCTTCGACCGCCAAACAGCCGGACACGCAAATCGTCCGATCAAAACGGCAGTTTACCGGACTTGTCTAGGAAGACCATCAAAAATCCATTTACGAAAACGAATCTCAGTTTCTTGGAGGGCAGTGTAAACCGCGGCTGTGACAACGATATGCCTTGAATCTCCAAGATCCCGATTTCTGCACCCTGGTCCGAGCCGCTGGTTGTGCTGGCGGCTTGTGCCGCTTGCGCCTCGGAAAAATCGGAGAGATCTGCCTGGGAAATAGGCGCCACCGGCGACGCCATTCGTGGGCGGGTAAACCGAAATTGACCGACTCCTCCCGGAGCGTGGTGTTGCCGATACTGATGCCCTCCAGTGCTGACGAAATATTCAAGTACTTCGTGCAACAAGATAAGGCTGGGCATGTCGCCGGCTGGGCATGTCGCCCAGCAGCATAAGGACGTCATCGCCGCCTGGGGCAACCTTGGCCTCGTCGAACTACCCGGATTCTGAAGAGCCGGGGATTCGACCTTTCGGACCGGACCCGATAGCTTTGCACCCCGAGCGCCGCCGCCCTGGCCCCGAGTTGGCGCGGAACCGACGCGCCGAGTATCCAGGACCAGCGCCCCCCCGCCGAAGCCGCCCAGCGCCCCCGCCAAAGCGAGCGCCGCCATTCTTCTGGCCATCGACCCCGACAAGGCCGCCGGAAATCCTGGCCGGCCGGGCAGCCGGGCTGAGGCTGGAGGCCAGCAGGCCCCGAAGGCGAGGCCCCGAGGCCGGACAACTGGCAAGAACCCCGAAGCCGGGAGGGGAGCCGGGAGCGCCAATCTACCCCCGCCGAATACCTCCAGAAAGAGGGAGCGCGCGGCCCTTCGATTCTGCCGGATGCCCCCCCTCGCGCGCGGCTCGCGTCGAGAATCTGCCCCCTCGAAACGTCGGCAAACAACCCTCAACCTCGGGGTAGTCGTTAGCAGCTAGCGTTAGCAGTGCCGGTTTTTTCGAAGGGCAGAAACGTTGCAAGTGCCTGATATTACTGGGTTTCGAAGTTTGGAGCGGGTGAAGGGAATCGAACCCTCGCCTCAGGCTTGGGAAGCCCGCATTCTACCATTGAACCACACCCGCTCTTTGAGAGCGGCACTAACATAGGGCACGCACGGGCCATTTTGCAAGCACGGAATTTAACGCGCACGCTCGCCGGGGTAAGACAAGATGGCGCACAGGGGGAACTGCAGGCGGCCACCGGACGCCATTCCCTCCGCCCGCGAGGCACGAGCGGGGGGAAGGCAGAAGGAGAGGGGATCCAAACCCGATTGGCCTCCTCCCCACCCCTCTCCTCCATTGCCATGGAGGCGAGGGAGAAGTCAAACCGCGGACGATCGCCCAACTGGGACCGGACGCTCCATGGTCAACGACCAAGTTTCTTCCCCAGGTAAAAACAATTGACATTCTACAGTCGGCGTTCCATTCGTCCATTCCCACAAGCGGAACGAGGAGGTCTACATCGTGCTCAAGGGCAAGGGCCGCTTCCACGTGGATGGCGACGAGTTCGGGGTCGCGGAAGGCAGCGTGATCCGGGTTGACCCAGCCGGCGCGCGGTGCATCACCGCCGACAGCCGGAGCTCGCTCCGCTATGTCTGCATCCAAACCGAGGCCCAAAGCCTGGTCCAATTCACCGAGGGCGACGGGGTGATCCTGGAAACCAAGCCCTCGTGGCTGAAATGAGGCGGCGGATGCTCCTGTGCGGCCCGCCGATGCGCATCCCCATCGCCTTTTGACACCGCAGTTGCGGATCCGTGAAAAACCTGCTTCATTGGAGCTGTGAAGCGCAATCACCGGTGATTTCCAGGTCATGCCATGAATACCCTGATGATGAAAAGCTCCGGCGGCTGGATTCGGCGGCAGGCGGTGCTGGCTCTGGCGGGGTTGCTGGGGGCGGCGGGATGGGCGGCGGATTCGTCATCCCCTCCCTCGATGGCGCCCGGCCAGGTGGCCGCCCAGTCGCTCCTGCTCCTTAACCAGCAGATCAATGAAGGCTATTATTTCGCCGATCTGGATCTGAACGACGTGGATGCGGTGTTCGGACACGTGTTCGCCCGCTTGCCGGCGGAGGTGACGATCTATCCGTCGGAGAATTACTATTATTTCGTCCTCTATGTGCAGGGGCGTCAGATCTGGGGGAACATTCGTCTTCCGGCGGGCCGCCGGGAGCGCGGGGTGCTGTCGTTCGGCTACTCGGAGTTCAACGAGTTCCCCAGCTCGCCGGGCGAGTATCTCAGCCGGTCCAAGTATTTCACGGACGCCGACGGCCTGCTGATCAAGGCGCGCGATCCGTTCACGTTCGAGGTCCGCTACAGCGGCTGGATGGTCGTGTTCCATCTGCACCGGCTGATCCAGGAGCCGCCCCGCCGCTTCGCGCTGCGCACGAACGAGATCTCGATCGAGCGCACGTTCGACGAATCCGGCATGCAGTTCTTTTTGCTTTTCAACACCGAGCGCAACTACTTTTTCTGGGTGCTGAACGAGGAGGAGCCCGTGCCCGAGCACTTCGACACGCTCGAGAAGGAGATCGTGGTGGGCCGGCGCACCGGGTTCGCCTTCTGGGTGGGCACGGACAACGGGATCCGCAAGATCAGCGTGCTGCGGAACGATTATTACGACGGCCCGTTCGATCAGCTCGCGGACAACTACGTCGATCAGACCCGGATCTCGCATTACATGGAGCTGGCCATCCCGACGATCAAGGGGCGGATCGACAAGTACGGCTATTACACTGACATGGAGCGGCCGTCGCGGGTGGCGCTTTCCTGCTATGGCAACTACTACACCCAGGCGGAGGTGATCGATTTTGTGCACAAGGCCAAGGCGGCGGCGGATCCTTATCAGTTCATCTCGAGGGGCGGCGTGCCGCTGCCGGGCGCGCGGACGCCTGCGACGACCAACGCTCCCGCCTCGCCAACCCCCCCGCCGGCATCCCGGCCTGGAGCCGCGAATCCTTGAGCAATCGAATCGCGCAATCCTCGGATCCGCTCCAATGGACCGGGCGCCGGGTTCCGGAGGGCACGCCGTGCCGGATCACATGCGCCGGCGGGCGGATCGTCCGGATCGAGTCGGTGGATCCTGAATCGTGTTCGCCAGCCGCCTGGATCGCCCCGCCGCTGCTCGATCTCCAGATCAACGGCTTCGCCGGGATCGATTTCCAGCGGGACGATCTCGAGGAGCCGGATCTGCTGGCCGCGGTCTCGGGCCTGCGCGCCGCCGGTTGCGGGCAGTTTCTCCTGACGCTGATCACGGACGAATGGCCGCGGATGCTCGAGCGGATCCGGCGGCTTCGGCGGTTGCGCGACCGGAATCCCGCCCTGCGGGGGGCGATCCGCGGATGGCATTGCGAGGGCCCATTTCTCTCCTCGGCACCGGGGTTTTGCGGGACGCATCCGCCCCAATGGATGCGCGATCCGAGCCCGGAATCGATGTGCGAGCTGCGCGCGGCGGCGGGGGAGGATTCGGTTTTGTTGACGATCGCACCGGAGCGGACGGGGGCGGTGGCGGCGATTCGCGAAGCTCGGCGCCTGGGCATTCGGGTCAGCCTGGGGCACACGGATGCTTCGGCGGCGGCCTTGCGCGATGCGGTCGCCGCCGGCGCGACGGGGTTCACCCATCTGGGCAACGGCTGCCCCCAGCAACTGGATCGCCACGACAACATCCTGTGGCGTGTTCTCGAGAGCTCTGGCCTGACGGTGAGCTTGATCCCGGACACGCATCATGTCGCGCCGCCTTTGTTTCGGCTGGTCCACCGGGTGCTGGGGGCCGAGCGGATCTATTACACGACCGACGCCATGGCGGCCGGCGGCATGCCTCCGGGCCGATACTCGATCGGCCCGCTCGAGATTGAAGTCGGATCGGACCAGGTCGTCCGGTATCCGGGCCGAACGCACTTTGCGGGATCTGCCCTGGCGCCGATGGCGGCCATTTTCCGCGCCGCATCGATGCTGGGGTGTCCGTGGCACGAGGTCTGGCCTGCGATGTCGATCCGGCCGGCCCGGCTCATGGGTTGGGAGGGTGATCTGCGCCCGGGCAGGCCCGCCACCTTCTGCCTGCTCGACGGTGCGGAAGGCGGCTCGGCCGTTCGATGGGCGGTCTGGGAGAACGGCCGGCTGGCGGCGGAAGGCGTCTATCCGCCGGCCGCGGTCGCGGCTCCCGGGCCGATGCCGGCCGACACATACCGTTGCCAGAAGCCATCCTCATGATACATTCTGCCTGTTCCGCTCGAAACCGATGCATATGATTACACGACGTTCATTCTTCGCGGGGCTGGCGGCCGCCGGCGCCGCTGCGGGGGGCGCATCCGCGCAGGCTGCATTGCCACGTGCTATCAAGCCACAGCCTCGGATCAAACTGGGCATTGCCTCCTATTCCTACTGGCATTTCCGGACCGAGAAAGTTCCGATCGAGAGTGTGATCGACCGGGCCGCGAGGCTCGGGGTCGAAGGAGTCGATATCCTGCATCGGCAGATGGATATTCCAGAAAAGGAGCCTCTGACGGCTGGGCATCGGGGGTATCTGCAGCGGCTCAAACGGCATGCCTTCCGAAACGGCATCGACTTGATCTGCCTCTCGATCCACCAGGATTTCGTGGATCCGGATCCGGCCTACCGCCGTCAGCAGATCGAGCATACCCACAAATGTATCGAAATCGCCTACGAGCTGGGGGTGCCCTGCATCCGCCTCAACTCGGGCCGGTGGAACACCATCCCCGATTTCGATGAGCTGATGAAGGCGCGCGGGATCGAGCCCGTCTTGCCCGGCCATACCGAGGAGGAAGGATTCCGATGGTGCATGGACGGCATCGCGCAGTGCCTGCCCCAGGCGGAGCGGTGCGGCGTCGTGCTCGCGCTCGAGAACCATTGGGGCCTGACCCGCGATCCGGATGGGCTGCTGCGGATCCTCGAGAAGATGGATTCACCCTGGCTGGGCGCGCTGATGGACACCGGCAATTTCCTCGAAAATCCTTACGACAAGCTGGCTCGCATCGCGCCCCGGACCGTGTTTGTCCAGGCCAAGACCTACCCGGGCGGCGGCGAGTGGTACACGCTCGATCTCGATTACCGCCGCATTGCTGGGATACTGTCCGATGCCGGATACACGGGCTACGTCTCTCTCGAGATGGAAGGCAAGGAAGATCCGGAAACTGCGGTTCCCAAGAGCATTGAAATGCTGCGGAGAGCGTTTGCATGAGAAGCTTTGATTGGCCATCGATTCGGCCGCGCGGGCATCCGCGCCCGCTGTGTCGGCGCAGCCGCCCGCATGAGGGGACGGATTGCGCGCGATCCTGGATGTCCGCCTTGCCGTCTTGGCGGCAGGGTGCCCCGGGGGCGCCTCATGGCGGCCGGCCGCTTGGGTTCACCCTGATCGAGCTGCTGGTCGTCATCGCGATCATCGCGATCCTGGCGTCGCTCCTGTTGCCGGCCCTGGCCAAGTCGAAGGAATTGGCCACGGGCGCGCGCTGCCAGTCCAACCAGAAGCAGCTGCTTTTGGCATGGGCGATGTACATCGACGATAGCAACGGCACGATGGTGGGCCAGCAATATTTCCATCCTGATCTGAAGAGAAATCTCGAGCTCAACGGCGGCGGTTTCTGGCCTGGGGACGAAGCGGTGATGGTGACGGAGACGGGCGCCGAGCGGACCGCCGCCCAGGTCAAGGCCCGGATCCGGCTGGGCCCGCTGTTTCGGTATTGCGGCAATGTCGACGCCTACCATTGTCCGGGCGACCAGCGCAGCCGCCGGTTGCCGACTCTGAAAGGCTGGGCGTTCGACAGCTACTCGAAAGCCAATGGAATGAACGGCCTTCACTGGGATGATTCGGTTCCTGTCAAGAAACAGACGGGCATCGTCCAGCCCGCTCGGATGTACGTGTTCGTCGAGGAAGCCGACTCGCGCGGATACAACCGCGGCACCTGGGTGATGAACATCGTGAGCCGCAACTGGGTGGATCCAATGGCGATATTCCACAACGTGAAAGGCACGCTCGGGTTTGCCGACGGGCATGCGGAGCTTCACAAGTGGCTCGAGAAATCGACAGTGGATGCGGGCCGGGCCGCCGCGGAAGGCAAGGACACGCCGTTTTATTGGCAGAAACTCACGCCGCGGGACCGGGATTACGAGTATATGGAGCAGGGCTATCTGTATGAGGGCTGGCCCAAATACATGCGCTAGGCAGGCGCAGCCTCGGGCTATCGCCGTTTTCCCTGGAATGAGATTCCGCCGCGCGCACATCGAGACCCAAAACAGCTGAAGGCAATCCGAAACTCATGAGCGCCGAATTCGCGCCGCCGTCCTCGGGCATGCCGGGCCTGGACCGGATGCTGCAGAACCTGCTTCCGGGGGACAACGTGGTTTGGGAGGTGGATTCGGTCGAGGATTACCTGCCTTTCGTGAAGCCGTTTGTCGAGGACGGGCGGCGCCAGGGCCGGCCCCTGGTCTATTTCCGGTTTGCGCGTCACGGCGACCTGCTTTCGGAGAGCGATGGCGTCCGGGTATGCCGCCTGCAGCCGGAGGCCGGATTCGAGAAGTTCCTGACCGGGATCCTGGATGTGATCGAGGAACATGGGCGCGGCGCCTACTACGTGTTCGACTGGCTGTCGGACCTGGCGGCGGACTGGTATAGCGACCGGATGCTCGGCAACTTCTTCCTGATCACCTGCCCATATCTTTACCAGTTGGACACGATCACCTATTTTGCCCTGCGCAAGAACCATCATTCCTTTCACGCCACCGATGGCATCTACCATACCGCGCAGGTGATCCTCGAGGTCTACCGCAAGAACGACCGTCTTTTTCTGCATCCGCACAAGGTCTTCGAACGCCATTCCCCGACGCTCTACACGCTGCACGGATGGGAGGGTGACGAGTTCCGGCCGGTGACCAGCAGCGCGATCATCACCGAGATCCTGGCGAGCGTGCCCCAGCCGTGGCTCGAGTTCTCCATCCACCGTCCCGGCGTCTGGGTGCGGACGTTCCGCCAGGCCCGGGAGACGCTGCATGCGATCAAGAGCGGCAAGAAAACGCCGGAGGATGCGCAGGCCATGTTCCAGCGCGTCCTGCGGATGGCCATCACGCGAGACGATCGGTTCATCCGCCTGGCGGAGCGTTACTTCGACCTGGCGGATCTGATCGAGATCCTCAAGCGGATGGTCGGCACCGGCCTGATCGGCGGCAAATCGCTGGGGATGCTTCTGGCGCGAGCGATCCTGCGGAAATCGGATTCGCGCTGGGCAAGGCGGATCGAGGCCCACGATTCGTTTTTTATCGGTTCGGACGTGTTTTACACCTACCTGGTCCAGAACGGATGCTGGTGGCTGCGCCGCCGGCTCAAAGACCTGGACCGCCACCTGGATCAGGCCGAGGAGGCGAGCCAGAAGATCCTCCGCGGCGCTTTCCCCGGCTACATCGAGGATCAGTTCCGTGAAATGCTCGACTATTTCGGCCAATCGCCGCTGATCGTTCGCTCGAGCAGCCTTCTCGAGGACAATTACGGCAACGCGTTCTCGGGCAAATACGAGAGCGTCTTTTGCGCCAACCAGGGATCGCCCGAGGAGCGTCTCGAGGCGTTTCTGAATGCCGTGCGGACGGTTTATTCGAGCACGATGAGCCGGGAGAGCCTGCTCTACCGCCAGCACCATGGGCTGCTCGAACAGGACGAGCAGATGGCCCTCCTGGTTCAGCGGGTTTCGGGCGAGCGTTATGGGGACACCTTCTTTCCGCACATCGGCGGGGTCGGGTTCTCGTTCAATCCGTTCGTCTGGAACGAGGCGATCGATCCTCGGGCCGGGTTTCTTCGGCTGGTGTTCGGGCTGGGCACACGGGCGGTGGACCGGACCGACGACGATTACACCCGGCTGGTGGCGTTGAACCTGCCCTGCCAACGCATCGAGGGCGGCGCGGAGGAGGCGCGCGAGTTCAGCCAGCGGTGCATCGATGCGCTGGATCTGCGCGCGAACGCCCGGGTGACGCTGCCATGCGAATCTCTCCTCGAACGCCTGCCTGCCGCGCTTCGGAGCCAGATCGCCTCGTGCGACGAGGAGCAGCTTCAACGGCTCGAGGAAGCCGGCCATTCCACCGCCGGGGCATGGACCGTGACATTCGACGGCCTGCTGGCCCAGACCCCGTTCGCCGCCGATCTGCGCGATCTCCTGACGACGCTCCAGTCCGCCTACGATTACCCCGTCGATACCGAGTTTACGGTCAATTTTCTCGACGAGCGCGATTACCGGATCAACCTGCTCCAATGCCGGCCCTTCCAGGTCCGCGTTGTCGGCGAGGGGAGCAAGGTCCAGTGGCCGGCCTCGGTCGCGCCCGAGCGGCTGATCTTCGACTCCCGCGGCCCGGTCATCGGCCACAGCCGATCCATGAGGATCGACCGCATCCTCTATGTTGTGCCTTCGGTCTATGGCCAGATGTCGATGAGCCAGCGGTATTCGGTGGCGCGCCTGGTCGGGAAAGCAGTTCACCACCGGGACGGCTCAGCGGCACCTGTTCAACTGCTGTTGGGCCCTGGCCGATGGGGCACATCCATGCCGTCGCTCGGCGTGCCCGTGTCGTTTGCGGAGATCAATCAGGTGACCGTTTTGGGCGAGATCGCGCTGATGCGCGAAGGCCTGGTGCCGGATGTCTCGCTGGGGACGCACTTTTTCAACGACTTGGTAGAAATGGACATGCTGTATCTGGCGGTTTCCCCGGACCGTCCCGACCACCGGTTCCAGGAGCGGTTCCTGCTCGAGGCGCCCAACCGGCTGGTCGAGATCCTCCCTCGATCCGAGGAGTGGGCCCACGCCCTGCGCGTGATCGATGCCGCCGGCCTTCCCGGCGCCGCCGCCATTCATCTCCATGTGGACTCGATGAAGCAGAGGGCGATCTGCTATTGGGAAGCCGGAAGCTGAGCCGGATGGCTCGCCGTCGCGCGGGCGCCGGTCCGCAGGTTCAGGAACTCGACCCCGATCGAAAACGCCATCGCGAAGTAGATATAGCCCTTCGGGATGGCCAGATGAAAGCTCTCGGCCACCAGCGCGAATCCGATCAGGATCAAGAAGCTCAGCGCCAGTATTTTCAGCGTGGGATGCCGTTGAATGAAGGCGCTGATATGCCCGGAGAAGATCAGCATGAAGATGATCGCCAGCACGACGGCCGCGATCATGACCCCCAGTTGCCGCGCCATGCCGATCGCCGTGATGACCGAGTCGAGCGAGAACACGACGTCCAGCAACAGGATCTGGACGATGACCGACGCGAACCGGGGCGCCCCCGGCCGGACGGCGCCGGGCCGCTCTCCCTCGGTCTTCTCATGAATCTCGCGGGTCGCTTTGAACAGCAAGAAAAGGCCGCCTGCGAAGAGGATGAGATCCCGGCCGGAGACCGGATGGGGCTGGCCGCCGCCGAGCATGGCGGGCAGGTGGAACCAGGGGGCGGTGAGCCGCACCATCCAGGCCAGGCCGCAGAGCAGGAGGATCCGGGTGAACAGCGCCAGGCTCAAGCCGGTGATCCGCGCCCGTTCCTGCTGGTGGCGGGGCAGCTTGCCCGACAGGATCGAGATGAACACGATGTTGTCGATGCCCAGCACGATCTCGAGCAAGGTGAGCGTCAACAGGCTGATCCACAATTCCGGATTCAATAAGGAGTCCATACCGTTGGGCCAGCGGCCGGCCGGTTGCCGGCATCGCCCGATGAAGGATACTCCGTCGCTGGCTTCGGCGGATCAAGCCCGATTCATGCCCGGGCTCGCCCGTTCGGCCCGCTTGCAAGCCGCAAGCCGAAAGGTAGGGCGGCCACTCCGTGGACGCCGCCTTGATGGCCGCAAGCTGATAAGTCGGCGCGCGGCGGAGCGCACGCCCTACCTTGCAAGCCGCAAGCTGATAAGTCGGCGCGCGGCGGAGCGCGCGCCCTACCTCGCAAGCCGCAAGCCGAAAGGTAGGGCGGCCACTCCGTGGACGCCGGGCTGATGGCTGCAAGCTGACAAGCCGGCGCGCGGCGGAGCGCGCGCCCTACCTTGCAAGCCGAAAGTCGAAAACGGAGACTTGCAATCGAAGTGGGCGCCGATATGCTGCGGAACTTGCGATGGCACCGGGCGCCCGGAGACGGGCCAGCGTGAAACCAGCCGGTGGCCGCCGCAAACCAGCATTGATACCGCAAGCAGATCCGAAATTATGGCCACCGCAAACGATCTTCGCAAAGGCATGGCGATCTCCTACAATGGAGATGTCGCGATCATTCTCGAATGCCAGCACCGAACACCCGGCAACCTCCGCGCCTTTGTCCAAGCCAATATCCGCAGCATCCGCACTGGCAAAACCTCCGACGTCCGCTTCGGTTCCACCGAGCGCATCGAGGTCGTCCCGCTCAACATCCGCAAGATGGAATTCAGCTACAAGGACGGCGAGGATTACGTTTTTACCGATCCCGACACTTACGAGACGGTCAACCTGATGCCCGAGGTGGTCGGCGACGCCAGCCATTACCTGGTCGAGAACACGTTGATCACGATGACGTTCATCGCGGACCGGCCGGTGTCGATCGAGCTGCCTGCCAGCGTGGCATTGACGGTGACCGAGGCGCCCGAGGGCCTCAAAGGCGATTCCGCCACCAATGTCCAAAAGGCCATCAAGCTCGAAACCGGCATCACAATCCAGGCCCCCCTCTTCATCAAGCCCGGTGAGAAAATCAAGGTCGATACCCGCACCGGCAAATACATGGAACGGGCTTGATCGCCCCACCTCGATCCATGAATCCGCCTTCAGACCTGATCCGGCTCGCGGCCGAATTCCGGCGGCGGGCTGTCGAGCTGAGCCGCTGCCCGGTGGTCGCGGGCTTCGACGGGTTCGTGGATGAAATCATCTCGGTCGTTCAGGAGCGGCGCGGGCTTCAGGACTGGATCCCGGTCAAGGACATCCTGACCTTCGGAGGGCTGATCCAGGCCGCAGCCGGCCGCAGCAGCCTGCGGGAGATCGTCGTGCACCGGATGGATCCCGGCGGCTGCGCGGTCAACCTGGGAGACGGCCTCCTGGCCCTGGGCCTGCCCGTGGATTGCTTTGCCACGCTCGGCCAGCCCCGGCACAGCGCCTTCGACGATTTTGCCGGCCGGTGTCGCAGCTGCCATTCCTGGGGACGCCAGCCGGGACGAACCCTTGCGTTCGAGTTCGAGGACGGCAAGCTGATGTTCAGCGCTGTGACCCAGCTGGCCGAGTTCGACGTCCCTCTGCTGGAACGGGTGCTCGAGGACGGCGCTTACGCAGCGGCTTGCGCGCAGGCCCGCCTGATCGCACTCACGGACTGGACGCTCTATCCCCACATGACGTCCTGTTGGCGGAAACTGCAGACGGATGTCTACCAAAAGCTCGGGTCCCATCGCCCCTGCTTTTTCCTGGATCTTGTGGATCCCTCGAGCCGGTCGGCGGGCGACGTCCGAGCCATGCTCGAAACGCTGTCCGGGTTCGAGAGTGCCGGCCCGACCACGCTCGGCCTCAATGGCACCGAAGCCAATGTTGTGGCACGCGCCCTGGGCTTGTCCGCGGCGCCCGATGCGCCCGAGGCCGTACGGGACCAAGCGGCCCTCCTGCGCGACCGGCTCGGCATCCGGGAGGTGGCCATCCACTGTGTGAAGCACGCCGCGCTGGCCAGCTCCGAAGGGGCGCAGACCGTCGAAGGTCCCTACTGCCCCAATCCCCGCAAGAGCACCGGGGCGGGGGACCGGTTCAATGCCGGCTATTGCGCGGGGCTCCTGCTCGGATTGGCGGGGGTGGACCGGCTGCGTCTGGGCAACGCCGCATCCGGCTTCTTCGTGCGGCATGCGCGGAGCGCCTCGCCGGGGGATCTGGCCGATTTCCTGTCCGCCTGGGCCCACAACGCGCAGGATTCAGGGGCGGCGTAACGAAACCGCCGGCTCGGGCTGCTTGCGGCGGCGCGACCCCGCCCATGGCGCGCCGTCTTTCTGGCGGATCGGATCACCCGGCTCGGATCATGATCAGCATCATTTTGAAGCGGGTGACTGCAGAAAGGGCGTGCGGCACGCGGGCAGGCAGCAGCAGCAGTTCGCCGGACTTGACCCGGTGAGGATGGCCCGCGATGCGAATTTCCACCTCGCCCTCGATGGCGACCACCAAGGCGTCGAAAGGCGCCGCATGCTCGCTCAGCCCCTGCCCGGCATCAAAGGCGAAGAGGGTGACCGTGCCGGTCGTCTTGCGCAAGATCTCGCGGCTCACCACGGATCCGTCCTGGTAGGCGACCAGGTCCGCCACCGCCGACGGCTGGCTGGCCAGCGGAGTCGCACTCGAGTCCTTTTTCGGTTTTTGTTCAGTCATAACGGAATGAACTTACACGATTTCGCCGCGAAAATCGCTTGCATACTGTCCAGGGACCCGGAACTATCCGTGCCATGAATCGGAATCGACGTCGTTCCAAACTCTCGGATGACCCGTGCCTTTCGCGCCGCCAACTGCTGAGCTGGGGTGTCGCCGCGGCCGCCACGGTCCTGAGCCGTCCCGCGCTCGCCCAAAACGCACCCCGCCGGGTGGTGGTCTGGTCCGAAGGAACCGCGCCCGCGGACGTTTACCCCAAGGACATCAACGGCGCCATCGCCGACGGATTGAAGTCGTTGTCCGGATGGGAGGTCGTTGTCGCCAGCCTCAACGATCCGGACCAGGGCTTCAGCGGATCGCGTCTCGAGCAGACCGACGTCCTGATCTGGTGGGGACACAAGAAGCACGGCGAGGTGAAGGACGCGCTGGTGGATCGGATCGAGCGCCGGGTCAAGGAGCAGGGCATGGGATTCATCGCGGTTCATTCGTCGCACTTCGCCAAGCCGTACAAGCGGCTGATGGGCACCGCCTGCAGTTGGGGCGCCTACAAGGTCGACGGCAGCGCCGTCCAGCTCATTGTCAAGGATCCCGCCCATCCGATCGCCCAGGGGATCCGGAATTTCACTCTGCCCAAGACCGAACGTTATGGGGAGCCGTTCGCCACGCCTTCGCCGGAGGCAGTGGTGTTTGACGGCCTCTACCTCAAGCCGGACGGCACGTCGGAGCCGGGCCGGCAGGGCCTCTGCTGGACCGTCGGCAAAGGCCGCGTCTTCTATTTCACCCCCGGCCACGAGACATTCCCGGATCTCTTCCGTGACGACGTCAGACGGATCTTCCGCAATGCAGTCGAGTGGGCGGCCCCGCGAACCCCATAAGAGTCAAAAGAAGGTGCTGCAGGATGGTGAGATCGGAGTGCGAAACGTGAATGATGAGGATGAAAGGCGATTTCAGATTCACCTTGCGCCACGGTTTGGAATGATGCAAGGTTTTGGGCTTTGGTTTCGGATGTAGGAATACGAGTGTTATGGCCAGAATTTGTGAACTGACAGGGAAGAGGCCCGGGAAGGGCAACATAGTGTGGCGCAGCGGCAAGGCGAAGAAGAAGGGGGGCATCGGCACCCACGTGACCGCCATCACCAAGCGGCGGTTTCTGCCCAACCTGCAGCGAGTGAAGGCGGTGATCGACGGCGAGGTGCGCTACGTGCGGGTTTCCTCGCGGGCGCTGAAGAAGGGAATGGTCACCAAGGCGGCGCCGCGGAATTGGAAGAAAGAGGAAGCCAAGCCTTCTGCCTAGCGGTTCTTTTGCCGGTGCATGAGCGCGCGTTTGAGCTCCCGCGCCGACTCCGCCTTGCGAAGGGCATCTCGCTTGTCGTAGGCGGCCTTGCCTTTTCCCAAGGCCAACATCACTTTGACCTTCCGGTTTTTCCAGAAGAAGGAGAGGGGAACGAGGGCGTGTCCGCGGACCGTCAGGAGGCCAGCCAGGCGGCGGATTTCTCTCTTGTGGAGAAGGAGTTTGCGGGCGGCCTTGGGCTGATGGTTCTGGCGGTTGCCGAACGTGTATTCGTCGATGTGCGCGTTATACAAGAAGGCCTCATCCCTCTCGATCCGGGCGAAGGCATCTCGGATCTGACAATGGCCCGCTCGCAGGGCCTTGACCTCCGTCCCCTTCAAGACCAAGCCGGCCTCCCAGGTCTCGAGGATCTCGTAGTCGCGCCTCGCCTTGGAATTGGTGAGAATATCCGCCATCAGCGCCCCCCTCCGAGGCGCCTCGGACGCGCCGGAGCCGCGGTCAGATCGGGCCCGGCGGCCGAGCCATTGCGGGATGGGTCATGAAACCAGCGCCCGCTTCCGTTTCCGGCCGGGGGTCTCGATCGCCGGGGTGTCCTCGATCATTTCGTAGCCGATCTTCTCCTCGCATATTTCCCGCAGCGCAATGTCTCCGGCTCCCTGGGTGGCAGTCTCGGTCACCAGGGGGCGATTCCCCCCCCCGCCCCCGGTGGTCAATTGACGCACGCGCCGGGACACCATGTTGACCAGGATGTTCGGGTTGCCGACTTTATCCGCCGCTTGCCTGCACAGATCCGCGTTCAAATAGATACCTCCGATTCCGGGATTGATTCCTTGCCGACCGCCCATCCGGGCGGAGATTCGCAAGCACCCAAAATAACAGCCGCCCGTGGCAGTGCAACAGGTATTTTTAGCCTCTCGGGCGGGGCGGGCTTTGTGCGGCTGCGGACGGCATCAGGCGCGACCGCCCATGCCGAACAACTGGCGAATGTAATCCGCGTTGCGGCGGGCGTCGGCGACGGCGTCCTTGGAGGGATTGGCCGTTTCGAGGACAATCCATCCGCGATAGCCGATCTGATCGATCGCGCGGGCGATGGGTGGGAACTGGATCTCGCCTTGGCCGAGGTAGCTCGATCCGTCCTTGAAATGGATGCAGGCGATCCGCTCTTTCAGAAACCGGATCTCCTCAGGCACGTCGTAGCCGTTCCGGGTCGAGTTGCCGACATCGTAATAGAGCTGCACGGACTCGTGGTTGATCCGGTCGAGGATCTCGGCGTTTTGCCGGGCCGAGAGCGTATTCTCGAGGGCCAGGATGACGCCTGCATCGCGCGCTCGAGGGGCGGCCGCCCGAACGCGCTGGACGGCCTGATCCACCTCCGCCCGCTTCAACTGGCCGTTGTCCCGGAGGTCGCCCTTTCCGAAAAAAGCCACCAGAATCACGTGGACGCGCAGGGCCCGCGCGGCATCGATGGATTGTTCGAGCCATGCGGGGGCGCGGGGATCGGTGGCCAGCGGATTCGAGTTGAGCAGGCCCATCATGAAGGAGGAGATCACAAGGCCGGTCTCGGCCATTTGGTCAAGGTATCCCCGCTGGATGGCCGGATCGGCCAGACGAAGTCGATCGGCGGCATCCCCCGCGCTGATCTCGGCGCCATCCAGACCCGCATGCAGGGCCTGCTTCAAGTCGACCCGGCATGACCCGAGCCGGAAACCGGGAGCCGCGGACGGCGCGGCGCCGCGCGCGAGCGTGGCGGCAAGCGCTGGACAAGCGGCCAGGCCGGCCAGCGCGCCGTGAAGAAAGGCGCGCCGGCTGATGGCCGGCAGGGTGGGGGAGACGGATGGCTGGCTGAAAAAGCCGCAGTCGAAGGGCGCGTTGGAGCTATTCATGACCGCATTTTAGCGCCGCGCCAGTCCCGAGGCCAGACTTTTGCGGATGCACGGCGATGCCGCCTAGCGCCACATCTTGCTGTTGCCTTGTGCATTGCTCGAATCCCTGGAATAAGGGTTGGAAGCAATTTTTGCACAGACCCTAAATGGCAGGATCAATCCTGTCCGAGCAACGAATGATGAGCCGTCGAATCACACTGGGAATGACACGCAAGGAGTTTATGCTCGCGATCGCTTCGGCGGCGGGCGTCCCCTGGGTCGCATCGGCCCGCCCGGGACCGGATGTCGCCTCTGGCCTCAAGGTTCCAGCCAGCGGCCGGTGGTGCCACGAGGAGCTGCGGCGGTTCAAGGCGCGCGAGGCACACCAGGGCGTCGCGACGGATGGTGAGTTTGTTTACGCGATCTCCAACCGCGCCATCGGGAAATACCGGATCGAGACTGGGGAAAGGCTGAGCGGCTGGGAGGGGGAGAAGGGCGGGCCGATCGTCCACCTCAACGCCGGCACCGTGCGCGATGGCCGCCTCCATGTCGCGCACTCGAACTACCCTGGCGTGCCCATGCTCAGCTCGGTGGAGATCTGGGATTCGTCGACGATGCAGCACGTCGGAACGCACAGCCTGGGCATCGACGCAGGATCGCTGACCTGGGTGGCGTGGCGCGACGGGTGCTGGTTCGCCTGTTTTGCGCATTACTCCACCAGCCAGGGCCGGACCGGACGCGACGCTTCCTGGACCCAACTGGTTCGATTTGACGAGCAGTGGCGGCGCGAGGCCGGCTGGGTCTTTCCGCCGGACCTCATTGTGCGGTTCGGCGGAAACAGCAGCTCGGGGGGCGGGTTTGGGCCGGAGGGATTGCTCTTCGTTACGGGGCACGACGCCAAGGAGCTCTACGCCCTTGCGTTCCCCGAGGCCGGCTCGGTTCTGAGATGGACGGACACGGTTTCCATCAGCGCCGAGGGCCAGGCCTTCGACTTCGATCCCCGAAGGCCCGGATTCCTCTACTCGCTCATGAGGCGGACGGGGGAAGTCATTGTGTCGCGCCTATTCCGCGGGCCGCCGTGAGGGATCGCGCGGCGGGCCCGAGGGCCGGGTCCTGGATGAGGGCGCGAGAGGCGCTGGGCCTGGGCATGGCTCAGGCGGGCGGGGCCCACGGGTGGGATCGATCCTTCACAGGCCACTCCACCCGCTGCCCGCCGAGCTGATGGGAGGCGAACACGGCCGTGATCATTTCGACGACGACACGTCCGTCGGATGCGCTGCACGAAGGCTGGCGGTCATGGCGGATGGCGTCGATGAGATCCCGTGCGGGCACCAGATGTGCCATCACTTCTTTCACGAGATCGGGATTGGGTTCGGGCAGCCCGATGCCGGCGGAGCTGATCGGGACCCAGGCCGATGGAGCTTTCGTTGGCTGGAAAGGGTTCCCGGGTCGGAAGTGGGCCATTGGCTCCTGGTCCATGCGAAGGTCGATGATCCCCTGGGTGCCGATCCATTGCAGGCCGAAACCGGCGGCGGCGCTCCCGGCGTTCTGCACGGAATCGAAATAAGCGGGCGCGCCGCATTCGATCTCGAATCGGGCGTGCACACGGTTTCCGGCGAGCGGCCCCACGCCCTCCGCGCCGGGCTTCAAGTCGGCGGCGGTGACCGGACGCGCGTCCTGGTAAACCATTGCAGTGCAGGCTCGAGGCCGCCCGCCCAGGCAATGGACGATGTTCAACACGTGGGAGCCAAGCACCCATAGGTCCAAGGGCCCCCCCCGGGCATCTTCCTTGCCCCGGGCGCGCATCTCGAGGAGCTGGCCGATGGTCCCGTCCTCGAGAAGCCGGCGAATTGCCGGAAGGACCGGATGGTACCGGTTGCGATGGGCGATCGCGACTTTGATGCTGCGATGATCGCACGCGGCGACGATTTCATCGGCTTCGGCGGCGGAGCGGCAGAAGGGCTTTTCGATGTACATGCCGCGCACGCCTGCCTCGGCCGCCGCCAGGGCTGCGTCGCGGTGCTGGTCGATATGCCGCATCCCGATCACAGCGATGTCGGGCTTGACGTCCGAAAGCATCTGCCGGTAATCGGCGAATCCGCGATCGCAGCGGAGTTTCGAAAGCGCGGCCTTCAGCCCGGCGGCGTCCGGATCCGCGACGGCGGCGATCTCGGTTTCGGGTAGATGGAGCCACATGGTATGGAGCCCATGGCCGTAATCGCCCCGGCCGGTGTGGCCGATGATGCCGACGCGGAGTCGGGGGTGGGGAGGGGACGCCGCGGACACAAGGCCGGATCCAGCGGCGCAGGCGAGGGCGCCCATCCCAATGCAGAATTGCCGTCTCGAATGAGGATGGATGTTCACCGGGTTGCCACGGGTAGAGTCTTGAGGATTTTCTGGGCCTCGGCTTTGAGGCTCGAATTCACTGGGCGATCGAGGATTGCCTTGAGCCCTGGCGCAACCACGTCGGCGGACCGGCCCTTGAGCGCGGCAGCAACCTTGATCATCGCCGCTGCCGCTTCGGCGGCCACGGCGGAGTTGGCCAGATGTTGTTGGGCCAGCTGAAAGGCCTCGGGGGCCGTCATCGCGGCCAAGCCGCCCAGGACCAGCTTGATCTCCTCGGGCCTTTGAGATTCCGCGGAGGCCTGCTGAAACATCTCGAGCCGGTCGGCATTGGATAGTCCGGGCAGGCCAGCGATGGCAATGAATCCGCGCAACGCCAGAATGCGCTGAGTCGGGTTGGCGGTGGCGCGGGCGCAGCGGAGGAGATCATCGGCGGCTGTCGGGCTGGGCCACTCGGCCAGAACGCGCAAGGCTGCATTTTGGATTTCAGGGCTCGGGTCGCTGAGGGCTTGGCGCACGGTTGGGAGCCCTCGTTCGTGTCGAATGGTTCCCAGAGTGCGCAAGAGTTCGCAACGAACGGGGACCGGGGCCGTTGGATAGGGCTGCAGAACGATGCCCACGCATTTGTCCTGGTCTGCCTGGCGAATGCAGGCGGCGGCGACGGCCTCTTCGGCCGCCGTCCGCTCGGCTTCCTGTTTGGCGCCAGCCACCCGTTCGAGCAATGCCGGCAAGTCGTTGATGCCGGCCGTCGCGCCCAATGCCTTGTAAGCGTTGATGCGCAGGGCCGGATCCCCCTTCCGGGTAATCTCGAGCAGCCCGGGGACTGCTGCGGTTGAAACGCGAGCGCCCAGACATCGGATGAGCTCGTTCTGTGTTGGGATCTCGCGTTGCTCGAGACATTGGAGGATGCGGCGATCGACGTCTTTGCCTCGAAGCATGTTCAGGCTCGACTGCGCCGCGGCGCGTTGATCCGGGTGATCGACCGCGACGTAATCGGCAAGCAACGGCACCTGGTCGGCTCCGCCCAGAGAGGCCAGCGCCGTCAATGCCGCCACGCTCAAGGCGTCGTCGTCGCTTCGAACGGCGGCGGCGACGGCGGGGAGAGCGGCGGGATCCTGGCGATCGCCCAGGGCGGCCACCACGCGGATCCGGGCGGCAGCGGGCAGTCGCGGCAGCTCGGCAACCGTCCGCCGCGTCAGCTCGGTTCCAGGCAGATGCCTCAAATGATCCGCCGCGATGGCCAGGAGCGGATCCGTCTCGTTCGAGAGAATGGCCAGCAGCAGGTGGAAATATTTGTTGCTGTCCGCTGTAACCAATCCTCGCAAGGCCGCCATCCGGATGGCTTGAGTCTCCGAGGGATTGAACAATGGGAGGAAGATCTCCTCGGCGGCTTCCTTCTGGTCGCGAGCCAGCAGCCGATCGGCGCGCGCGATCAGGGCATGCGCCAGCCAGATCCGGCGCGGCGGCGTGGCGGACTCGAAGGCCTGCTGCAGCGCCTGAATTGCATTTCGTCCGCCGACTTTTTCGAGGGCGGCCATTGCCGCGCGGGCGACGGCGTCATCCGGGTCGGACAGACAGCCGATCAGTGCCGGGGCGGCTTGGCGGTCGCGGCGCTCGCTCAGGGCATAGATCACCCCAACCTTTGGATGGCCATGGGTTGTGGAGAGCGCCTGACGCAACGCCGCGTCCGCGGCAGGGGACGCGATCCGCTGCAGCGCGTAGCGCGCGGGATCAGCCAGGGTCGGATCGCCCAGGAACCCGGCCAGCACAGGGACCGATCGGTCGGAGCCGATGAAAAGGAGCTGGCGGCAGACGAAGCGCTTGCACTCGATGGAGGCGCCGGACTGGAGGATATCGAGGAGAGGCTGCTCGACCAGGGGTTGCTGGGCGGGCTGGTTGAGGGCCTGGCGGACGGCGTCCTCGACCCGGGCCAGCGGGGTGCGGCTTTGACCAAACTCGTACTGCCGGAACGCCTCGGAGTCCCAGGGGGCGGGATCGGGATCGGCCGCTCGAGCTCCGGCGCAGAGCGCTGCGGCAACGAGAATCCAGGAAATGATCGAGTGTTTCATGATGGAATCAAGGTCGTAGGTGTCGGGTGGTGTGTTCAGGATCGGTTGGAATTGGGTCGTCGCGGTCGATTCCGGCGCGGTGGCGATCGCGCCGGGGTTGGCTTCTCACAAACCCCACGGAGCGCGCATCGGACGCCAGAGCATCCGGTCGGCGGTGGGATCGTCGAGGAAGCGTTCGCGGACCGGGTCCCAGCGGAGCTTGCGGCCCAGCTTCATCGCGATGTTGCCCAACTGCGCGAGGGAGATCGAGCGATGCGCCACCTCGATGGTGGAAGCCGGCTGGCATCGGGTCTTGACACAATCGAGGAAATTCCGGCGATGACCCTGGCGTCCGCCGGCCGACCGATAGAGGCTTGGCTCGTTGGGGCCGAACTGTTCGCGCAGGAGCCATTTCGGATTCGCGTCGACGTCGCCGGTGTAATTGACCCAGCCCTGGTCGCCGATCCAGCGGACCCCTCGGGGGATGTGGGTGCCGATGCCCATGGTCATGCCGTTGGCGAATCGGTATTCGGCCCGATAGGCAGTCGCGGCATTCCAAATGCCTTCGGCGGGGAATTCGCCGGAGCCCTCGATCTCGACAGGGCCGGTCTCCTCGGTTCCGGCGCCCCACTGGGCGACATCGATTGAATGAGCCCCCTGGTCAGTGAACTGCCCGCCTGAATAATCGAGGATCCAGCGGAAGTTCCAGTGGCACCGCTTCTCGGTATAGGGCGCCCAGGGCGCGGGGCCCAGCCAGAGATCGTAATCGAAGCCGTCGGGCACTGGCATCGAGGGCAGGGGACCCGTTCGCGGCCCGTCGGGCAGGCCGACCTCGACCCGCTGGAGCTTGCCAATGCGCCCGTTGCGGACCAACTGGCAGGCGAAGCGGATCCGGGCGTCGGACCGGCTCTGCGTGCCGGTCTGCCAGAGGCAGTGATACTGGCGCACGGTCTCCACCATGAAACGCCCTTCGTGGATGGTGAGCGCGAGCGGCTTTTCGCCGTAGATATCCTTGCCGGCCCGCACCGCCATCACCGCGGCAATGGAATGCCAGTGATCGGGCAGCGCGATGCACAGAACGTCGATATCCTTGCGCGCGATCAAATCGCGAAAATCCTTCTCCTCGGTGCAACCCTGATCGCCGTAAGTGCGGTTGATGACGGTCATCGCCTCGCGTCGCCGCGCCGAGTCCACGTCGCACACCGCGGTGATCTGGCAATCCGGCTCCTGCAGGAAGCCCAGGATATGGCGCATCCCCATGCTGCCGAGCCCCATCATGCCCATGGTCAGCCGCGCGCTGGGAGCCGGACGCGCGCCCATGCCCAAGGCGGACGGCGATATCCAATGGGGGAGAATGGTCGCGGCGGCTGTCCCATGGAGGGTTTGTCGCAGCCATGTGCGCCGGGAAAGAAGAGGTCGATTACGGTTCATGATTCGAGGGTCTGTAGGGTTCGAAGGCGGGGGCGGCTGCGCGTTCGACGCGCGCGCCGCTACCGCCGCAGGTATTGTTGGAGGTGCTGACGGGATTTGTTGATGGCCGCGGTGACCTCGGGGGCCGTGGGCAAGATGGGTATGCCTCGAGGCACCGGATGCATGAATATGGATGTCAGGCCCACATACCGAATCTGCCGGAGGGCGTCGATCATCGGCTTGAAATCCAGGGGGCCATAGCCGGGCATCTGGCGCATCTCCTCCTCCTTGGGCATTTTTTTCGAGGCGCCGAGCCCGTGCTGCCAGGCATAGAAGAAGGCCAGCTTGGGCCCCAGCTCCTGGATCAGTTGGGCCAGCAACACCGAATCTTGCGGGAGGTGGTAGGGCGCCAGCGCGATTCCCAGATGGCTCGACGGCGCCAGCTCCGCAAAATACCGGATGGAATCGGGGCTGGCGACCAGCGCATTGGCATGGTTCTCGATGCCGATGGTCACTCCGGCTTCGGCCGCCGCATCGGCATGAGGCTTCATCTTTTCGATGAACGCCTTGACCGCCGCCCTCAATTCCGGGCCTGCGAGATTGGCAGGGCCGCTGCTGCCCGTGACGATCAGTTCCGCGCCAAAGCGCTGCGCAAATTTGAGCTCGGATTCGAGCCGGAAGGGCCCCAGGTCGAAGCGGGTTACCGCGCCGAGCCTGACCTGATGCTGCTCGAGGAGGGCGGCAAACCGATCCAGGCCCATCTCATCGATCTGCTCGCGCTGATTGCCGTGAACGCGGGGCCAGATATCAATCTGCTCCGCCCCGGCTCGGGGGACTTCGGGGAGGATCGTTTCGAGCGGCAAGGCGCCATACATGCTCGATGAGAGGACATAGCGCAGCCGGAATGCCGGCGCGGAGGCGAGGGTGGAACCCGGTTGCCCGGCCAGGCGGACGCGGGCGATGCCAGCCAATCCGGCGCCGATGAGCTGGCAGGCTGCGCGCCGATTCATCTTCCTGCAATTCATCGGATGGAATCAGACAGCGCAGGCGGATTGTGGTTTCGGCGCCGGCTCGGTCATTCGGGCTTGAGCCTCTTTCAGGAGCTGAATCCATTTGCCCATGTAATGCCCGTGGTCATGATACGTGCGTCCGCTGACCAGGTTGCCATCGACGACGCAGGGTTGGTTGACGAAGATCCCGCCCACGACCTCGAGGTCAAACTGGCACTTGGGGACGGTGGCCATGCGGCGGCCCTTGAGGACGCCCGCACACGCAGGTATCTCGACGCCATGGCAGATGGATGCGATCGGCTTGTTGGCCTCGAAGAAATGACGCGTGATGCGGATCAGATCGGGATTGTATCGCAGATACTCGGGGGCGCGACCCCCGGAGAAGAAGATCCCCAGATACTCTTCCGGGCGGACGTCCCGGAACGCAATGGTCGCCTGGATCGTGTAGCCTTCGAACTCGCGCGTGACCTCCCAGTTGGCGGGCACTTCATGCAACACCATATGATAGCGCTTGCGCTCCGGACCGGCCACCACGGGCATAAAACTGTCCTCCTGCAGCCGGTAATAAGGGTAGAGCGTATCCACCGTCTCGGTTCCATCGCCAACAATAATCAATACTTGGTTCATGTATTTCATGGAGAATTTGAGGTGATACAGCGCTACTCGTTCAGAGGGACGGAGGTGCGGTCCATGAGCCAGGGGAGATCCCTGTTGTTGGGCGAGGCCACGCCCCGCATGGTCGATTGGCCCTTGACGATCGGCGGCATCGTCCGCCCATCCAGCCATTTATGCACTTCCGAGTGCCCATCCGCAAAGGAAAATCCCGCCGCGTTGTTGTGATAGCTGGCCGGAAAATCCCGGATGTAGTAATTGGCCGCCTGGTCCGGATACCCGTTCATCGACACCGCAAACCAGCCGTCGTTGATGCAGTCTTCCCGCTCATCCAGGAGCACAAACAGCATCGACGGCCTCCGAATGTCCGACATCTTGAAAAACTTCCGGAACGCGGGGTTGTCCCCAATGATCGATCCCAGAGTGTCGCGGTCGGGATTCCATCCGATGTAGCAGTTCATCGATACGCTGCGCACTCGCGGAAACGTCCCTGTGTTCCGCCCCCGCGTGATGGTCACCACGCTCCGATCGGCCGGACATTTGTAGAGGTCCGGATTCTTGGTGTAGGGCCCCAGCTGCGCTTTGAGGAGGTTGTCGATGCTCGTGTTGTCCGGGTTGTCCGGGTCGAAATCCAGAAATCCGTGCACCCATCCCCGCGGCTGCCCCCCGGTCATGTTGTCGGCCACTTTGCCGAAGTTGTCGTCGGCATACATCGTCCAGGCCAGCATCAACTGCCGCCCGTTGGCCAGGCACTTGATCCCCTGCGCCTTGGTCTTGGCCTTGGAAAGGGCTGGCAAGAGCATCCCCGCCAAGATCGCGATGATCGCGATCACCACCAGCAGCTCGATCAGCGTAAATGCGCCGGCGCCACAACCCCTCCGGCTGGCCACTCTCTTGTATTGGATGTTCATCGGTTAGATGGATCTCGGGTGGAGGCGCGGCCCGCACTGGCCGCGCCTCCACCCCCTGCGAACTCTACTTGCTGATCACCCGGTAAAACCGCGGCGATTCGGCCGGCGCCGCAAACTGCGCCGTCAACACGTTGCCCGATCCTGTCTGGAAGGTCACCCCGCCGACCTCGGTCCAGGCTGGTTCGGCCAGATTATCCGTCGCTACGATCGCATAGGTCCGCAGCGGCGGATTGGTCTGGAACTGGATCTCGAGCGCCCCCGTCTCCAGCACCTGGAATCCCACGATCTCGATCGCCACCGCCGGGAGCGGCCCATAAGAGATCTTGAGGACCTCGTCGTTGGAGAGGGTCCGATTCCAGACGGCGATCTGCTCGATCGTCCCATCCAGCGCCACGTTGGCTGGAGTGGTCCGCTGTCCCACGTCGAAGGGCGACAGCGCGTCCTTGAGGTTGGTGAAAGTGATCGACGAGACCATGGACTGGCCCACGCGCGATCCCGTCTCGGCGTTGAACACGTCCTGCCGGACCAGCTTGGCGACCGGGTCAAACCGCAGGACGAGGTCGTAAAACACGCCGCCTTCCAGCTGCCCGCTCCGCGGGCCCGTCCAATTGGCGCCGTCGCCCGAGAAACCGCCGGTCAACTGCGGATACAGCGTGTTGCCGCCGTAGCCCGTGCCGAACATGGTGATGAAACTGACGCGCGTGCTCGTCTCGCTGGCGCTGGTGCGGAACCGCCCCATGAGATACTGCTCGCGCGCGTTGACGGCCAGGCCGGCTGGGTTGTATTTGATCCGACCGTAATAGGTGAGGGCGGATTCGATCTTGAGCTCGTTGTTGGCGCCCAATCCGTAGGAGATCCAGGACGTCGCCCCGTTGAACACGGCGGCACGGCTGGTCTTGTTGGCCATTGGCGGCAGGCTCGAGGTGTAGGTGATGTCGTTGGCGACCGTTGGCACCGACACGTTGCCGGTCGTGACGTCATCAGCGCTGTCGTTGTCAAACGTCACTCGGAAGACCGCGTCCTGGAACACCTCGGGCGTGTTGCCCGTCGGGATCCGCGCCACGGTGAACTGCCACTGATTCGAATACACATTGGCGGGGGTCGCGTTGTCCTGGAACATCAGCGTCGCCGTCTGGACCGACTGCTGCGCCATCGAGGGCGGCTGATAATGAACCGTCACTCCCGAGGGCACCACCGTCACCTGCGCCGCGCTGGTCACATCCTGCCCGTTGAGCAGCAAATGAAGGCTGCTCTGGACCACCTGGGTCTCCTGGGTGAAGATGCTCACGTCCAAGGCGGCTGTTGCTTTCACGTCGACCTGGCCCGGACCGGGCTGGATCGAGCTCACCACGAACGGCGCGGCCGCCTCCGTCGCCGGTATGAGCACGAGGTAGTTGGCATTGACGTTCGCGGCGCCCGACACCGTCCGGAACCGCAACGTCTGCACTCCGCTCAGATTGAGGACGATCGGCGCTCCGGTAGCATCCGCCAGCGGCACCAGCGCATAGGTCTGTGCTCCACCCGTATTGCCCCCTTGGAACCGTCCGATCACAAAGGTGTTCTGGCCAGGCTGCGCCGGCGAGCTCAGGACTTTCTCGAGTTGAATCACGTAGGGCACCACAGTGCTGTTGGCCAGCCGCGCATAGACCCGATACCGGTTGGCCGGGAACGAGCGCGTGTAGTTCATCCATTGGCCGTTGTCCATCCAGCCGACGTAGTAATCCTCGACGCCGGCGTCCAGCGCCTTGGCATCGACGTAGTTCTGCCGCAGCGGGAGGTCGTCGGCATAGCTGGTTCCCACCCCGTCCCCGATCCGATAATCCGTCTTGGTCGGCACTTTGTTGGTATGGGTGTCGATCCCCTCCACGCTCATTTTATCCAGGTAATTGTTCGGCCCCGGGATGCTCGAAAGCTCTGGGTTGTTGATGTACTGGCCGCTCTCGAAGTTGTAGTCCTCCGCCTCGATGAACACCATGCCTTCACTGAAGGTATTGAAGCTGATCGAATTGGTCTTTGCATGCCCCTGGATGTCCGCCACCACGATGCGCGCCACGTATTCCTGGTTGGCGGCGAGCTGGTTGAAGAGCACATCCCGCGCGTTGGCCGTGCCGGTGATCTGCAGGTCCGCCGACCGATCAACCCCGTTCAGCTCGAGACGAATCCCGTCCGGATTAACTCCGACTGGCGACTCGACCTTGAACTGGATCGGCGTGCTCCCGGGCAAGTACATGGCGTTGTTGGCCGGTTGCAGATCCTTGATCAAGTCCAGCGTCCAGCTCAATTGCACAAACCCATCGTCGGTCGAGATCGCCTTGACCTCGTCATCACCCAGCGCCCGGTTCCACACGTTGACCTGCTCGATCACCCCGTTCACCGGCATCGGCGATGTCGATCGCCTCCCCACCTCGAAGGGCGACATCCCCACCGTCAGACTCTTGGTCGTCGTGTTCACCACCGTCGGAGTGCCCACCATCTGACCGGTCTCCGCGTTATACACTGTCAGCGTCACCGCCACCCCCGGATCGAACCGCACCACCACGTCGTGAAACACCCCCGGCGTCAAACCTGCCCGGCTCGGCGAGGCAAACCACGCCCCGTTGGCCGCCAAATGCGCCTGCACCGTGATGGTCGTTGCCCCCGCGCTGGCCGCCGACGTCGTCAACTGGCTCGTCCGCACGGCTGCCGAACCGCCGGGGCCGCTGAACCGCCCCATCAACCACTGCTCCGGCCTGCCCAGTGCTATCGCCGCCGCGTCGTGCTTGACCCGAATGTGATATGTCAGCGCCCCCGTGATGTTCAACTCTTCGGCCGCTCCCAGATCGTAGGAGATCATCGAGTTGGTCCCGTCGAACACCGCCGCATTGCCCGTGCTGTTGGCCATTGCTGGCAGCGCTGTCGTGTAGACGAGGTTGTTCTCCACCGTCGGCGCCGACACGTTGCCGGTGCTGCGATCGATCGCGCTATTCCCGTCAAATGTCACCCGCAATACCGCGTCCTCGCGAATATCGCGGCCGAAGACATCCGGCATGGACGACAGGAGGAAGACAAATACGGCGAGGGCGCCGCGGGATAATAAGGCGACGGAATATGATTTGATTTTCATAATGCGTGTGGGGTTAGCATTGGTTGGAACCATTTGGTCATGCGAATATTGCCAAGGGCATTCGTTTGAAGAGCGATTATGTGAACGACAAGTTGCGTCATGAGTTGTGCGCCATACCATATCCCATAAGTTCGGCCTTACAAGATTATTCTGAATCTATTTTTAGGGCGAAAACCGGGTTTCGGCAATAGCATTACGACCACATTTTAGTTGCATTATTGACGGATCCCATTCAAAATTGGACCCGTGATGCCCGTGCAAGAACGCCCGCTTGAAGTCGCTGTGTCTTTGCGGTCCGGCCTGGCCTATACGATGGAGATTCTGCATGGGATCGCCGATTATTCGCGGCAGCAGGGGCACTGGACACTGGAGGTTGACAGCGATTTGCACTTCGGCCAGCGGCCAGCCCGTCTGGATCGCCATTGGCGCGGGGACGGGGTGATTCTGCTAGGGGGGGAGAGCCAGGTCTTCGACAGCTTCTATTTTCGGCAGCATCGCATCCCCGTGGTCAACGCGACCGGCTGGCATGACCGGTATCCTGGGGTGCCGGAGGTTTTCTGGGATGACGAGGAGATTGCCGCGACAGCTGCGGCGCATCTGACGGGTCTTGGGCTGGAGAGGCTCGCCTACTTTGGCCCTCGGGTCTTTCCGCCGTCGCACGAGCGGGCGCTGGCCTTCCAGCGGCAAGTCCAGGCACGAGGTTCTTCCTGCATCCTGTGCGAGTGGACGGCGGACGAGATTGGCGAGGTGGCCATCTGGGGGGAGAAGGCATGGTGGCAGGCGGCGGAGTTTTTCAAGCAGCGGCTGGCGAGGCTGGAAACGCCGGTCGGGATCCTGGCAAACAACGATATCACGGCATCGGTGCTGATGAACTCGGGCCAGGAAATCGGATTGGCGTGTCCGCGGGATCTGGCGGTCATCGGCTTTTGGAATGACCGGGTGATCTGCGAATCGACCGATCCGCCCCTGACCAGCATCGAAACGGATTTTTACGAGGTGGGCTTTCGGGCGGCGTCGATCCTCGATGCGATGATGCGGCAGCCCGGGTTTCAGCCGCCGCCGGTGACGCGGATTGGCACCAAGGGACTGACTCCGCGGGAATCGTCCGACTACCTGGGGATTCAGGACGAGCTGATTTCGCGCGCGGTGCGGTTCATTCGGAAGAATGCCGCCACCCGGCCGCTTCGAGTGGAGGAGGTTCTGCGGCAGGTCCCGATGTCGCGCAGCAGCTTCGGCGCCCGTTTCCGCAAGGCGGTTGGCGCCTCGGCGAAGGATGAAATCATCCGGGTTCGGATCCAGCACGTGCAGCGGCTGCTGCGGACGACCGACTGGTCGATCACGCGGATCGCCGAGGCGGCGGGGTTCGATTCCTCGCGGGAGCTGGACCGTCTGTTTGGCAAGAAGACGGGCGTGACCCCTTCGGCCTATCGAGCCGCGGCTGAATTCGGTAATGAGGGTGTGGTCCGGATCGCCGGCCGCCGCCCGGCAGCCGCGAGCCGTTGACTCTGGCCGCGGAACGTGTCATTCGAATGGATCCATGATTGACTTCGATCCCTTCCGATCGTCCCTGCCGCCGACCCGCCGCGAGTTTCTGCGCCGCGCGGGCGTCGCGCTCGCCACCGCCGCGGCCGCCCCGGCGGCCTGGGCCCAGACCGGTTCGCCCGCGGCGCCGGCGCGCGGCTCGACGATCATGGATTTCGAGAGGGATCTGAAACGGATGCGATTCGAGCATTACCGGCATCCGCCCATCGACATCCTCGGCAAGGGCTTTCGTCCCGTCGGGGGCAGCCTGGCGGATTTCGGCACGGCGCGGCACGATGGGAGAGATCACTTTTTCTACATCGAGCGCCGCCTGCAGGAAGGGACTCCGTTCTTTCCCGGGCACGAAATTTATTTCGGCCATGCCTCGACGGCCGATTTCTTCGAATGGGAAGTGCACGATCCGGCGTTGGTGGTCCGGCCGGGCACATGGGAAGAGGCGCATCTGTGGGCGCCGGTGATCCTGCGCGACGGTGGTGAGTTCATCATGGCGTACACGGGATTGAACCGGCACCTCTCGCAGAACATCGGCTTGGCCTCGAGCCAAGACCTGTTCACCTGGAATCGGAGGGAGATCAATCCGATCTCCCCGTGCAAAGGGGCCGCATGGGCATACTGGCGCGAGGACGACATCTGCAGCTGCAGGGATCCCGACCTGTTCCGCCACCGGGGTCGGGTCTGGATGCCTTACACCGCCAACACCCGGGAGGGCGCCACCTGCATCGCGCTGGCCAGCACCGCCGATTTCAAGAGGTGGAGAGACCACGGCCCGATTCTCGTGGGGCCCGCATCCGGCTACGAGGCGCGTCTGTGGGGCGGCCATCCCCAGGGCAGCTTCGAGTCCCCGAATCTCTCATTCCGCGAGGGGCGCTACATCCTGATCTTCCAGGCTTCAATCCGTGGCATGGGCCCAGGCACTTGGGCTGCAGCCAGCGATCGCATCGATGCGTTCAGCCGGGAACCGATCTGGCGTTTCTGGGCGGAGGGCGGATGCGTCGAGGTGGTGCGCGATCAAGGGACGCGGTCCTTGCTGGCGGGCATCCACGCTGGCGGACACCTCCGCTTCGGCGAAGTCGATTGGGCTCAGCCTTCGCCCGCGGCAAGAACCATTGCCGAGCCCGAAGTGTTGCGAGGGTGGCAGTCGGGAGGCTGACGCCGGAGGCGGAGGCCGGCAGCCCGATCGCCGGGCCCGCTCAAGGAAAGTTGTCTTGGCCTGTCGGCCATGCTCGACGCCTATGAACCGCTCACGCCGGGTCGGGCCTGCCTGCGCCGCCGCGGCAGGCAGGGGACCCGGCCTGCTACACTGTGTAGGCCCGGTGCCCTCACCGGGCGGTTCATGGAAAGAACAACGGGACCGCCCATTTCCCCACCGCGATCGTCTCGCCCTCGGCGCACTCCTTTTGGTAGAGGGTGCAGAAGTTGGCGGGATTGGCCGGATCGAACAGGCGGACTTCGGGCTGGCGCACTTTCCGGAACCCCTGAGAAACCAGGGTGTGGGCAGCGCTATCTTTGTTGCGGGCAGGCGCTGGTGTCAGAAAATAGACGAGGCCGGCCCGGCGGCAACGAAGCTCCTTCTTGCCGTCCATGGGGATGGGGAGGAACGCGGCGCTGGCCAGCGGCTCAGGGCATTCGGCGAGGGTGTACTGGCGGTCCTGGAAGAGCTTCTCGCCTGCGGCGAAGGGTCGCGGCTGTGCGCCTGCGCCCTCGATCGCGCCGCGGGGCCGGGTCCGGAGCGGTGCGCCGTCGGCGTTGGCATCGGGGGCGGGTCGGGGCGCCTGGCGCCCCCCGGAGCCCTGGCTGACGAGCTGGCGCAACCGCACCGCGCCGGTGATCTCTTTGCCGGCGGCGGCATCCTCTTCCCGAAACGAGGCGATCAGGATCTGCCGGTCGCCCGTGCGGCTAAAGTCATAGATGATTCGAATCAGGCCATCCGAATCCTGCTGCCCGTCCGGGTAGGAGACGCCGGAGCGCTCGTCGAGCAGCAGCCCCCCCTGCCATCGGCGGCCGTCGTCTCGGGAGACGAAGGCCATCAGATGCGATCGGCCGGTCTGGCGGTCGAGGGGGCCGTGCTTGACCAGCAGGAGATTGCCGGAGGCCAGGCGGCGGACGAAGAACCGGGCCGACGGATGAGGGATGCCCGAGGGCGCCAGGTCCGGCCAGGTCGCGCCGCGGTCTTTGGAGACGCTCTCGCCGATGCCGTATTTGGTGCGGGCCAGGAGCCAGATGTCGCCGTTGGTGCGTTCGATGAACATGTGCTCGTCAAAGGTGCGCGCTGCGGGCGGCACGGTGCATCCGCCCCGGATCGACCAGGTTTTTCCAGCGTCGGAGGAGACGACCATCTTCGAGCTTTGCTCGGAGAACCATGTGCAGACCGGCAGCACCCATTCGCCGGTCGACAGAACGATGGGCTTGCACATCATGACTCCGTTGGCGACATGCGCCGGCGGGGCCCACGCCGCGTTTTCGGACTCGATCTCGGCCGTCTCCCGCATCCAGAGGCGGTCGGTCTTGACATCCGATATCCGGCTTGCCCAATACCAGCGCAGCTTGCCGTCGGGCCCGAGCCAGATTTCGGGATCGAAGGCGCGTGCCGGCCCGCTCCCGTCGGGATCGGCGACCAGCACCTCCTTCCACGTCTTGCCTTGGTCGCCGCTGGTGCTGAGCACAACGTAATTATTGTGATCCTCGCCGGGCGTGACGCCGGCATACCAGGTGGCCCACAGGCGGCCCCGAGGGGTGACAGCCAGGCTGGGGATGCCCTGAAAGGCGCGCTGGGTGGTCGCGTATTCGGCCCGGGGAGGTCCGGAATACATCGGCGGTGCGGGGCGGTCTGCACCGACGCCCAGCGCATGGGCGGCGGCAATGGCGAATGCCGCCGCGATCAGTCCGTGTGGTTTCATAAGCTGGATGGGTTTCATTGGGGGGCGCCCTGGATCTTCTCCCACACCGCCCACAGGGTGGTTCCCACGCTCAGCAGCGAGAACCCGAAAGCGGCGATGATCCCCGCGTTCAGCGCCCAGCCAGCCTTGTGGAGGCCCATCAGAGAGCGCCGGTTGACCAGGAGGAAGATGCCCGCAATAATGGGCGGCAGAGCGAAGACTTGAGCCACCTGCGTGGCGACCTGCGCGAGGATGGGATTGGCGCCGAGCACGGGGACCGTGAGCCCCAGCGCGCCCGCCACCGCCGCCAGCGCGCGAAACCGGCGGGAGCGCGTGTCGAGCACGCCAGCCTGGTAGTCCGCGACGAGCAGCGGGGCCACCATCGCGATGGGGAAGATCGAAGAAAGCCCCGCGCTCAGCGTGCCGGTGAGAAAAAGGGCCACGGCGAACTTGCCGGCCACCGGCTCCAAGATCGAGACCATGTCGAGGACTTTGGCGATGGTCTTGCCGGAATGAAACAGCGCGCCGGTCGCACAGACCATGATCGCGCCGCTGATGACGAACATCAGCAGGGCGGAAACCAGGCTGTCGCGGCTCTGATGCCGGACATGCTCTCGAGTCCATCCCTTCCCCTTCATCAGCAAGGGGCGAACGACGAAGGTGGGCGCCGCCATGGTGGTGCCGACGAAAGCCGCGGCGATCAGCTTCGATCCCTCCGCGGCCGGGAGGCCGGGCACGAGGCCGCCGGCAATTTCGAGGGGCGAGGGCAGGACGATGAACATCGACACCAGAAAACTCAGCCCCATCAGGGTCACAAAGACGACGAGGATCTTCTCGAACCAGCTGTAGTTCCCGATCCAGAGCATCGCTAGCACAACGCCGATGATGAAGATCGCGATCCCCAGCACCGCCCAATAGCTGCTTGGGTCGAGCTCGGGCATGGCGAGGCGGACGACTTCGTAGATGGCGTTTGCCGAGAGCCCGACGATGCCGGAGAGGCAGAACCATTGGCCGGTGATGAGCAGCAGCATGCTCCCCAGGGCCAGCCATTTCCCATGCCGGATCTCGTGCCGGAAGCTATGGATGGCAGTGCGGCCGGTGACAACCCCATAGCGGCCATAGGCTTCCATCAACACCCACGAAAACAGGCAGCTCAGGGCGAGCACCCAGAGCAGCCGGGTGCCGAACCGGGAACCGGCGACGGCCATGGTCGTCACGCTCCCCGTTCCGATGGTGTAACCGATGCAAAACAGGCCGGGGCCGACCATCAGAAGCCCGTTCCACAGCCGGCGCAGCGGATGAGGCATCGATGGATCCATGGGGGTCATCCTGGCGGCTGGAGGTCACCTCTGAATCCGGCCGGACTCGGACCCGTTCATCAAGGCCTCGACCTCGTCGCGGGTGGAGAAATTGAAATCGCCGACGATGGAGTGCGCCAGGCAGGATGCGGCGACCGCGAACGAAAGAGCCACGGGCGGCGCCTGCAGCTCGGGGGTTAGCAGGGCGAAGATCAATCCGGCGGCGAAGGCATCTCCCGCGCCCACGCGGTCCACGATGGGCATGATGGGGTACGGGCGATAGGCGCCGATCTTCCATGGGGCGAAATGGGCCTGTCGCGCCGCGCAATCGTAGAGCATGCCCCCCCAGCGATTGTGCGAGGCGGAAATGCTTTCGCGCAGTGTGATCGCCACTTTCGAAAGCCGGGGGAACTGCCGGCTGATTTCAGCGGCCACCTCGCGGTAGGCATCGGCCGGCTCCGCCTCCTGAGGCGCATCTAGCCGGGGAACGTGAATCCCGAGCACATCCTCGGCGTCCTGCTCGTTGCCGATGAGCACGTCCGCCGACGCCAGCAGCTCGCGCATTGTGTTCTCGGCCAGACGGCGGGGCGGCAGCTCCGGATCCCACTTCCACAACTGCTTGCGGAAATTCAGGTCGCAGGAAACGGTCAGCCCGCGCTCCTGGGCGGTGCGGGCGGCATCGATGGCAGCCCGGCTGGCGACCCGTGAAAGCGCTGGCGTGATGCCCGAGACGTGAAACCACTTGGCATGCTCGAAGATGGATTCCCACGGATACCGATCTCCGGGAATGGCGCTGAAGGCCGATCCTTCCCGGTCGTAGATTACTTTGCTGGGGCGCTGGTTCACGCCCGGCTCGCAGAAGAACATGCCCAGACGGCCCGAATCGGCCAGGAGAACGTGCGACGTGTCAACCCCCAGTCCACGGATGTTCGCGACAAACGCGCGCGCGACCGCATGGTCGGGGAGGGCGGACACGAACGCCGTCTGGCCGCCGAGCAATGCGATGGAAACGGCCACGTTCACCTCGGATCCCGCCGGAGCGAGCTGAAATGCGCCGGGGCAGGCCTGGGCCAGCCGCAGGCCGCCGCCCGGCGTCAGGCGTCCCATGATTTCGCCGAACGTAACGACTTTATTGGACATGATGCGAATTTCGAATCTCGATGGCCAGTCGGCGTGCTTCGGCGGCCCGGGTGGTGATGGCTTGCCAGTTCCGCTCCTGGATCAGGCGGCGCGGTGCGATCCATGATCCGCCGATCATCCAGATGAGCGGGTGTTGGAGGTAGGTCTTGATCTGGTCGGCCGTGATGCCGCCCAGCGGGATGAACCGGCAGTCCAGATGGGCATAGGGGCCGGCCATGGCATCCAGAAACGGCAGCCCCCCGCACGGTTCGGCTGGAAAGAATTTGAGCAGGCGGCATCCGAGCTCCAACGCCGATTCCAGCTCCGAGGGCGTGGCGACGCCAGGGGCGAAGGGCAGCCCCCGGGCTTGGGCCGCCTGGACTACGCGCGGATTCAATCCCGGGGCCAAGCCGTATTCGGCCCCTGCCTCCTGGGCCTGCTCGACCTGGGCGGGGGTGAGGATCGTTCCGACGCCGGCCAGCATCTGGGGCGCTTCGCGGCGGATTGCCGCCAGGGCCTCGAGCGCGGCAGGCGTGCGCAAGGTCAGCTCCATGCAATCAATCCCGCCGTCGATCAGCGCCCGCGCCAATGGGACGGCGTCCTCGACGCGGTCGATGACCAGCACCGCCATGACCGCTGAGCGGTAGAGGCGCTCTCCCAGGGAGGACCCGCTGGCGTCCGGGGCGCCGAATGCGGGATCCGGGAGGAGTTGCGGGGGGTTGGACGGCAGGAAATCCTGCCGATTTCCGGGATCACGCGGCCCGGGTTTGGTTGGAGAGGTCATGAAATGCATCTTGGAGATGGTTGAGCATGGCGGTGCGCGCCCCCTGCGAATCCTGTCGCTGGATGGCTCGCAAGATATTAGTGTGGCCCAGAACGGCGTGGCTCGTGTCGACGTGGCGATACGTGTTTTCCTGGAACTTGCGGAGCAAGGACCGGATCGAGTCCATGATGAGCAGGAAGATGGGGTTGCCGGTCGCTTTGGCCAGGAGCTGGTGGAAGGCGACATCGGCATCGATCCACTCCTCGAGACCCCGGTTCGCCTTCAGATCTTCGATCAGGGCGGCCAGACGAGTCAGGTCATCCGGAGTGACATGCTGGGCGGCCAGGGCGGCAATCTCCACTTCCAGCGGAACGCGGACCTGCATCAGATGAAGGAAGGAATTGTTGGATCGCCGCAGGAGCGCTTCCAGGGTGTTGGTCACCGCAATCGGGTCCGCCGGCTTGACGCGCGGCCGGCGCCCCTGGCTGATTTCGATCAGGCCCTGCATGCGCAGGTTCCGCATGCTTTCCCGCATCACATTGCGCGACACGCCCAGCTGGGTGGCCAGGGATCCCTCGGAAGGCAACTCGCGCCCCACGCCAAATGCCCCGGATAGAATCTGCTCGCGGATCCAGTCCGTGACCTGGCTGACGAGATCCTTCCGGCCGAAGAATGCGCCGGGCTCATCGAGGACTGCCGCGTTGGTATTGTTGATTTGCATACGATCTGCTTTGCCACTCACTCGATGGGCGCCGAACTGCGCTCGTGGAACCATGCGATGTCCACATTGTTGGGCGACGGCACCTTCAAAGGGATCCCGACTCCCGGCTGCAGGGCCGGCTTCGTCCGCGGATCGAGCCACTTGTGAATCTCCGAATGGCCGTCGGCGAACGCGAGTCCCGCCGCGCCATTGTGGTAGCTGGCGGGGTAATCGCAGAACAGGTAGTTGCGCGGGCGGGTTTGATAACCGGTCATGTCCACCCCAAACCAGCCATCGTTGATGCTGTCCTCTCGCTCGTCGATGAACACCCAGAGCATGCTGGGGGGAGGGCGGGTCATCGAGGCGAACTTGGGGTATTCGCGGAAGCCGGTGTTGTAGGGGGCATGGCCGGGATTGCCGCCGACCCAGTTGTTCATCGAGACGCTCCGTACGCGCGGATGCCGAGCTCCGCCGATCGTCACCGCGCTTCGATCCGCCGGACACCTGAATGTCGCCGGATTCTTCACATAGGGTCCCAACTGGCCATTCACGACTAACAGCAAATTTGTATTATCGGTGTTCGATCCATTAAAGTCCAGCGTTCCGTCCACCCAACCCCGCACCGCCCCTCCCCGGGAATTGTCGGGAAGCCGATCCTGGTTGTCGTCCGCATACACCATCACCGCCAGCATCAGCTGGCGCGTGTTGTTCATGCAGTGAATGCCTTGCGCCTTGGTCTTGGCCCTGCTCAAGGCAGGCAGCAGCATGCCCGCCAAAATGGCGATGATGGCGATGACAACCAGCAGCTCGATCAAGGTGAAGCCCTTCGGGCCAGGGCTCGACGGCTGTCGACGCCTTGGATCGGGCGTTGTTGGGTGTGTGTTCATGGATGATTTCTTGCACCGGGTCTCGGCCATGCGATCCGATTGCGATGCTCCATTCGAGGGGCGGAGCTCCTCACTCGCGGACCACCCGGTAGAAGCGGGCGTTGCCGGCCGACGCGGGGAACGAGGCAACGATCCGGCCGCCCGCGGGCGGGGTGTAGGTAACGCCCGTGACAGGCGTCCAGTTCCTCAAGCCCCAATCATCGCATTGCTCGAGGCGGTGAGGCCGATCGGAGGCCTCCGACTCGAATGCCAGCTCGAGCGAGCCCGGGTCGATCCACTGCAGCCGGGTGATGCGCGGCCCGGGGACCTCATGCGCGCCGGGTCCGTTGGCGATCAAGAGCATCTCGAGCTCGGTCAGGACGCGCGTCCAGACATTGATCTGCTCCATCAGACCGGACATCGGCACCGAATGGGGAGGCACCCGGTTGCCCACCTCGAACGGGATGGTCGAGTCTAACAGCGCGGTGGCTGTCACAGGCGCCACCGCCGGCTGGCCCACGCGCAACCCGGTCTCGGCACTGTAAATGTCCAGGGAAACCGCAACGCCCGGATTGAACCGGACAAACACGTCGTAGAACACCCCGGGCGATATGGCGCTGATAGACGTGGCGCCGAACCACCCTCCGTTGACAGCGGCGCTGCCCGCGGCGCCCTGGATCCGGCGCGGCCCCCCCAGCAGGCTCATCATCGTGACCCGCGAGGTGCCCAGCGCATCGCTGTCCCACCGGCCCATGATCCACTGCTCCGTGCTCCCCGCGAACGGGGTGGCGTCGAACCGCACCCGCGCGTGATAGGTGAAGGCGGATTCGATCTTGAGCTCGTTGTTGGCGCCCAGGCCGTAGTCGATGACGCTGTCGATCCCATTGAACACCGCGGCTGTGCCGGAGCTGTTGGCCATTTGCGGCAGGCTGGTGGTGTAGTCGATGCTGGATTCGTACACAGGCGCCGTGACCGAGCCGGCTGTGCTGTCGATCGTGTTGAAGTCAAACGTCACCCGCATGACCGCGTCCTGGAAGACCTCGGGAGTGTGGCCCTGCGGTTGGGGGATGATCTGGAACGACCATTGATTGGTGATGAGGTGCGCCGGGGATGCGTTGTCCTGGAACACCAATTCCAGATAATTGGTCCCGAGCTGGTAGGGGACGGGCGACGCGTATTCCAGAAAGAGGCCATTGGTCAGCTCGGCGATCGTCAGGCCTGGCGTGATGTCCGCTTGGTTCAGTCTGAGCCCGATCGTGCCGGCGGCCACCTGGGTATCCCGGTTCAGAAGCGTGATTTGAATGGGCTGGCTCGACAGCACCGTCTGCCCGCTCGCAGGAGTCGCGGTGCTGATCTCCGGGGTGAATGGCTGCACGTTCTGGATGAACTGGCCGGGCTCGAGCGCTCCGCGGCTGATCCGAATGGCGTCGATATCGCCGTCGAAGTTTCGGCTATTGGCTTGGAACTTGCCGATGAAGAGGTCCAGCCCGTTGCCAATCAGACCCTGGACTGCGCTCACATCCGCCGGCAGACCGTCCATCTGGTAGTCCAGGTAGAGCCGGATCTGGTCGTTCTCCGCGTCGAATACGGCGGCGACATGATGCCAAAAACCGTAGACCACCGGGGTGGTTCCGGTCAGGCGCGCCGATCCGGCGCCGGCTTTCACGAAAAACTGGAGCAGGTCCCCCGTTCCAAACCGGATGAACCACTCGCCGCTGCCGCTCTGCTTGGCGATGATGGACCCGCCGTCTCCCTCGCCCAGCGACCGGGGCCGGAACACCGCCTCAACGGTGAAGCTCTGGTCGCTCGCGAAATCATAGAAGCCCGTCGGATCCGGGATCGATACAAACGTGTTCGTGCTCAGGTCAAACCGCAGCGCCGTGGATCCGCCGAATTGGGGGCTGCCCGGCACATACGGCAGCACGCCGTGCGCGGTCCCATGCCGGGCATTGCCGCTCTCATCCATCAGCGATCCCGGGGTGGCATCGGCTATTTCGCCGGCCGCCTTTTCGTTGAATTGCCAGAAACCCGGCGTCGCCAGGTTGGCCACGACGAACTCCCATCGGTTGGAGAAGACGTTGGCCGGCGTCGCGTTGTCGCTGAAAGACAGCGCCAGCGAATGGCGGCCCAATGCCAGCGCTTGGGCCACTGGACAGCTCAGCGTCACGGTCCCCGAGGATGTGCTGATGGCGGGGATGACCTCGGCGCCGTCCAGCCGCAGTTGAATGCTGCCCTGCACGACCTGGGTGTCGCTTTCGCGAAGGACGACCTGGATGGTGGGCGTAGGAGTCGAATCGTCCGAATCGGGGGCCGGGGACGCCGCGCTGATATAGGGCGCCTGCGGGGACGCATCCGCCGAGGGGACCAGGACTAGATAATTCGCCCTCAGCCCCGAGCAGCCCGATAGCGCGCTCAGGCGCAGGGTCTGCTGCCCATCGAGCCTCAAGGCGACCGGATTTCCAAAGATATCCGTCAGCGGGAACAGGTTGTAGGGAGAACCGGCCGGCACGCGGATGTATCCGACGGGCGACAGCAACTGGCTCGGGGCGGCCCCGCCATTGGTGACCAGGTCGACTTGAACCAGGAGCGGGGCTGCGCCACTGTTGGCCATCCGCCCAAACACGCCATAGGTCGCCGCCCCAAACGTGCGGGTGTAGTTGAGCCACTCGCCGTCCGCAAACAGCCGGACCTCGTAATCGCTCACCCCGGGATCCAAAGCCTGGGCATCCAGGTAGTTCTGGCGCAGGGCGTCCGTCGTCTCGCTCGTGCCCACCCCGTCGCCCAGACGGTACAGGTCCTGGCCGGCGCCGGGCGTGTTCAGCTGCCAATAGTCGATGCCCGGCACGCCCATACGGTCCAGATAGCTGTCGGGCGCCGGCATCTGCGTGGGAATGGACGGATAGTCGATGAACTGCCCGCCATCGAAATTGTAATCCTCCGCCTCGATGAACCGCACCCCCTGGCTGAATGTGTTGAAGTGAAGGCTGCGCAGCACTTGATTCGTTTGCCGGTCGGTGACCGCGATGCTCACTTCGTATTCGGTGTTGGCCTGGAGGGGGGACAGCGTCACGGTTTGGAAGTAGACATCGCCCGCCCGTTGGATATCCGCCGAACGATCGATCCCGTTGAGGAGCAGTTGGATACCTTCCGGATCCACCCCGTGCTTGGATGTGATGTTAAAGCTGATCGCCGTGTCCGCAGGCAGATAGAGGGATCCGTCTGCCGGCGTCAAGCTGCCCAGGCTCAGAATCGGCATGTGCCCCGTGAGATTCGTGCCTCCCACGCCATGGAGGTAGATCGTCGCGATCTCCTCCGGCGTCAATGCGCGCTGCCAAATGCCAATGTCATCCAGGAGTCCGGCGTATTCGCAGCTCGTCAGACCATGCGGAACCCCCGCCTTCAGAGTCGCATCAATGCTGATGCTGGTTCCCGGCTTGAACGTGTCCACCACTCCCCCTCCGCCCCCCGCCACGAATCCATCATTGCTGCCGTCCAGGTAACCCCGGATGGTGCCCGCCTCGCGATCGATCACCATGACCGCATGATGCCAATCGGTGGTGACGGAACCGGGTTTCTGCTGGCTGGCGCGATTGGCTGAACCGCTGCCGTCATAGGCCCGCACGATCATCTCGCCCGTTCTCTTGTACCAGAGGCTCCAGCCGATGCCCGACGATCCCTGGTTTCCCTTGGTCAGCAGGTAGGCATCCAGATTCGGCGCTCCCGCCACGACGTCCGGCTTGAACCAAAGCGAGACCGAAAAGCTGTTCGAGCCCGGATTGAGCACGTTGCCGAAATCGATATTGTCGGCCCGCACGGCAGTGCCGCCGAAGTGCAGCGCCCCGCCGATGATGCCGGCTGCCGGCTGCACATTCCCGGATATCGTCCCAGGAAACTGTCCAGCAGGAGATACATCGATCACCTGTTTTCCGGCGATATCGTTGCCGTCAAAAGTCCAATGAGCCGCCAATCCATCGGTGATATCGGATCTGCCAATCCCGATCGAGCTGATCAGGGCAGCAGCGAGGAACGCAACGGTCATTCGGGAGAGGCGATTCGAGCTTTGCATAAGATCTGATCGAACAAGTTAAACAATCAACCGTTAGGCAACATACCACATACCATATCCCATATGTGATCGACTGCAAGATTATTTCTGTGCAAATTCCACGTTCCGATTCTGGGCCGATTCGATCCTTGATCAGATATTGTAATATGTTGTTTTCTAATATCTTGTGTTTTTTCAGACCGGAACCTGGGTTTCCATGAGTCGCTCATGGGATTCGCCACGCCCTGTAAAACCGGTTTTCGTTAGTGGGCACGACATCCTGGATGACGATAGTCGTGCCATGCACACCCTCGGCCTGCCACAGTGGCAACCACTGGAGCGAGCCGAGCCGGTCCTGATATTCGATGGCGTAATTGAAATTGGGTATGGTTTCGAGAGTCAGCAGGACACGGGAGTCCTTGGCTGTGCATTCCAGAAAAGCCGGCGGTGGTGGGGGAGAGGAATTGGATGCGCGAGGAGTGCCCGATGCAAGGATGGAAATCGACCGGCTATCGGTCGGCACGCGGCCTTCGGAGATGTCGGGAGCCTGCGGGCCAAACTCGACGGCATCGATCCGTGTGCCATCAGGTGCGCTGAGCACGATCGCTTCGCCTTCCTTATCCAGCTTGAAGCTTACATGCAGATCGGGGCGATGCGGGATGTTCTGCTCTGGTTCGCCGTCCGCCCAGCACAACAAATACCCGTGAGCGGGGATTCGATAACCCTCCGGAGCTCTGAATTCCAGAGGGCGAACGAGCGAGTCGGACAAATACCATCCTTCCAGGTCGACGGTTTGGCCTGTGGGGTTGTGGATCTCGAACCAATCCTGGGTCTTGGCGTCGGCGGGATCGCGGATTGATCCGGCATTGTCGGCCATCCACTCGTGGATGAGCAGGGCAGGCCAGACCGTGTTGGTGTTGCCGATGCCCGGCGTAGGGCTGGAAATCGCCTTTCGATCAAACGGCTGGCCATCGGGCAGATCCCCATAGGAATGCCCGGCGGCCAAACCCCCAAAGTTCAGGTAATCGATGACCTGGGCTGTCTCGTCCATCGCCCGGGCTAAAACCACCGTCCCGCTCGCGGCATCGAGCCGGAATCCGGCATGGAGTTCGTCCGGGCTGCCGTTGGCAGGTTCGCCGTCGGCGATGACGACCAGGAACTGGCCGGGCTGGATGACCGCATGAGACGGAAAGGCCCAGGAAATCAGGTTGCTGTAGCTGTCGCTCAGGTAAAAACCGTGCAGCGGGATGGCAGTCCTTCCGGCGTTGAACAGTTCGATCCAAGGCTCGAGTTCGCCTTGGGAATCCGGGACGCCTTTCTCGATGTGCGGGAAGACTTCATTGAGCCAAAGCGGCGGATACGGAGGCAGGGGCATCCGATTCGAGTTGGGGGCGCCGGGGGTGGGCGGACCGGAGCCATTGGACCAGTTGCTGACGCGGCTATTGTCGCGCGACAAGTCGATGGCCTGGAGCGAAGCACCCTGGCCGTTGGCGCTGGCTGGCCAGGGCGGGCTGCTCTCGTATCGGACCCGGTCGATGACCTGGTCCGCCGAGGTGCCGGGGCGCAGGAGGGTGAGCGTTTCTCCATCGGGCTGCAGCCGGCCGGCGTACTGGCCCATCACATCCTTGTCCCAGCCATAGGCGTAGCCGCATGCCACGCGATCTTCAGCCACGACCAGCGATTGCCCAGGCTCGATCACCACTCCGGGTGGAACATCAAAATCGACACCCTCGAGCCGATAGCCAGACATGTCGAAAGCCGTGTCGCTCGATGCATTGTGGATCTCGACAAATCCCGCCCCCTCGATCGGGGGGCGATACATGATTTCGCTGATCGCCAGGCACTCTTCGGGTGGTGCGGCCGTGCCGGTGAAGGTGATATGGATGGTGGCGCTGGCGTCGCGGATCGGCTCCCCATGGTTATCGAGACCCTCGACTCGAAGCTCGTTGTCCCCGGGGGCCAAGGCCGCCGTGCAGCTCCATTGGCTGACCGAATCCCAGCGGACGCGCTGGGGGACGCCGCCCACAGCGATGGCGGCCACGCTCAGCGGCGCGTTCCCGCTGAGCCGGACGAGGTTTCGGTTGGTCGCGAAATCGGCGCCGCCATTCAGGGTGACGCGGAAGGGGACGTTGACGGCCGCCAGCTGCGACATCAAATAGGTCCGGCGGGCGCCCACATAGCTCTTGATGATCGAGGTGGAATCGCTGCGAGGGGCGGCTCCGCTGGCAGCCAAAGCATGGAAGCAGGCATCCACTTCCGAATCGTTCCTCCCGGACAGCATCGGCCCTTCGACCGCCGCCTGGACATAGCGCCAGAATATCCTGCGAAAAGGAGGATGGCTGAGCATCCGGGCGATGACCGCATCGTTGCATGTGAACAGGCCCTCGGTGGCGCCGCTGTTGGATCCGATGCCGAAAGATTGGTCGGTATCGATGATGAACGTGCGGGCCCGGCCCGCGGCCGGAGCATAGACGCCGGTGTTCTTGCTGTTGCGCCAGCTGATGCTGTCGCCATGCCCGATGATGTGGCACACGGCGAACACCCCCATCCAGTTCTCGAGATCGATCATGGCCTCGACCTTGGCGGTGTAGAGGACCGGATCCTCCGTGTTCAGCGCGTCGACCAGCCGGTAGAGCGCGTCGTAGCTGTCGCCGGGAACATCCGTGGACACCCGCCCGAAATACCAGCGGTAAAACTCCTTCTTCGGGGTCCCGTCAGCGCGGCGAATATCCCGCAGGGGGCTGAAACGGTTCTGGTCGGTGTGAAAGCGCGTGTTCTCGAAATAGAGGGGATCCGGGTCGCCAAAGGCCCCTTTGACGAGGGCCCGACCAGGGATCTCCTTGTCGTTCAGGATCCCGTTGACGCCCCGGTCCGAACCGTTCAAAAAGACATGGACAAACCGGATGTTCGATGCGGGCAGTCCAAGCGCGTTGGCGAACCACGATCCATGCCGCTCGCGCTGGATGGCTGGATCGCCCCCGCTCTGGCCTGGCGTGTCGAGCTTGACCTCGTTGTCCCCCAGGAAACGGGCGGAGCCGGGAAACTCGAGCGCGTAGGAGCAGCGGACGCTGCCCGCCGGCCCGTTGAACGGGCGCCAGTTCCCCCGGTAACGAACCGATGCGCCATGGATGACGCGGTTGGCGCCGGACACGAAGGTCATGGGCAGAGGCTCATTGCTTCGGTTCGGACGCGACTTCCACAGGCTGATGTTGCTGGCGGTCATCCAGATCCGGTAGGTGCCCAAGGCGCCGGCGGGCTCGGTCTCGCCGAACCGGATGAGGCACTCGCGATCGGGGGCGCCGGCGGGCCCGGCCAGGGGAAACCGGCTGACGGCGGCCCGGGCGTCGGCCGCTTGAATGATGAACGCAAGCAGTGTTCCAGACGGTTGGCCAGGCAGGCTGGCGGTGTAGATCCCGTCGCGGGCCAGCGCGTCCCCCCCCGATCCGTCGTCTTGCATCGATACCACATGCACCGATGGGGAAGGATCGATCCAATATCGCAACTCGATGGCTGCGATAGCATCCGGATCGTGCGCCCGGCACGTGATCCGGACCGGTTCGGAGGCCCGGGGGAGCACCGGCCAATGGGCCACATCCCACACAGCCGGCCCGGCATTGTCGATCCAGCGGCTGTTGGGAGCGCCTGGCGTTCCAAGGTCGGTGGGCACATCCAGCAAACCCGAGGCCTCCATCCAAAGCCCCTTGAGCCCGAGCACCAGCAGAGGCGATCCCTGGAGCCATCGAGCCCGGCACTGGATAGTTACCGTATCGCCCTGGGCCAATCCCGCCGCGATCGGCCGGGTCACCCGATCATAGGTGGGGTTGCCGTCCTCGCCTTTGGAATTGCCGCCGGTCATGTCTCCCGGACCGCTGGCCCGCACATGGAGGCTGCCCTCGCTTGGAAAGCCTCCGCCATCATCGAGGCTGGATCGGACATGATTCCCCCAGAACTGCCAGCCATCGGTTCCAGTTTCGAAACTTTCCTCGAGATAGGTGCCCGCGTCGGCTTTCCGCACAACCACGTCGTCGATCTGGCACTCGCCTGCCCCCATCAAGAAGAGATGAAGCTCGTCTGCGGCGCCATTGCCGCCCTCGAGAACGCGGGTTTCGGCGATCGAAGTCCACAGGCCAGAGCTCTTGCGGCTCTCGTCGCTCCCGCGCCAGTTCATCGATAGCCGGTTATCGCTCGAGGGATCCGCCAGCTCGAGGCTGCTGCCGTCGCCATCGGCCCACCGCCCCCAATCATCGCCATCGCCGTAAATGACCTCATCGACTTGCACCCAGCCATCGCCTGGGGAACCCGGATCCAGCGGCCTGGCCAGAGCCAGCCGCTCGCCCCGATCGGACAAGCTGCCAGCGTAATTGCCCACGGCGTTCTCATCGTCCAAACCCGGGTAGCGGGACCTGAGTCGATCGGCATCCTTGGCCACAACCATGCAGCCCCCGGGAGCGATGATCGTTCCTGCCGCAAACCGGAACGAGATCCCGTCCTCGAACCGCCAGCCGCTGATGTCCGCCGGCGTCAGGCTTCGGTTGTGTAGCTCGACATATTCGTCCCGGTCATCCCCCGAAATCGGGTGATACATGATCTCGTTGATGACGACATCGGAGATGTGCAGTACGGCGTTGGTGACGCCCGGAGTGGCAGCGGCCAATTCGTGCCAGCCGGGGGCGCCATCCGGGAATCGCCCCATCGAGACGCCAGCTTCCTCCGCGCCGAAACGCACCGCATCGATCACGAACCGGCCGTCCGGGCTCCCGAAGAAAACCGTGTCGCCCCGGCGGTCGAGAGGGAACCCGAGGGCGTCCTGCGTGAGAAACGAGATCCCGCCCGGCGCCAGCACCGTGCCGTCGGGAATGCGATACTGGGTCGCGACCGAGAGGGCGCTCAAGGTGCATCCCGAGACATCGACGGCCTGCGTCCCCCGGTTGTACACCTCGACAAAGTGCAAATGGGGGGCATCGGCATGGTTGAGAATTTCATTCAGCACGACATCATGCAGTGGGCTGGGATCGAGCGGATCGACGGTGCCGGGCGATCCTCCCGCATAACGGCTGGCCGACCAGGCCTGGGGAGAATGCTCGCCGAAATCGGGAGCGGCCAAATACAGCGAATGGCCGGCCCCGTCCGCCGACACCGGCCATGGGAATTGGTCCCGGTATTCGACGGCCAGCAGGTTGGCTCCGATCGAGTTGACGAGCCTCACGGTTCCCCGATCGTTGGGCAGGCTGCCGGTGAAAGGGCCCGCCGCGTGGTCCATTCCATAACGATCCCTCAGGGCCGCCGGATCGCTCGCCACCACCAGATAGGATGTCCCCTCCAGCACGGTCCCTGCTGGAAATACATACTCCACGTCGCCCGAAATCCTCCATCCGCTCAGGTCGCGAGGCATCGGCTCCGAGTTGAACAGCTCGATGTATTCGAAGCGGCTGGTTTCCGGAGAGGGGCCAGGATGGTACATGATTTCCGTGATGGTCAGAGGCGTTCGGCGGCTCGAAGGCCCCACCTGGCGTTTGTCCACTGCCATCAAGGCGGCGGCCTGGGGATCGGACCACGCGGACAGAATCCCGTTCAATGCGTTCGATCCGGCGATGTGGAAAAAGTGGACCTCCCCTGCCGGCAGGCCGCTCGCCACATAAAACGAAGTCGCCGCCGGTACCGTTGCCATGGGGCGGACACCGCCGCCGTCGGTCCAGGTTTCGATCACAAAATGGGTCACATGTCGGAAGGGATTTGTCCAATCCAGTCGGATCCGATCGAAACCCGATGGCGCGGCCTCGAGCTCGGGGCGCGTCCCGGGGGCGTAGGCGGTCTCGACCCTTTGCGTTTGCGACCAGGCATGCCGGTTGGCGGTGGATGCATTGGTCGCATAAAACGCATACCAGAAAGGAGTGTCCGCGCTCAGGCCAGCCACCGAGCCCGCAACCGTCGAGTTGGCGCTCCAGCTCCCCAGGAAATTCGTCCCCATCCACCCCCCTGCCGGTTCGATGACCGACCACAAAAGTGAAACTGCCGCGTTGGTCCCCAGGAGCGCCGCCTGGACCCGGGCGCCGCTCGGGCTGGCGCTGACCAGCTCCGGCGGACCCCACCGGAGTGCCCCGGCAGGCGCCAAGGCCGCGTTGAGGAATTCCGAAGGGCCCAGCGCTCGGTCCGAAAATCGAATGTGATCCAGAAAACCTTGAAACGGGCTGTCCTGCCGGCGCCCAATTTGAAACCCTTCGTCCGCGTCCGTGTGTGTGGGCGGGATGTTGTCCATGACGTAATCCAGGCACCCGTCGATGAAGAGGCTGGCGATGCCCGTGCCGGCCGCGCTGCCTCCGCTTCTGTCGAACACCAGGGCAAAGTGGTGCGTCTGTCCGTCGTCCACCGTCGTCCCGCCATAATAATCCGTTCCCGCCAGTCCTGCCGACCCCTGAAACAGGAATCCGAGCTTGCCGCCGTCGCGCACCCAGACGGCATAGCCCGCCGCGGATTTCCGGCTCCCGGCGATGTAGTTCAGTCCGACACCGGCCGCCGCGTCCGAGATCCGGAAGAAGCCCTCGAGGGTGAACTGGGACAGGATCTTCCCATAAAGATCGGATGCATTGGCCGTGACCGG
>CAYWIM010000013.1:0-61810 GCA_964458325.1 uncultured Verrucomicrobiota bacterium
TCTGCAGCCTGACTTTCTCCAAACCCCGATACCGGGCCTGACGCAGCCCGTGCCCTCGAACCAGCTCGCTCTGCGTTCCTTCCATGGCGTTGCGGTGTTTCATCCGGCGCTGGAACGGCTCGGTCTGCTGCTGCCGACGCCGCCCCTGCAGCACGGTGTTATGCTCCCCCACCACGATCGTGCGGTGCCGCTGCTCCTTCCCCACACATTGCCGCCTGAAGGCACAGCCCTGACAATGCGTGCTGAACTCAAACCGGTAGGTGACCCGGTCCGCATCTTTGTGAACCTGCCCTTGCCCCTGGCTGTGGCGTTGGATGTCCAGGCGGGCGAGCGGGTGCAGTGGCAACTGATCGGCCGGTCGGACTTGCGTTTGTTGCGCCTCGAAGCCCTGTCCCCCACTCGAAAACCGAAAAATTAGTCAGAACGGTTTTTCAGCAGAATCTATTTAAACCCCATTGTTTCGATCGGGGACTGGGCCTGCAAATTCGCGCTGTCAGCCGGGATCCATCTATGCCAGAAATAGGCAGCCGGGTGTGCCCGGCGCGGATGAACAGCGTGCGCGCATGCTACAACGCGGTGTTTGCGAGCGGCTTTCTGGCGCTCTCGCCGTACTATTTTTTGCGGCTGGTCCGGCGGGGCAACTGGCGGAACGGGTTCGGCCAGCGCTGGGGCCGCTATGACGAATCGCTGAAGAAGCGGCTGCAGCGTCCGCCTTTGTTCTGGATGCACGCCGTCAGCGTCGGCGAAGTCAACGTAGCCCTCGCGCTGCTCGAGACGCTGCGCGAGCGGCTCCCGGATCGCGGGTGGCTGATGTCTACCACCACCACCACCGGCATGGCCGAGCTCGAGCGGAAGCTGCCGCCGGAAGTCGATCGAATCTATTACCCCGTCGACTGGCGCGCTGGCGTCCGGCGGGCGCTGGCTGCATTCCCTCCCCAGGCGTTCATTCTGCTCGAGGCCGAGATCTGGCCCAACTTTCTCTGGGAGCTGGCGGACCGCGGCGTGCCCGCGTTTCTGGTGAACGCCCGCATGTCGGACCGGTCGTCCCGCCGCTACGGCAGATTCGGCCCGCTCTTCCGCCCCTTGTTCGCGGGATTTCGCGGCGTGGGGGTCCAGAACCGGGCCGATGCGGATCGGCTGCGCACGCTGGGTGTCCGCGATGCCGCCCTGCATATCACCGGGAATTTGAAGTTCGACGCCGCGTGCCGGCCGATGCGCCCCGGGGTGGATGCCCCGGCCTTGCTGCGCGCGTTGGGGGTTGCGCCCGGCGCCCCGATCCTCGTTGCCGGCAGCACTCATGCGGGGGAGGAGGCCATTTTGGCCGAGGCATGCGGCCGGCTCCGCGGGCGTTTTCCGGATCTCTTTCTCGTGCTGGTGCCGCGGCATTTTGAACGGGCGGGCGATGTCAGCCGCGAGCTGGCAGCCCGGGGAGTGCGATTTGTCCGCCGCACCGAGATCGGCGACCCGCCGCGCCAGGCGCCCGGCCCGCTTTCCTGCCTGCTGGTGGATACGACCGGCGAGCTGACCCGATTTTACGCGGCAGCCGATCTGGTGTTCGTCGGCAAGAGCCTCACGGCTGAAGGCGGGCAAAACCCGATCGAGCCGGGCGGGCTGGGCAAGGCCATGGTGTTCGGACCGCACATGGAGAACTTCGCCGCGATCGCGCAGGCTTTCGTCCAAGGGGAAGGGGCTGTTCAGGTCCGTGACGCGGCGGAACTCGAGCGGGTGTTGTCGGAATTGCTGGCCGATCCCCGGAGGCGCCAAATCCTGGGCGAGCGCGCCCAAGCCATCGTCGAATCCAACCGCGGCGCAGTGGCACGCACGGCGGAGATGATCATCGAGGGCCTCCGCGGCGGCATCGAGCAGCATCCATCGGCAACGGTGGATTGAGGGAGCCGGCCCGCAGAATCCCTGCGGGCCGCCCGCGCCGGGGCTAATCACGCTGCGGCTCAGACTCGGCAGGTATCTGCCTCCACTGCCCGGCCTGCAGACCAGCCAGTTCCCAGGGGCCAACTTGAACTCGAATCAGCCGCAGAGTCGGATGGCCAATGGCCGCGGTCATGCGTCGGACCTGCCGGTTGCGGCCTTCCATCAACGCGAGCGCGATCCAGCAATCGGGCACGTTCTTCCGGAAGCGAATGGGGGGCAGGCGGGGAGGGACCGCCGGGGGCGGATCGAGTCGCCAGACACGGCATGGCCGTGTCCGGTGATCCTGGATTCGCACGCCTCGGGCGAGCCGATCGAGCGCGCTGGCCGAGGGAATGCGCTCGACCTGGGCCCAATAGACCCGCTCGTGGCCGCACGCTGGATCCAGGAGCCAGCGGACCCAACGCGGATCGTCGCTCAACAGCAGCAATCCCTCCGAATCCGCATCGAGCCGCCCGATCGGATACACCCCGGCTGGAAAACCGAATTCAGCCAGCACTCGATTTGGAGAACCGTCGGCGGTGAATCGTGTGAGCACCCCGCAGGGCTTGTGAAAGAGGATCAACATGGCCACCCTGCGCCCTACTCCGGCCCAGCGGTGCGTGCGCGATAAAAGCGATGCGGGTGGCTGCCGGCACCGGGGTCCAGGCAGAGCCACTCGCCGCTGGCGGGGATCGTGTTGGTCTCGATCGCGGTCCAGCGGTTCGATGGCAAGGCGGCGGATGCCTCGAGGACCACCAACTGGCTGGCCTGCCCAAGGACGCGCAGGACGAACTGGCTTCCGGCCAGCTTTCCTACCGCTTCCAGGCGGGGCTGCGCCGCGGGCGGGCGGCTGACTTCGATGCGGTAGCGGTCGAACAACATATAATTGTCTCCGGGTGCTTCCCTGTTCCGGATCGCCCAGACGGCATCCACATCTCCCAGGTTCAACGGGTGGCTGACGGTGGTGATAGGGAGGTTCGTCGTGAGGGGCTCGCCATCCAGGCTGGCCTGCCAGCGGTTGGCCGTGAAGTCCATCTCGATCGCCAGTTCGTAGAGGATGTCGTTGGTGAAATACTGGCCGGTCGAGACAAACTCCTGCCCGTCATCCAGCAGATACGATATGTCCCAAGTCGAATTGTCGAAGTCGACGCTGAAGAGCCGATGCCCATTGGTGTTGTAAACGCTCCAGCGGAAATCGTCGTAGCTGCCGTTGGACGAGTCGACGATCGCCATCCAGACGGAGAACCGCGCGCGGGCTGGCTCGCCGCTGGCGGGCGTGAAGGCGGCCGGGCGCCATACATTCAGGAAATCGTTGGTGTCTTCGGGCGGGTTATAGCCGATGAACGCCTGCTGACCTTCGCCGACAAAGGCATTGCTGACCATGCCGTTGCCGCCGGTGCCGTACCCCACCCAACCCCCTTGCCCGACCAGGGTGTAATCCGGATCGAATCCCTCCGAAACCTCGAACCCGGTCGAGTAAAGGACCACGAGGTCGTTGCTCTGAGCCGATGCGGCGCAGGCGGCGGCCAAGCCCATCCACAACCCGAGAACCGCCGCTCCCACACGGCACAACATCGGAGATCGATCCGAATGCAAGTTGGTTTTCATCATGCCCACTGAAGATCCGAACTCGACCGGGGGGCAGCTGGGCCGACCCGGAGCGGCGCTCGATCTCCGCCGGGCCCGCTGGGCCTGCTGTTGGCAACCGATCCGGACTCTACTCATTGCGCTTGGGATCGCTCCCGTTCGATGGCTGGCCCGCCGGCGCCGGCGCCGCCCGGGGAACTATCGCCGGCCGGACATTCACGTTCGCCGGAGGAGCGCTCACTCTTGCAGGGGCCGACTGGACGGCTCGAGGGGCTGCCGCCGCCGGAGCGACCGGCTGAATCCTCACGGGCGTCGGCGCCACGCTCGGGCGAGGCGCAGCTACGGCGGGACGCGACATCGGCGCAACCGCGGCGGGGGATGACGGGGCGATCGCACGCGGCTCGATCCGGGGCGCTGAGTAGGAGGTTTGCGGCGCCAAGCCAGGTGTGCGGGCCGGCGCCGATATGTTGGGCGATGCCGCAGGCGGGGAGTAGCGGACCGCGGGCGCCGGAGACACGGATCGAGGCGTCGTCACGCTCGGCGCCGATCGATACTCGACCGCTGGCTTGCTCGAATCCATCCGATACGAGGCCGAGGGAGCGATCGACGGCTGTGCGCGGGGCGCGGTTGGCGCAATGGTCCGGCTTGGCGCGGCCGACGGAGGCGCCGACCGAGTCGATGGGGCCGACGGGGTGGTCCGAGGCGCCTGAACGGTCCTGATTGGGGGCGATTGGATCGAAGGCGTCTTCGAGACCTCCGATCGCGATGAGGCGGGCGGAGGGGCGCTCGAGGCGCTGGCGGGCGCGGGCGCCGCGGCCCCCGCGGGAGCAGGGGTGAGCGAGGAGATGGGCGGCGTCGAGGAACGGGTCTGGACGGGCCGCCGGGTCGATGCAGCGGGGGTGCTGCGGGATGCCTCGGATCGGGTTGCGCTGGCTGACCGGGTTGTGGGGACTGCGGGCATGGTGGGGATGGGCCTGGCATCCTGCGTCCGGGATGCCGAAGGGGCCGTGCGCGAGGGGGTGCCTCCCCCGGCCATGGAGGCCGGACGACTGCTTGATGCTTCCGGGAGCCGTGCCCTGTGGATGACCGTCGATCCGCCTTGTCGTTCGGGGACGTCCGGCTTCATGGAGCGGCCCGGAGAGGCCGGCATGTCACGCAGGGTGGCCTTGCGAATTTCGGACCGGGCCGTGCCGGGCAGGCGCTGGGGATCGATCCCACGATTGTGCACGATGTCTCGCCGGGGCCCCTCGGTAAAGTCGTTGACCACCCTCGAGCCGTGATAGACGTCATCCGCCCGCGGCCCCGAGAGGCGATAGCGCCGGGGGTGATGATCCCAGAGATGGCCATGATCCACGAATGTGAACGAGAACGCAGTCATCCCGAAATCGAATCCCCAGCCGTAGCTGACGCCGAGGTAGGTGAATCCGTGCGGGTGGTAATACGACATGGGAGGCAGGGGGGCCCAGCCGCAGTAGGACGAATGGGTCCGCCAGAAGACCCAGGAAGGTCCCCAGACCCGATCCGGCCACCAAAGCCAGCCGTAATGAGCGTGGCGCCACCATCGCCCGTAATGGAATGGAGCCCATCCCCACGAATAATCCGACTGCCAGTACCACCCGGCATCGGTGTAGTACCATCGACCTGCGTCGCAATACGGCCGCCACTCGGGTGCGGCGACCGCCGCGGTCGGCCTCCAGCACCAGCCGTATCCGGGGATGTCCATCCAGGCTCCATACGGCGAGAGGGTCGCGTAAAAATCGGATGCCAGCGAAGTTGCCGGGGGTGTGGTGTAGACCACCTGCGGCTGAACGGCCGCCGCGGCCAGAGCCGCGGCGGGGGCTTCGGTCACGGGAGCGAAGGCCGGAGCTTGCGCGGCCACCGCCGTCGCCGGAGATGCGACCTGCGCGTCCCGCCCGCGCTGGATCAGTACTGTGGTGACCGACGCCGGCGTTCCCAGGTCATGGAGGTAGACCAGCTCCTCGGCCGTGGGCTCGGATGGAACCGCCAGATTCGCGACGTAGGCCAGCATGACGGATTCCTCGACGCCGGACTGCGCCAGCCGGGCGACCTCCTGGACGGCGGGCGAGAGCGCGGCCACTGTCGCGGGCAGGGATTGAACCGCGAGCGGCGCATTCGGATCCAGGGCCTCGGCCAAGGGAACCGGCGGCGGGACAACCGCTGCCGGCGCAACCGGCGTGGGAGCCACCGCAATGGTCTGGCTCGAGATCGGAGGCGAGACCGCCTGTTGCGTGCCGGACTTGTCGCTGGCACAGCCGCAGGCGACCACCCAAACGCCTGCCATTGTCAGGCCGAGCCGGGAGAAAATCGTTTGCATAATCTTGCGGCCGATCGGTTGTCGGCCATTTGAATTCTACCGTCAGCTTACCAGAGGCAGCCCGCCGCGCCAGCTCCAATCCACGCCATCGCCGGCTGCCGCTGGTTATCCAACTGAATGGACTCCCGGAGGCCCCTCGGTATTCACCCCCCTGCCGACCTTCCACTCGGAGTCCTGCTTGACATAGAGCGTTCGCGTGGGGAAGGCGAAGCCGATCCCGGCGCGATCGAACCGATCCTTGATGGCCAGGTTCATCTCGCCGAGCCCGGCCAGGAAGGCCTGGTAGTCCGTGTTCTTCCACCAGTAGACCACCTCGAAATTCAGCGAGGAATCGGCGAAGCGATTGAAGGTGATCCAGACGTCATGGGTCATCGGATGGCCGCGGTAGACTTCGGCCAGAATCTGCTGCGCCAACTTCACCCGATCGGCGGGGGTGTCATACGTGATCCCGATCTCCTGGACGATCCGGATGTTGGGGCGGCGGGTGACGTTGACGATGATGGCGCTGCCCATCGTCTTGTTGGGGACGGTGATCAAGTGTCCATCGGCATTCCGAACCCGGGTGCTGCGCAGGCCGATGCCCTCGACCACGCCATCGACGCTTTCGAGGCGGATGCGATCGCCGATCTGGAAAGGCTTATCGAGGTAGACGGCGACGGCGCCAAAGAGGTTGCTGAGCGTGTCCTGGGCGGCCAGCCCGACGGCGAGGCCGCCGATCGACAGCGAGGCCAGCAGGCTGGTGATGTTCATCCCCAGGTTTTGCGTCGTCAGCAGCACCGCCACCACGACGATGAACCCCTTCAGGCTCCGGCGGATCACTGGGAGCAAGTGGTCGGCGAAGAGGCGGTCGGAGGCCGCCGCCGACCTCCGCTGCCAGAAATCCAGGATCACGTCCACCAGCTTGAGCGTCACATAGGTAAGCGATCCAGCCACCGCCAGCTTCAATCCCATCGAGAGATACCGGTTGATCCACTCGGGCCAGGTAAACAGGTTCAATCCGATGTGCAGCAGAACCACGAAACAGACCACCTTGACCGGCCCCGCAAGCAGCTGGATCAGCAGATCGTCCAGCGAGGTGCGCGTGCGCGCCGCCCACCGCTCGAGCCAGCGGCGCGCGACTCGGTCCACCAGCTTCGCCAGGTAGAACGCCAGCAGGATATAACAGGCCGATGCCAGCCAGCGGTAAAGAGGGTTTCCCAGCAGCTCGTAGCCCAGCCAGGACACTCGGTCCAAGCCGAAGATCCAGGCCGAGGAAACCGCTGGGGCGGACGGGGCGGCGACGGCCTCGACGCCGGGCGCGGTGGGGTCGATGCCGGCGGGCTGGGCAGCCCCGAGCCGGATCGCGGCCAGGGGGACCACCGCCGCGCATCGGCCGATCCATCGGAGTGCAACGCGTTTCATGATCGGGAAATTAAACCGTCCGCCGGGCCATCGACAAGCCCTTCCCCGCGCGATTGGGAGGAACGAAAAAGGGCTGGCCCCACGGCCAGCCCATGCAATCCTTTGGATCCGACGGCTCGGATCGATCAGTAGTCCATGCCGCCCATTCCGCCGCCGCCACCGCCGGCCGGAGCGGGTTTTTCCTTTTCCGGAATCTCGGTGATCAGGCACTCGGTCGTGAGGAGGAGCCCGGCGATCGACGCCGCGTTCTGCAGGGCGATCCGGGTGACCTTCTTGGGATCGACCACGCCAGCCTTCACGAGATCCTCGTAGTCGCCGGTCGCGACGTTGTAGCCCTCGTTGGCCTTGCGGCGCTTGACCTCCTGGACCACCACCGAGCCTTCCACGCCCGCGTTGTCGGCCAGGGCGCGCAGCGGCTCCTCGATGGACCGTTTCACGATGTCGGCGCCGATCATTTCATCGCCTTCGAGCTTGGTCGCCTCGATGGCGCTCAGGCAGCGCAGCAGGGCCACGCCGCCGCCGGGCACGATCCCTTCCTCGACCGCAGCGCGCGTCGCATGGAGGGCGTCCTCGACCCGGGCCTTCTTCTCCTTCATCTCGGTCTCGGTGGCGGCGCCGACGTTGATGACGGCCACACCGCCCGCGAGCTTGGCGAGCCGTTCCTGGAGCTTCTCGCGGTCGTAATCCGAGGTGGTTTCCTCGATCTGACGGCGGATCTGGTTGACGCGGCCCTGGATGTCGGACGACTTGCCGTGGCCCTCGACAATGGTCGTGTTCTCCTTCTCGACCGTGACGGACTTGGCTCGGCCGAGGTCATCGAGCGTCACGTTCTCGAGCTTGATCCCGAGATCTTCCGTGATGCACTTGCCGCCGGTGAGGATGGCGATGTCCTCGAGCATGGCCTTGCGGCGGTCGCCGAATCCGGGGGCCTTGACGGCGCAGACATTGAGTGTGCCGCGGAGCTTATTGACCACCAGGGTGGCCAGGGCCTCGCCCTCGACCTCCTCGGCGATGAGGAGCAGCGGCTTGCCGATCTTGGCGACCTTCTCCAGGAGCGGCAGGAGGTCTTTAAGGCTGCTGATCTTCTTCTCGAACACGAGGATGTAGGCGTCTTCGAGCCGGGCTTCCATCGTCTCCGCGTTGGTGATGAAATAGGGCGACAGATACCCTTTGTCGAACTGCATGCCCTCGACCACCTCGAGGGTGGTCTCGATGGACTTGGCCTCTTCGACCGTGATCGTGCCGTCCTTGCCGACCTTGTCCATGGCGTCGGCGATGATCTCGCCGATGGTGGTGTCCCAGTTGGCGGACACGGTGGCCACCTGCTTGATTTCCTCCTTGTCCTTGACCTTCTTGGAGATCTTGGCCAGCTGTTCGACCGCGGCCTCGACAGCCTTGAGGATGCCGCGCTGCAGGCTGATCGGGTTGGCCCCGGCGGTGACGTTCTTCAAGCCGGCCTGGAAGATGGCCTCGGCCAGAACGGTGGCGGTGGTGGTGCCGTCGCCCGCGGCGTCGCTGGTCTTGCTGGCGACCTCGCGAACCATCTGGGCGCCCATGTTTTCATAGGGATCCTTGAGCTCGATCTCCTTGGCGACCGTCACGCCGTCCTTGGTGACGGTTGGGGACCCGAACTTCTTGTCGAGAACGACGTTGCGGCCCTTGGGACCCAAGGTCGCCTTGACGGCTCGCGAGAGTTGTTGGACACCGCGCAGCAAGGCCTGCCGAGCGGCTTCTTCGAAAATCAATTGTTTGGCTGCCATATGATAATGCTCCTGATGATGCTCCTGGTTCGTGGGTCGGGGTTATTCGATGATGGCTAAAATGTCGTCGCTGTTCAGCAGCTTGTATTCTTTGCCTTCGACCTTGACCTCGGTGCCGCCGTATTTGCTGATCAGCACCCGGTCGCCCTTCTTGACCTCGAACGGCACTTTCTTGCCGTCCTCGTCCGTCTTTCCGGTGCCCAGGGCGACCACAACGGCTTCGGTCGGTTTTTCCTTGGCGGAATCGGGAATGATGATTCCGCCCTTCTTGACTTCCTTGTCTTCGGCCGGCTCCACGAGGACCCGATCGCCGAGCGGTTTAAGGTTCATGGCCATAATGTATGATTTTCCGTGGTTGTTGGTTGCTTTAACCTGCCAGCCGCCCGCCTGCGCACCCGCGCGGCGGAAGGCATCTCATGGTTAAATGGTTTGCCGCAGCCCGCGCCGCGCGCCCCCGCGCCGGCTCCGGACCGCATCGTCGTCATTTCTCGGAATCATCGACCACCTCGGCGTCGATGATCGGTCCGTTGTCGGCGCCGCCTTTGGGCTGCTCGGCCTTCGGCGATTCATCGGCCGGCTTGGAATTGCCGGCGCGCGCCTTTTCGGAGGCGGCCCGGTAGAGCTCCGAGGAGACCGCCTGCCAGGCCTGGTTGAGCTGCTCGCTGGCCGACCGGATCGCCGCCGTGTCCGAGCCTTTCAGCGCGGACTTGACCGCCTCGACTGCGCTCTCGATCCGGCTCTTGTCCGCAGCTGGAATCTTGTCCGCGTTGTCCCGGAGCATCTTCTCCGAGCGATACACCGCCGAGTCGGCCTCGTTGCGGACCTCGATCTCCTCGCGATGCTGCTTATCCTCGGCCGCATGCTCCTCGGCCTCGCGCTGCATCTGATCGATCTCTTCCTTCGAAAGGCCGCTGCTGGCGGTGATGGTGATCTTCTGCTCCTTGCCCGTGCCCAGGTCTTTGGCGCTGACGTGCAGGATCCCGTTGGCATCGATATCGAACGTCACCTCGATCTGCGGCACCCCGCGGGGCGCGGGCGGGATCTCGGTGAGGTGAAACCGGCCGATGGTCTTGTTGTCCCGCGCCAGGGGGCGTTCCCCCTGGAGGACATGGATCTCGACGCTCGGCTGGCTGTCGGAGGCTGTCGAGAAGATCTCCGATTTCCGGGTGGGGATCGTCGTGTTCCGTTCGATCAGCCGGGTCAGGACACCTCCCAGCGTCTCGATGCCCAGGGACAACGGCGTCACGTCGAGCAAGAGAACGCCATCCACCTGGCCCTTGAGCACACCTCCCTGGATCGCCGCTCCGACCGCCACGACTTCGTCCGGATTCACCCCCTGGTGCGGCGTCTTGTTCACCATGGACCTCGACGTCTCGACCACCCGCGGCATCCGGGTCATCCCGCCCACCAGAACCAGCTCGTCAATCTTGTCCGTCGTGAGCCCCGCGTCCTTCAGGCAGCTCCGCACCGGACCGACCGTGCGCTCGAACAGATCGTCGCAAAGCTGTTCCATCTTGGCCCGAGTCAGCTTCGTGGCGATGTGCTTGGGCCCCGACGCGTCCGCGGTGATGAACGGCAGGTTGATCTCGTATTCCTGGGCGCTCGAGAGCGCGATCTTGGCTTTCTCGGCCTCTTCCTTGATCCGCTGAAGCGCATCCGGCTGCTTGCGCAAATCCATCCCGTGGTCGCGCTTGAACTCGTTCAGGATCCAATCCATGATCCGGGCGTCCCAGTCGTCCCCGCCCAGATGCGTGTCGCCGTTGGTGGCTTTGACCTCGAAGACCCCGTCCCCGATCTCGAGGACAGAAATATCGAACGTGCCGCCACCGAGATCGTAGACCGCGATCTTTTCATCCTTCTTCTTGTCGAGCCCGTATGCGAGAGAAGCGGCGGTGGGCTCATTGATGATGCGGAGAACCTCGAGCCCAGCAATCCGGCCTGCATCCTTGGTCGCCTGCCGCTGTGAATCGTTGAAATAGGCGGGAACGGTCACGACGGCCTGCGTGATCTTCTCCCCCAGCCGCATCTCGGCGTCGGCCTTCAGCTTGGCCAGGATCATAGCCGAAATCTCCGGGGGGCTGAATACTCGAGGCTTGCCGTCGACTTCGACCTCGACCGCCGCGTCGCCGTTCGCTGCGCGCACGATCTTGTAGGGCATCCGCTTGGCCTCCTCCTGAACCTCCTCGAACTTGCGGCCCATGAAACGCTTGATCGAGTAAATCGTGTTGCGCGAGTTGGTGACCGCCTGGCGCTTGGCGGATTCCCCCACCAACCGCTCCCCCGACTTCGCAAAAGCAACCACGGATGGTGTCGTCCGGCGCCCCTCCGAATTCTCGAGGACCACGGGCTCGCCCCCCTCCATGATTGCCATGCAAGAGTTCGTGGTTCCTAAGTCGATCCCTATCACTTTATCAGCTTTTGCCATAGTCGCTCCCAACGGGCTCCACCATCAGCAATTCAGATGCCAATCAGTCATCAAAACCAATAAGTCGTTGGTAAATAAATTGTTACATCCAATAATCCACTTCTACTGTCCCACGCTAATCCTCTTTCAAGTGTGTCAGAATGTCGCTGTTCAAAGCTGTTCCAAGGTCAGAATGGCGCAAAAGGAGCGGCAAGGAGGATCGAATCTGGCACCGCGCGTTATTGGATTCGAACCTTTGGATCCAATCCCGACCAGGGACGGAATTATTGAGCGGAGGCCCGCCGCAACCGATCCCATATGGCCTGCCAGACAGGGTTCGAAGGAGGCGCTTCCACGACGATCAGATCCGGATCGAGATCATCGCTTTGGTGCAGCTCGGCATACAAAGCCCGTGCGAACGAGGCGGGGTCATGAGGCAGCTGTCGAATTGCGAGCCATCGGCCGGCGGCTGGCATTTGGCGTTGGATCAGGAGGATGGTCCGGCTCGGGCTCACGCCCTGGCCGGCCAGCCGCCGGGTCAGTTCGGAGACGTCCTGCCAGTTCCAGACTGCCAGCGGGCTGCGGGGCGCGTAATGTTTTGCCATCTGGCCCGGGCTCCGCAGCGCATGGATGCCGTCATCGGTTGGCGTGCCTCCTTGCAGCGGATTGTCGACGGCTCCGATCACCGCCTCGAGTGCAGCGGCCGAAACGATGCCGGGCCGCAGGAGCCGCGGCGGATGCGCGGTCAGGTCAACGACCGTCGATTCGATCCCCACCGGGCACGGCCCGCCGTCGACGATAAGCCGGAGCTGATGGCCCATCGATTTGAGGACGTGTTCGGCGGAGGTCGGGGACAGGGCTTGCGAAGGGTTGGCGCTGGGGGCTGCGAGCGGAAACCCGCACGCCTGGATCACCCCTTGCATGACCGGATGGGCTGGCCAGCGAAGGCCCACAGTCGAGCCGCCTCCGGTGACCGCATCGGGGATCATCGGCGATCGCGGGAGGACGATCGTCAGGGGCCCCGGCCAGAACGCCTTGGCCAGCCGGTCCGCCGCCCTCGGCCATTCCGCCGCGCACAGCCGCGCCATTTCCACACCCCCGACATGCACAATGATCGGATTTCGCTCCGGGCGCCCTTTGAGCGTGAACAGCCGCTCCACGGCGTCCGCGCGTGTGGCATCGGCAGCCAGTCCATAGACCGTTTCGGTCGGCAAAGCCACCGCTTGGCCCTGGCGCAGCAGTTCGGCCGCCCGGGCGACCGCCCGGGCCCGCTCCCCGGGATCGCGCGTCTGAATCACTTCCGCCGTTGTTGGCGCCCGCCGGTTCATTCGTCAGCCCCCCATATTCCGGCAAAGGCTGCCCCGCGGCAATGGCGAATCCGAAAGCCCTGTCGGAAGCTAGGCGATCCCGACCTGGCGCCCGCTCCCGCCTTCAATTGTATGGCGAATCGCGAGGCGTGCGAATAGGATGGGGGTGTGATCGAGAATCTGACACGGCAGCTGGGGTGGGGCGGCGATCTGACCGTGGAGCAGGTGCGCGATGCGGTGGGGGCGCTGGCCAGCGAGAATGTGCCGGCCGAAACCAAGGCCGATTTTCTCATGGCGCTTGCCCGCAAAGGAGAGTCCATTGGCGAGATTGCCGCCTTTGCCCAGGCCCTCCGCGGGATGGCGCTGCCCCTGCCCCTGGACGATGCCACGCGGGCGGGGCCGATCCTGGATGTCTGCGGCACGGGTGGAGACCGGCTCGGCACGTTCAATATTTCTACGACGGTCGCCCTGCTCCTGGCGGCGGCCGGCGTCACCGTCGCCAAGCACGGCAACCGGGCCATCACCTCGCAGGCTGGAAGCGCCGATGTGCTCGAGACCCTCGGAGTCCCGACCCGCCTCGCCCCGGAAGCCGCCGCCCGGTCGCTGCGGGAACACCAGTTCGCATTTCTTTTCGCGCCGCAGTATCACCCGGCCTTCCAGCACATCGGTCCCGCCCGGCGCCTTTGCGCGGCGCGCTGCCAGCGCACGCTCTTCAATTTCCTGGGGCCGCTCCTCAATCCGGCGCGGCCGGACTGCCAGCTCATCGGCATTCCGGAGCCGGCGCTCCAGGCGCCCGTCGCGCGTGTGCTTCAGCAGCTCGGTGTCCGCAGGGCGCTCGTCGTCAGCGGACAGGCCGAGGGCTCCTGGCTGGACGAGCTGTCCACGATCGGCCCCACCCGGTTCGCCGGATTCGATCCGGAACGCGGCTTTCGCGAGGGCATGCTCGAGCCCCATTCGCTCCCGATCCAGCCGGCGCGCCTGTGCGATCTGGCGGGCGGCGACAGCCCGACCAACGCCGCCATCGTCGTCGCCATCCTCGAGGGGCGGGACCGCGGCCCCAAACGCGACGCCGTCCTCCTCAACGCCGCCGCTGCCCTCGAGGTCGCCGGCCGCGTCCAAACCCTTCGCGAGGGATGGGATCTGGCCGCCGAGCTCATCGATTCGGGAAAGGGCATCGCCCGGCTCGAAGCGATCCGATCGGCCGCCTTCTAACCCGGACTTCACCTGGCGCGGCATGGCCGCAACCCAACAGCACTCACCCTCCGCCCTTCAGGGTGTTTGAGCGCCCGCCTTCGAGACAATGCCGGCCGGTCGGCGCTCGAACAGTTTCCATTTGGATGCGTGTAAATAATTGATGAAAAAAGAGATATTGATGTTAATTTCGAGTTGATTAGTTCATTTGATTAGCTTATATTCTAGGTGTTCAGCTAAACAACCTACAGGTGGCTGTATGAAGACCTTCATGCGTTCGGTCGTTTTGGGGGCGTTTTTCCAGGTATTTCTCGCGTTGGCTCAAGCCTCGGTCATGGTTCTCCCGGGCGTGCCGGACTGGAACCAGCCGACTTTGGTGGATCCCCTTTTGCCGGATCCAGGGCCGATTTTGGTCGCCGGAGATGGCAGTTCGGCCGCCGCATGGTGCACGCCATCGGCCTCGGCCGACCTCATGGGGTATCACCGGGACAAGAATCCGGGGTGGTCGATCGCCGACAATTCGGTGTTTCCGGTCACGACGGCTAGCGGATCGGTGCCACCGCCATTGGATTGGCGGGACGACATGCTGGATATGGTGGTCGCTAATCCGCCAGCCCGGAACGACCTGGGATGGTTTATGAACACCAATGATAAGGGCGACCAGACAGTGCCAATGATTGGTTTCAATCCAGGTGGAGGACCTGTGGGCACGCACTACGGCAACATCCGACCTGGCCTGCAGAATTACTTGACCGCACACGGCCTAAACCAGAACTCCGTGGTCAACTACAGCGATCCGGCGGGACCCGCGGCACTATATGGCACTGCCGCCATCGTCCCGGTAGCTTATCAAAAAATCGTGGGCGAGATCAACCAACAACGGCCGGTGCTGCTTCATTTAACGAGCTACTTCAATGCGTCAGGGCAAGTTGGCACGCTCCCTCCCCTTTTACCCAGCTATGATTTGGACTTGTGGCCAACAACATTGATTACAACCGGCCCCGGGGGAGAGACAATTATCAATGACATCGGCCATACTGTGATCGTGGTTGGTTATTGGACCGGTAACGATCCTGCAAATCCTTATTTCCTAAGCGGCCTCGGTCCGATTGACGCTGTCATCGTTTACGACAACGGCGACGGCACTTTTGGTGTCAATCCGAATGCCATTCCCCGGCCGGTTGTATTGCCATTTAGCAGTGGCAACGTGAATCCTGGACTGAACGTCCCCTATGCGATGATCACCACGGTCAATCCGGTGCCGGAGCCTGCGGCATTCGGCGTGGTGGGTCTGTTGCTTTTCGCCGGGGCCATCGGACGCCGCTGGCTGGGCCGATAAGCGGCTGGCCGCCTCTCGCATTTGTTCCGGGTCCTCCGGCCGGATCCTGTGCCGCCATTTGCGCATTGAGCGGTTATGGATAATAGTAGCCAGCGTGAGAATCGCTGGCGGGTTCGCCAGCCGGCGGCACGGGCTGACCCATCCACAATCGAATCGAACAACGAACATGGCACATCAATACGCGAACAAACAGGAGGCCTTGCTGGCCAAGGTCAAAGGCAAAACCGGACGGATTTCGGACAAGACCCACGAAGAGCATCTGAAGCTCTACACCGGTTATGTGAACAAGACCAACGCGATCCTCAAGGAGATCGAAGAGGTATCGAAGGTCCTGGATCCGGCCAATCCCGCCCATGCCAACCAGATCTTCAGCACCCTGCGCTCGCTGAAGGTGGAATTCACGTTCGCGCTGGGCGGGGTGGTCAACCACGAGATCTATTTCTCCGTCATGGGCGGCTCCGGCGGGCCTGCCACGGGCAAGGTCGCCGATCTGATCCAGCGCAGCTTCGGCAGCTTCGATGCCTATCGGAAGGATCTCAAGGCCACCGCCATCTCCGCCCGCGGGTGGGCATGGACCGGATACGATCCCCAGACCGGCTTGCTCTTCAATTATTTGGGCGATGGGCAGAACTCCTATCTCGTCTGGGGCATCAAGCCCATCCTCGCCCTGGACACTTACGAGCACGCCTATTACGCCGACTTTTTCACCAACCGGGGCGCCTACATCGATGAGTTCATGAACTGCGTCGATTGGGACGAGGTCAACCGCCGGCTGGGCTGAGCGCTTGGCCGTCGAGCGAGGGGACCCGGCTGCCCGATCCGTCGCGCCCGCGGACGATGGATCGGAGGCCGTGAGAGCTTCCGTGCCGGCTGCGGGGTTGCGATCCTCGTCGCTGGTGGAAGCTGTCTCTCGAGTCCGGACGCCGCGCGCGTCGTGGAGCGAAAAGGCTTGAGCCGGTTGTCGGTTTGGCCAAAGGTGCAGGGAGTATGCTGCCGCTTCGCGACGATATTGTGGCGCGCCGGTACCCGGTGTTCACCGTCGTCCTGATCGGGGTCAACCTGCTGGTGTTCCTCGAGGAGCTGGCCTGGGGCAGGCGGCTGCCCGAGTATCTGTTCCTCTACGGCATCGTGCCTGTCCGCTACACGGATCCGGACCTCCTCCGGCTCTTTCATCCCGTCCAGCAAGCGATTCCATTCGTCAGCTCGATGTTTCTCCATGGGGGCTGGCTCCATCTGCTGGGGAACATGTGGACTCTCTGGGTGTTCGGGGACAACGTCGAGGATCGTGTGGGGCGGTTTCGCTACATGCTCCTCTACGTGAGCGGCGGTGTCTGTGCGGCGTTGCTGCATATCCTCACCAACTCGAGTTCGGCGGTCCCCACCATTGGCGCCAGCGGGGCGGTAGCCGCCGTGATGGGGGCCTATTTCCGGTTCTATCCCCGGGCGGATGTGACGGTGTTGATCCCGCCGTTTTTTCTGGGCCCCTTTTTCCGGGTGCCGGCGGTCTTTTTTCTCCTGCTGTGGTTCATCCTGCAGTTCTATAATGGAACCCTGAGCCTGGTGAGCCGGGCGGCCGACGCGGGCGGCATCGCCTGGTGGGCTCATATCGGCGGTTTCCTCTTTGGCGCGTTCGCGGGGCGGGCATTGGTCCGTCATCCGTCCGGTTAGGGAACCTGCGCTGGACGGCATGAGGAAAAGGCCCCATGATTTCCGGATAGCCGATGCGGAAGGTCGCCACCATTTTCGTGCTTTCGGTTTTCGGGCCCAGTCTGGTCCTGGCGTGGCTGGCGGTTCGATCGTTGCGCGACCAGCAGTTTCTGCTGGAACGTCAGCAGGTCCTTCTGTGCCAGAGCGAGGTGCTTGCCATCGCCGGCGGCATCAACGGCCGCCTGGCCGAACACCAGCGCGAGTTCGGTCTTCAGGTCGAGGCAATGCTGGCGGGTCAACCGGCATCGGCCGTGGCCGCGGTCTTCGACCAGCATCTGCCCGATATATGGCCATGGGCGGAGGTGGGATTTGTCGCGTCGCTCGACGGGGCGATTCTGTCGCCTGCGCCGCCGGCCGGGGCTCGCTCGAGGCAGTTCCTGTCGGAGAACGACCTGTTCTTCAGCAACCGGGGCACGCTCGAGGTGTATAACAATCCCAAGAGCGTCAACTACAGCCAGCTGGCCGAGGCCCAGCAGGCCATGCGGCAGATCGGCGGGCCTGGCCCGCAGGCGATCCTGCCCGTCGAACCGGCCGCCGTCCAGGCCCGCCCCCCTCCCCCAACCAGGAACGTCGCGGTCCCTCGGCAGGTCGTCCCCTTGAACGATCCTCAGGCTGCCGACAACTACTTTTCGCGACTGGCGGCCTCCGAGGCCCATTTCCGGGATCTGATTGGCGATGCCGCCGAGGGGTCGCTGGCGCGATTTGTCGGCAGCCAGCTGCGGCTCTGGATCTGGCGCCGATCGCCGCAGGATCCGCAGCTGGTATTCGGCGCGCAGCTCGACCTCTCCCGCCTGCGCCAGGATCTCCAAGAGCGATTCCTGGTCCTGCCCGGCGCCCGCCCGTCCGCGGCGACCGCTCGGGACTCGCAGCCCCGCGCGGACCTGCGGGGCCGGGTTTGCCTGGCATTGATTGACGAGGCGGGCCGTCCGCTGGCGCGGAGCCACCCGAATTTCCAGGCTGACTGGCGGCATCCATTCGTCGCGACCGAGATCGGCGAGATCCTGCCCCGCTGGGAGGTGTGCGCATACCTGCTGGATCCAGCCCAGCTGGCCCGAATGGCCGCCTCGATCCGGTTGACCCTGGGGTTTCTGGTGGCGGTCCTGCTGTCCGCCATCGCCGCGGGCGGCTGGCTGGTGGTGCGGGACCTGCGCCGCGAGCTGACTCTGGCCCGCCAAAAGACCGATTTTGTGAGCAACGTTTCCCACGAGCTGAAGACCCCGCTGACCTCGATCCGGATGTTTGCCGAGCTGCTGGCTGACGGCCGCGTCACCCAGGCTGAGAAGCAGCGCGATTACCTCCGCATCATCACCGTCGAAGCCGGCCGCCTGGCTCGGCTGATCAACAACGTGCTCGATTTCTCCCGGCTCGAACGCGGAGAAAAGAAGTTCCAGTTCCTCGCCTGCGATCTCGTGGAAATCGTCCGGGAGACGGCCGAGTCTTTTCGTCCCCATCTGCAATCGAACGGATTCGCCCTCGAATGCCGGCTGCCGCCGGAGCCGCGGATGGTCCGGGGCGACCGGGACGGCCTGGCCCAGATCCTGGTCAACCTGCTCTCGAACGCCGAGAAATACTCGGGCGACGGCCGTGAGATCGAAGTCCGCATCGCGGACGGCTCCGATCCCGCCGTCGTGGAAATCGAAGTGCTCGATCGCGGCATGGGCGTGCCCCGCGGGTGCGAGGAGAAGATATTCGAGAAATTCTTCCGGGCCCACGACACGCTGGCCAGCGGGATTCAGGGATCGGGTCTAGGCCTGACGCTGGCTCGCCAGGTCGCCCGCGCGCACGGCGGCGACCTGGATTATCGTCCGCGTGCCGGCGGGGGGAGCTGTTTCCTTTTGCGGCTGCCTCGAGCGGGGCCGGCGGCGCCCGGTCCTGCCCCGATTCTGGAGAACCTCGATGCCTGCTGACCGCCCGAAAATCCTGGTCGTCGAGGACGATCCCCACATCCAGATCGGTCTCGAAGAGCTGCTTGGAAGCGAGGGATTCGCGGTGGCCATCCGCGCGCGCGGCGACCAGGCCGAGGAGGCTGTGCGCCGCGAGCGGCCCGCCCTCGTCATCCTGGACGTGATGTTGCCCGGCCTCAGCGGCTACGATGTCTGCAAGAGGCTCCGCCAGGATCGGGTGGGTGTTCCCATCCTGATGCTCACCGCCAAGGGCCAGGAGATCGACAAGGTCGTCGGCCTCGAGCTGGGGGCGGACGATTACCTGACCAAGCCATTTGGGGTCCGCGAGCTGCTGGCGCGAATCCACGCGTTGCTGCGGCGCGCCGCCCCCCCCGCCGCCGCATCGACTCGAGATCCGTTCCCGATCGGCGATGCCATGGTCGATCCCCGGACGTTCCAGATCCGGCGCGGCGCGATCGAGGAGGAGCTGACCGCGCGCGAGCTGAAGCTGCTCCAGTTTTTTTCGGCGCATCCGGGCGAGGTGCTCTCGCGGGACCAGCTTCTCAACGAAGTCTGGGGCTACCACTATTACGGCACAACCCGGACGCTCGATCAGGTCATCGTCTCCCTGCGCCGGAAGCTGGGGGACTCGGCGGAGGCTCCGCGTCATTTGCTGACCGTGCACGGTGTGGGCTACAAGCTGCAGCCGTGAGGCGGCCAATCCCGGCCGGGCTACCCTCCCGCCGGCTGCCGGAAGGACTGGATCGCGTGCCCTTCCTGCAGGTGGGGCTCGAGCAGGGAGATCTGGCTGATCCGCAAGGTGATCCTTTGCAGCTCGGCGACCGAGATCCAGCCATGCTGCACCTTGTGGAATCCCTGCGATCGCAGGGACCGCCAGCCGTCGCCTGCGGCGGCCTCGCGCAGCTGGCTGGTCCTGATCCCCGGCTGCAGCATCTCCGCGATCTCGTCGGTCACCAGAAAGAACTCGTACAGGGCGATGCGGCCGCGAAATCCGTTTTGCGAGCACTCGACGCAGCCGGCTCCGCGCGATGCCTGCACTTGGCCGGGATCGATCTTGAGGGTCTCGGCCATCTCCTGCCGGAAATCATCGGGGACGGCGGGGTCCGGCGCCAGGCAATGCCGGCAGATCCGCCGGGCCAGGCGCTGGGCAATGCTGCACACCAGGGAGGACCCCACCAGGAAGGGCTCGATCTTCATCTCGATGAGCCGCGTGATGGCGCTCACGCTGTCGTTGGTGTGCAGGGTTGAAAACACCAGATGGCCCGTCTGCGCCGCGCGGATGGCGATCTCGGCCGTCTCCATGTCCCGGATCTCGCCGATCAGGATCACATCCGGATCGTGCCGCAGCACGGAGCGCAGTCCGTTGGAAAACGTCAGGCCGATCTCGTCGTGGGTCTGGATCTGCGAGATCCCTTCGAGCTGGTATTCGACGGGGTTCTCGATCGTGATGATCTTGCGTCCGACGTCGTTGGCGTGCGCCAGGGCGGCATAGAGGGTGGTGGTTTTTCCGCTGCCGGTCGGCCCGGTCAGCAGGACCAGCCCTTGCGACAGCCGGGTCAGGTTCTCCATGATCGCCTGCTGTTCGGGCTCCATGCCCAGCTGCGCCAGGTCCAGGAACAGGCTCTGCCGGCCGAGGATCCGAAGGCAGACCGCCTCCCCGTTCTTGATGGGAATCACCGACACGCGAAGCGCGTATTCCTCCTTGCCGGTTTTCATGGCGATGCGGCCGTCCTGCGGGACGCGGCGCTCGGCGATGTTGAGCCCGGCCATCACCTTCAGGCGTGAGACCAGGGATTCGTAGACCTGGCGCAAGCCAGCCGGGACCGGCACATCCTGCAAAAGGCCGTCGATCCGATACCGCAGCCGGATCCAGGTGTTGTAGGGCTCGATGTGGACGTCGGTGGCGTCGAGCCGAAGCGCCTCGATCAGGATCTGATCCACGAACGCCGCCACGGACGCGTCCATCTCCCCCCCCTCCTCGGAGGTTCGGAGGTCCAGGACGATTTCCTGGGACATCCCGGGCCCGCTCAGCCCCTCGCGCAGCTGCTGGATCGTGTCGGCGCCCAGCCCGTATTTCTGTTTGATCACCGAGTGGATGCTGCTGGGGGGTGCGATGACCAGCTTGAGGCGTTTCCCCAGCAGCAGCCGCAGATTGCCCTGCTCGTTCAGGGGCGGCGGCTCGCTGATTGCCAGGGTCAGCAGCCCTCCCTGGTGGGCGACGGGGATGATCCGATAGTGCAGCACCAGCTTCACCGGGACCAGCCCCAGGATGCTCTTGTCCAGATCCAGAGCCGTCAGATCGACAAAATCCAAGTGGTTCAGCGTGGCCAGCGCGCGGTAGGTGTCCTCCTCGGACGCGTAGTTCAGGTCCACGATTGCCCGGTGCTGGGGGATGTTCAGGCGCGATTGGCGGCGGCGCGCCAGCTCGAGGTGTTTCTCGCTGATCTTGCCGCTGGCGAGCAGCAGATCTCCGACTTCCTTCCTGGGCGCGTTCGATTTCATGGGCGGTTCAGTGGCACCTCGACGGACTTCTTTTGGTTGAACTCGAGCACCAGCTCCGAGCCGGCCGCGTCTTTGAGTTTCAACTGCCGCAGCGCGATGTCCGCAATCGCGTAGCCGGCTGCCACCTCGGTTCCGGCAGGCCCGATCACCAGCCGGTCGCCGGCCCGGACATAGGCCCGGCGCTCCCCCGCGCTTGTCACGTAATGCCCCTGATAGAGCAGCTCGATCTTGGTCGAGGAAGGAGGCGGCGGGGCCGGCGCCGGGGGTGGAGACGGGTTGGCGAAGAGCGGCGCTCGAGGATCGGGCGCCCATGCCAGGTTGGTCACCGCGCCCAGCGAAAGCGTCTCATCCAGCTGCCGGAGCCGCTGGATCCGCGAAAGAGCGCCCCCTCCGGGCAGCTCGGGCGGCGACGGCGCCGCCGCCCGCAGATGGCGCCACATCTCCGTCCCCAGGTATCCCAGCACCAGGATCATCAGCAGAGCCAGAACGATGCGTTTGGACAGTGGCGTGAGCATGCGAGTTCAGGTCGCCGGTCGCCGGCCGCTTTCCACCGGGGACGGATCCAACACGAAACCGCTCACGACGGCATCGATCCGCACCTGGCCATTTCCCTCGGGGACCGCCGTGCAAAGCCATCGGTCGAGGAACAGGGCGGGTTTGCCCGCCGATACCACGGGCAGATCCAGCTCCTTCATCTCTTGGGCGCGCAGGAGCAGGCTTCGCAGAAAAACCACGGCCGCGTTGACGCTCCCGACCCACTCGAGGCGGACTGGGAACTCGAGCAGGGTGCGCTTCCCCTCGCCGGTCAGGATCGTGCGCATGGGGAGGGCTCGGGCCGATTTCACCGCCGCCGGCCCCGCCGCCACGACCGTGGTCAGCGCGTGGTTCATCATCGCCAGCTCGGCCCAGAGCAGCGCCGGCCGTTCCCGCCCGGACACATATTCCGGGTAGCCGGCCAGCGCCGCCGGCTCCAGCCCCACCTTCTTCACCTGCGCCAGCTGCCGCAGCTCGGCCATCATCTGCTGCCGGCTCTGGTCGAAGTCGAAAAACTGGAACGGCTCCTGCAGGCGCGTCTGAACCTCCGGCTCGAGTGCGAGCCGGGCGTCGAGCAGCTCGTTGGAGCGCTGGCTGGCCTGGAGGGATTTCTCGGCCAGAATCTGGCTCTCGTTCATGGTTTCGAGGTCCAGGCCGAGCCGGGTCCGGTTGCGCAGGTTGACCTCGACGAGCTTGTCCCAATTGGCCGTCAGAGATTGGCCGAGCCGGACCAGCCGATCCGAGGCGGGAAGGAAGACGGCAAAATAAAAAACCGCCAGCGCGCCGGTCGTCGCCAGCAGCAGCTTTTGCAGCCGAAGGATGTTGGTGAACTTCAGCACGGGGATTCCACTAGGGCGCCCGGGCCGGCGCGGCCGGTGCGGGGGTCTTGCCGGGCGCCGTCCGGACCAGCGGACGCGGCAGCTCCAGGTCGGCCAGATCGATGAACAGCGCGAAGTTGCGTTCGGCCATGTAAAGCCGAGGATCGGCTGCGTTGGTGCTCCGTTGGCTGGCGGGCAGCGTGTCGACGTTCTTGAAAAACGGCGTCTGCTTCAGCTCGGCCACCAGCGCCTTCAACGCGCCCTGCCGGTCGCCAGCCGACGGGGCGATGTTGAGCTCCACGACGAAATCGCTGGCGGAAGCGGTCTGGTTGGTGGTGGGGCCTTCGTGGGGCCGATCCGGGGCGTTGGTCGCCAAAGGGGCCACGGTAGCGCCGCGGAAATAGCTCGAGGAATCCGCCAGCGTTACCAGCCAGAGATCCTTGCCCTGCCGCACCTTCTGCAAGGCCGCCAGCGTGGATAAAGTGTCCACAGTCCTCTTGTGCCGTTCCATCACGGGCAGCATGCGGGAGTATTCGATTTCCTGCTGCTGGAGCAGCAGCTCGACCGCATGCGATTTTCGCAGGGCCGCCTCGGTGTTGTCCACCTGGCGGCCGATCCAATGTCCCAGCGCCAGCTTGTAGATCGTTCCTCCCAGCAGGCAGACCAGCACCAGCCCCACGAGCATCCAGCCCGTCCATGTCAGGGTCGCCAGCTGCTGCTGGCGCCGCTTATGCGCCTGCAGCCGCGGGGGCAGCAGGGTGGGCTGAGACGCCGATCGTTCGAGGCTTTGCAGCGCCAGCCCCCAGGCCACCGCCAGCCGCCCCCAGGGCATTCGCTCCTGGCCTTCGACGGACTTCGCCAGCCAGGGCTCGAAGCTGAAACGCGGCTGCCGCCGCAAATACTCGAGAAGCCCCGGCTGCTCGAGGCCCCCGCCCGATATCCGGATCGCAAACGGCTTGTTCTTCGGCCGCAGCTCCTGCACCTCCTCCATCCAGTCCCGCAGACATTTCTCGAGGTCCTGAAGCCAGATGTCGACCACCGACCAGAACCCGGGCAGCGCATCGGGGCCCTCGAACAGATCCACAGTCCGCTTGATCAACTCGGCTTCTTCGAACGACGCTTTGCGGAGCGAGGCGATGGCGCTGGTGAAGGACTCGCTCCCGATCGGGTAGCTGGTTGCCAGCACCCCCCGCCCCTGGACCACGGCGGCCACCACCGTGCAGGTGGCCCCCAGGTCCACCAGCACCACCGGCTCGTCGAGTTTCCGGCCCCGAAGCCATGCCGTCACCAGCGCGCTGGCCGGCGTGGTGATCTCCTCGCACGGCGCCAGATCCGCGTCCGGATAGATCCGCTGCAGCTGCCCCTGGATCTCCGATTCGCGCGACAGCGTCACGCCGAACGGATTCTGGAATCGGCCGAAAGGCGGCAGGGCCCGATAATCGTAGATGATGGCGCTTTCGCTCAGGCCGCTCAGGTTGCGGGCTTCGCTCTCGATCCGCTGGCGGATCTCGGCCGGCTTGCCGCCGGGCAGGTCGATGACGTTCGACAGGGCCAGGTGCTGGGGGATCGCCAGGGCGACGGGGTAATCCCCCCACTCCCGCACGAGCTCCTGCAGGTGGCGATCCACCTCCTCGATCGTCAGCAGGCCTTCCTGCTGCAGATCCACCATGTGCCACCGCAGCAGCCGAATCCGCCCCAGGCTCTTCTCGGCCATCACCAGTTTGAGATGGCTGCTCCCCAGGTCGATCGCGATCACCCGGCGCGCCAGCAGGGAAAAAATCAGATGGTCCGTGAGCATACCCCCGCGCCGCGCCTAGTCGGCGGTCACCATGAATTCCCCCTTTTCCGACAGGAGCGTGGCGGTCACGAACACGAGCAGGTAGCGCGGCCGGTCGACCTCGGTGCGGCGGCGGAACGCCGCCCCGATCAATGGGATCCGGCTCAGGACCGGCACGGCCTCGATGTAGGAGAGCTGCTCGCGCTGGCTCACGCCCCCCATCACGACGGTCTGGCCGGACCGGACGGCGACGCGCGTGGCCAGGCTCTGCTCACGGTATTCGGGCAGCTTGATGTCGAAGGTGTTGACCACATTGCCCGAGGAGTCCTTGTCTGTGATGGTCGCGAAGGTGACCAGGTTCACATCCTGCGTCACGCGGGGCCGGAGCGCCAGAAGGACCGAATGCCCGTCGCCGCCGATGCTGGCCACCACGTCCAGCGTCACCCCCGAGTTCAGCTTGGTCGGCTTGCCCTTCGGCACCAGCGACGTCGAGGTCCGCTCCTCCAGGATGGTCTGCGTGACGGTGTATTCCTCGTAATAGTATTGGATCTTGCCGTCGCTGATGGTGGCCGGCAGGTTGTTGATCAGCGTGACCCGCGGCGCGCTCAGCGTCTCGCTCTCCCCGCCCTGGTCGAGCGCCGTCAGCGTCGCGCTGAGGGTTTCCCGGTCCAGTATCCCATACCAGCTCTCCTCCAGCCCGAGCCCCACCGAGCCTTCCGCCAGCCCCGTGTAATCCGTCGGCGACCTCCCCACCGCCAGCGGATTGCGCCCGCTCTCCCAGATCATTCCCAACTGCAAAAACTTGGACTCCGACACCGTGATGAACCGGGCCTCGATCAACACCTGCTGCACGGGGCGATCGAATTCCTGGATGATCCGCTCCAGCAGCGCCAGCTGCTCCTCTGTCCCCCGCGCCACGACCAGGTTCCGTTCGTGATCGATCTGAAACTTGGATCCGCGAAAGAACTTGCGGACCACGGCCTCGATCGACGGCGTCTGGGCGGCGCCGTCGCGGACGAAGTGATCGAACTTCTGCACCTCGGTCTCGGTGGTGACGTTGTTGGCCGTCACCGTCGTTTTCGTGGTGTCCGAGATTCCGAACTGGGCAGGCAGGAGGAACCCTTCCCGGAGCTTGTAGAACCGCGTCATCTCCATCGCCTTGCCCACATCCTTGGCATCCGTGATCCAGATCAGTCCGTCCCCAACCTGGAATTGGATCCCCAGGTTCCGCGCGGCGTATTGGAGGAAATCGCCCAGCCTGGCCCGCTGCATGTTCACGGTCAGCTTCTGCTGAAAAGCGGGCAGGGACCGGTCGGCCACGAAATTGATCCCCTCGGCCTGCCCGATTTGGAAAATGATGTTCTCGAGGGTCACATCATCCACGTGCACCGCCACCTCCCGATCGAGCAAGGCCGCCATCCGCCCCTGCTGCGAGCGGAAATCCTCGAGCGTCCCCCGCATCTCGATGGTCCGCCCGTAGCTTTCGGGGATATAGGGCGCCGCCTTGATCTGATCGATCGTGTTGCGCAGCTCGCTCCGGGGGGGCAATCCCCGCGATGGCGGCTCGGTCAGCAGGCTCCCGACCGTCGGCTCGAAACGGGTGTTCCGGGACGAGATGTCGCGGATCTGATCTTCGAGCTCCTTCTCGCGCCGCTTCGGGCCTTCGGTTCGCACCCAGTTGTAGACCCGCATGACGGATGGATCTCGCGGGTCGAGGGCGTAGAGCGCTGAGGCGCGCGCCTCGGCCTCCCCCCACTGGTTGCGCTGGGCCAGCCCGATGATCTCCCGCAGCTCGCGATCGTAGTTTGGGCTGAAGGCCACCGGCGGTCCGGCCAGCTTCTCCGCCAGGGTCGGCTGGCCCCTGCCCGGCGCCGCCTGCGGAGGCACCACCAACAGCTCCGCCTGCGCAGCCCGGTTCGTCTCGACGCCCGGCGCCGGTCCAGGCGCTGCCGGCGCCGAGGATGCAGCCGCCTCGGCCAGGCCCGGCGGAGGCGCCGCCGGCCGTCGCTGCGCCACCTGGGTCTGACCGCAGCCCGCCAGCCAGGGCAGCAGCGCCAGCGCCAGCGCCAGCCGCATCGGCCAGCGCCATCCCTCATCTCGAGTTGGATCGGATTTACTCGGCATCGGTGCGCACCAGAAATTCGCCGTCTTCCGATAACACGGTCGCTGTCACGAACACCAACAGATAACGCGGGCGATCCACTTCCTCTCGCCGCCGGAAGGCGGCGCCCAGAATCGGAATGTTGCTCAGCACCGGCACCGACTCGACAAAGGTCTTCTGCTCCCGCTGAAGCACGCCCCCCATCACCACGGTCTGGCCCGATTGCACGACCACGCGGGTGGCCAGGCTCTGGCGCCGGGCCTCCGGCAACCGGATGTCGAACGTGCTGATCACTTTGCCCTGGTCGTTCACGTCGCTCACCGTCGCGAACGTCTTGAGCTGCACGTCCTGGCTAACCTCCGGATTCAGGGCCAGGTAGATGGTGCGCCCCCCGGCCCCGACGCTGGCCAGCACATCGAGCGAGACCCCCGCCATGATCGACACCGGCTTGCCGGACGGCACCAGGCTCGACGTCGACCGATACTGCGTCGCCGTCTGGCTCACATCGTACTGCTCGTAATAATACTGGACTTTGCCGTCGCTGATGGTGGCGGGCAGGTTGTTGACCACCGTCACTCGAGGCGCGCTGAGCGTCTCGCTCTCCCCGCTCTGCTCGAGCATGGTCAGCGTCGCGCTCAGAGTGTCCCGGCCCAGCACTCCATACCACACCTCCTCGATCCCCAATCCCGCCGGCGTCGGCGACATCCCGGTGTAATCGGTCGCCGTGCTCCGGCCCGACAGCCTCGAGCGGCCCGTCTCCCAGGCCACCCCCAGCTTCAAAAAGGTCGACTCCGCCACCGTGATGAACCGGGCCTCGATCAGCACCTGCCGGATCGGCCGGTCAAACTCCGCGACGATCTTCTCCATCACCGCCAGCTGATCGGACGTGCCTTCGGCCACAATCACGTTGCGCTCGTAATCGACGTAGTATTCGCCCGTGAAGAAATTCCGAATCGCCTCCTCGATCGACGGCTGGGCCGGGGCGCCGTCCCGGACGAAATTCTCGTATTTTTGGACCTCGGTCACCGTGGTCACGTTGTTGGCCCGGGTGGTGGTCCGGGTCGCGTCCGACACGCCGAACTGCGCCGGCATCACGAATCCCTTGCGGAGCCGGAAAAACCGCGTCTCCCGAAACACCTGATTGGTGTTCTTGGCGTCGGTGATCCAGATCAAATCGCCGCCCACCTGGAACTGCACTCCCAGATTCCGGCTCACATAGGAGAGGAACTCCCCCAGGCGGACCTTGTTCATGTTCACGCTCAGCTTCTGCTGAAAGGCGGGGATCGACCGGTCGGCGACGAAATTGACCCCCTCGACGCTGCCCAGGTTGAAGATGATGTTCTCGAGGGTCACGTTGTCGAGGTGGACCTCGACTTCCTTGTCCAACAGCTCGTTCATCCGTCCGCGCGGGCTGTTGAAATCCTCGAGCTGCCCTCGCGACTGGACGGTTCGGCCATAATTCTCGGGGATGTATGGCTCGGCCTTGAGCCGCTCGATCTCATCCCGCAGATCGCTGCGGGGCGGCAGGCTCTGGGACTTCTTGTCCGTGAAGAGGCTGGCCGCGTTGGGATTCAGCCGGGTGTCTCCCTCGGCCGTCACCTCGCGGATGCTCTCCTCCAATGCGCGCTGCCGCTGCCGGGCCGCCTCGGTGATCACCCAGTTGTAGAGGCGGACCACGGCGGTGTCCTTCGAATCCTGCGCGTACAGGGCCCGCACCCTGCTCTCGGCCTCCGCCCACCGGTTCTCCCGGGCCAACCCCAGGATCCGCCCGATCTCAGCCTGGTGGGCGTCGCTGACCGCCGGCCGCTTGATCGTGGGAACCACCGGCCGTGACAGGCCCCGGGACTCGGACCCGCCCGTCGAGGTGGTCCGCGACGCCGTCGACGCCGCCCGCTCCCCGGTTGCGGCGGCGCGCGGCTTGGCCGGAGTGCCCGAAGTGACTTCGGTCCGCTGACAAGCAGTCAACGCCAGCCATAACAGGGGCAACGCCAGCCAGCGCAAAACATGCGTTAGCTCGGCCATCGCAGGGGATTAGATCCATTTTACCACCCCTTGTTCAAGCCTAAAACAGGATTGACGCCCCCGGCGTTTTTCATTGTGATCCCTCGCCATGGAATGCCGTGGCCGGATCCAGCCCGGACCTCCCGATACAATCCAGTTGCTTATCTACGGATGAATGGTCCCACCCGACCTGATCTTAGACGCCTTCGGGTGCAGCTTCAGGGCGCTGTGCAAGGAGTGGGTTTCCGGCCGTTCGTGCACCGCCTCGCCTGCGAGCTGGCCCTCGCCGGCTGGATTGTCAATTCCGCGCAGGGCGTCCAGATCGAAGTCGAAGGCCCCCCGTCGATCCTCGAGGCATTCCTCCTCCGGCTCGAATCCGATCGCCCCGCTCGAGCCCGGGTCCAGAGCCGCGAAATCCTCTGGCTGGACCCGGTCGGGCTGGGCGCATTCGAGATCCGGCCCAGCACGGGGGGCGATCTCTCCGCCTGGATCCTCCCCGATATCGCCACATGCGAGCATTGCCGAGACGAGATCTTCGATCCGGCCAACCGCCGATACCGATACCCCTTCACCAACTGCACCCTCTGCGGCCCGCGCTTCAGCATCATCCTGGGCCTTCCCTACGACCGCCCCCGCACCACCATGCGCGGCTTCCCGATGTGCCCGGATTGCGCCGCCGAATATGCCGATCCGGCCAACCGGCGATTTCACGCCCAACCCATCGCATGCCCCCGCTGCGGCCCCCAGATCGAGATCCTCGATGCCCGAGGCCGCTCCGCGGCGCGCCAGCACGCCGCGCTCGAGTCCGCCGCCGAGGCGATCCGCTCCGGTCAGATCGTCGCCCTCCAGGGGCTCGGCGGGTTCCAGTTGCTCGTCGATGCCCGATCCGATTCCGCGGTCGTCCGCCTTCGCCAGCGCAAACACCGCGCCGAAAAACCGTTCGCCGTCATGTTCCCCGACATCGATGCCGCCCGGCGCGACTGCGAAGTGAATCCGGCCGAATCCCGCCTCCTGGCCTCCCCCGAATCCCCCATCGTCCTCCTCCGGCGACGCGCGGCCGGGATCTCCCCCGCCTCCGGGCAGCCCGCCTCCGCGCCGGCGCAGGCGGCTTCTGCGCCCGGGATCGCGCCGGCGGTGGCTCCGGGCAATCCCGAGCTAGGCGTCATGGTCCCCTACACACCCCTCCACCACCTGCTGCTGGCCGAGCTGGGGTTCCCGGTGGTCGCCACCAGCGGCAACCGGTCCGATGAGCCCATCTGCCTTGCCATGCAAGAGGCCCTGGACCGTCTCGACGGCATCGCCGACCTGTTCCTCGTCCATGATCGTCCGATCGCCCGGCCGGTCGATGACTCCGTGGTCCGGGTGTTGCTGGGCCGCGAGATGGTCCTCCGCCGGGCGCGCGGCTACGCGCCCCTGCCGATCACCCTCCGTCAGGCGGCCCCGGCCGTCCTCGCTGTAGGCGCCCATCTCAAAAACACCATCGCCATCGCGCGCCGAAATCAGGTCTTCGTCAGCCAGCACCTCGGGGACCTCGACACCCCGCCGGCCGCCCGGGCCTTCGCCCGCGAAATCGACAATCTCCAGCGGCTCTACGAGTGGAAGCCCAGTCTCGTTGCCTGCGATGCCCACCCCGATTACCGATCCTCGATCCACGCGCGCCAGATGGGCCTGCCCATCCTCGAGGTCCAGCACCACTACGCTCATATCCTCGCCTGCATGGCCGAGAACGACCTCGATCCGCCCGTGCTCGGCGTCGCCTGGGATGGGACCGGTCTCGGACCCGATGGGGTCATCTGGGGCGGGGAGTTCCTCCACATCGACCGGCATTCTTTCCAGCGGCTCGCCACTTTCCGCCCATTCCGCCTGCCCGGTGGCGACCGCGCCATCCAGGAGCCGCGCCGCACCGCCCTCGGCTTGCTCTTCGCCATGATCGGAACCGGCGCCGCCGCCCTGCGCGACCTGGCCACCCTCCAGGCATTCACCGACCGCGAGCTTCCCATTCTCATGGCCATGCTCGAACGCCCGTTCAACGCCCCGCTCACGACCAGTGCCGGACGCCTCTTCGACGCCGTCGCATCCCTCATCGGCCTGAGGCACACCATCCGCCACGAGGGCCAGGCCGCCATGGAGCTCGAGTTCGCCCTCGCCGATGCCCCGCGCCCCGATGCCGAGCCGGCCTATCCCATCCGGATCCTGCCTCGCCAAACCCAGGCCGGCTCGCCCAGCTCGGATCAGAGCAGCTTAGCCTCAGAGTTAGATCCTCGCACATCAACGATGGTGATTGACTGGGAGCCCATGGTTTGGGCTATTCTGGACGATGTGCGTTGCGGGATTCCGCGGGCACGAATTGCTGCTCGGTTCCACCACGCGCTCCGCGAGGCCATCGTGGCCGTCGCGCATCAGGTGGGGCGAGACCGGGTCGTGCTCAGCGGCGGCTGTTTCCAGAACCGTTACCTGACCGAATGTGTGGTCCGGCGGTTGACCCGGGAAGGGTTCCGACCCTATTGGCACCAGCGGATTCCACCCAACGACGGCGGGATTGCGCTGGGCCAGGTTCTGGCCGCCGCCCGCGAGGCCGGCCGGCCTTGATCGGCCACGTATGTGTTTGGCCATACCAGGCAAGATTTTAGCGATCGCCGATGACGATCCGTTGAATCGGATCGGCAAGGTCAGCTTTGGCGGCATCGCCAAAGAGGTCAACCTGTCGCTCGTCCCGGAGGCGAATGTCGGCGATTACGTCATCGTCCACGTCGGATTTGCCCTCAGCAAGATGGACGAGGCGGAGGCCCGGCAAGTGTTTGCGTATCTCGAACAAATGGAAGAACTAACCGAACAGTCCCATGGCAACTAAGCAATTTACCCTCATCGACGGCAACGAGGCGGTCGCCTACGTCGCTTACCGCTGCAACGAAGTAATGGGCATCTACCCGATCACCCCTTCCTCGAACATGGGTGAATGGTGCGACCAGTGGGCTTCCGAAGGCGTCAAGAATCTCTGGGGCACCATCCCCCAGGTCGTCGAAATGCAGAGCGAAGCCGGCGCCGCCGGCGCCGTCCACGGGGCCCTCCAAACCGGCGCCCTCACCTGCACCTTCACCGCATCCCAGGGGCTCCTCCTCAAGATCCCCAACATGTTCAAAATCGCCGGCGAGCTCACCTCCGCGGTGTTCCATATCTCCGCCCGCGCTCTCGCCACCCACGCCCTCTCGATCTTTGGCGACCATAGCGATGTCATGTGCGCCCGCACCACCGGGTTCGCGCTCCTGAGCTCCGCCTCGGTCCAGGAGGCCATGGACTTCGCCCTCATTGCCCAGGCGGCCACCCTCGAATCCCGCGTCCCGTTCCTTCATTTCTTCGACGGCTTCCGCACCTCGCACGAGGTCTCGAAGATCGAGCTCGTCACGGAGGAGATGATGCGCGCCATGATCGACGAGAACCTCGTCATCGCCCATCGCCAGCGCGCGATGAACCCCGACCGCCCCGTCCTGCGCGGCACCGCGCAGAACCCCGATGTCTTCTTCCAGGCCCGCGAAGCCTGCAACCCGTTCTACGATCGCTGCGCCGGCATCACCCAGAAGACCATGGATCGCTTCGCCCAGATCTCCGGGCGCGCCTACCAGCTGTATCAATACGTCGGACATCCCGAGGCCGACCGCGTGGTCGTCCTCATGGGCTCCGGCGGTGAGACCGCCCACGAGACCGTCGAATACCTCAACCAGCACGGCTACCGCGTCGGCGTCCTCAAGGTCCGGCTCTATCGCCCCTTCGATGCCCGCCGGTTCTGCGAGGCGCTGCCCGCCTCCGTCAAGGCCGTCGCCGTCCTGGACCGGACCAAGGAGCCCGGCAGCATGGGCGAGCCGCTCTACCTCGACACCATCGCCGCCTTCCAGGAAGGCCTCGCCAATCAATGGGGCAGGCTCCGCGCCATGCCCACGGTGGTCGGCGGCCGCTACGGGCTCTCCTCGAAGGAGTTCACCCCCGCCATGGTCAAGGCCGTCCTCGATAACCTGGCGGATGCCCGCCCCAAGAACCACTTCACCGTCGGCATCGAGGACGATGTCTCCCGGACCAGCCTGCCCTACGATGCCGATTTTTCGACCGAATCCGACCAGGTCGTGCGCGCCATGTTTTACGGCCTGGGCTCCGATGGCACCGTCGGCGCCAACAAAAACTCGATCAAAATCATCGGCGAATACACGGACAATTACGCCCAGGGCTACTTCGTCTATGACTCGAAGAAAGCCGGTGCCATCACGATCTCGCACCTCCGGTTCGGCCCGCAGCCGATCCGCTCGATCTACCTGGTCGACAAGGCCAACTTCGTCGCCTGCCACCAGCCGGTGTTCCTCGAGCGCTACGACATGCTGAAACCCCTGATCCCTGGCGGCACGTTCCTCCTCAACACGCCTCATTCCAAAGATCAGATCTGGGATCAGCTCCCTCGCCCCGTCCAGGAAGGGCTCATCCGGAAGAAAGCCAAGCTCTTCGTCATCGACGCCACCAGCGTCGCCCACGCGGCCGGCATGGGCAACCGGATCAACACGGTCATGCAGGCCTGCTTCTTCGCCCTGGCCGGCGTCCTGCCCCGCGACCAGGCCATCGACGCGATCAAGAAATCCATCAAGAAAACGTACGGGCGCAAAGGCGAGGACGTCGTCGCCCGCAACATCGCCGCCGTCGATCAGACGCTCGCCAACCTCTTCGAAGTGCCCGTGCCCGCGCAGGCCTCGAGCACGGTCGACCTGCCCCCGCCGTTCACGGCCGATGCACCGACCGAAATCGCCCGCACGCTCGGCCTCATCTACAGCAATCGCGGCGAGGAGCTCCCCGTCAGCGCCTTCAGCCCCGACGGCACATTCCCCACCGCCACCACCCGCTACGAGAAACGCAATCTCGCCCTCGAGATCCCCGTGTGGGACGAAAAGACCTGCATCCAGTGCGCCAAGTGTGTCGTCGTTTGCCCGCACGCGAGCATCCGGATGAAGGTCTACGATCCCCAGTGCCTGGCGGGTGCGCCGGCCACGTTCAAGTCTGCCGATACTCGGTCCCCCGAGTGGAAAGGCATGAAGTTCACACTCCAGGTCGCCGCCGAGGATTGCACAGGATGCTACCTCTGCATCGAGGTTTGCCCCGCCCGGAACAAGACCGAGGCCAAGCTCAAGGCCATCAATATGCGGCCTCAAGCCCCCCTCCGCCTCTCGGAACGCGAGAACTGGAACTTCTTCCTCGGCATCCCCGACATGGACCGCCGCAAGATCAAGGTCACCCAGCTCCGCCAGCAGCAGGTCATGCGCCCCCTCTTCGAGTTCTCCGGCGCCTGCGCCGGCTGCGGCGAGACCGCCTACCTCAAGCTCCTGACCCAGCTCTTCGGCGACCGCGCCGTGATCGGCAACGCCACCGGCTGCTCCTCGATCTATGGCGGCAACCTCCCCACCACGCCCTACGCCGTCGATCACCTCGGACGCGGCCCCACGTGGAATAACTCGCTCTTCGAAGACACCGCCGAGTTCGGTCTCGGCTTCCGCGCGTCCCTCGACAAGCAGCGCGAGTTCGCCTGCGAGCTCCTGCGCCAGCTCGCGCCCACGCTCGGCGACGACTTCGTTCAGGCCCTCGTCAGCGCCCGCCAGGCCGACGAGGCCGGCATCCACGAGCAGCGCGAGCGCGTGGCCGCCCTCAAGCAGAAGCTCGCCGGCAATTCCTCGAGCGCCGCCCGCATGCTCCTGGGCGTTGCCGACACCCTCGTCCGCCGCAGCGTCTGGATTATCGGCGGCGACGGCTGGGCCTACGATATCGGCTACGGCGGGCTCGATCACGTCCTGGCCAGCGGGCGCGATGTCAATATCCTCGTCCTCGATACCGAGGTCTACTCGAACACCGGCGGCCAGATGTCCAAATCCACCCCGCGCGGCGCCATTGCCAAGTTCGCCGCCGGCGGCAAGCCGCTCGCCAAGAAAGATCTCGGCCTCATTGCCATGAGCTACGGCGGCGTCTACGTCGCCAGCATCGCCATGGCCGCCAAGGACGAGCACTCGCTCCGCGCCTTCATCGAAGCCGAATCCTATCCCGGCCCCTCGATCATCATCGCTTACAGCCACTGCATCGCCCACGGGATCGATGTCGATCGCGGCGCCGGCTTCAAGCAGCAGAAGCTGGCCGTCGACTCCGGCCAGTGGCTCCTCTATCGCTACGATCCTCGGCGCACCGACCAGGGACAGAATCCGCTCCAGCTCGATTCGCCCGCCGCCAAGGTCAAGCTCCAGGATTACCTGCTCTCCGAAAACCGGTTCAAGATGCTCACCAAGTCCAAACCCGAGGAGGCCAAGCGCCTCTTCGCTCGCGCCCAGCAGGACGTCGAGGCCCGCTGGCAGCTCTATTCCTACTTGTCTGCCCGCAAGCTCTCCGGCGACGCCGCCCCAGCCCCCGGCACGGCCGCCTCCGCCTGATCGTCTATTGTCATGCCTGAAAACTGATACGTTCCCAATCACCGAACGAAAACAAATCCCATGGACTTCACGACCACTTATCTGGGACTCAAACTGCGGTCGCCGCTCGTCCCATCCGCCTCGCCGCTCTGCGAGGAGATCGATAACCTCCGCCGCATGGAAGATGCCGGCGCCGGCGCTGTCGTTCTCCACTCGGTCTTCGAGGAACAGCTCACGCTCGAACAGCATGAACTCGATTTTCACCTGTCGCACGGCGCGGACAGCTTCGCCGAAGCCCTGAGCTATTTCCCCGAGCCCTCCGCCTTCAAGCTCGGCCCCGAGGAGTATCTCGAGCACATCGCCAAGGCCAAGAAATCCCTCCAGATCCCCGTCATCGCCAGCCTCAACGGCGCCTCGACCGGCGGCTGGATCGATTACGCCCGGAAGATCCAGGAAGCGGGCGCCGACGCCCTCGAGCTCAATATCTATTACATCCCCACCGATCCCAACCTGGCGGGCGACAAGGTCGAGCAGACGTATTTCGATATCCTGCAGGCCGTCAAGTCCGCCGTCACGCTGCCTGTTGCCGTCAAGCTCAACCCGTTCTTCAGCAACCTGGCCTATGTGGCTCATCGCCTCGATAAGCTCGGCGCCAACGGGCTGGTCCTGTTCAACCGCTTCTACCAGCCCGATATTGACCTCGAATCCCTCGAAGTCCTCCCCAACGTGCTCCTGAGCACCCCCCAGGCGCGCCGCCTCCCCCTCCGCTGGATCGCCATCCTCCATGGACGCATCCAGGCCGACCTCGCCGCCACCAGCGGCATCCATACCGGTCCGGACGCCCTCAAGATGATCATGGCCGGCGCATCCGTCACCATGCTCTGCTCCGCGCTCCTCAAACATGGCATCCCCCAGCTCCAGGTCATCGAGCGCGATATGCGCACTTGGATGGAATCTCACGAATACGAGTCCATCACCCAGATGCACGGCAGCCTCAGCCAGCGCAAATGCCCCGACCCGAGCGCCTTCGAACGCGCCAACTACATGAAGGCGATCAAGAGCTACAAGCCGGCATAGATCCCGCTCTGAAAACGAAAAGGACCGGGCGATTCCCCGGTCCTTTTTTTATGCCCCGAGTTTCAGCGCCGCGCCGGCGGGAGCTCGACAATTCGCAGGTTGCGGAAGGAGAGATCGGTTGTGGGATCGTGTCCCTGGAGGCTGAGGACGCCGGCCTGGGTGCGAGATCCCTGGCGCGCGCTCTCGTGGGGGGGGCGGGCATCGAGGAAATCGCTGACCATGATTCCGTTGACCCACACGGCGAGGTGCCGTCCGTGGGCGACGATGGTCTTTTGAAACCACTCGCGATCGTTGGGGATGACCCGGCGGGCGGCCTGCCGGTTGTAGATGGCGCCGGTCCCGAAATCGACCGGTTTGGCGCGGTCATTGCCCTCCCACTGGTTGCGGATCTGGCTTTCGTAGCCGCTCCAGAACTGGCCGGGCAATGCCCGGAAAAACACGCCGCTGTTGAGATGCGTCCCGTTCGAGATGATCTCGAGCTGGAACACGAAATCCCCGTATTGCACCTCGGATTGGAGATCGCCGTTGCCGTTCTTGACGTTCAGCCATCCTTCCGGAGTGACGGAGTAGACCGATTTGTGGCCCGGGATCTCGCGCCAGCCCGCCAGGTCTTTCCCGTTGAATATGCTCCGCAGGCCGAGCGGCCGGATCTTGAGGTTCCGGAACCGCACCGTCCCTTTGCCGTCGAACTGCTGGAGGCAGATCGCGCCCCGAGCAAAGCGGGTGTCTTTTGTCTGGAGCACCGTGCGGCCATCGAGCCCGACCGCCAGGCGGCCGCCCTCGGCGGTCAGGTCCAGGCGATTCCACCGGCCGGTCGTCGAGGATTTCATCGCCGCCCGCGCGACATCGCAGATGCTGCCGGTGGGCCATTGCGGGTGCGCATCCCGAATATTGACCTCGCAGGCGCTGGCGGAATCAATGGGGCCCTCGATCGGACAGCGCAAAAACACGCCGCTGTCGGCCGCCTCGTCGATCCAAAAATCCGCCCGGAGATGGAAATCGGCAAACTCGGTCGTGGTCCCGAGGAAGCCGGCGCCCGTGCCGGGGCGGTTCTCGATGGCGCCGTCGCGAACGATCCATTGAGCGTCCCCGCGGGATTTCCATCCGAACAGGGTGTCGCCGTCGAACAGGAGGATCCAGCCGTCGGACAGCTCCTGCGGGGTGAGAGTGTTGGGTTCGCCGGCCGTTCCTGGCAGGGAGCCGCCGATCAAGAGGCCGGCCAGGATCATCGAATGGATCGTTTTCATTTGTTGGGTGCTTATTGGGACAGGAACACCGCGCATTGGCCTACGCCTACGCAAGCGGCGGGCGGTTATCAAGCCAAAAGCCATCCGCTCTCGAATCACGGGGGCGGGGCGGGGGTCTCGGGCTCGCGGGTGAGCTTGAGGCGGGCCACGCGCAGACCGTCCATTTCCTCGACCCGGAGCCGGTAGCGGCCCAGGGCCAGGCAATCGCCCACCTTGGGAAACCCGCCCAGCCGCTGGGTGAGGAGCCCGCTGGTGGTGTTGATGCCCTCCTCCTGGAGCGACTCGCCGATCAGGTCCGCCAGCTCGTGCAGGGGCAGCGCGCCGGACAGCTCCCAGGCCTGCTCCCCGCGCGGCTCGAGCAGCGGTTTCTCCTGGTCGAACTCGTCCTGGATCTGGCCCACGATCTCCTCGAGAACGTTCTCCAGGGTGACCATGCCCACCGTGCCGCCGTATTCGTCCACCACGATGGCGAAGTGCAGCCGCCGATCGAGAAACAGGGTCAGCAGGCTCTCGAGCCGCACCGTTTCCGGCACGTAGATGATCGGCCGCATCACAGCGGTCAGGTCCGCCCCCGACCGCGCCTTCAGGCGCTGGGCATAAAGATCCTTGAGATGCACCACGCCCAGCGTCCGGTCGACATCGCCTTCCTCGCAGAGCGGGAAGCGCGAGTAGCGAGTCTTTTCGGCGGTTTCGAGGCAGTCGGCCATGCTGGCCCGAGTGCTGAGGTCGACGATCTCGCGGCGGGGGCGCATGACCTCGCGGGCGACCCGGCGGCGCAGATCGAGCGCGTTGAGAACGAGGTCGCGCCCGATCCGGGAGCCGCCTGCGCGCGCCTGGGTGGCCAGGAACAAAAGGCGGAGCTCCTCCTCGGAATGGGTCAGCTCCAGCTCGGTCGTCGGCTCGATGCCGAACCGGTGCAGCAGCCATTGCGACGACGCGTTGAGAACCCAGATGAACGGGTACGAGACCGCATAAAACCACCGGACCGGCTCGGCCACCCATAGCGTGGTGGGCAGCGTGCGCCGGATGGCCAGCGATTTGGGCGCCAGCTCGCCCACCACGATCAACAAAAACGTGTTGATCGCGAATCCCACCAGGATGCTGATCGTATGCTGGACCCGGGGCGAATCGATGCCGAGCAGATCGAAGAGCGGGGCGAGGAATGCCGCGAACACCGGCGCCGCCAGGGCGCCCAGCGCCAGGCCGACCACCGTGATCCCGAGCTGCGTCGCGCTGATATACGCATCGAGGTTGCCGAGAATCTCCCGGGCGATCCGCGCCCGCCGGTGGCCCTTCTGAATCAGAGGGGTCAGCTGGGTCTCGCGGATCCGGACCAGGGCGAACTCGGCGGCCACGAAGAAGGCGTTTGCCACCACCAGGCCGAGCACCAGGATGGCTTTCAGACCGAGCAGGATGAATTGCCCCGCGTCCATGCTAGAGGTGCACCTCCCCGAACACCACCCGCAAGATGTCCTGGAGACAGGCGATGCCGATCTCGCGCCGATCCCGCCCCAGCACGATCGCCATGCGATGCCCGCTGCGCTGCATCCGGCGCAGCGCGATCTCCAGGCGCACATCCTCGTCCAGATAGATCGCCGGTTTCACGTATTCCCCCGCGGGGCGGTCCGCCTGGGGATCGCCCTGGTAGAGCAGCGTCTTCAGGCTGACGATGCCCACGATGCGCCGGGGCTCGATCCCGGCCGCCTGCCAGACCGGCAGACGCGTCAGTCGATGGCGCCGGCAGAGGTCGATCACCTGGCTCATCGGGGTTTCGGTGGTCACGCTCACCACCTGATCCATGCCCCGGACGATCTGCCCGACCCGCAGGTTCTGCAGGTCCAGCACCCGGTTGATCATCGCGCGTTCCTGCGAGCTCAATCCTTGCGCCGACTCCTGCATCAGCGCGCGCAGCTCCTCCCGGTTGCCGAACATCCGGCCCGTGAACGTCCGCCCCCCCGTCCAGCGGAGCAGCAGACGCGTCAGCCACGTCACTAGCGCCACCGCCGGCGACAGCCCCAAATAGACCCACCGAAAAGGCCGCACCAGCCCGAGGCAAAGCCGGTTCGGAATCCGCTGAAACAGCAGCTTGGGCAGCAGATCGCCGACCGCATACAGGAGAAACACGCTGACCAGCAAAGCCAGGCCCAGAAGCAGCGGACGGCTCCCCCAAAAACCGTGCAGGCCAATCGCCACCAGCGCGATCACCAGAAAGTTCGACACCGTGCTGCCCACCAGGATCGTCCAGAAAAACGGCTCCGGTTCCTCGAGGTAGCTCAGCAGCAGCCGCGCCCGGGCATCCCCCTGCCGGGAGCGCTGGCGAATCCGAAGGCGGCTCAGCACAAAAACCCCCGCCTCCATCCCCGACAGGAAGAACGAGAGCGCCAGCGCGCACCCCATCGCGGTCCAGTGAAGCCAGGCGGGTTCCATATCAGAGCGCCCCCCTCTTTCCGATCCGCTCGACGAGGATCTCTCGGACGCGGCGCTCGTCCGCGTGCGTCGCCGTCAGCCGCAGGCCGCTCCAGGCCGCCGATTCGCCCGGCCGCGGCACCCTCTCGAGCCGCTGCACCAGCAGGCCGCCCATCGTCTCGACCTCGGCCGCCGCCCCCAGCTCCGGGTATTCGCGCCGGAAATCGTCCAGTCGCATCGTCCCATTGACGCGCCAAACCCCCTCCGAGAGCTTCTCCATCACGAAACCCGCCGCTTCGCCCTCGCCCCGAATCTCGCCGATCATCGCCTCGAGGATGTCCTCGGTGCTGACCAGGCCGGCGGTCCCGCCGTATTCATCGAGGACGATGGCCACCCCCCGCTGCTGCCGCTGCAGGCTTTCGAGCAGCCGCAGCAGGTTCATCGAGGCCGGCACGAACGACGGCAGCTCGATCGCCTCCGCCATGTCCACCTGCGGATCCAGCAGCAAGACCCGGGTGTTGAGCACGCCGACAATGGTGTCGGGGGTTTCGTCGTAGATCGGCAGGCGCCGGTGCTTGTGCTTGCGGGCTGCCGCGATCATTTCTTCGATGGTCAAATCGTCGGAGATGCAGGCCATCTGGGCGCGCGGCCGCATCACCTCGCGCGCGGTGCGGCGATCCAGGTTGAGGATCTGAAGAATGATCTCCTTTTCGGACTCAGCCAGGGTGCCCTGCTGGTAGGCCATCTCGAGGAGCTCCTGGTATTCCTCGTCGCTCACCGTGGGCGAGGCCGGAGGCAGCCGGGATACCATCAGCCGCAGCAGCAGCCGGGTGAGCCCCTGCGCCAGCCTGCGCACCGGCCGGCTCAGCCCAAGCCAGACCCGCATCGGCCGGGCGATGCGCCGGGACCAATACTCGGGCATCCGCACCGCCAGGGCCTTGGGCCCCACCTCCCCGCCGAACAGGATCAAAGCCAGGGTCGCCGCCAGGATCAGCCCCGTGGGCCAATCCGTCCACAGAACCAGCCCCAGGCCGAGCACCACGATCCCGGCATTGGCGAGCGTGTTGCCCAATGCCAGGCTCGCCAGCAGATCTTGCGGCTCTTCCAGCAGCCGCGCCACGTCGCTTCCACGGATCTGATCCTCCTGCCCCAGCCGCCGCGCCTGCCACCGGTTCAGCGATAGCAGCGCCGTCTCCGCCAGGGCGAAAAAGAAGCTCATCCCGGCAAACACGCCCATCAGCAGGATCATCCATGGCGGCGTCATATCGCAGGGGTTCTTCGCATCACGCTCTTCCCTCCCTGGCTTGTATGATAGATCGCTCCGGGGTATTGCACCCTCAATCTGCGCGCCATAACCGCGACGGTGCCCTCATAGAGACGGCCATGTCAATACTATTGACTGACCGTGCGCCGGCCCAGTTTATGGTTGACCCGCAGGCTGGCAAGGCGGTCAATGCGAGGCGGATAGGATGAATGCATGAATAGGGCTCGATCGCGTTCATGGGGGAGATGGCTGGCGGCGATCCTGCTTGCGGCCGGTGGTGTCGCGGGCTGGCGCTGGTATGCCGGGCGGAACGGGCCGGAGCCCCTCGACTATCGGACGGCGCCCGTCACGCGGGGCGACATCACCCAGCTGATCACGGCCAACGGCCAGCTCAGCCCCGTCCAGAGCGTCACGGTCGGCAGCCAGGTGTCCGGGATCATCACGAAGATCCTGGCGGATTTCAACTCGCAGGTCACCAATGGCCAGGTGCTGGCCCAGATCGATCCCTCGGCGATCCGCCAGTCGCTCACACAGGCCGAGGCGGAGCTGGCCAGCGTCCGCGCCAGCCTCGAGCTGGCCGCACTGAATCATCGCCGGGCCCAGGAGCTGGTTGCTTCCCAGCTGATCGCACAGTCCGAATACGACCAGAGCCTCGTGACCCTCCACCAGGCCGAGGCGGCCGTCCGCATGCGCGAGGCGGCCGTCGAGAAGGTGCGGGTGGATCTGGAGCGGACGACGATCTACTCGCCGATCGACGGGGTTGTGATCTCGCGGGCGGTGGACATGGGCCAAACGGTGGCCGCGAGCTTCAACACGCCCACCCTGTTCCTGATCGCCAACGACCTCCGCAAGATGCGGATCGAGGCCGCTGTGTCCGAGGCGGACGTCGGGGGCGTGACGGAAGGCCAGCGGGTCACGTTCACCGTGGATGCCTATTTGGGGCGCCAGTTCGCGGGGCAGGTCAGCCAGGTCCGTTTCGCGCCCGTCACGAACCAGAATGTCGTCAATTACATTGCGATCGTCGATGTCAACAATGACGACCTCAAACTGCGTCCCGGCATGACCGCCAACGCCTCGATCATCACGGGCGAGCGGCGGGATGTCCTGCGTCTGCCCAGCGCCGCCCTTCGGTTTCGTCTCCCTGAGAACGCCCTGGTTCTCGGCGGCACCTCGGCGCCACCCGCGGCGGCTTCCCTTGCGAACGAAGGCCGCGGGCCGGGCGCCGGCCGCGGCGAGCGGCCGATGGGGCTGGGAAACCCGGCCGGGGCGGCGGAGAAGCCGGCCATGCGAACGATCTATCTGGTCGATACCAATGCCGCGGGAGTGGGGCTCCGTCCCGTGTCGGTGCGGCTGGGGATCAGCGACAGCCAATCCATCGAGGCCATCGAGGGGGTGAAGGAGGGCGACCGGGTTGCGATCGGCCTGAACCAGACGGAAGCGCGTTCGGGGACGGCAGCGGGATCGAGCCCGTTCGGCGGGCCATTCGGACGGCCTCCGCGGTGATCCGGACCATCGGCTTTCCGACCATGACGCCTGTGGTTCAACTCGACGAGATGGTCCGGACGTATTTTACGGGCGAGGTCGAGGTGCCGGCGGTGCGGGGGGTATCATTATCGGTCCTGGCGGGCGAGTTTGTCGCCATCATGGGCGCGAGCGGCTCGGGCAAATCGACGCTGATGAACACGATCGGCTGCCTGGACCGGCCGACTGCGGGCCGCTACCGGCTCAACGGGGTGGATGTGGGCGGGCTGAACCGAGACGAGCTGGCGGACCTGCGGAATCACGAGATCGGCTTTGTGTTCCAGGGTTTCAACCTGCTGGCGCGGACCTCCGCCCGGGAGAACGTGGAGCTGCCGCTGTTGTATGCGCGGCCCGTGCTGGGGCGGCGCGATCAGAAGGAGCGCGCGGAGCGGGCCCTGGCGCTGGTCGGGCTGGCGGACCGGGCCGATCACCATCCCAACCAGCTCTCTGGAGGGCAGCAGCAGCGCGTGGCGATCGCGCGGGCCCTGGTGAACGAGCCGCGGCTGCTGCTTGCGGACGAGCCGACAGGGAACCTCGATACGAAGACCAGCCTCGAAATCATGGGCATCTTCCAGGATCTGAACGGCCAGGGCATGACGATCATCATGGTCACGCACGAGCTCGATATCGCTCGGTATTGCCGGCGGCAGGTGGTGATGCGGGACGGGCGCCTGGTGAGCGATCAGGCGGTGCGGGACCGGCTGATGGCATCGGCCGAGCTGGACCGCCTGCGGCAGGAGCATCAGGCCATGAACCTTTCCCCATGAGACTCCTTGCCACTCTGTCGATGGCCATCCGGGCGCTGCGCCGCAACTTGCTCCGGACGCTGCTCACGATGCTGGGGATCATCATCGGCGTGGGGGCCGTGATCGCCATGGTCAGCATCGGCAACGGCGCCAAGGCCCAGGTCGAGGCGCAGATCGCCTCGCTCGGGCAGAATGTCATCATGATCCTGTCCGGCCAGGTGACTCGAGGCGGATTCTCGATGGGGTTCGGGAGCGCGCCGACTCTGACCAAAGGGGATTACGAAGCGCTCCGGAGCGAGACGGATAGCGTCCGAGGCGTCAGCCCCGAGGTCCGCTCCTTTGTCCAGATCGCCGCGGGCAACCAGAATCTCAACACCCAGGTCTTCGGGGTCGGGGAGGATTACATCGAGATCCGCGCCTGGCCGCTGCGCTCGGGCTCGAACTTCACCGAGACCGATGTCCGCAACGCCGCCAAGGTTGCTGTCATCGGCCAGACCACGGCGACCACGCTGTTCGGCGACAGCGATCCGGTGGGCCAGGTGGTCCGGATTAAGAACGCTCCGTTCACGATCGTCGGCGCCCTGGCCCCGAAGGGAATGGCGATGATGGGCAACGACCAGGACGACATCATCCTGGTCCCTTACACCAGCGCCATGGTGCGGCTGACAGGGGCGACCACGTTCCGGTCGTTTCTGGTTCAGGCGGCCGGCCCCGGGGACATGGCCCGGACCCAGGAAGAGATCGTCGAGCTGCTGCGCCAGCGCCACAGGATCGGGCCGGACCGCGACGACGATTTCATGGTGCGGACGCAGGAGGAGATCGCGGCCATGGCGACATCCACCTCGAGGATCATGACCGTGCTGCTGGGCGCCATCGCGGGCGTCTCTCTGCTGGTGGGCGGCATTGGGATCATGAACATCATGCTCGTCAGCGTCACCGAGCGGACCCGCGAGATCGGGCTGAGGCTGGCGGTGGGCGCCCGGAGCCGGGATATCCTCTGGCAATTTCTGATCGAGGCGGTCGTCCTGAGCGTGGCGGGCGGCCTGCTGGGCATCGGGCTGGGCGTGGGCGGTGCGCGGGCCGTATCCGCCAACTTCGGCTGGACGACGCTGGTCTCGGCGCAGTCCATCGTCCTGGCGTTTGCGTTCAGCGCCGCCATTGGGGTGTTCTTCGGTTTTTACCCGGCCCGGCAGGCGTCGCGTCTGGACCCGATCGAGGCCCTGCATTACGAGTGAGCTGAACCGATGGTGAAGGCGATGAGCAAGCGAGAATCGAGCCGTTTCATTGCAGGTTGTGGCTGGCGCGCCTGGGGTGTCTGCGGGGCGATGGGCTGGGCGGCATGCCTGGCGGCGTGCGCCGGGCAGGCTCTTGTCCCCGGCCCTGCGCAGCGCGAGGATCGGCCTCCGGACGCCGCGTTCCGCGTCGACGCCGATTATCCCGGCGGAAACATCATCGTCGAGCGGATCCAGGGGCGAACGGTCTGGGTCGCGCCTGACCAGCGCGACACGGTATCGAATCAATGGTGGTTCTATTTCAACTTCCGCCTGCGGGCGCCGGCGGGGACGCCGGTGGCCGCGGTGTTCACGGGCCGCAATCCCCTCGGGGTGCGGGGGCCGGCGGTCAGCAGCGATGGCGGCGCGCATTGGCGGTGGATGGGAGCCGGCGCCGTCCGATCGTCGAGGGGCGCCGACGGCCGGCCGGCCTGGTCGTTCGACGCCGAAGTGCCCGCGGGCGCCTCGGAGGCGCGCTACGCGTTCTGCCCGCCGTATCTCGAGTCTCACCTGAAAGCCTGGCTGGATCGCCATCGGGATCACCCGAACCTGGCGGTCGAGACGCTGGTTCGGAGCCGCGCGGGCCGGCCGGTCGAGATGCTGCGGGCGGGCTGCCTGGACCGGTCGCGCTCGGCTGGCATTGTCATTGTCACGTCGCGGCATCACTGCTGCGAGGCGATGGCCACCTATGCGCTCGAAGGATGTCTCGAGGCCGTCCTGGCCGACGACGAGGCCGGGCGGCAGTGGCGCAAGGCGTGGGAGCTGGTGGCGATCCCGTTCATGGATAAAGACGGCGTCGAGGCAGGCGACCAGGGAAAATACCGCGCCCCTCACGATCACAATCGCGATTATGTCGATGCGCCGCTCTATCCGGAGGTGGCGGCCCTGATGGAGCGGGGGCGGCAATGGGGGGAGCGCGTGCGGGTCTTCCTGGACCTTCATTGCCCTCACATCCGCGGGGAATGGAACGACCGCGCCTATTTCGTGGGCCCTCCCGAGCCGGAGTTCTGGGAGAAGGAACGGGCATTCGCCGCCGTGCTCGATCGAGTTCAGGAAGGGCCGATTCGATTTCGCGCGGAGGATTGCCTGGCATACGGCGTGGCATGGAACCGGAGCGGCAACGATCCGGCGGAACGCTCGAGCTCGGCCTGGGCGCGGTCGGCTTTTCCCCGGGCCGCGCTGGTGGCGAGCATGGAGATCGCCTATGCAGATGCGCTGGGCATCGAAGTGAATGCCGAGAGCGCACGGGCGCTGGGGCGGGACCTGGGGCGCGCGCTAGCCGCCTATCTGGCGGCTGCGGGGGATGGGCGCTGAGGTCGCCGCCGTCCCATTCGGGATCCGCGCCGCCCGATCGAGCGGCTCCGACCGCTCGAGGGGCTTTTCTCTGCCCGATCGAGGATCGTGCCCTCGACTGGGGGCGCCCTCATCCGCCCATGGCGCGGCGGCCGGAAATCTGTGGCCCTCCGGGCGGCAGAACGGCACAATTCGAGCCATGCAACATCGATTGGCTCTCGGGATGCAGTGGGTTTGGCTCTGCGTATGCGCGATGGGGCAGGCCGTCCCTGAAACCACGCCGCCTCCCCATGACCTCACTCTGCCGATTCACCTGCCTGCGGAAGCGCCCGCTCGAGTGCGCGACGCACAGGAGCGCATCTATCGCGCGGCGCTCAAGCAGGCGCATTATCTGCTGGGGACCGTGCATCCATGGGAGGAAGATGCGGCGCTGCGTTTGCTGACTGAAAGCCGCAGCGGCGAGCATTGGATCCGGCCCAACGCCGGGGCCATCGAGGGCTTTGCCTTCCTGCACCGCTTTGGCCCTTACGACGATCGGGCTATCGGCGTCTCCCGGGCTCGACTGCTGCAGGACACCCTCGTGCCCATGATGCGCTACCTGGTGGCCACGCATGTCACCGGCTCCCGACCGACCGGGGACGGGAAGAGTTGGGGCGATGCCTGGCAGTCGGCACACTGGGCGCAGATGCTGGGGCGCGGCGCATGGTTTGTCTGGGCCGATCTGCCCGCCGATTTGCAGGATGGGGTGAGACGCGTGGTGGCCCATGAGGCCGGCCGGATCGCTCGAACTGAGCCTCCTCACCAGCTTCGCTCCGATACCAAGGCCGAGGAAAACGCATGGAACAGCCAGATCCTCTCCGTCGCCATGGTGCTGCTCCCTTCCGACGCCCGTTATGCCGAATGGGCGAAGGCGCATCAGAAATGGGTCATGTCCTCCTTTCTTCGCCCCGCCGACGAGCGAAATGAAACCGAGGTCGACGGCCGGCGGGTGCTCGAGCAGTTCACCGGCGCGAACATCTTCGACGACTTCACGCTCGAGAACCACAACATCGTCCATCCCGACTACATGACCACGTTCAGCCTCTCGCTGGGCTGCGCGCCGGACTTCGCCCTGACGCGCCGCCGGATGCCCGAGGCGCTGCGGTTCAACGTGGCGCCCATCTACGAGAACCTCAAATGGATGCTGCTGCCCGATGGCGGTTTTGTGTACCCGAACGGCCAGGACTGGGAGCTGTTCCGCAATCCGTCCTGGCTTGGTAAGCACGTGTTGATGGCGGTGTGGGAGCGCGATCCGGACGCCTGGGCCTGGGTGCTGCGCGAGCTCGAGGTTCTGGAAAAAATGCAGGCCCGCTCGCCCGACGGCGCCGTCTTCCATCCTGGGGAGTACTTCTTCGCCTCGACCCAGCACGACCTGTTCCGCTCCCTGGCCAACGCGTGGCTCTCCCTGCAGCTGGCGGGAGAGATCCCCCATGCCCCCCGCGAGCGCTTGGGGGTGCGCCGCTGGGACTCGGCCAAGGTGATCCTGCGGCGTTCGCCCAAGGCCATCCACACCGTGAGCTGGGGGGCCCGGATCATGGCCCAATGCGTCCCTTGCCGCCTGGACCGCGTGGTGTCGCCGCACGAGCGCAACGGGGTCGGCCATGTGCGCCTCGCCGGCGATCGGACGGCGCTCCCGCTTCGGCTGCAGCGGGCGGAGGTCCGTGAGGGCGCGAACGGATTCGAGGTCCGCCTGACGGTGGATCACGGCCAGGCCATCCGGGCAGAATTGACGTTTCGCTCGGAGGCAGACGGCTCGTTCGTGATGGCCGAAAACCTGGTGGCTCTGACGAACCTGATCACCGCCGAGATCGCGACGGGCCTGGTCGGCATCCTCAACAATCCTTACTGGATCTATGAAAAGGCCCGGCGCCGCCTCGCGGCCGATGGGCAGCCGGTTGAAGCCGCCTCCGGCTGCGGTTTGCAGTGGCAATGGGACGCCGTCCGCCGGATCACTGTGGATGACGCGTTGGCGGTCGATTCCCCGGCGCCGCTGCGCGCCGCCTATCTGGCCGCAGACAAGGCCGAGCGCGGTCGAGTGACCGATCGCCTGGTCCTCAATTACATGCCTGGCGACCGCGCCTGGGTTCCCGGAGCAGTCATATCGAACTACCAGGTGGTCCTGCGAGCCGCACAATGAAGGGCCAGCCGTGCCGGCTGGCGACGTCCGTCGCGCTGTTTGCGGCGGCTGAGGCGGCGATGCCGGCCGGCTGGCTGCCGCCAGAGTATGCCGACGTTCTCCCCCTATGGCCGCGCGAGGGCCTGAATCCTTTCGGCCGCCAGCGCCCCGCGCCCGCCGACACGGCTGCCGAAAATCTGCAGCCCCCGCAGCTCTCCGCGGAACTGGCGGTCCCAGCCGAAGCCGGCCATCGTCTCGTTGAAATTGCCGATAGCCAGCAGCCGGATGTCGGCGTCCACCGGGCCGGCATTATAGGACGTCCGGCGGTCGGGAGCGGCGGCGGCGGGGCCGGGCGCATCCATCGCCGGGCTGAAATACCACTGCACGCTGTCGCTGGATCGCGTCGAGTCGTAGGTGACGGCGAAGAAGGTCCATTTCCCGACCTCGAGCCTGCCCGGCGAGCTGTCGTTCTCGATGCCGTCGGGCCATTGGTTGACGGCCAATCGCAGCCGGCCGTCGGCGTGGCAGACGAGGTCGATGCCCGCGCGGTCGCGGTTCAGGCAGAATAAGATTCGGTTGCCGCCGCTGCCAGTCTTCAGGCTTTCCGGTTTGAGCCAGCCCGCAATGGTGAACGACCGGAGGCCGCGGAGGTCTTCCAGCACGGCGTCGCCCGCCTCGGCCCGTCCCCATGGCTCTCCATCCGGCAGGTGCAACGCGCCGTCGGCTCCCCGTTTCGCCGTGCCGTGCAGCCTCACCGCTGGCCTCTCCCCGCGAGCGAATCCAACGCGCGCGATCGGCTCGCTGGAGGGGCGATCCACGGCGATGAGGATCGAGTCGCGAGCGCTGGCCCCTGCTGCATCGGTGACGGCCAGAGCAACCGTATACAGCCCCGGTTTGTCAAACGTGTGAGAGGGCGCAGGCTCGGTGCTGGTGGCGCCGTCGCCAAAGTCCCATTGCGCACGGTTCCCGGCGGCGCCGCCAAACCGGACCGTCAGGGGTGCGATCCCCTCGAGGACGGAAGCGGTGGGCCGGGCTTCGGGCCGGAGCTTCTCGCCAGGTCGATACGGCGTGAAACGATACACGACATCGTGCTCGAGCGCGGCGGCTTTGTATTCGCCCGGCGCCGCTGTGCCGACGGCCCATTCCGTCATTTCCCAAGGATCGAACGCATCCACCTTGTAGGGTTTCGAGCCCTCGAGCCGAACGGACTGCGGCCGGCCGCCGAGGCAGTATAGCAGGTAGTACTCACTCGGTTTGGCAAGGAGGAAGCGGCCTTGATCGTCGCCGAGGGGATCGAGTTCGTGGAACGGCGGCGCCTTCGCCATGAAATCCTTCAGCCACTGGATGCGCGGGGGGCTTTGGCCGTGGAGCACGCCGCCTTTGGCCCACCAGAGTATGTCCTGGGGATGCCGATAGGTTTCGCCGTGGCCCACGTAGCAGCCGCTCATCGTGCCGAGCCAGAAACGCTGCGTCATCTGGCGCGCCGTGAGATTGCCCCAGCCCTGCGGGATGTTGCCCTCGTATTTGCATTCATCAAAGATGACCGGCTTGCGATACTGCTGGCGGAAGCGGATGCCGCGGTTCATGTCGGAGGTCTGGAGGCTGGCGTGGGTGACCCAGGCTTTGGCATGGTCGTACCATCGGCTGCCGTTGTGGATGCCGCGGAACCGCTGCTGCGGATCCTCGTTCTCGAGGATCGAGAAGAACCGGTCCCAGTCCTCCCATTGCTTGTTGCCGCGGTGGCCGGGGCGCTGTTCGGTCATGAAATCATACTCGTTGGCGAGGGACCACCAGACATTGCGGAAGGCTCCGAGCCGGGCGATGCAGTAGCGCAGATACCGGTCGTCATCGGTGTCGCTCATGTCGGCAAAGCCCCAGCGGTCGTACGGATGCCAAAGGATGATATCGGCCTGGATGCCGAGCTCCTGCAGATCGAGAATGCGCCGCTCCAGATGCCGCCAGAAGGCCGGGTCAGGCCGGCGGAAGTCGAACGCGCCGCCGGCAAGCCTCTGGAATGCGAAAAGCTCCGGCTCGTTCTGGTTGTAGGCGTAGCTCTTGGGGAAGACGCAGAAACGGATCTTGTTGAACGGCGAGGCGGCAAGCGTTTTCAGCGTCTGCTCCTGAAGGTCGCGCGTCTGATGCACCCAGGCGTAGCAGGTGGTGCCGAACTGGTGATACGGCGTGCCGTCCGCATAGCGAAGATAGAAGGTCTCGAAGATCTCGACCGGCCCATGATTGTTCCCCGCAGGCGCGGTGGCGGTGAACTGGCCGGTCCGGCCGTTCAGCTCCGGCGTGGCGCTCCGGGTTTCATACCGCCACTGGCCCGCCGCCGGCGGGCTGAAGCGGGCGCGGTATGTCCCGCCGCCGTCCCAGAAGCCGGGCACGGCGATGGCGCGATCGCCTTGGGTGAAGGTCGCGGTCCACTGCACGTCGAGGTATGGATTGCCCGAGGCCGGACCCTCGAGCGTGATTTCGTGCACTCCCCAGCGCTCGGCGCCAGAGAGTGAAAGCGGCCCGAACGCAATCAGCAAAACAATCCAGTTTTTCATTGTTGTCTCGAGGATAGGTTTGACAAGGGCCCGAACGATGCCGGCCGTGCATGCGCGAGATGGATGGCCGGAGGATCGGCATGATCCATTCGGCGGCCCCGAAAGGGAAAGGGCTAAGCAAATCGGCATTGCCGCCTTCTGCCCGTCCGCAAGCCGTTTGTCGAGCGCAAAGCGCCGGCTCGCGCCACAGCGGGGCAGGGCCAATTCTTCCGCTCCTGACGCGTCCACTCGCAATTGGGCGATCCAACTCGAGAGCATGGTTCATGGCCCTGCGTTGAAGCCGACGGCGGCCTTGCCTTCGGCGCCGCCATCCGCGATGATCGTGGGATGCCCGTTATGCAACGCTTCTGCCAACTGCCTCGTTCGTTCCGGCTGGCCGCCCTCTGGGCCGCCATGGCGGCTGCCATCGCCGTCCCTCCGTGGGATGTTGCAGGCGCCGACCACACCCTCTCGCTGGCGGGCCGCTGGCGCTACGAGCTCGATCGCGAGGACGCCGGGATCCGCGATGCCTGGTTCGCCTTCCCCCGGCCTCATCATCTGACGCTTCCCGGATCGCTCCCCGCCCAGGGGATCGGCGACGATGTCACCCTCGATACCGCCTGGACCGGCGATATTGTGGACCGGAGCTTTTTCACGGCGCCTGAATACGAGCCGGATCGCCAGCCGGGCCGCATCCGGATCCCCTTCTGGCTCCAGCCCGACAAGCGCTACATCGGAGCCGCCTGGTACCAGCGGGATTTCAATGTGCCGCCGTCCTGGGCGGGACGCCCGATCACGCTCTTTCTCGAGCGGCCCCACTGGGAAACCCGGGTGTGGCTCGCGGGCGAGGCCGCTGCATCGCCCCCGCGCTGCCTCGGGACCAACGACAGCCTGTCGGCGCCCCATGAATACTTGCTCGGCGTCCTGGCGCCGGGCCGCTATCAGCTCACCATCCGGGTCGACAACCGGCTCGTGGTCGACGTGGGCGTCAATTCCCACAGCGTCAGCGACCATACCCAAGGCAATTGGAACGGCCTGGCCGGCCGGCTCGAGCTTCGCGCCCGCCCCACCGTCCGCCTCGAGGCGCCGCGCATTTCTGCGCGCAACGATGGATCCGTCCGCCTCGAAATCCCCGTGCGCAACGCCCTCGATGCTCCTGCGGCCGGCACGATCGAGACGGTCATCCTCGAGCCGGAGACCGGCCGGATCGCCGGCCGGGCCCGAACCCGGTTCGATGCGCCATCGGGGTCTGCCGCGCCGCTTTCCGATTCGGGGGCGGCCGGCATCTGCGCAGTGGATCTGCGTCTCGATGGACCGCCGCGTCTATGGAGCGAGTTCGATCCCTGCCTCTATGCAGCTGAGATGCGTCTGGAGACGACCGACGGCCGATGGAGCGACCGCGTCCGATCGACCTTCGGCTTCCGGGAGATCGCGGCGCGCGGCACTCAATTCGTGCTCAACGGCCAGCCTATATTCATCCGCGGCACGCTCGATTGCTGCATCTTCCCGCTCACCGGCCATCCTCCCACCGACGTAGCTTCCTGGAGGCGGCTGATCGGCGTGGCCAAGGACCATGGATTGAACAATATCCGGTTCCACTCGTGGTGCCCGCCCGAGGCGGCCTTCGTTGCAGCGGACGAGGCGGGTTTTTACCTGCACGTCGAGTGCGGCTCATGGGCCAACCAATCGACCACGCTGGGCGATGGCAAGCCGGTCGACGCCTGGATCTATCGGGAAGCGGATCGGATCCTGTCAGCCTACGGCAACCATCCATCCTTCCTGTTCCTTCTTTACGGCAACGAGCCGGGCGGCTCGAAGGCTGGCGCCTACCTGACCCAGTGGGTCGAGCATTACAAGGCTCGAGATCCGCGCCGGCTTTACAGCAGCGGCGCCGGATGGCCGCAGCTGCCCGCCAACCAGTTCCACGTCACGCCCGATCCCCGCATCCAAGCCTGGGGCGCCGGCCTCAAATCCCGCATCAATGCCCGCCCGCCCGAAACCGTCACCGATTATCGCCATTACATCCAGGCCCGCCCCGTCCCCGTCATCAGCCACGAGATCGGCCAATGGTGCGTCTACCCCAATTTCGACGAGATCCGGAAATACCGCGGCTATCTCAAGCCGCGCAACTTCGAGATTTTCCGGGGCCGGCTCGAGGCGCATCACATGGGCCATCAGGCCCGCGCGTTTTTGGCGGCATCGGGCAAGCTCCAGACCCTCTGCTACAAGGAGGATATCGAGTCGGCCCTTCGCACGCCGGGCATGGGCGGGTTCCAGCTGCTCGACCTTCATGATTTCCCGGGACAAGGCACCGCTCTGGTCGGCGTGCTGGATCCGTTCTGGGAAAGCAAAGGCTATGTGACCGCCGCCGAGTTCCGCCGGTTCTGCAACTCGACGGTGCCGCTGGCCCTGCTCGAAAAACGAGTGTTCACCGCCGCCGAATCGCTCCGCGTCCCGATCAAGATCGCCCACTTCAGCCCGGCCCTCGCCGAACCGGCCGAGGTCCGGTGGTCCCTCGAAGACACGTCCGGCCATCCGGTCCGCGAGGGCTCGCTGGGGACGCATCGTCTTGGGGTGGGCCAGGAGAATGCGGTCGGCCAGATCGAGACATCCCTGGCGGGGATCCGCGCCCCGCAGTCACTCCGGCTGGCCGTCCGGCTGCCGGGCACGCCCTTCCACAACGACTGGGATATCTGGGTGTACCCCGCCGGGATCGACACCCCGATTCCCGCCGGGATCACCGTGGCCAACGACCTCGATTCGGCCGCCCTCGATGCGCTCGATGCCGGCGGGAGGGTTCTGCTGCTCATCCCGCCCCAGCAGGTTCAAGGCGATCGCCAGGGCCCCGTCGCCCTCGGATTCTCGAGTATCTTTTGGAACACCGCCTGGACCCGGCGCCAGGCGCCTCACACGCTCGGCATCCTCTGCGACCCCGCCCATCCGCTGTTTCGCCAATTCCCCACCGAATCCCACAGCAACTGGCAGTGGTGGTATCTCATCCGCCGCGCTGGGGCGATGATCCTCGATCCTCTTCCCGCCGAGATCGCGCCCGCTGTTCAGGTGATCGACGATTGGTTCACCGCGCGCAAGCTGGGCCTGGCGTTCGAAGCCCGCGTGGGCCGGGGCCGCCTCATGGTCTGCAGCATTGACCTTGTCTCGAACCTCGAGTCTGATCCTGTCGTCCGCCAGTTCCGCCGCAGCCTTCTCGATTACGTCTCCAGCGATGCCTTCCAGCCCCGCGTCGCCGCAACCCCGGAGCAGATCCGCAGTCTCATCCGTCGTTCCGGTACCGGCGCCGCTGCGAAATGACGCCTGAAACCCGGGCAATGGGGTCAAACGCTGATAGTTGACATTGTAGGCAAACCGCAAGAGGCTGGAGGCATGGCGCGACGCTTGAGGATTCAGGTTCCCGATGGCTGGTACCACGCGACGAACCGGGGCAACGGGGGGGAGGCGGTCTTCCGCACCGACGAGGATCGAATGCGGTTCCTGGGACGGGTGGCCGAGCTGCCGGAACGGTTCGGGACGGAGGTCCATGCCTTCGTGCTGATGGACAACCATTACCACCTGCTGGTGCGGTGCCGGCAATCGGGCCTGAGCGAGGCGCTCCGCTGGCTTCAGACCACCTACGCGATCCAGTTCAACGGGGCGCACCGCCGGCAGGGGCACGTGTTCCAGGGACGGTTCAAGTCGGTGCTCATCCGGCAGGAGGGGGCGCTGGACGCGGTGGCCCGCTACCTCCATCTCAATCCGGTGCGGATCGGTGGGCTGGGGTTCTCGAAGGAAGAACAGCGGCGGGCGAAGGTCGCGGGCTGCGCGGATCCTGAGGCCGAGTTGGTGGCTCGGCGTCTGAGGGTGCTACGGGAGCATCGGTGGAGTTCCTGGCGTGCGTATGCGGGCTTGGAGGTCGCGCCGGCGTGGTTGACCCGGGATCGAATCCAATCGGGGTGCGGGGGCCGGCGCCTGAAGGAGCAGCGTGCGGCGCTGGTCGCGTACACGGAGCAACCGATCCGGCAGGGTCGCATGGACAGCCCGTGGGAGGGGATCGTGGCTGGGGTGGTGCTGGGGGATGCGGCAGAGGCGGCGGCGCTGCTGCGTGCAGCGGAGCGGAACCCGGAGGGGCAGGCGGAGGCGATCCGCAAAGCGGCGGCGCGGGCGCGGCCGGAGTGGGGCGCCATCATGGGTGGAGCCGAATCGATCCTGGGCCGCAGGTGGGCGCAGATGGCGGACGATTACGGGGATTGGGGGCGAGACGGGACGATGGCGGTGGCCACGCGGCATCTGGGTTGGAGGCTGGTGGATGTGGTGAGGCAGGTGCGGGGATTGAAGTATGCGGCGGCGGCGCAGGGGATTCGGCGTTTCTGGCGCCGGGCGGAGGAAGAGGCGCAACTGGCGCAGTTCGCTAGCCGGCTGAAGGCGGCAATGTCGGTAGTCAATGTTTGACCCCATTGCGTTGCCTGTCCGACTGGACGATCCTGCGTAATTCGTCGATGGCTATCGCCATAAGGGTCTGTGCAAAAATGAATTCCGATTTTGCTGGAGGGGATTGGGCGAGCTGGCAAGGCGCGACGAGCGAGCATACCCGTGCGGTCTGTGAGCGAGGAGCAACCCAGATCAATAATACTGCCGGATGTATTCGTAGGCCTGGTCGAACAGTTCCTGCTCGCGGTGGAGCTGGTATTTCAACAGCGTGCTCCGCAGGGCCTTCTCCACGACCAGCCCGTGGCTCTTGCCGGGGTAAGGCCGGTTCGTGCGGCAGATGGCCTGCAACAGCGTGTGATCCTTCATCGGCTTGTCCAGATACATCACCTGGAGGATCGGCGCGTCGAAGCCCGTCAACAATTTCGAGGTCACGATCAGGAACTTCAACGGGTGGGCCGGATCGCGGAACTGGTCGAGTAGCCGCTCCTCGTCGTCCCTGCTGCGCTCGTATTGGGCCTTCCAGAGATCGCCCGCCTGGGTGGTCATCACCACCGCGCTCGTCTCAGCTGGAAGGAGCTTGTCGAACTCCTGCTTGAACAAGTGGCACGACTCCCGGTCGAACACCACCACCTGCGCCTTGAACCCGTTCGGCTCCACCTTGCCCTGGTAGTGCTCCACGATGTCCCGCGCCAGCGTCTGGATGCGCTCCGGCGACTTCACCAGCACACCCATCTTCGCCGCCATCTTGGACAGCTCAGCCTGGTCGTCCTCGGACATGTGGCCGGTGATGTTCTTGAACGCCTCGTCAATCGCATCCTTATCAATCCGCAACTGGACCGGCCGCGCCTCAAAATGCAGGGCAACGTCGCCTTGTCCCGGATCGACTCCTCGAAGGAATAGCGGCTCATGTAGCCGTTCTGGTCCTCGTCGGCTCCGAATGCCCAAAACGTGTTCCGGTCGGCCCGGTTGATCGGCGTGCCTGTCAGCCCGAACAGGAAGGCGTTGGGCAGCGCCTGGCGCATCTTGCGGCCCAGGTCGCCCTCCTGGGTCCGGTGTGCCTCGTCCACCATCACGATGATGTTCTTGCGGTCGTTCAGGACGCCCGGTGACTCGGCGAACTTGTGGATCGTGGTGATGATGATTTTCCGCACGTCCTGGGAGAGCATCTGCTGCAACTCGCCCCCGGAGGCTGCCGGGGTCATGTTCGGCACGTCCACCGTGTTGAACGTGGCGGTGATCTGAGTGTCGAGGTCAATCCGATCTACCACGATGATGACCGTGGGATTCTTCAGCGCCGGATGCAGCCGCAGCTTCTGCGCGGCGAAGACCATGAGCATCGACTTGCCCGACCCCTGGAAATGCCAGATCAACCCCTTCCGCACCAGGCCCACCAGCACTCGATCCACGATCTGGTTGGCTGCCTGGTATTGCTGGTAGCGGCAGATGACCTTGATCTTCCGCCGCTTCTTGTCCGTGGCGAACAGGCTGAAGCTGCTCAGGATGTCCAGCACCACCTGGGGCCGCAACATGCTCTCGATCGCCGTGCGCAATTCACCCAAGCCGCCGGGCGCGGGTGAGTGTGAATCAGGCTTCCAGCCTGATTCTTGGGGTAAAGCAGGCATCTTGCCTGATTCCTTTCCCGTTTGGCCCGCAGGCTGGAAGCCTGTTTCACCCTCGCGCCACGGCGCCCACAGTTCCAGCGGCATACGGATCGAGCCGTAGCGGTAGGTCTTGCCCTCCGTGGCGAAGGAAAACACGTTGGACACGAACAGCGCCGGGATGTTGACCTCGTAGTCCTCGTAGATGTCCGCCGCGCCGTGCACCCAGCTGATGGCCGGGCGCACCGGCGTCTTGGCCTCGCCCACCACCACCGGGATGCCGTTGATGAACAGCACCAGGTCGGGCCGCAGCTTTTTCTGCGACACCACCAACTGCTGGGTGCAGACGAACTGGTTGTTGCCGATGTTGTCGAAGTCCACCAGCCGGACGGGCGTATGCTGATTGTTTGGGCCAAAGGGCATGGACCGCTCGCCGCGCAGCCAGGCGGTGAACTCCTCGTTGGCCCGCACCAGACCGTCGCTCTGCACCGACAGGATGATCGCCCGGAGTTTGTAGATCACTTCGTCGGTGCGGTCGGGCTTCTCGGCGATCTCCGGGTTCAGCCGGATCAACGCCTGGCGCAGGTGCGCCTCGATCAACACGTCGTTGAAAGTGCGCGGCAACTGGTCGGCAGCGATGAATTGCCAGCCCAAGCCGTGTGCCATGGCCGGGAGCGTGGCCCCCTTGAACAACGGTTCGCGCACGGCGGCATCTTGCTTCCCGCACAGCAAATCGCGCACGTAATCCTCAACGCTGTTGGCTTCGTTAAACATGTCGGCTGTCACTCAAGCATTTCATCCATGAGGCTACCCTTTAGGGATTGGGCCGAATCCGAGGCCGCACTTGCAGCGTCTCGGACTTTCCTAAAGTCCGCTATACGAGAAAGGAACCGGTCTTGGGCGTTTAGTGGAGGAACCCTCAGCACATGTTGAGAGACATCCTTCCCGTTGACCTTCCAAATCCCATTGGTGGACTTGGCCCGCTTCAAGAGTTGGTTGTGAACGGAGTCGGTGTTCCACTGGATGCAGGCAAACTGCTGGCGCATCAAAGATTCCTTGAACCGAAGCCGGATCAAAAGGTCGGGGTAGAAGCAGTTCTCCGGCGCCGTTGTAACGATCCCGGCTCGACCGACAAGGTTGCGATTGCCATTACCACGAACCACGAAAACGTCGTTCCTTCTGAGAATGAACGGCTGAATCTCAGAAGGTGTGACATCAGCATACTTGAGGTTGCTTTCACACCGAACCTGTCCGTCGCGTATCGCGCTGATAATCAAGGCAGGCAATCCACGGCTGCTTGTTGACGGGGAGAAACCGTTCTTGGGCTTCTCCACAAGTAACTCGATACAGGGCTTTGCCGGAAAATCACCGGAGGCCAGAAAATCGTTTGTGAATGCTTGGATCACGGCTTCGGCGGAAGCTGTGACCTGCCGGAGCTGCTCAATGTAGTCATCCGCCGCCCACAGCATTTCTGCGATCCGGCGCTGCTCGTTCTTGGGCGAGATCACGAACTCCTGGGCCGCGAGTGTCCGCCAGTTGATGGTCGGCGACAACGAGCCGACCGAGATGGACAGCGCCCGCTCGAAGAAGACCTCGCTCTGCATGAAAACGGGCAGGAACTCCTTGACGACCGTGTCCTCCCGCGCCCGGAGCACCATCGCGTGCGCCGAGCAGATGCCCTCAAAGTCCGCGACCGCTAGTTTCCGCTGATACGCCCGCCGTTTCCCGAAAATGATGTCGCCCGGCTGGAACCGGAGCTTGGTCGCCTCGACCTCTTCCGGCATGCCCCCGCCTGGGACGGATCATCTACGCGGTTGCCGATGTTCTCAGCCATCTGGTCAAACCGCACCCGCTGCCAGGCGGACTTGAGGCTTGGGTTGGCTTTCGTGCTGGCGGGCACAGGCGCGATGCCCGTGCCACATTTCACAGGCAGGATGCCTGTTTCACGCAGCGCGGTTGACTTGGTCGATTTGCGCGGCATGGGCTCGCGGCGGGCCTGCTCACGGTGAAACACGTGCAGCGGACGGCGTCAGACGCAGCGTGGTCCTGAGTTCGTTGAAGTGGCTGTGCGGGATGATCCGATCGTGCTGGAGGCGTCCGACCACGATGCCCGGGGCGATGCGCAGCTTGCGGGCCAGGGCGCGGACGCTCGCTTGTGTGGGTCTGCCGGCCTTGAGGAACGCATCCCACTCGGCGCTGGCGATGAGGCAGTTGCGGGCGAATTGGTCCGCCTCCGCCTCCTTGGGATCGGTGATGCCGTTGAATTCGAGGAAAACGGCCTTCTTGCCGTGCAGCAGGATGTGCCCGGCCTCGTGAAAGAACGTGAACCAGAAATGGTCATCGGTCTTGTGCCGGAGGCTCTGTTGGATCAGGGCCTTGGCGGGGTGGAGCCAGCGGGTCACACCGCTGACGTGGGTTCCCTTGACCTCGGGGACCACGACGAAGGCGACCCCGCTCGCGGCGCACAACTCTCGCAAACGCTGCTCCGCCTGTTCCGGCGGGGCGGCGGTCAGGGTCCGTGCCTCCTGCAACGCGGAGCGAAACGCGGTTTCCGAGAAGGGGGCGCAAGCGATCTTCTGCGCCGCCAGCTCCCCCTGGCGCAGCCAGCATCCAAGGGCGTAGGAGTCGCTTTGAAACGAGCGAGATTCCCGGTAAGCGCCTTGGGTTTGCAGGGAAAAGGTCGCCCACTGCTCGGTGGAGGCGATGCCCAGGAACCGGAGCAGAGCCTGCACGCGCTGGACGCCAGCGTTGGCCCCGGGCACCCAACCCCGCTTGGCCATTTCCGCGTATGGGAACTGTCTGGCCCAGGCGACTTCCCGTTCAAGCTGTCGTTCGTTTTCGAGCCGGGCGAGCGTCTCCCGGTAGTTGCGTTCCGCGTTGTTCCAGAACGAGGCAGGAGCTCCCAGCACCTTCTCCAATTCCAAAGCCGTCTCGGGCGTGATGGCGGCCTTGCCTTTGACGATCTCGTTAATTGTCTTGAGGGGCCGCCCCATCCGCGAGGCAAGTTCCGCCTGCGACATGCCCAGCGACTCGATCGTCTCGAGCAGCGTCGCCCCCGGCGGGACGGCATAGTTTGGTTCCAATTGGTTTGGCTTACGCATGTGTATCCTCCACACCCAGAATGATGATCCGCGTGACCTGTTTCCAATCCAGGCCGCCCGAAGGCAGTTCAGGCGCCGGCTCGTGATCCGGAGCGAACAGCAGGCGGTAAGGGTGGTTCAAGTCCACCGAGAGCTGCCGCCGGCGATCACCCTTCAGCTCGTGGCAGCGGGCGCGCGGCAGGAAACGCAGTGCCTCCAGGTTCTCCGCCGCCCGCAATTCCGCCATCCGCTGCATGATGAGCTCCGCCTGGCGATCTCCGCGTTCGCGCCGCAGGGCGCGCTCGTCGTTGAAAAGCTTCGCCAGCTTGCTGGTCCGGAACAGAATATCCACCTCGGTCCTCCCTTGTCAAATAATATTAACCCTTGGGGTTAACGGTGTGGTTCTCCAGCCCTGCAACCGGTCGTTCGAGACTCCGGAGCAACGCCGCCATGGACGAACGCAGCGCCGCCGAACTCTGCTCCCATTCCGCGATGACCTTCGACAACGGCTTCGTGCTCGCGGCGGTAGCCGATCCCCCCCGTTGCCTTTGGCCCGGACGTAAAGCGCGATGTTGAGATTGGCTTGGTTGGCCCGGATCGCGTCCAACGGCACGACCCTGGCGAAGTCCGGGATGTCCTTGAACGCCTGGTGTGCCTTCAGGATTTTCTCGATGTGTTCCGGCTCGAGGAAGCTCTGCGCCCGCTCGCGGGTGACTTCGTTGACCGCGCTGATGAACAGGATGCGGCCTCGGCGCTCCTTGGGCTTGGCCATGCGGCACACCACCACGCACGCCTCCATCGGCGAGTTGTAGAACAGGTTCGGCCCCAGGCCCAGGACGCACTCGATCTGGTCCAGGTCAACAAGCTTGGCCCGCATCTCCTGCTCCTCATCGCGGAACAGCACGCCGTGCGGAAACAGGATGGCGCACCTGCCGGACCTCGGCTTCAGGCTGGCTAGGATGTGGCCGAAGAAGGCGTAGTCGGCCCGGCCCTGCGGCGGCGTGCCCAGGAAGTTCCGGCCATACCGGTCGGAAGACCAGGCCGTGCGATCCCACTGCTTGATGGAATACGGCGGATTGGCCAACACCACGTCGAACTGCCGGAGGGTATCGCCATCGCTGAAAGCCGGAGCCTCGAGTGTGTCGCCGCGCACCACTTTGAAGTCCTCGATGCCATGCAAAAACATGTTCATCCGGGCGATGGAGCTGGTCATCAGGTTCAGCTCCTGGCCGTAGAGCTTCAGCGTCCGGTATTCCTTGCCGCGCCGCTTCAGCTCCGCCACGCAGCTCAACAACATGCCGCCGCTGCCGCAGGTCGGATCGTAGATGGATTCCCTGGGCTGCGGGTCGAGCATCAGGGTCATCAAGGGAACCAACGTGCGGTTCGTGTAAAACTCGGCGGCGGTATGGCCGCTGTCGTCGGCGAACTTCTTGATGAGAAACTCGTAGCTGTTGCCCAGTTCGTCTTCCGGGACGTTGGCGATGCTCAGCGTCAGGGTGGAGAAGTGCTCGACCAGGTCTTTGAGCATCGCGTCCGGGAGCCGGTCGGTGTTCGTCCACTGGGCGTCGCCGAAGATGCCAAAGAGCTGGTCGGGATTCGCCTTCTCGATCTCGCGCATGGCGTCCTGGATGGTCTTGCCGATGTTCTTCGGCTTGTTCCGGACGTCGCGCCAGTGTGCGCCGGGCGGCACCTGGAAGCGGTGGTTCTCACTGAACGCCGCGTAGTCCGCGTCACCACCGGAATCCTTGAGCGCCTTCTCGGACTCCTCGTCGTAAACGTCGCTGAGGCGTTTGAAGAACAGCAGCGGGAAAATGAACTGCTTGTAGTCGCCCGCATCAATGTGGCCGCGCAGCAGCGTGGCCGCGCCCCACAGGTAGGACTCCAGTTGCTGTTGGGTGATGCGGGTGGTCATCGGACCTGTCAGGGTTTCTCGGCCACGACTTTCCCGTCCTTCCACAGGTAGATGGGGGTCCCGTAAGCGCGGGCGGTTTTGCGAGCCACCAGCGCGGCCCGGCGTAATGCCCTGCCGGCGGCAGCGGCCAGGGTCTTGGATGGTCTTTTTCCGGTCTTGGTTTTCATGGTCCAGTTTCCATCAGACGGGGTTTGACCTGGGAATTATCATAGACCGCCCAGGCATCGGCCAGCGCGCGATAGACGTGTTGAAAGTTCGACCAACTGCGGTCGAAGCGGCGCAGCACATCCGC
>CAYWIM010000014.1:0-59755 GCA_964458325.1 uncultured Verrucomicrobiota bacterium
CCCTCCAACCCTCCAACCCTCCAACCCTCCAACCCTCCAACCCTCCAACCCTCCACTGCCGCGGAGGGAGAAGATAAACGGCGGACGATCGCCCAACTGAGACCGGGCGCGCCAGCGGCGCCCGCCAGCCCCCGCGAGACACGCGCGGGATTTACTCGGTCGGAGGCGGAACCGCCGCCGGCGGCACGTCAATCCAGCCGCTTTGGATCCGTTCCCACCCCTGCCGTATTTGAGGGATCACACGCCACAGGATCATGATGCTGGCGAGGGCCATCCCCCATAGAAGGCCTTTCAAGAGCCAGACCGGTCCGCCAATACTGGCGACATAGCCGATCAGATCGCCTTCGGCGGTGGCAATGCCCAGCAGATACGCCGGTCCCATGACGGCTTCCGAAATCACCAGGATGGCGACGATGGCCGAGAAATAAAGATTTACCATGGGCCGCACGCCTCGAATCCTCCGCCCGATCGGAAGCGCCCACGCCGCGAACAACGCGAATCCCGTCAACGTCGGCAACATGGGTCCGGCACAGGATATGACCTTGTGTTGCCACGGCTGGAGCGGCGGTCCCATGCCGCCGCCCGAGTGCGGATGGCCACGAATCCCCCAAAAATCGCTTTGCGCGAGGTCGAAATGCCCAAAAGCAATCTGGGCCAGTGCATGCCCACCCTCATGGAGGAGCAGATAGATGAACACCAACACGAACCCGAGAAGGAGCGCATGAAATGACCCCAGGACCGCCGTGCGTCTCTTCACGTACCTGGAGTTGCGAAAGATCAGCACCCCCACGGCCGAGAGCGCCAGCAGACCGAGGTACGTCCGATGCCATATCTGCCATCCCGTCACATGGACTGGCAACTCCCCGCAAATCACCGCCGCCGCCGCTGTGCCGATGTTCTCCCGGCGCAAGGTCGCCGTGTAAACACCGGGGCGAATTTCCCGCCCGAGCCCGAACGTGGCGGTCTTCACCATGGTCGCGCTGCCGACCAGACCGCCATCGCCGGAGATGGAAATCGACAGCGGCGCGCCCGCCGCCCTTGTTTGAATTCCGACCTGGAATTTGTCGATCGAACGCGGGATCGTGAACGTCGCGCCAACCGAGAGGCTTTCCTCCGGCAGGTCCAGCACGCAAAGTGCGTTTTCCTTCAGCCGGCTGAATTTGCGAGCGTCGTTCTCCTGGACAAGCCAGAATGAAACCGCACCGCCCAGCCCTCCCACGAGAATGGCCATCGACCAAGCGATCGCTTTTCTGGTGGCGCCCGTCATTTTGAACACCGTGCCGACGCAGCCAAACAGGGACGCTTCAATGGGCAGCCACCAGGAGACCGGGAGAGACCCTCAGGTTGCCGTCGCGCTCGGCGACGCTGCTGGGTCACACGCACATCATCGGCCGTGGAGGGATCCATCGCGGATGCCGCCCGGCTCACGGCGCAGGCTGGGGCGACCGTTGTTTCAGCGAACCGTTGATTTTGGCGGCCAGCTCTGCGGCTTCCTTCTGGCTGAAGCTGCCGCTGATCAAACCCTTGCCGCCGGCGATCTCGGTCATGATTCTCGGCGCCGAATACACATGCCCGTCGATGACGATCGCCAAACGCTTGCCAATATTCTCGCGAGTCACCTGCGCGAATCGTTTTCGGCCACTCTCGGTGAATTGAATTGAGATCTGAGGCTGCCCGTTTGGATCCTGGAGCACCTGGGCGGATTTCAGCGCCGTCTGATCGAGCAACACTGCGTTCTGGACATGGACAGTTTCGCGCCGGGCCGTGCTTCCGGTCGTATGGACAATGGTCATCTCCGTCGAATTGCTCGACGGCGCATCGGCCACCAGCCGCATCTGGAACATGGCCCCACTCGAAGCCACAGCGGGCGGTTGCGGGGTGGAAGCGCAGCCGGTGAAAACGGTGGCGACAACCAGTGCCACCCCGAGGCGAAATGCTTTTTGTCTCATGCAATGAACCTCCGACAGCCTGCTCTCTTGCGATACGGCCAGCAGCGTAGCGCTCGATCGTCTCACTGTCGAATGGAATCGGGCGGGGTGGACAAGGACGGGGCAGGCGCATACATTGGCCGGCAATGAAGCGATCGATGAATTCCATGTGGACGGCGGACCAATTGCTGGAGCTGGGCCGATGCTACCAGCCTGCGGCCGTTTACGCCGCGGCGGCCGACCTCGATCTATTCGACGCGCTGGCCAGCGGGCCGCTCGGCGCCCGCGAGCTGGCGCGAAAGCTGCATTGCGACCTTCGCGGCCTGACCGCCCTCCTCGATGCGCTGGCCGCATTGGGGCTGCTGAACCGTCGAGGCGAACGGTACGCCTTGCCCGCCGGAACAGCCGAGCTCCTGACCTCGAGCGGATCGAAAAGCATCATGGCGATGGCGCGGCATCAGGCCAACTGCATGCGGAACTGGGTGCAGCTGGCGCGCGTGGTCAAGACCGGCCGGCCGGCCAAGCGAACCCCAAGCGTGCGGGGCGCACAGGAGGACGCCGCGGCGTTCATCGAAGGCATGCACAACATCTCGATCCCGATCGCCAAGGATGTCATCCGGGGAGTACAGCCGCTGAAGTTCGGCCATCTCCTGGACGTCGGCGGCGCCTCCGGCACATGGACGATCGCGTTCCTGCGCGCTTGTTCCAAGGGCAAGGCCACGCTGTTCGACCTTCCGCATGTGATCCCGATGGCCCGCCGCCGCCTGAAGGGCGCGGGATTGAGCCGGCGCGTCCGGTTGGTGGCCGGCGACTTCATGGCCGATCCGTTGCCCCGCGGCGCCGACCTGGCATGGGTCAGCGCCATCGTCCATCAGAATTCGCGCGCGCAGAATCGAGCGCTTTTTGCCAACGTGTTTCAGGCGCTCGAACCCGGCGGCCGAATCGCCATCCGCGATATCCTGATGGAATCGGATCGCACCCGGCCCGTTGCCGGCGCGTTGTTCGCGATCAACATGCTCGTGGCCACGCCCGGCGGAGGCACCTACACCTTCGACGAGCTCAGCGAAGACCTCGAGTCGGCCGGCTTCGTTCGAGCGGCAGCCGCCCGGCGCGATCCGGCGATGAACTCGATCGTTCTGGCCGAAAAGCCGGATGAATTGCGGAAGAAAATCAAGTAGCTATCCCCAGACAACCCTTTTCGCGGTGCCGGTGACTCGGGGGGACTTGCTCTTGACCGGGAAAGCGGTCTTAGGCTCTGTGCAAAAATGAATTCCGATTTTGCACAGACCCTAAGCGGGGAAGAGTGAAAACCTCAACACTTTCGCGGCTTCGCGCACGCGCTTGTCGGTCGCCACGAGCCCGCTCTCGCCTGCGACGCGCGCGGAGGCAAGGTGGAGTGCGTCCAGCGTGCGCAACAAAATCGGCGGGGTTCGCCGATAACAGAGATTGAGCACCTGCCCGTACTCCAGCTCGACGTCCGCGCCCAGTTCGACCAACCGGATTTCCCCCATCGCGGCGTCCTGCATCAGTTCTTCGTAAAGCCTTTGCGCCGTTCCCGCCAGAATGGCCCCTTCCGCCTCCTTGCGACGGAAGGTGGCGCGCGCCTCGTAAAGCGCAACCCGAGACGTGGTATTTTGGCCAGGATCATTCAGCGCGTGTGCCTCGAAAGCACCAGAATCCGCCTCTTTGGCGTAGAGCTTTACGAACGCCGACGTATCCCAGTAGCTCATTTAGCCGCGCTCGGAACGCAGGTCAGCGAGGATTTCTTCGGATGTGGGAGAAGTCTTTCCCGTGGAGGTGCTTTCCCGCAGGCGTGCCAGCTTGGCCAGCCAATTCAGTCGGCTGCCAGGCGGCTTGGGTTGGCGCACACCGGTAAGCTTTGCCACGACCCGTCCCTGACTGGTGATAACCACCTCCTCGCCCTGCTCCACCAATCGCACGAGGCGAAGCCACTCTTTAGGCGCCTGGTCCAGTGTCGCCGTCATATCCTGATTAAACCACACCTGCGCCCGAAGTCAATTCAACCCATGCCGTGCTGAGCGGCCATTCCAAGGACGACGCGAGCACGGCCATCCGGCAAGCATCTCGTGGCGCCGCCCTCGCAAGCAGAACGACCTCAAGAAGGTTCACCGCACCTGTTAGCGTCGGGCAAAGGTGTGGATACCCGGCGGAGGCTGTCTTCGATAACGTGGAACTGTGCTTTATCCTACACCAGGTGCCGTAACAACTAACCGAATTTGCCGGTCACGCTTTCGAACCAGTTCATGCAGACATTGATCGTCTCCTCCCTCGCCCTCGTCCATGTCCAACGCATAGGCGATTGAATCCGCGCCACAATCGAGCCACACTCGACCCGTGACAACCATTGCGCGCCTGAACGGTTCCCAAGGGATTCTGGTCGCAGCCGTGATCGGCATGATGGAGATATTCTGCCACGCTCAAGGCACGGCGGTCTTACCGGAGGGCGTCCGAGCTGTCTGGGACCTCGACCGGGCCTGGCGCGAAACCACGCCCACACGCGAGCGGATCTGCATCAACGGTCTCTGGCGGTGGCAGCCGGCGGAACCGGCCAGCGACTCGATCCCAAGCACGAACTGGGGATATTTTAAGGTGCCCGGACCTTGGCCGGGGATCACCGATTACATGCAGAAAGATTCCCAGACGGTGCATGCGCATCCGAGCTGGAAACAACTCAAGCTCTCGGGCGTCACGGCCGCCTGGCATCAGCGCGAGATTACGATTCCCGAGGAATGGGCTGGCCGCCGGATCACGCTCCAGGTCGAGTACCTGAACTCGTTCGCAGCGGTCTATCTGGACGGCCAGCGAGCGGGCGAGCTTCGCTCTCCGGCAGGCGAGCTGGACCTCACACCGGCGTGCCGCCCCGGCAGCGCCCACGTCTTGACCATGCTGGTCGTGGCGATGCCATTGAAGGGCGTCCAGCTCTCGTACACCGACAGCAACGCGGCCCGCGAGGTCAAAGGATCCGTCGCCCGGCGCGGGCTGTGCGGCGATCTCTTCCTCGCCGCCACGCCGGCTCGAGCGCGGATTGCCGATGTCCGGGTGGACACCTCCGTGCGCGAAGGCCGGATTGCGGTTGAGGCCATGCTCGAGGGCCTCGAGCCCGATGCGCGCTACGCCCTCCGCGCCCGGATCATCGAGCAGGGCCGGACGGTCAAGGAGTTCCTCAGCCAGCCTTTTCAGGCCAGCGACCTTCGCCATTGCCGAATCGTATTCGCGGAGAATTGGCGGCCGGACAATCTTTGGGATCTCCACACCCCCCAGAACCAGCTCGAACTGGGCGTGTCCCTGCTCGACGCCCGCGGCGGCGTCCTCGATGCCGCGCCCGCCGTGCGGTTCGGGTTCCGCGAGTTCTGGATCGACGGACGGGATTTCTATCTCAATGGCAGCCGCATCTTTCTGAGCGCGGTACCGCTTGACAACGCGCAGATCGGCCCCGCTCTCGCCACCTATGACGCCGCGCGGGAGAGCCTCAAACGCTTGGCGAGCTTCGGCATCAACTTCGTCTACACCCACAACTACAATTGCCAGCCCGGATCCCATATCAGCTTTGCCGAAATCCTCCGGGCTGCCGACGACGCCGGGGTGCTGGTCTCGCTATCCCAGCCGCACTTCAGCGACTACGATTGGCCGGCGCTTGACGCGGACCGGACCAATGGCTACGTCCGGGACGCCCAGTTTTACGTGCGCGTGGCGCAAAACCATCCCTCTGTCGTCATGTATTCCATGAGCCACAACGCCACCGGATATAACGAGGACATGGACCCGGACCGGATCGACGGCATTCACGGCGAGCGCAGCCCGTGGGGGATGAACAATGCCCGGCGGGCGCTGCGGGCCGAGGCCATCGTCCGGAGCCTGGACCCCAGCCGGATCGTCTACCACCACTCGTCCGGCAATCTCGGCTCGATGCACACCAGCAATTTCTATCCCAACTTCGTCCCCATCCAGGAGCTATGCGACTGGTTCGAGCACTGGGCCACCCAAGGCGTGAAGCCCTTCTTCGCCTGCGAATACGGGGCGCCCTTCACATGGGATTGGGCGATGTACCGCGGCTGGTTCAAGGGCGCCCGCGAGTTCGGCAGCGCCGCTGTTCCTTGGGATTTCTCGCTGGCGGAATGGAACGCCCAGTTCCTCGGCGACACGGCCTTTCGGATCAGCGAGCAGGAAAAACGGAACATCCGCTGGGAAGCAGAGCGATTCCGCCAGGGCCGCCCGTGGCATCGGTGGGATTACCCGCACCAGCTGGGCTCATCCGATTTCGACGAGCGCTACCCTATCATCGCCCGATACTTGACGGACAGCTGGCGCGCGTTCCGCACCTGGGGCGTGTCGGCGATCTCGCCGTGGGAGCACGGCGTGTATTGGAAACTGCGGCCCGGCATCGAGCGGAACCGCCGCGCCGATCTGAAAACGGATTGGGAAAACCTCCAGCGCCCGGGGCTCAGCCCCGATTACATCCACGAGCGCTACGAGCGGATGGACATTGCTTACGAGCCGGGCGATTGGATCCCCACGCTGGCCGCCGACGCTCTCTACCGAAACAACCGGCCGCTCCTGGCCTATATCGCCGGCAAACCGGCGCGGTTCACCAGCAAGGACCACAACTTCCTCCCCGGCGAGACGGTCGAGAAACAGATCGTTGCGATCAACAACTCGCGCCAGCCGGTGACGGCCGATCTCGAGTGGCTTTTCACGACAGCCCCGGATTCCACACCGTCGATCGCGACGGGCCCAAACCGCGCCGCGGTTCGGATCCAAACCGGCCAGCAAGCCCGAATCCCATTGACGGTGCATCTTCCCAAGGACCTGCCGGCTGGCGCCTATGAGCTGTCCATGACGGCTCGCTTTCGTTTTCTGGGAAACGGCGCCGATCCAGGAGCCGAGATCCAACGGGACCGATTGGCCGTCCACGTGCTGCCGCCCGCCGCCGCACCGGCGCTGGACTCGAGCATTGCCCTGTTCGATCCCCACGGCGAGACCGCCCGGCTCTTGCGCTTGCTGGGCATCCGCTTCCTGCCTGTCGAGGCCGGCGCCGACTTGTCCGGCTGCGACCTGCTGATCGTCGGCAAAGGCGCGCTATCCGCGGAGGGCCCGGCCCCCGATCCGCACCGCGTCCCCGACGGTCTCAAGGTGCTTGTCTTCGAGCAGACGAAGGAGGCTCTCGAGGAGCGGCTGGGATTCCGGGTGCAGGAGTATGGGCTGCGAACCGTCTTTCCTCGGGTCCCCGGCCACCCGGTTCTGGCGGGACTCGACACCGGGCACCTGTGCGACTGGCGCGGCGAGGCGACGATCACGCCGCCCCGTCTGGCCTGCGAGCCCAGCGCACGATACAACGGCGCGCCATCGGTGCGCTGGTGCGGCCTCGAGGTCCCGCGGCTGTGGCGATGCGGCAACCAAGGCAACGTCGCCTCCGTCCTGATCGAAAAGCCGGCCCGAGGCGATTTTCTGCCGATCGTCGACGGCGGCTTCAGCCTGCAATACAGCCCGCTCTTCGAGTATCGCCAAGGCCGCGGCATGATCCTGTTCTGCCAGATGGACGTCACCGGGCGAACCGAGGACGATCCCGCTGCCGGCCGGCTGGTCAAGAACATCCTGGCCTATGTCTCCTCGTGGATACCGGGCCCTCACCGCCAGGCGCTCTACGCTGGCGATCCGCGCGGCCGCGCGGCTTTCGAGTCGATGGGCTTCCCGATCGAGACTTATGCGGGCAGGCCGCTGACGCCGGATCAGGTTCTGGTCGTAGGCCGTGGCGGCGGGGCTGCACTGGCCCCGCATGCATCCGAGATCAGCCAGTGGCTCGACGCCGGAGGACATCTCCTGGCGCTCGAGCTCGATGCCCGGGAGGCAAATCCATTCCTTCCAACAGCCATCCGCACGGCCAATCAGGAGCACATCGCCACATGCTTCGAACCGGCCGGCCCCGGCTCTTTGCTCGCTGGAATCGGGCCCGCCGATGTCCATAACCGCGACCCGCGCGAACTGCCTCTCGTCACGGGCGGCGCTCGGATTGTCGGAAACGGAGTGCTCGCCCAAATGGAGAATGCGAACGTCGTCTTCTGCCAGATCGCCCCGGGCAGCGTGAGCCGCGCCCAGGGCGCGGCGCCATCGGCAGGCAACGTTCCCGGGCGGCCCGGCAACCCGGGCGCCGCCAGCGCCGACACCTGGCCCGTCGAGCCATACAACCTGCGCCGGACGTATCGTCGGGCATCATTCCTGGTTTCACGGCTTCTGGCCAACATGGGTGTTGGCGGCGAGACACCCCTCCTGTCTCGATTCGCAATGCCCGTTAGTGGCGCGGCTCGCCAATCGGTCCTCCGCAACGGCGATTTCCGGCGGACCGCAGCATCGCCGGCGATGCCCGACCAGTGGATTTTCAGCGCCGCCGCTAAACAAGCCGCGTGCGCGCTCGAGACCGCCGGGCCAGCCAATGACCTGCCATGCCTGCGGATCACCTGTCCGGAGATCGACGCCAAGGACCGCGGCAGCGTCATGCTGGCCCAGCACGATATCCCCGTAAAAGCGGGCCAGTGGTATCGGATCGCGCTGCGGGCCAAGGCATCCGGACTCGGCCGCGCCAAGGTGACTCTGGCTTTGCAGAACATGGCCAACTGGCAGTCCTTGTTCGAATACCAGGATTTCGTCCCTAGCGAGGCGTGGAGCGAGCATGTGTTTCTGGTCCAGGCCAACGCGACGCTCCCATCCGGGACGCGTTTCCAAATCTGGCACGGCACGCCGGGCACGCTCTGGCTTGCGGATGTGCGCATGGCGCCATGCGACCCGCCCTCGGAAGGCCGCTGGACCCACGGCCTCTACGCCGATCAGCCGCAAGAATGGGACGATCCCTATCGGTTCTTCCGGTGGTAGATGGCGAAAAAGCAATCAAGCCCGGAACAGATTTTAGGCCGCTCAAAGCTGAGTTCTTTTGCCGCAAAAGATCGCAAAGACGGCGGTTGTTTCTCCCACGGAGAATTGAATCCTCTCAGCGTCTCTGCGCCTTGGCGGGATAAAAATGAGGTTTAAGAATCTTCTCCCGCAGAGGCGCAGAGACGCTGAGATATTGATCCAGGGACTTCGCCGATGAACGCAGAACTTGAATGGCAGAATGGCACACCGTCCCCCCGCCCCGCGCAAGTGGGGGAAAGGGACAAGGGGTTCCAAAAATGCCACGTCCTCCTCTCCCCGACCCTCTCCTCCATTGCCATGGAGGCGAGGGAAACGACCCTCAACTGCCGGGTGATCGAGCTTGCCAGCTCATCGCCTTGCACCGCCGGCCGGTTCAGGCCTCCACCTTGCGACGCCAAAGAATGGAAAACCGATGAAAAGGGTTTTTGCGTCTCTTTGCGTTTCTTGCGGCTCAAGATAATCAGCCCTGGAACCTTTGCCCCAAAAAACGCAAAAACACGCAAAGATGGATTCGCTTTGAACTGCGGCTGCAGGGGTGAGGCGGACCTTGACCATTGATCCGCCGATCACCGTAACCACAGGTTTTAAGCTGCGCTAAATCCAAGCCGCAAAAAGCTGAGTTCTTTTGCCGCAAAAGATCGCAAAGAAACGCAAAGACGGCGGTTGTTTCTCCCACGGAGAATTGAATCCTCTCAGCGTCTCTGCGCCTTGGCGGGATAAAAATGAGGTTTAAGAATCTTCTCCCGCAGAGGCGCAGAGACGCTGAGATATTGATCCAGGGACTTCGCCGATGAACGCAGAACTTGAATGGCAGAATGGCACACCGTCCCCCCGCCCCGCGCAAGTGGGGGAAAGGGACAAGGGGTTCCAAAAATGCCACGTCCTCCTCTCCCCGACCCTCTCCTCCATTGCCATGGAGGCGAGGGAAACGACCCTCAACTGCCGGGTGATCGAGCTTGCCAGCTCATCGCCTTGCACCGCCGGCCGGTTCAGGCCTCCACCTTGCGACGCCAAAGAATGGAAAACCGATGAAAAGGGTTTTTGCGTCTCTTTGCGTTTCTTGCGGCTCAAGATAATCAGCCCTGGAACCTTTGCCCCAAAAAACGCAAAAACACGCAAAGATGGATTCGCTTTGAACTGCGGCTGCAGGGGTGAGGCGAACCTTGACCGCCTCTTTTTTTGCGGCAACCTGTTCAGGAGCCGATCTTGAATCGCCAAGCCACAGGCTTCACTCGGTGAAAGGAACGGGCTTCACATTGTCCGCAAGGAGCCGGGCGACGAGGGGATCGTTGTGCTCACGGCCGAAGCGCTCGAGCAGCGCGCGATGCCGGAGCAGCACCTCGCGATATTTCGGATCGAGGGCGAGATTGACCGTCTCGCCCGGATCGTCCTCCATGTCCACCAGCGACTCCCGTTGGCTGCCGAGGCTGAACACGCAATACTTGTAGCGCTCGGTCCGCACCATGCGCCCTTCCATCTCCGGCCTCAAGCCGTCGAGCTCGCCGGCCTGGTTCATGTGGTTCTCGACGACGACGTGATCGCGCCATGCGGCGGCGGGCTTGCCAAACGCCAGCGGCAACAGGCTCAGGCCGGGCAGTTCCTTGGGCGCCTCCAGCCCGGCGAACTCGAGCATCGTCGGCAGCAGATCGATGCCGGTGTTCACCAGCTTGTCCGAGATCGAGCCCGCGGTCTTGCCTTTGTAGGCGATGATGAGCGGCACGCGCGCCGACTCGTCGTAGAGCACGGTCTTTTGGTTGAATCGGTGGGCGCCGGCGCAATCGCCGTGGTCGGAGGTAAGAACGATCAGGGTATCATCCTCGAGCCCCGCCTCGCGCAGCGCCGTGAGGACTTTGCCGATCTCGGCGTCCACCTTCTCGATCATGCGATAGTACCCCCAGCGGAGCGTGCGCCAGTCGGCCTCCGTGTAATGGGCCACGGGGAACAGGCCCGAGTCCACCTGATAGGCCCGCCGCATCAGCGCCATGCCGTCCGGCTCGTTCTTCGGCGGCGCGAAGTTCGCCGGCAGCGGCGGCAGTTGCTCGAGCGGCGGGGGAGGGCCGATCTCGCCGCAGTTGAGCGCCTGCTGCCGCCCAGCCAGACGCCGCGACCATTCGCAGATGTTGTGCGGATTCAGAAAGCTGGCGACCAGCAGGAACGGTTTCTCGTGGGGGCGGCTGAGGAACTTCACGGCGCCGGCGGTCACGCCGGCGTCATGATCGCCTGGGACCTTGCCGGTGACGATCTCGAAGCCGTGCGTCCGGGCATCCTTCACATTGAAGCAGAGATGCCACTTGCCGCTGTAGGCGGCGTCATAACCCGCCTTCCGAAAGTAACTTCCTAAACAAACGTATCTCTCCGGATCAAAACCGCCGGCCGGTGGCGCGTTCTGCGTCACCCCGGTCTCGTGCGGATAGCGGCCGGTGAACGCCGAGTTGCGCCACGGCATGCAGAGCGGATTCGAGCTGTAGGCGCGGGTGAACAGCGTCCCCGTCTGCGCCAGCCGATCCATGGTCGGCGTCTGGATGTGCTGCCGCCCCATCCGGCAGCTCATGGCATCGGCAAACTGCTGGTCCGTGATGATGAACAGGATATTAGGCTTGCCCTCGGCGGCCGGCATTTCTCCACACCCGGCGGCCAGCGCGGCAAGGGAAAGGACCGGGAACAAAGTCTTCATGGGGCTCATCCATTTCTGTTGGGCACGATGCGTGCACATGGCTCGATAAACAGGTGCAGAAGTATTGCCTGAAACAGGCCCGAGGGATATGAAAAAAACGGGGCCCCCAAGGGCCTCCCACGAGGCACGAGCGGGGGGAGGGCAGAGGGAGAGAGGGAGAAGACGAACTGCAAACGATCGCCCCACTGCGACCGGACGCACCAAGCGCCGAAGAATCCTGTCCTGCACCCTCGGGCGCGGGCGATGGTGATTGACGCGGGCGCGCGATGGCCTACCCTTGCCCCATGGCCGCGGATCAAACGCTGGACGGGTCAAAGGAGGCGTTTCATGCAGGCACTCGATTGCCCCCTCGCCGTCCTGAGGAACCCGGACGCGCCTTTACGCTGATCGAGCTGCTGGTGGTGATTGCGATCATCGCGATCCTGGCAAGCATGCTGCTGCCGGTCTTGGGCAAGGCCAAATCCAAGGCCGTCCAAGCCCATTGCAGCGGGAACCTCAAGCAGTGGGGGATCGCTCTGATCATGTTCGCCGGTGACAATGCCGACCGCTTCCCCGACAACAGCGGCGGAAGCGGTTTTGCCTGGATGGGGCCCAATTTAAACACCAACTTCTACCCGCCCTATCTCTACCCGAACCGCCACGGCACCGCCGCCATCCATCGCAACCGGCAGGATGTCCTCTATTGCCCGACGGACGAATGGCACCGCGCTTACGAGGCCGTCAATGATGCCACAACGCTGATCGGTTACCAATTCCTGCCCGGCCGAACCTCCGATCAATGGCCCGATTACAATACGGACGGCTTGGCCCAGTGGATGTATCGCAAGAAAATGGGCGGCCCTTACCGGCGCGCTCCCATGATGGTCGACAAAATCCAGGGCCTTGGTTCCAGCCCCACCACAATCTCGAGCTGGTCCGCCACGGCCGGCAAGTTCACCGTCCCTACGGCCAACCACCGCGCTGCCACGCTCGTCTCGGCCGGAGGGAATTTCCTGTACGAGGATGGGAGCGTCTCCTGGCGGAAGTTCAGCCTGGCCAATTACCGAGGCACGATTGATGTGGGCAGCCGGTCGAGCGTCTGGGTGGTCTTCTTCCGGCCGGCCGACTTGTCACCGGGACCGTGGTGACGTCCACTCGTTGCGGGGCCGACACCCAGCCGTCACGCGGATTGAGAGATCCGTGAAGCCGGCGGTTCGACCTCGGCCGCGAGGTCATCGCTCCCCACGCGCCCCAAGCCCGCATCGCGGAACTCGGATCCTGATTCGCGAACGCTCAAGGTTGGAACGGCTCTTGCTCCTCCCGTGTTTGCGAAAGCTAAATTCTGGATCCGAACATGCAAACGATCGTTGCCCGCTGCCTGGCTCTCTCAACATTCCTCGCCATCTCGGCTGCATCGGCGCTCGAGACCGCGATCGTCGAGCGCGGCCCGCACCACCGGCGCTGGCAAACCGCCGAGCTGGTTCCCGCGTCCGACGGCCAATCGCTTTCGGTTGCCCATGAGTATGTCGAACTCCGCACGGGCCTCCATTACCGCTCCGGGAACCAATGGCTCGAGTCGGCCGCCCGGATCGAACCCGCCCCGCAAGGCGCACGCGCCCCCCGCGGCCACCAGAAGATCGAGTTCGAGCACGCCCTGAACCACCCCCGAGGCGCCGTCAGCCTCGCCACCGACGAGGGCATCCGCTGGCGGTCGCGTCTTCTCGGGCTGGCCTACTACGACGCCGCCAGTGGCCGGGACGCCATCCTCGCAACCGTCCAGCACTCGGCCGGCGAGATCCTCCCTCCGAACCAGATCGTTTATCGGCATGCCTTCGACCGCCTCGATGCCGATGTCCTTTACACCTATGACATCGCCGGCCTCGAACAGGACGTCATCCTGCGCGAGCCGCCCCCGCCGCCGGAATCCTTCGGCCTGGTCTCCGCCGCCACCCGGCTCGAGGTCATCACCGAGTTCATTGGCGCACCCGAGCCCGTCAAACGCGTCCGCCCGCTGCGGACTCTCGATGATCCGAACCTGCGCGCCGCCATGGCCGACCCCGATTGGCTGGACGAAGACCTCGATTTCGGCACGGTCAGCCTGGCCCCCGGCCGCGCATTCGCGATCGCCGACCGCCCCCCGGTCCCCGATCCGCCCTCCATCATGGTCAGCCGGAAATGGGACAAGATCGATAACCGGTCCATCCTGTTCGAGTCGGTCGATTACGAGGATGTTCGATCCGATCTCGACAGGCTCGATGCGACGAAAGCCGGCCGCAGATCCCCGGGCCGCCAGGCCTCCGCCGATTCGCCCGCCCGCCGGCAATGGCTGGCCCGCGCGCTGGAATCGTCGCCGTCCTCATTCGCGCGCCGCCCAGACCGTTTGGAAACCGCCCTCGCGCCACGCGCGCTGCCCCAGCCCTCTGCCGCGACCGAGGTCGCCAGCGCCATCCAGATCGCTCGGGCGGACTCCCGCTCGGTTGCCGCGCCGGGCTTTGTCCTGGATTACGTCACCCTCTCGACCGCCACGAACTTCACCTTCCACGGCGATACCACCTACTATGTCAGCGGCCTGGTTGCCTTGTCGGGTTGCACCGTGTTCGAAGGCGGCTCGGTGATCAAATTCGCGCCCGTCACGAGCCTGCCTCGAATCCTCGTTCGAGGCCCGTTGCTCTGCCAGACCGCGCCTTATCGGCCCCTGGTCATGACGGCCCGCGACGATAACTCGATCGGAGACGTGATTGCCGGCAGCACGGGCCTGCCCCAGGGCGAGTATGCGTATCAAGCGCTGGGGTTCATGGACCCGATATCCCCCTGTTATCTCGAGCACTTTAGCGTGGCCCACGCAGCCTATGGCGTGTTGACCACCTCGACCCAGAACACCACCATCCGCCACTCGCAACTGCTCCAGTGCCGCTACCCGGTATTCGCCGCCCGATCCGGACCGGTCCGTCTCCAAAACGTCCTCATCCAGTCGGTCCGCACCAACGGTATTGCCCTGATCTCCGCCGGCGCGCACTCCTTCACCGGCGAGCACGTCACGGTCAACCGCGCGCCCGCCCTTCATAACGGCGCCCCGGTCGCACTGACCAATAGCCTGATCGTCGGCGTCCCGAGCATTGCATCCTTTGCCGCCGACCATAGTGCCATCTACCCGTCCGCCGAGGGCGTCTTCGTCTCCGGGGCTGGCGGTCATGCATACCTGGCGCCCGCCAGCCCTGCCCGAGATTGCGGGACTCCGTCGATCGATCCCGCTCTTCGGAGCGAACTCGCTCGGCGCACAACGGATCCGCCCCTTGCCTTGTCGGGCGAGATCCGATCCAACACCCGGCTGCAACCCGCCGCGCAGCGCGACTCCGACGATCTCGATCTCGGCTATCATTACCCGGCGCTCGATTATTACACGGCGGGGCTGCGCCTGGCCGCCGCCACGCTCGAGATCGCCCCCGGCGTGGCCCTGGGCTGCCCCACCACCGCCAGCGTGCGCCTCGAATCCGGATCCCGCGTCATTTGCCGCGGATCGCCTCTGGCCCGGAACCACATCGTTTCCATGGCGCTCTTCGAAGAGTTTCTCCATCCAATCTCACCCCCTCCTTCATCCAGCCAGATTTTCACAGCCGATGGCAACCTCTCGACCGCCCCCGAGCTCGAGATCGCCTGGACAGACATCGATTTTCCCGCCGACCCGATCTCGCGGCGCCGATTAATCCCTCCCGGCGATTGCTTTCTCGGCCGCCTCGCCGCCCGCCACTGTGCCTTTCACAACCTCTATTTCTACCAGCGGGCTTCTGTTCCTGGCCGGATGATCGAATGGAACAACAACCTCTTCGACCGCTGCCTGATCTATTGGCATCAGCCTCCCGGCAGCTCCCCGTTCGGCGGGCTTTTCGCCCATAACTATGTTCGCGCCGGCACGCTGGCCATGGTCAATTACCTGCCCGACGCCGGCTGGGAAGTCCGCGACAACCTCCTGGACGCTGCCGCCATCATCCGAGGGACCGCGCCCATCAACGCCTCTCACAATGCATTCCGAAACACGGTCTCGCTTGGGGGCAGCCAGAACATCGCCCTCTCGATATGCGATTTTCAGCCCGGCCCCGAAGGCCCCTTTTGCTACCCGGCCGCCGGAAGCCAGCTCGCCCGATTGCGCGATGCCGGCAGCCGCCCCGCGCCCGCCGCCGGCCTCTCCCACCACACCACCGCCGCCGATGGCCGCCCGGAAGAGTCGTCCCAGGTCGATATCGGGTTCCATTACCCCGCCCGCACACCCGACGGCGCCTGGCCCGATGCCGATGGCGATCACATCCCGGACTGCCTCGAGGACTTTAATGGGAATTTGCTCTTCGAGCCCAACCAGGGCGAAACCGACTGGCAAACATCACAGCATGCCCTCGCCAGCTCGTCGTCCCTCGAAGTGTTCAACCGGCTCGAACACCTCGAAAACCCGTGATCCCGTTCTCCTTGATCGGAAGCCGCGTCGATCCCGAAACCGCATCGCATGCCTCCGCCGGATCCAGACACGATCCTCCCCGAATCATTCGAAATCCGTCGAGCTGGGCATGGTAAGACGTCGTATACCAATCCAGAGTCCACTCCGCCACGTTCCCCACCAGATCGCTGATCCCATACGGGCTGTCAAACTTCGCAAAACTCCCCACGGAAGCCGTCTGCGCAAAACCGTCCGCATCCCCCTCATAGTTGCAGCGATGCACGCCTCCCTCGTTTGGCGGCTCCGTTCCCCACGGAAACGGCCGCTTCGGCATTGGGTTCGCCTGCTTGCGCGTGTCGTCTCCATCCAGGAAATGCCCTCCGCGGAGGGCCTTCTCCCATTCGGCCTCGGTCGGCAATTGCAGGCCGCACCATGCCAGGAACGCCTGCGCGTCATACCACGAGACATAGGTCACCGGGTGATTGGCCCGGCCCGGGATCGCCGCATACACGCCGCCGGCACCGCGCTCGATGCCGCACCGGATGGCGTTGGTCATCGACGGATTCCATCCCGCGCCCGAGCCGCCCTTCTCGTTCAGATAATCGACATACTGTCCGATGGTGATCTCGTGCCGGGTCATCCAGAAGGTGGGCAGCCGCGCCTGGCCGACCTCGCCGTACGCAGCATCCCTCCCGCCCCCCGGCAGACTCAATTGATCGAACACGCCGCCCGGGACCCGCCGCATTCGCAAGGCCCGAACGCGGACCTCGGGAGGCGCCTTCTCCGGCCATCCGTGCTCGCTCAATCCCCACGCATAGCTTCGCTTCTTGCCAGGGGACGTGATCAGGCCATGGCCGTTGCCCCTCAGGCAGGTGGCCGGCAACGGTTCCCAATCCGGCCGGCCCGGCCATCGCGCGGCGATGAACACCCAAGCCGGCCCATCGGCGCTCGCGTCCGAATCCTGCAGATCATGATCGATCACCAGCACTGGCCCACCCATCTCGGCGCTGGCGATCCTCGCTTGAACATTCGTGACCGGAAGCCACTGGGCATGCGCCGCTGAAGCCGCCAGACAGAGCGCCGCCCAGGTCCATACCATTGCCTTTGCCATCGACATCCTCGTCTTTCTAAACAGAGCATCACAAGCCCACCGCGCCGGATCAGGTGACCTGGCCCATATAACTCGTGCAGGCCGAGTCCCCTCACCCGGCGCTTGGCCCTTCACGGTTTGAGGCGCGCCCGGCCCGGCGTGGTGCGCTGATCACGCGTTCAAACCGTCTCGGGAACGATCCACGGCGCACGATAGGTCCGTCGCAGATATGCATTCGCATCCGGAGCGTCTCGGAAGGACTCGGTCTTCGCGTCCCAGGCCAGCTTCCGGTTGCCGACCCGATACGATATGTTCGCCAGATGACAGAGCATGGTCGAATAATGACCTTGCTCGACATCCGAAGTCGGCTGCTTCCGGCTCTTCACGCACGCGATGAAATTGTCCTGGTGCTCGGCATCCGATTGACGGCCAGCGCCCGTGTGAGCGGATTCGGCATCCGGCCCGAACACCTGCCATCCGTCGCCATGCCGCCCGTAATACATCATGCCCCGCGTCCCCAGCACCTCGATCCGCGTTGCATTGAATGGCCAGTTCGGCATCTCATCCGTGTCGCGCACCGCCATCGGCGTCTTTTTCATGTACGGGGCCCACAGCGCTCCCTCGAGCACCAGCGTCAGCTTCCCGTATTCGAAGGTGGCGATCTGCGTATCCGGTATCTCGCGCCCGTCCTGGAGCACATTCACGCCGCCGGCCTGCACGACGGTGTCCGGATACGGCATGTCCCCGATCAGGAACCGCGCCAGATCCAATTGATGAATTGCATCCCCGGGAATCGCTCCGCAACTGAATTCCCACTGGTCCAGCCAGCGGCGGCCCGGATCATACGGCATCAATGGCGCCGGGCCGCACCACAAATCATAATCCAGACCCGCCGGGACCGGCTGGGTCGTCCCCTGTTTCCGCCGCGGATGCTCCATCATGTTGAACACGCGCACCAGCTGGACTTCGCCCAGCTTGCCGGCGCGGATCGCCGCCGCCGCCTCGCGCAAATAAGACGCGCTCCGGCTCTGGGTGCCCACCTGGACCACCCGCTGATACTTGCGGGCCGCCGCCACCATCTGGCGCCCCTCCCATGGGTTGTGCGCCAGCGGCTTCTCGACATACACGTCCTTGCCCGCCTGGCAGGCCAGGATCGTCCCCAGCGCATGCCAGTGATCGGGCGTCGCATTCACCAGCACGTCCACTGACTTGTCCTCGAGGATCCGGCGGAAATCCTGGGTCGTCTTCGGCGTCCGCCCCTGGGCATCTTCGACCGCCTCGCGCGCGTTCGCAAAGCGGCGCGTGTCGACATCGCACACATAGGCGACTTCCACATCCGATCGCTTGGCAAACGCCTGAAGCAGATAGCTGCCCCGCCCCCCCACCCCCATGAACCCAAACACCACCCGCTCGTTGGCGCCCCACACCCTCTGGCTGGCTACCATGGCCATCGACGCAGCCAGACCAGTCGATGTCTTCACAAATTGCCGGCGGCTTAAAACGGGTTTCATATTCATGCCGCAACTCTTGCGGCCCTCTCACATCGAGTCAAATCCAAACCGATCGATCAGCGCCTGCCGATCCGCTCGAGATAGATCGCTTCGCCCGTCGCCCGGCTCGCCTCGATGGTCTCGCGGTAGGGCGTGTCCGCCACATCCAGAAATCCAATCTGGTAGTTCTCCTCGTCATACACCCGTCCCGTCGTCGGCTCGTCCGTCCACTGGAACCAATGGGTTCCAACAAATAGAGGATGCCGCGCCGCGCCCAGAACGTAGTCCCGATACGCCTGCGCCCGCGCCCCCTGGTTCTCGACCGCGACCAATCCCGTGTGGAACATCCCCCGATCCAGCGCGCCAAAGTGGAATTCGCCCACGATCAGCGGCTTGTCCCCGCCCGGGAACTCGAACTCCGCGATGCTGCGCCTGTAGAGGTTGTAGCTCACCACATCGCAGTGCCTGGCCGCCGCCTTCGCCGCCACCTCGTTCACCCACGCAAACCGGCATCCCAGATACAGCTGGTTCGGCGCCACCTCCCGGATCGCCTCGCGCACTGCCCGGAAATACGCCTCCGCCGTCTTCGCATAGAACGCAACGAAATCCGCGCGCGCCTTCGACGGATCGGGTGTCTCGCGCGATTCCCGCAGCGCCTGCCATGAGGCGTGTTCGGTTCCCCACGCCGCGTTCAATCCGCCAATGCCACCATACTTCGCCTCGAGATCGGCGATGAATTCCTTCTTGGCAGCCTGTTCCGGCGGCGATTTCAACGCCGCCACGGCCAGCGACGTCTCGTCGCCCCATGACATCTCGTTGTCGGAAAAGTACCCGATACACCAAGGGTCGCTGGCGCTGCCGCCCTTCTTGCCCTCCATCGAGTGCCGGATCCCTTCGCCAAAGCTCGGGTCATACACGTCCGGAAACTTCCCCCAATACCCCCCGCTGCCCTCGATCCGCCTGGCCCGGCTCGAGCCGATGTTGTCCGTATACGGCGTGCGCCGCATCAGGAACACGGTCGAGTCCGACCAGTTGGCGATCGTATTCAGCCCCCAATGCCGCAGCCGCCGGTGCGCCGTGTCCGCGTAAGCGGCCCTCCAGTCGTCGCCGTACTTCCGCTTCATGTTCGCCGCCGCAAACGCGAAACACTCGGGCGTCTTCCCCGCATAATGCCCCTTCAGGGCAAATCCCTTCGAGAGGAACTCCTTGAACGCCGGCTCGGCGCCCGGGAACGATTCGAACCACGCCTCCCGCTCGTCGATCGGTGTCGTGTCGATCATCCTCACGCAATCGATCCCGTGCGACCAGAACAGGTGGCCGTCCGGATCGATCAGCCACCATCGGCCGTCCACCTTCTCGACTCGGAAGAAGCCGGTTGCCTTCTGCTTCGGGCCAGCCGCCCACCCCCCATATGCGCACCATCCCTCCGGACCCGGATCCGAGGCCAGTTTCTTCGCCTCCTGCTCGCGCCGCATCCGCAGCTCGGACACCGAATGCGCCTTGCCCGGCCACTCCTTGTGTTTGTACTGCCCGAAGGTGTCGATGAACGGGAAGAACGGATCCGCATCCGTCACCCACGCCGTCGGCGGGGTGTATGCGCCCGCGGCGCGGACCGCCCCCACTTCGAAGATGTGCGGCGCGGACGGCCGGCTCACGAACAGCAGCAGCTGCACAATGTTCTTCGGATCCACCACCCCCGACGTGCCCGGCCCGTGCGGATACCCGCGCATGCCGAACAGCTTCCCCTCGAGCCGGCTCTCGGCGCTCCGCCGAATCGCGACTCGCAGCGTCCCCGATTGCCCCGGATTCAACGCCAAGGATCCCGTGACACAGTGTTTCGTGCCATCGGCCCCCGGATTGTCCGCCCGGCAGTTCACCACCACTCGGTTCGTGCCCGCGTTCTTCAAATCGACCGCGATGTGGCCGAACGCGGCCAGGTCCCACTTCCCTCCCGGCGCCGCCAAGGTCACCCCCGGCCATGGCTCGGTAGCGCCGGTGGCCACCCGAAGTCTCCCACCCGATGCCGAGGCCGTCGCGTCCGTCGTCTGGACCTCGGTCGCTGGCGGGCTGCCAGTAAAATCCCACAGAATCTGTTCCGCTGCCGATCCAGCCGCGCCAACCGCAAGAGCCAAAGCCATTCCTAAGATATCGATATGCATTTTCATGGATCTTACACCAGGAAGAACGACTCAACAAACAGTGTGTTTCAGGGGTTCGGTCACACGCAACCCGCAGCCGTAACGCAAACGATCCGGTCGAGCGCCGTGGCGGCATCGCGGCATCCCGGCGAGCGGATCCGGCTTGCCTGGGCGAGCCAGAATGTGCACAAATCCGGCATGAGAGATCGGAACTCGTGGGGCGCTCGGGCGGGCTGCAGCGCGGTCCGTCTCCGGATTGTCCGTTGGATCGGTTTTGCATGGCTGGCGCTGGCTGTTTCGCTCGCTGCCGGCCCCGGCCAGCATCTCAGACACCCCGGCTCCTGGTATGCGGCGCCCGAAGGCCGCCGGATCCTCGATAGCGTCCTGTCCCACCAGTCCGATCTCGGCGGCTGGCCGAAAAACATCGACACCACCGCCGCTCGCTACACCGGCGATCCGCGCCAGATCAAGCCCACGTTCGATAACGGCGCCACCACCGACGAGCTGCGTCTCCTGGCCCGGTTCCACCAGGCGGCGCCGAACGATCCGGCCCGCCGCGCCTTCGAACGCGGGTTCGATTACATCCTGCGAGCCCAATACCCGACCGGCGGCTGGCCGCAATCGTTCCCGCCCGGCAAAGGCTATCCCCGCCATATCACCTTCAACGACGGCGCCATGGTCCGGCTCCTGCAATTCCTGCGGGATGCGGCCACCCGCCCTGAATACGGTTTCCTCGACGCGAGCCGCGTGACAGCGGCGCGGCAGGCATTCGACCGCGGCATCGATTGCATCCTCCAATGCCAGATCTTGATCGACGGCCGCCGGACGGCCTGGTGCGCGCAGCACGACGAAACCGATTATCGTCCCCGGCCGGCCCGCATCTACGAGCTGGCCTCGATCAGCGGCGCCGAATCCGTCGGGATCGTCCAGCTCCTCATGACTCTCGAGAACCCGAGCGCCGAGGTCGTCCGGGCCGTCGATGCCGCCGTCGCCTTCTTCGAATCCGTCAAGCTCACCGGCATCCGCGAGCGCATCGAGCCCGACAGCCGTTCGCCTTCGGGCCGGAACAAGGTGATCGTTCCCGATCCATCGGCGCCGCCTCTCTGGGCGCGCTTTTACGAGATCCCGACCCTGCGCCCCCTTTTTGTCGACCGCGATGGGGTGCCTCGCTATCAGCTTTCGGACATCGGATTCGAGCGGCGCAACGGCTACTCGTGGTATGGCACGTGGCCGGCCAAGCTCCTCTCCCAGCAATACCCAGCCTGGAAAACCGCCTTCCGCGGGCGCTGATTCTCCCCCCCTGTTTTTTGTTTACCTCCTCCCGCGTTGTTTCTTTAATGGCGCGGTGCCAACCAACGTCATGGCCGTCGGCAACCAGAAAGGCGGCGTGGGCAAAACCACGACCGTTGTGAACCTTGCCGCCTGCCTCGCGGCGGCCGGCCAGCGGATGCTGCTCATCGATTGCGATCCCCAGGCCAACGCCACCAGCGGCCTCGGCCTCGAAAAAAGCCCGGGCGCAAGCCTTTACCATTCCCTCCTCGGCTCGAGCCCGCTGGCCGACAAGATCAAGCCGACCGCCTTCGAACGGCTCTCGATGATCCCCAGCGAGGTCGATCTCTGCGGCGCCGAAATCGAGCTCTCCCGTCTCGACCGCCATCTCGATCGCCTCCGGCTCGCGCTCGAACCCATCCGCCAGTCCAGCCAGTTCGACCTCATCCTCATCGATTGCCCGCCTTCCCTCGGCATTCTCACCCTCAATGCCCTCGTGGCCGCCGATTTCCTCCTCGTCCCCCTTCAGTGCGAGTACTATGCCCTCGAAGGGATCTCGATGATGACCCGTCTGATCCAACAGCTGCACGACAACAATGCCAATCCCCGGCTCCAGCTCCTCGGCGTCCTCATGACGATGTTCGACGCTCGCACCCGCCTCTCCCAGCAGGTGGTCGGCGAGGTCCGCCAGTATTTCGAGCGCCTGGTCTTCGACACCGTCATTCCCCGCACCACCCGCCTGGCGGAAGCCCCGAGCTTCGGCAAACCGATCATCGATTACGATCCTTACAGCGCCGGCGCCGCCGCCTATGAAGTCCTCGCCCAGGAAGTCCTCCAGCGCCTCGCCCCTCCTCCCCCTCCACCCCCGAATCCCTCAGAGCCTGTCTCGAAAAGCGTTTGACCTTTGACAAGATTGCGGGTTGATTGAGCGGTCGATAATTAAATGTAAATAGCACATGAAGTCGTTCCATAACCGATCCTCTGCGATGATCGCCGCTGTCGTGGCGGCTCTGGCACTTGCGTCCGGCCTGCTCCAGGCCGATTGGCCCCAATACCGCGGCCCGAACCATGACGGTGTCTCAGCCGAAAAGATCCTCAAGAAATGGCCCGCCAGCGGGCTCCGTCAGGCCTGGAAGGTCCCCCTCAATACCGGCTTCAGCTCGTTCGCCATTGCCCATGGCATGGCCTACACCCTCGTCCGCCGCGAGATCGATGGGCTCGAGCAGGAGGTCTGTCTTGCCCTCGATGCCAAGAGCGGCAAGGAGATCTGGGCCTCGCCCATCGGCCGCGCCAAATACGATGGCGGCGGCGATACCGGCGCCAAAGACAACCGCGGCGGCGATGGACCCCGCTCGACCCCGACCATCGATGGCGATTCCCTCTACACGCTCTCGGCCTACCTGGTGTTGTCCTGCTTCGATGCCAAGTCCGGCAAAACCCTCTGGTCGAAAGACCTCACCAAGGACCTGCCCGGCAAGGTCATCACTTGGCAAAATGCCGCTTCCCCCCTCATCGACGGCGATCTCATCTTCGTCAATGTGAACGCTCCCGGCCAATGCCTGGCCGCCTTGCACAAGCAAGACGGACGCGTCGTCTGGAAAGGCCAGAACGACAAGATGACCCACGCCACCCCCATCGCCGCCACGATCCTTGGCCAGCGTCAGATCATCTTCTTCACCCAGTCCGGACTGGTCGCCGTCGATCCCAAGGACGGTACTGTCCTCTGGCGTTACAAGTTCCCCTACAGCACATCGACCGCCGCATCCCCCGTCGTTTCCGGCGACATCGTTTATTGCTCGGCCGGCTATGGAGTCGGGGCCGGCGCCGTCCGAATCGCCAAGTCCGGCAGCCAGTTCGCCGCCACCGAGATCTGGCGGACCCCGAACAAGCTGCCCAGCCACTGGAGCACGCCGATCGTCCACAATGGGCATCTCTACGGGCTCTTCAGTTTCAAGGAATTCGGGACTGGACCGCTCAAGTGCGTCGAGCTGGCCACCGGCAAGGAAGTCTGGAGCCAATCCGGCTTTGGGCCCGGCGGGGTCCTGCTGGCCGATGGGCACATCCTGGTGCTCAGCGACACCGGCGAGCTGATCCTGGTCGAAGCCACACCGGCCGCCTACAAGGAGGTCGCCCGATTCGATGCCTTGGACGGCAAATGCTGGAACGCGCCCGCGCTCAGCGGCGGCCGGATCTATGCCCGCAGCACCACCGAAGGCGCGTGCCTCGAGATCGCCCCCGGTGACGACTCGCGCTGATCTTTTGCCTATCGCTCGACCACGAGCCGGTACCACGTGGTAGCCGGCTCGCCGACGGGCAATCGCCAACCGCTCTCGGAGCGCGTCGCCTCGACCGCCGTTCCCAGCGGCGCTCCGCCACCATCCAGGGCCTGCCGCATCACGCGGCGGGCCCCTTCAAGACCCCGAAGCGTCACACGGCCCCTCACCAGCTCGATCATGGTCGGCGATTGACCCCAATCCGTCAGACTGGTCCGCTCGCTGTTCCACACCAGACCCGTGTTCGCCACCCGGCCGCACACGGTCAATAATAGGCTGCCTGAACGCGCAATCGGCCGGTTGTCCAACGCGCTCAGCGTCACCGCGCAGCAGGCTGTCTCCAGCTCGACACCCAGATTCCGGGTCTGCCGCCGTTCGTCCCGCAAAAAACCCACCAGGGCCTGCGAACGCGCCGTGTCGATCGCGACCCAGCCTTCCTTGCCCGCCGGCAGCGACCAACTCAGTTCGCCTGTGTCCGAACGAATCGGGAACTCAGGCGCCGGATCGAACCCGCCTGTCTCCGGCCCTTCGAACGACCGGATCCGAACGGCATGTCGCAGCGGCAAACCCAGCGGAAACCCGGGAGTGAAATAGGGCCGCTCCGATGCCGGCAGCCGAATGCTCTCCCGAACCTGATCCGGCGTGTAGCTGCGCTCGATGGACCGCTGCGCCGCCCGGACATCTCCCCGCAGAAACATCAACGCGCCCGCCGCCAATTGGCACATCTTCACCGGATCGGACGCGAGGTCGAAATGGCCCGCGATTCGCGGATCCGCCGACACGACATCCCGATGCCCCAGCGTGTACCAAAAGATTCCGTCCCAATCCTGCATCGCCGCATAGGCGGCCAGAATCGGAATGCCCTCGAAAGCATATTCGTGCGGAAAGGGATGGTTCACCTCCGACACCATGAACGGTTTGCCCGCCACCGCCGACCTCGACAGCTGGACCACGGTCGATTGCAGGGGGCTGCTGACCATGGGCGTGTTCGGGATGTCAAAGCCCGTCCGGCGGCCGGTGCCCGCGTCCGTCAGATACCGCGGATGCTGCCAATAGACATGGCTGTCCACGACATCCAGCAGCGCGGTGCCCGCCAACTGCGGATAGCCCGTGCGCGAGTGGCCGTGGTCGCTGTTGCCCGCCAGCAGCGGCTCGACGCCCAGCTCCCCGCGCAGATAGTCCCGCATCCCCATGAAGAACCTCCGCTCGACCTCGAGGTAGAAGCTCGCCTCGGCGTGAAAACGGTCCCAGGAAGCCTTCCCGAACTCGTCCGGCCTGAGCCGCGGCAAAGGCGCGCCTGCCGCCACGCCCGCCTCGCGCCGCCATCGGCCCACCGTCTCGCCCGGAAACTCCCGCCCGATCCATTCGTTGTATTGGGCCGTCAGCTCCCGCTCGTAGCTGGCGGGAATGTCGGTCCACGTGCCCGGATTCCGCGTCGTGTTCCGCCCCAGCAAACGGCCGTTGAACCACGCCTCGACCAGCGAGTTCTCGTTCACGAACTCGACCAGCGCCACCGCGGGTTCATGCCGGTATTCGGCGCCGGTGTAGGGATTGCGATGGGTCAAGAGCTGGCGCGCATACTCTCGCTGCAGCTCGATCAGCCGCGGATTGAAATAGGTCAGCGCCTTCGCAAAACCCAGAAGCTCGTGGTCGCGCACGCCGTCCCCAGGCTTGTAGGTCCGGCCCACATTCAAGTTCAGATCCGAGTAGATCCCCCGGCGCTTGAGCTCGGCCACCAGGCGGTCCAACCGATCGAGCTGCCCAGGGTCCAAAGCCCTCGTGTCCTCCCGATCGGGAGCGATCAGGCCCGCCGGTGCAGGCCGATCCAGGAAATGGAACCGCACGCAGTTGACCCCCAGTCGGGCCAGCCGGCCCGCCATCACGGACGCAGCCTCCAGGGATGACGGCAAGCCCGCTTGCATCGTCAGATTCACCCCCCAAAGGCGAATCCGCTGGCCGTCCGGCCTCGACAGATGACCGTCTCGAATCCGTAAAAATCCCCCTTTCCCCGCCGGACATTCCATCAGATCCGATAGATCGACCGCCGACGCTGGTTGATCCCGCCACTCGACCGCAAATGGCGTCCACGCCGGCGCCGCCCCAGCCAGCAACGCCGCGCTGCACCCAGTCAAAAGCAGCCAATGCCATCCAGCGCGAACCGGCGCGGCTCGCAGCCGGCCCCGCCCCCCGCAGACCAAAGAAATATTCGTTTTCATGCGCGACCTTTTGCCCCCCATTCTGCCTTCCCCACGCCGTGGGTCAATCAGCCAGGTTGGCCGCCGGCAATAAGTCACGCCGAGTGAGGGCACGCGGCCTGCCACACGATTCTGTAGTCACCTGACCCGGCATTCTGTCCTTCTGACGCTCTGTGTCTGGGCGCCGCCGGGAACTGCCCCTATTGATATCCGCGATTTCTGGAGTATGGTATCTCCATAGCCGCCATGCTGATTTCGATCTCCATCCTCGAGCCATTCGCTCATGGAAAACTCGCGCATCCATTCAGTTTCCACCCCTGCCGCCTATGATCGAAGATTTGCACTCGATGGATTTCGAGCTTGTCTACCTTGCGGCTCTGACTCGAGCCGGGCTCAAACCGCTGAGCCGCTGGGAAGACACGTTTGATTCAAACACGGAAACCGATCTTCGCGCCTTTGGACTCCAGACTCGAGTCATCGAGCGCTCCGTCCGGTCCGGACCGCCCGTCCGCGAGCTGATCTTCAGCCGCTCGAGCCCATGCCTGGCACAATATGCGTCCTGTTTCGATCGATCGCCCGTTGCTCATGATCGGGCCGCGATGCGCATTGAAGGCCGGCTATTCGGCTATCCCTCCTGCTGCATCGAAAGCTTCATCGCCCAAGGGTATGCCCGCCATGCCTTGCGCCGCACCGACCAGCGCATCCTGTTCCATTGGGCCTGCCCGAACTGCCAGATCACCCCGCTGCTCCTGCCCCGTTATCGCTCGGTGTTCCGCCAGTGCCGGAAAGACAGGCGCCTCCGCTACCGATCCCCCCAATCCGACCCGTCCGCGTCCGGATCCCATCAGCCCCGGGCCCGTCTCGCATGGGCGAAGTCGATCTCCATCGCCGCCTTGGGATCCTGCGCGGCCGCCGCCGGGCTCGATGGCTCCCCGGCCGATCCGCACTGGTTGCCCCTCTACACTTTCACCGATCCCGACGCCGATCTGCTCGCGTCCTCCGAAGAGTCCATCCTCGGTTCCAACCCGGATCTGTTCGACGAAAACCTGAATCTCGTCCCGGACGGAGCCGACCTCGCCCTCACGCTATCGGCCCACATCGATGCTCTTTCGGACAAGCCATCTGCGACCCGCCCCTACCTGGTCCGCCAGTTGACCTACGGGCTGGAGTCCTGCTCGATCTGCGGCGCAACCGCCAACATGGGGTTCGTCACCATTGTCAATCCCCTCGAAAACCAGAAGATCGACATCCCCTGCATCAGCAAGCATTTCATGGAGCATGGCAGCTTCTCCTACTCGGGCAGCGTCCATTCCGGACGGCTCAATCCGCCCCTTCTACGCCACGTGCTCGCCAGCGCCGGCCTCGGCCATTTCCTGGCCGAACCGCCGGAAACCGACATGGACGACGACGGCCTTCGCAACCAGGAGGAACCTCTCTTCAATACAGATCCGGCCGTCCGCGACAGCGATGCCAACGGCCTCATCGACGGAATCGACGAGATCCGAAAGCTCCGCGCCCAGCTCGATGACCTCCCCCGCGCCGCCAGCCCGGAATCCGGACCGAAAGATCGGCCTTTCATCGTCGAACATCCGATGGACGGCATCGAAACCTGCCCGCGCTGCGGCGAGCGCATAGTGATGGGCATCTGGGACGTGATCCATCCCTCCAGCGGCGCCAGCATCTCGATCTCCTCGATGGCCCTGCACTTCATGCAGCATGGCGGGCCCTCCTGGCAGGGCGGCCAGCTGATGGAAGGCCAGGGCCGGATCGACCCCCGCCACCTCCAGGCGGTCCTGACCGGCCAAGGCGATGGCCACCGGCCCCCCGTCCAGCCCGATGCCGACGCCGACCTCATCGCCGATCCCGAGGAGATCGAGCTCGGCTCGAACCCGGAGAACGCCGACGAAAACAGCAACCAAACGCCCGACGGCATCGACCTGGCGCGCCAAACGGCCGCCCAGATCGCCGCCCTGCCCCCCGGCCCCACCAACCTCCCCATCTACCGCCTCGATTTCCTCCTCCGCGGCCTCGAACGATGCGACATCTGCGGCGCCACGGTCAACATGGGGCACCTGACCGTTGTCAACTCCGCAGCGGACCTCTACTCGCCTCTGCCTTACCTCGCCCTCCATTGCCTCGAACACGGCAGCTTCTCCTACGCGGGCAACGTCCACGGCGCCGGCCGGCTCGATGTGCCTCTCCTCCTTCAAACGCTGCAATCGGCCGGCCCCAGCCATCAGCAGCCTGCCCAACCCGATGCCGACCACGACGGCCTCGAAGATTCCGAGGAGCCTTTCTTCCATTGCAAGGATCAAGCGCCCGATACCGACCTCGATGGCGTCCCGGACGGTTTCCAGGTCGCGCTCGCCCTCGAGAGAGCCATTGCCGCGCTCCCGCGCACCCCCCATGACTCCACCTTCGCGACCGAACATCCCGCCGCCGCCTCCGTGCCCTGCAGCGTCTGCGGCGTACCCATCAATGCGGGCAGCCTCGATATCGTCAACCCGCGCGAACACCTCACCGTGACCCTGCCTTGCATGGCCCTCCATTTCTTGCGCCACGGAAGCCTCGCATCGCCTCCCCAGCAGCGCATCAATCCGCGCCTGATCGACATTGCCCTCGACGGCGACGGCTCCTCCCACCTCGTGCTCGGCCCCGATGACGCCGATAGGGATGGATTGTCCGCACTCGAGGAGGCGTTCTTCGGGACCTTGCCCGACGCGACTGACAGCAACGGCGACGGCATCCCCGATGGCGCCGGCCTGGCCCGCGAGCTCCATCGCCGCATCCAAGCCCTGCCCGCCGGCCCCCACCCCGGCGGCCGCTACCAAGTCCACGCCATCGCCAAGTGCGAGGCCCCCTGCCCGGTCTGCGGCGAGAGCATCAACTGCGGCCACGTCACGCTCGTCAACTCGTGGGCCAACCTCTCGATGGAGATCTCGTTCATGAACCTCCATTTCCTCGAACGGGGCAGCCTGGCCTCATCGGCCGGCGGACGCATCGATCCCATCCAATTGACGGCCCTGCTCGAATCCGCTGTGACCCTTTATTGGGACGAACAAGGCCTGCGGCTGCGCTGGCGCGGCCTGCCCGGGCGGACCTACCAGATCTACACCGCCGCAACCGTCATCGGCCCATGGAATCCAGGCCCTGTGTTCTCCGGCACGGGCGACATGCTAACATTCGACGAGCCGGCAGCCGCCGGCCAGCCCCATAGATTCTGCCAGGTCCGCATGTGGTAATCCGATCCGGACTGGTCATGCGCGGTTCCCTGCACGGTCCTCATCGCTCCCGAAGGCAGGATCATCCACCGCGAAATCGCCAGCCCTCGATCCCCTCGCCCTCCGCCGCGCCATCACAAACGCCATGAGCGCCCGCAAGCGTGGCGAGCCGCCGCAGCCGCTTTGTCTGGCGCCTGCCGCAGGCCGGTGGCGCATGTCCTGCAATCGTGTTATGATCCCCCATATGGAATGGATTTGCCGCATGTTGATCGGTTTCGCGGTTGTCGGCGGTTTGCCGTGCCAGACTGCCTTCGCCGCCGAATCGCTTCCTCCCACGCTTCCCCTGGGCGCCCCTGCGCCTGATTTCCGGCTTCCAGGCGTCGATGGCCGCACCTATGCCTTGGCGGACTTCGCCTCCGCCAAAGTCCTGGTCGTCCTCTTCACCTGCAACCACTGCCCCACCGCCCAATATTACGAGGAGCGCATCAAACAGCTCGCGGCCGATTACCAGAGCCGCGGAGTGGCGCTGGTTGCCATCTCCCCTAACGATCCCAACTCGGTCCGCCTCGACGAGCTCGGCTGGACCGATCTGGGCGATTCCTTCGCCGATATGAAAATCCGGGCTCGCGACCGGCAGTTCAATTTCCCCTACCTTTACGATGGCGAATCCGAAGCCGCATCGCGCGCCTATGGACCCACCGCCACACCGCACGCATTCGTCTTCGATGCTGCGCGCCGGCTCCGCTACGTGGGACGGATCGACGATTCCGAGCGCGAACCCCAAGTCAAGGTCCGTTACGCCCGAGATGCCATCGAGGCGATCCTATCCGGCCGCGAGCCCGATGTCGCCCGCACCCGCGCCATCGGTTGCTCCGTCAAATGGGCCGGCAAAGGCGCCGCCGTGAAAAGCTACATGGAACGTCTGGCCGCCGAGCCGGTCTCCCTTCAGCCCGCCGATGCCGCTGCCCTCCAGGACCTCCGTCGAAACCAATCCGGAAAATTCCGCCTGGTGACTTTTTGGGCCACCTGGTGCGCTCCGTGCATCGCCGAGTTCCCCGAGTTCGTCACCATGCACCGCATGTACCGACACCGGGATTTCGAGCTGGTGACCGTCTCGTTAAACCGGCCCGACGAGCAAGCCTCCGTCCTCGAGTTCCTCAGGAAACAGCAGGCCTCCAATCGCAACCTGATCTTCGATTCTGCCCAGCGCGAACCGCTCATCGACGCATTCGATCCGGACTGGTCAGGCGCGGTGCCCTACACGGTCCTCCTCGATCCCGAAGGCAGGATCATCCACCGCGAAATCGGCAGCATCGATCCCCTCGCCCTCCGCCGCGCCATCGTCGGCGCCATGAACGCCCGCAAGCCGTGGTGAGCCGCCCCCCTACCAGCGGCGGCAGCGCAACCCGATTGCGGCGCATCCCAAAAGGACCAGACCGATTGTCGATGGCTCGGGCACGATCGCGAAGCCGGCGATAAACGTCTCGTTCCAGTTCGAGGCGACTGTCGCCCCCTGATAGGTGGCGCCGTAGAGCGCCACCACGTCATCGTTATCGCTGAGCTGGATCACCACCTCGCTGGCGCCGTCCGAGCGGAACGAAAACGTCGAGGTCACCGGCTCCGTGGGTCCCACGGGGACGGGGACCGCCGCGCGATCCTTGCTGAAGACCGGCCCCGTATTCCAGCTCTGGGCGAGATCGTCCACGACCAGCCGATTGGCGCCATCGGCGTCCGATACCTGGATATCGATCGAGGGCTTGGCATCCCGGTTGGCATCGTGATGCCACATGGTCATCTGATATTCGCCCGCATCGAGCCCCTGGATCCGCATCACGATCGGATCGGGCGATTTGAAGGCCGTGGTCAGCATCTGGGCCAGAGGCACGCTCGGGTCCACCGTGCTCCGCAGACGCGTGTCGGTCTTGTCGATCCCCACCGTGAAGGAGTCGTCAAAATCCGCCGAGAAACCCTGGGAAAGAGCCGCGCCGCCCAATCGATCCGGCGTGATCCAGCCGGTCCATCCCTCCTGCGTCGGCGCCTGGGGCCCTCCCGTGTTCGATCCGCCCACGTCCACTCTGATTTCACCCAGGGCCGCAACCGCGCAAGCCATCCCAAGCACTGCCACCCCGCCACCGAGTATTCGTTTCATCATGGATCTTCCCTCTCCAATGAAATTGGCTAATGTTATCAATAAAAACGCGATTGAATTGGCTCACATTTTTCGAAAATGTCAATCCTCTTTTAATCCATTGAAACAGCAAACCGTTTGCCCTTTCATTTTGCGCATTTTGTGCTTGCGTCAGCCCGCCAGCAACCTATGATCATTTTCACATTGCCTAAGCCTATGCTGATCAACTAACCACGAAGATCCATATGCCATCCCCTTCATTGCGCCACCTAATCGTGTTGTGCTCCCTTGCGGCTGGAATGGTCGCGGGCCAGGCCCAGTCTGCTTCCGTCGGGCTGCCCGCACCTCCCAAAGCCCCGCCTGCAGGCGCCCCCCCTCCGCAACTCTCGCCCACCGAACAATGGATCAAGAACGCCAAGACACCCGCCTCCTGGTTCTCCTGGGGCGCAGACCTGCGGATCCGCGACGAGTATTACGACAACATCGTCAGCCTGACCGACAACGCCCGGTGGAGCGCCCAAAACGTCATCCGCTTCCGGGGGCGGGTCTGGGCGTCCGCCACGCCGTTCGAGGGAGTCAGCTTGAACACCCGGCTGGCAGCCGAGCCGCGCGAATGGACGCGGCCAGCCTTCACCGGAAATTACCGCCACCCGCATGGCCCCGGCGGCGCGGATGACACCGGCGGCCAAGGCATGGAATGGCGCTATGGCATCTTCGATAACTTGAACCTCAAATGGACCAACGCCTTCGGCGCCCCCCTGAACCTCACCCTCGGACGCCAGGACATGATGTTTGGCGATTACTGGAACTGGTGGCTCGTCGCCGATGGCACTCCCGGTGACGGCTCCTGGACCTACTTCCTTGATAGCGCCCGCGCAACGCTGGACGCCAAGGAAATCAAGACCAAGTTCGACTTGGTCTACCTATACCAGAACGCCCGGCCCGATGCCTGGCTGCCGACTCTCGATGATCCCGGCCCCTCCATCGATAATGCCGCAGGCTACGGACTGTCCGAGCAAAACGAGCAGGGCGTGATCCTTTACGCATCCAACAAGTCGCTCAACAACACGACAATCGACGGGTACTTCATCTACAAGGGCGATGACAAGGAATTCGCCAACGGCGATGACGCCGACATCTACACCTTCGGCGCCAAGATCGCAGGCGCCTTTGCCGAACACTGGTCTTATTCTCTCGAGGGCGCTTACCAGCTCGGCAATAAAAAGGATCCAACGGTGAAAACGCCGGTCGACGTCAGCGGCAACCGGCGCGACATCAACGCCTATGGCGGCAATGCCCGGCTCAGCTACCTGTTCAAGGATTCGCTCAACAACCAGGCGCATTTGGTGTATGAATACCTCTCGGGCGACGATCCAGACACGCAGGGCGATGACGAGATGTTCGATGTGCTCTGGGGACGCTGGCCCCGCTTCAGCGAGCTCTACATTTACTCCTTCGCGACGGAAACCAGCGGCAAGGTCGCCCAGGTCAACAACATCCAGCGCATCGGCGCCGGCTGGACGATGTCCCCGGCGAAAGACCTTCATCTGGGCGCCTATTACAACGCTTGGTTTGCACCGCAAGAAACGCCCACGCGCGCCTTGGATGCCACCTTGTTTTCCAGGAACGGCGATTTCCGCGGCCACTTCCTCCAGAGTGTGTTGACCTACACCATCAGCCGCCATGTCAAAGCCCACCTCTGGGCCGAGTTCGTCTGGCCGGGCGATTATTACGCGTCGCGCGATTTCATGATGTTCTTGCGCCCGGAAATCTACTTCACTTTCTAGCCGCGCGGCGGCCCGAAGCCGGGATCGAATGTCTCGATCAGCTTGAGGATGGCCCGCACATCGTGGTAGTTGGCTTTCCAGTTGTGGGCCAGCGACCGCTGCTTGGGCCGGCCGTCGGCCGCGACCGTGTCCATCCAGATGCCCGTTCGCGGATCGGTCTGGTGCTGCTGGACGAAATCCAGGAGCGAGTTCAGCGCCTTGGAATAGGCCGGCGTCGGCCGGTGCGCCAGCGCGTCGCTCAATGCCGCCAGCATCTCCGATTGCACCCACCAGATCTTGTCGGTCTGGGTCGCGGGCTCATCGCCCATCCCCCGCGCGTACAACCCACCCCGCTCGTGGTCATATCCGTATCTCAGCGCGTGATCCAGATGCGCCGTGAAATGGCTCCACGATGGACGCCTCCCCAACACCTGCTCCGCCCGGATCATCAACCACGCGAACTCGACGTTGTGCCCGTACGACAGCCCCGCGCTCGAAGGGGCGCTCACCGGCTTCCAGTCCAGCTGCCGGTGAAAGCATGATTCGCCCGCCCGCCGCGGATAGAAATAACGCCGGTTCAGCCGCAGCGCCTCCTCGAGAGACGACCGAACATCCGCGTTCCCGGTGGCTTCGTAGAGCTCGGTCAGGGCTTCCATCCAGTGCAAATGGGTGTTGGCGCTCTTGTACCCGGCCACCTCGACCACCGCCTCCGGCTCCGGCGACAAAATGGGCGACCAATCCCGACGGAAATGCTCGATCCATCCCCCTCGCCCGCCATCATGGCTCCGGCGCTGGATCAGCCCGTATAATTCCATCGCCTGCCCCAGACAGTTTGAATCGCCGCCCGCCCGATACAGCTCGACCAGTGCGTACACGGCAAAGGATTGTCCATAGATGATCTTCCGGTCGTTCCGCGGTTTGCCATCGGGCGTGACCGTCCAGAAATACCCCCCATGTGCCGGATCCAGAAATCGCTCGGTGAGGAACCGCCATCCCTGCCGCGCAGCCTCGAGGTAATCGCGCTTCTCATCGCTGAATCCATACCGGTGCGCGCGGGCAAACGTCCAGATCATCCGCGTCTGGCCGACCAGTTGTTTCTCGGTCAGCGGCTGGGGCTTCCCGCTGCCATCGTCCGCCAGACGGTATCCACCGGCTTCCCGGTCCTGAGCCGTGTCATGCCAATAGGGCAGGATCGAATTTGCGAGCCGATCCCGCCACTCCTGCGCGATGCGGAGCCGATCGGGCTCCGCCGCCCGCCCGGCCGCACCCGAGGCGCATCCGAGCGCCGCGCAGGCCCATAACCCAATCCACAGGTTCATAGGTTCCATTAAACCCCCTGCTCCAAAGGCCGGCAAGCGGCGATTCGATCCGCGATGCGCTCATCGGCGACTGAATTTCCGCTTGCTCCAGCGAATGTGCGGGATTACGGTCCCGAGCTAGTCGTCAGAGATCGGACATGAGGCCGATCGGCTGGACGGCCGTGTATGGGGCAAGCGAACAACTCAAGTCATCACGCACTGTTTTATCGGATGGTCATTCGGCGCCCGCTGCAGCTGGGCGCCGTAGCACCTAGCTCCCCCGAACTGGCGCGGGCCATGGCCCAGTGGGTTCCCACCGGCGATGGGGTGTTCGTGCTCGAGCTGGGCCCCGGCACCGGAGCCGTCACCGAAGCCCTTCTCGAACGCGGGCTTCCACCGCCCCACTTGGTTGCCATCGAGAAATCCCCCGAGATGGCCACCCACCTCCGCCAACGATTTCCCGGCGCCATCATCATCACCGGCGACGCCACCCATACTCGTTCCCTGGTGGCAAGCGCCGCCCCTCAGGCCGCTTCCTTCGCCCTGGTGATCTGCGGGATTCCCCTCATGAATTTCCCGCTCCAAACCACCCGCCATATCGCCTCCGAAATCCGCCAGGTCCTCCAGCCCGGCGGCAAGCTCATCCAGTTCTCCTATCATATCTGGAAAAAAAGGAGCTCCACCTTCGCCGATCTCCAATACTGCACCTCGCGCGTCGTCTGGTCCAACTTCCCCCCCGCGCGCGTGACCGTCTACCAGAAATAGCCGGCGAACTTCTTCTCGATGCCGTTGTGGAAATAGCGCCCGTCGAATAGCGTGTTGGCAAACTCCGGCGCCGAGATGAAGCCCCAGCCCAAATGATAGACCGCCTCCTGAAAGCCGCGATCCATCGGACGGCGCGGATCCTAAATCGCTTCCTTTCCCGGAACGGATCGGTTACATTCCCGTCATCATGATGAGGCGCAGAGCCCACATCCGGCGCCAGACCCGCGAAACCCGGATCGATCTGCGGCTCCTGATCGATGGATCGGGAACCGCCCGGGTCGCCTCGGGCATCCCTTTCTTCGATCATATGCTCGCCCTCTGGGCCAAGCACGCCGTGGCGGACCTGCGGATCGAATGCCATGGCGACCTCGAAATCGACGCCCATCACACAGTCGAGGATTGCGGGCTCGTCCTCGGACAGGCCATGCACCAGGCCCTGGGCGATCGGAAGGGCATCCGCCGCTACGGCGCAGGTTTCCATCCGGCCAACCCCTTCACGGGCGAAGCCTATGTGCCCATGGATGAATCCCTGGCCCGCTGCGTCGTCGATTTCAGCGGGCGGCCTCACCTGGTCTGGCGCGGCCTGGATCGGCTCGCCTTCAGATCCATCTCGGTCCCCGAGCGCAACCAGGACATGTCCAGCCGGTTCCGGTTCGGCTTGGCGCGCGAGTTTTTCCAGGCGTTCGCCAACGAAGCCCGCTGCAACCTGCACATCGAGCTCCTCTACGGCAGCGAGCCCCATCATGTCATCGAGGCGATCTTCAAGGCCTTCGGCAAGGCCACCGACCTTGCCTGCCAGCGCGATCCTCGAATCGCTGGCCGGATCCCCAGCACCAAGGGTGTCCTCTGAATAATTCCCGCCCCATGGACGTCCAATCCCCGACGCAACCTGAGCCAAAGGCCAGTCCCAGCGACGAGCAGTTGGTGCGGGACGCCCAGCGCGGCCGGATGCATGCCTTTGAAGAGCTGGTCGCGCGGCATCGGGATAAGGTCTATGCCCGCGCCTTCAGCTTCATCCGGAATGAAGAGGAAGCGGTCGAGCTGGCTCAGGAGGCATGGATAAAAGCCTGGCAGCGGCTGCATCAGTTCCAGGGTGAATCCAATTTTCTGACCTGGATCACCCGGATCGTGATCAACCTCTGCCTGGATGGATTGCGGCGGCAGAAGCGGCGGCGCACCGAGTCCCTCGACCAGATGGCCGAGGAGAGCGGAGGGATCGAGAAATGGATGCCCGTGGTGTTTCCCAATCCCTCGGAGCGGCTCGAGCGCCAGGAGCTCCGCCGGCGCATCGACCAAGCTATGGCGCAGTTGTCCGTCGAACATCGCACAGTGCTGATCCTGCACGAATACGAGGGCCTCGAATACAAGGCCATCGCGCAGATGGTCGGCTGCTCGCTCGGCACCGTCATGTCCCGCCTCTTTTACGCCCGGCGGCGCCTGGCGTCCCTGCTCGCTGATCTCCAATCCCATCCTTCCCCATGAACACCGAACTGGCCCTCCAAATCCAGGCATGGATCGACGGAGAACTGCCTCCCGACCAACAGCAGCGCGTCGCCCAGCGAATCGCCTCCGACCCGGAAGCCGATGCCCTCCGCCTCCGGCTCGAGCAAACCCGGCAGCTGCTCGCCGGCAACGAATCCACCCCCGCACTCCCCGTCACCCCGGATTACTTCTGGTCCCAAATCGAACGCCGCCTCGCCTCCGCCGATGTCCCCCCGCCAGCTCCGTTCCGCACCCCCGCCGCCAGTTGGTGGTCAGCCTGGTGGAAGGTCCTTGCCCCCGCCGCCATCCTCCTGGCGCTGGTCCCCATTCTCCTCCGTCAGCAGCCCGCCCTCGATCCCCGCCCTGCACACACCTTCGAATACAACGCCCAATTCGAGGTCGCCAGCGAACACCCCGGCGCCAGCGTCATCACCTACCAGTCCGATACCGATGGGCTCACCGTCGTCTGGGTCGATTCCCGCTGATTCCCAAACGCTTTTCTCTTGCCGATCCACCGCCATCCCCCAATATGAAGCACCGAATGAAACGCTGGCATAGCTTCCCCGCCGCCGCATGGCTCTGGCTGGCTATTCTCGCCGGCCTGATCCAAGGATCCGTCTTCTCCGCGGCCGCAGCCGAGTTCAAGATCAAGGCCCAGCTGATCTGGGGCACCGACATCTCCAAGCCCTACGATCCAACCCTTAAAAACATCGAGCCTGCGCTCAAAGAAAAGCTCGCCCGCGTCTTCCGCCGCACCTATTATTACGAGGTCGATCGCCAGCAGCTGACCGTCGCCGCGCTCCACTCCAGCCTCACCAGCATGAGCCACGAATGCGTGATCGAGGTCGAGCACCTCGGCGAATCCAACTTCCGCGTCAGCCTCTATGGCGAGGGCAAACTCGTCCAGACCGTCCGCCAGTCGCTCCTGCCCGGCAATTACCTGACCTTTGCCGGCGATGTCAAAAAGGACCCCGAGCAGACCTGGATCCTGGCGCTCTCCCTGGTGAAACCCTAGCGGGGCCCGCCCCCCCCAACCCACCCCTCCCCCTATGCGCCACACGATCTCCGTCCTGGTCGAAAACAAGTTCGGCGTCCTCACGCGCATCGCCGGCCTCTTCAGCGGCCGAGGCTACAACATCGACTCCCTCAACGTCGCCCCCACCCATGACCCCAGCCTCTCCCGCATGACCATCGTCACTCGCGGCGACGACGCCACGCTCGAACAAATCGTCAAGCAGCTCAACAAGCTCGCCGAGGTCCTCAAGGTCCACGACTTCGGCGACGGCGATTACATCGACCGCGAGCTCGTCCTGATCCGCGTTCAGGTCGACTCCAAATCCCGGGCCGAGATCATGCAGATCACCGGTATCTTCCGCGCCAAAATCGTCGATGTGCAGCCCAAAACCCTCACCATCGAGGTCACCGGCGACGAAGGCAAGGTCGAGAAGCTCATCGAGCTCATGCGGCCCTTTGGCATCCTCGATCTGACCCGGACCGGCAAGGTCGCCCTGCCTCGCAAATAGGCCGCCGCGCCCCTGTCGCGACAAAGGCCCCCTGTTGCTGAACGCATGTCCTCCCCATGAGCCTCTCCTCTCCCGGCCTTCGGCCGCCCTCTCCTCCGCGCACCGAGGGAGAGAAGGCAAGGAGAGAGTGCGCTCCTTGGTTCCGGGCTTCGAATCGCAAACCGTGGCTCGGGGAATTCTCTCTCGGCTGCTTCCGGCCGCTGGGAGCGACGATCGCATCCCTCTGGCTGGCAGCCGCTGCCCATGGCGCCGAACGGATTCAGACCGATCTATGCCTCTGGGGCGGGACATCCGGAGGCGTCGTCGCAGCCGTGCAAGCCGCGCGGATGGGGCGCTCGGTCGTGCTGGTCGAACTGGGCCGCCACCTCGGGGGGATGACGTCCGGCGGTTTGGGCCGGACCGACATCGGGCAAAGCGCCACCATCGGCGGCTTGGCCAGCGAGTTCTATACCGCCGTCGGCCGGCACTACGGCGGCCCCCGCCAGTTCACCTTCGAGCCCCACGTGGCTGAAGCCATTTTCCGCCTCTGGATCGACCAGCACCGCATCCCGGTCTACTTCGAACAGCGCCTTGCCGCCGTCCGCACCTCGAGCCGCCGGATCACCGAAATCGAGATGGAAAACGGCAATGTCTTCCAGGCGGATGCATTCATCGACGCCAGCTACGAAGGCGACCTGATGGCCCGGGCCGCCGTCGCCTACACCGTCGGCCGCGAGCCCAACGCGCAATACGGCGAGACCCTCAATGGCATTCGCCCCTCCACGCCCAGCCACCAGTTCGCCGTGCCGGTCGATCCTTATGTCATCCCGGGCCACCCTTCGAGCGGGCTCTTGCCCTACATCCAGCCCGGCGACGGCGGAACCCCCGGCGAAGGCGATCGCCGGATCCAGGCCTACAACTTTCGACTCTGCCTGACCCAAACCGCCACCAACCAAATGCCCATCGGCCCTCCGCCCGGCTACGACCCCGCCCGCTACGCGCTCCTCGGCCGCTACCTCGAGACCCGCGTCGCCGCGGGCCAAAATCCCCAGCTCAGCAGCCTCCTGAGCATCGGCTCGATGCCCAAGGGCAAGACCGACATCAACAACAACGGCGCTTTTTCCACCGATTACATCGGCGGCAACTACGATTATCCCGACGGCGATTACGCCACCCGCGAGCGGATCTGGCGCGAGACCCTCGATTACACCCAGGGATTCCTCTATTACCTGGGCGCCGAGCCCCGCGTCCCCGCCTCGATCCGGTCTGAGATGCAATCCTGGGGATTGTGCAAGGACGAGTTCGCCGATACGGGCGGCTGGCCCCACCAGATGTATATCCGCGAAGCCCGCCGCATGGTCTCCGGATGTGTCATGACCGAACGTCACGGCCGCGGCGCACTGGTCGCCTCCCACTCGATCGGCCTTGCCTCCTACAACATGGATTCCCACAACTGCCAGCGCATCGTCCAGAACGGCGTCGTCCGCAACGAGGGCGACGTCCAGGTGGGCGTCGCCCAGCCATTCCCCATCGCCTACGAAAGCATCATCCCCGCCGCCGGCCAGTGCGAAAACCTGTGGGTCACGTTCTGCCTGTCGGCATCCCATATCGCATTCAGCTCGATTCGGATGGAGCCGGTCTTCATGATCACCAGCCAGTCGGCCGCCACCGCCGCCGCGATCGCCCTCGAGGAATCCGCGGCCGCCCATCATGTGGATTACCACCGGCTGGCAATCCACCTGCTGGCCGACAACCAGCGGCTCGAATGGAACGGCGGCGCCGGCGTTCCGCCGGGCGGTATCGTCATCGACAGCGAAGACGCCATCGGGGTGACAAGAACCGGCTCATGGAGCAACAGCACCTCGGTGGCCGGGTATCACGGCTTGGGCTACCTCCACGACATGAACGAAGCCAAGGGCCTTAAATCGGTCCAGCTCGCGCCCGACCTGCCCGATCCCGGCGATTACACCGTCTACCTCCGGTGGACCCAGCACGCCAACCGCGCCACCCAGACGCCCGTCCGCGTCCTTCACCAGAACGGCGCTTCGAGCTTCACCGTCAACCAGACCCAGAACGGCGGCACATGGTTCCGCCTGGGCACATTCCCGTTCGCCGCCGGCGCCGCCGGCAGCGTGCGGATCGAGACGGCCGGCACCACGGGATACGTCATCGCCGATGCCGCCCTCTGGCAGCCTGCCGGCACACCCGCCAGCGCCGTCGAGATCGCCGCCTCCCGGCCCATCGCCTCCGAAGCCGGCCCCGGCCTCGGGGCGTTCACCATCGTCCGGACCGGCGATACCTCCGGGGAACTCACCGTCCGCTACGCCATCTCCGGCACGGCCGACCCGGCTGCGGATTACGCCGCCCTCCCCGGTCAAGCGGTCTTCTCCGCCGGCCAAAACACGGCGTCGATCGCCATCCAACCCGTCCCAGATGTCGCCTGCGAAGGCGATGAGACGGTTGTCCTCAGCCTCCAGACCGGATCCGATTATTCCCTGGGCTCCCTGCGATCCGCGGCCCTGAAGATTTGCGACTCGCCCTACGATGCCTGGCGCTTCATGGCCTTTACGCCGCCCGACCGCGGCCAGCCATCGATCAGCGGCGAAACCGCGGACCCGGACGGTGACCGCCTGGCGAACCTCTGGGAGATGTTCCATGGGCTCGATCCCGCACAGAAAGACCCGAGCACCCTCCTCCGAATCGTTCGGCTCGATAACGAGCTCGTTCTCGAAATATCCCGCCATCGCCAGGCCGCCGACCTCCGCGTCGTCCTCGAGACGTCCGCCGACCTTCGCGATTGGGCCCCGGCGCCTTCCGGCATCCAAACCCCGCAGATCCTCCGCCAAGCCCCGTTCGAAACCCTGCGCTACACGCTGGCCACCGCCGGTTCCTCCTCGATCCCTCGTTTCTGGCGCCTGCGCCTCGACGCGGCCGCGGCTCCTTAACGGTCGATATCCCTCCGAACCCAGGCGGCGTGCAAGTCGAGATAGAGCTGGTTGCGGCCCCCGTTGTGGGCCGACCATCCCTGGGGCGGCGGGACGCTCTCCCCCACCTTCCATGCCTCGTGGAAGTTCGGCCACCACGGCTTCTCGAAGAACGGGCTCATCAGCCATTCCTCGCTCGATACGCTCGCGCCCCGCAGCAGCGCGCACGATTCCGGCGTCCTCCCGCGCAGGTAGCGGGCTTTGGCGGTATCCATTTCGGCCAGCTTATCGCTGAGGTAGTGGGAGACTCCTTTGGCCGGATCCTCGCGCCCAGCCTCGCGCCACGGTCCTCGGAAATGGCTCAGCCACGAGTTCGTGGGAGCCGACTTCACCGGTGGAGAGGCCCAGATCTTGACGTCGCCGGCGTAGGGATGCAGCAGCGGCATGAAAGACCCCATCCGGGCATATCGCTTGCCCCCGGCGTCCACCGGAGGCGTCAGCTGCAGCTCTTCGTCCCCCACCCACGGCATGCGGTTGTTGGAATCGCACAGATACTGCGCCGTCGCGATCCCGATCTGGCGCAGATTCGACAGGCAGGCCGTCCGATGCGCATGGTTCTTCGCCTTCCCCAATGCCGGCAGCAGCATCGATGCTAAAATCGCTACGATCGCGATCACCACCAGCAGCTCGATCAGCGTGAACCCCCGATTTCCAGATGGCCGCAATCCAATCCGCATGCGCCACTTTTCCGAATCGGCAGGGCCATCTCAAGCAAAACTTGCCCGTTCCCGTTTGACGCGCGCCGATCGTCCCGCTACCTTCACGCGCGCGGTCCAGACCCGAGGACGATCATGAACAACATCGCTCGACGCGCCTCCAACCGCCGGCATTACCGGCTCTCTCTGCTCGATAGCGTCAAGAACGTCGAGCACGCCTTTCTATTGGGAAAACGAGACCGTTCCGCGGATATGGAAAGCGCCATCCGCGTGTTCCTCGAGTTCCTCGATGGTTTCGAATCGCTCGATTTCCAGGGCCCCTGTGTCACGGTGTTCGGCTCCGCCCGGTTCCGCCCATCCCATCCCTACTACCGGATGGCCCGGGCTCTGGGCCGGCAGCTCGCGGAAGCCGGCTTCGTCGTGATGACCGGCGGCGGCCCTGGCATTATGGAGGCCGCCAACCGCGGCGCCCACGAAGGCGGCGGATTGAGCATCGGCTGCAACATCCACTTGCCCCTCGAGCAAAAGCCTAACCGCTACCTCGATCGCTTCGTCGAGTTCGATCATTTCTTCGTCCGCAAGGTCATGCTCGTCAAGTATTCGACCGCGTTCGTCGTGCTCCCGGGAGGCTTCGGCACGCTGGATGAAGTGTTCGAAACCCTCACGCTCATCCAAACCCGCAAGATCGAGCAGTTCCCCGTCATCCTCATGGGCAGGCCATTCTGGCGCCACCTGCGCCAATTCGCCATCCGCTCCCTCGTCCACGAGAGGACTATCGATCCGGCCGACATCGACCTCTGCAAGCTGACCGACTCGCCCTCCCAGGCCGTCGATCTCATCCGCCAGGGCATCGGCACACCCGTACCAGCGGCTCGAGCCCCCAAATCCAGTCCCGCCCGATCCGCTCGCCCCGGTCCCGTTTCTTGACACTGGGACATGCGGGTGCTAACAGGGGCAGGATGCGCGTCAATCCGATTCTCCCCGCCCGCATAGCGGTCTGCGCAGCCGGAGTGATCCTTGCGATCAGCCTGGCTTCCTGCAGCCCTCCGGGCGCGCGTGCCTTGCTTCAAGGCGAACAGCTCATCCAGCAGGGCCAATACCCAGCCGCTATCGCGCGCCTCCAAACCGCCACCGAACTGCTCCCCGACAGCGCCCGGGCCTGGAACTTCCTCGGCCTCGCCTACCACGGCGCCCAGCAGCCCGCCGCCGCTATCGAAGCCTACCAGCGCGCCCTGACCCTGGATCGCAATCTGACCGCCGCTCGCTTCAATCTCGGCTGCCTCTTTCTCGAACAGAACAATCCCGCCGCCGCCGCCGCCGAGCTTTCCGCGTTCACGATGCTCGAACACGAGTCCGCCGAGGGCTGGACCAAGCTCGGCGATGCCCAGCTCCACCTGCTGCAGCTCACCGAGGCCGACGCGAGCTTCCAACGCGCCGTCAAGCTCCAACCCGCCAATCCCGAAGCCTGGAACGGCATGGGCATGGCCCGCGCTCAGCGCAGCCGGTTTCCCGAAGCCGTCACCTGCTTCACCACGGCCCTCGAACACCGCGCCAATTACGCACCCGCCCTCCGCAACCTCGCGATTCTCTACCACCAGCACTACCGCAATTATCCCCTCGCCTTGCGCAAGTATCAGGAATACGCCGCCCTCCAGCCGCCCCCGTCGGACGTCGGCTCTGTCCTGGTCTTGATCCGCGAGCTCGAGAACCTGCTCAATCCAACCGCACCTGCCACAAACACCGCCACAGCGGTGGCCGTCACCCAAACCTCTGATCCGATCAGCACGACCGGACTCGTGCGCATCGCCGCCCCTCAAGTCCCACCGGCCACCCCTCCAGCCCCCGACACCAATCGCACCTCGATCACCGTCGCCACCCGCACCACTCCACCGCCGCCTTCCCAACCGGCCACGCTCCGCACTCCCGAACCCCCGCTCGCTCCTCCACGCGCCAGGCAGGACGATGTAACACCTGAACCCACACCACCCCCGTCCACACCACCCCCGTCCACACCACCCCCGTCCACACCACCCCCGTCCATAGAGTCCACTCCTCCAGTTGCAGTCCAGTCCGACACCAACCGACCGGGATTCTGGGAGCGAGTCAACCCTGGCAACTGGCGGCGCCTCCGATCGAAACCCCCGGTTGCAGTGACCCCCCTGTCGGCGAATCCGGTCCGGCCGCTGCCGGAGATGACCGCCGCTCCAGCCGCGGCCTTGGACACCCGCGGGCCCACGATCAGCCCGTTGCCCACGCCGCAAGTCATCCAGCGTTATGCCTACCGAAATCCGCCAGCGCCCGCTGAGGGAAATCGCGCCGAAGCCGAGCGCCACATGGCTCGGGGCATTGCCGCTCAAACAGAAAACGGCTGGCAGGAAGCCATGGATGCCTACCGGCAAGCCGTCGAGGCTGATCCGGCCTATTTCGATGCCAGCTACAACCTGGCCGTCGGCTACCACGCCGGCGGGGACCTCAACCGCGCGCTTCCAGCCTATGAACATGCGCTGTCGATTCGCCCGCGATCGTTCAATGCCCGCTACAATTTCGCCCTGGCCCTGGCCGAGGCCCGGCATCCTTTCGAGGCCGCCGACGAATCCGCGCGCGCCATCGACCTGGCATCCTCCGACCCGCGTCCGCACCTGTTGCTGGCCAACCTCTGCGCGCGCGAGCTGCTCGACCATGCGCGAGCCCGAACCCATTATCGGACGGTGCTCGAACTGGAGCCCGATCACGAGCAGGCCCCCTCGATCCGCGCCTGGCTCGCTGCCCATCCGTAACCCGAATCCCAACGCCTAATCGCCGCGCGCGCCTCGATCCCCATGGCCGGACGCATCCCCTCCCACTTGATCGAGCAGATCCGCAACGCCAGCGATATCGTCGAGGTCATTGGCGCCGCGATCCCCCTCAAACGCGCCGGCGCCAATTGGATCGCCCTCTGCCCTTTTCACCGCGAAAAAACGCCCAGCTTCAACGTCAATCCCCAACGCCAGATCTTCCATTGCTTCGGCTGCCACAAAGGCGGCGATGTCTTCGCGTTCCTCCAGGAGTATGAAAGCATCGATTTCCTGGACGCAGTCCGGCGGCTCGCCGATCGCGCCGGCATTTCGTTGCAGCAGTATGAAAGCGACGGCCCCGCCGGCGGCCGCGAGATCAAGGAAACGCTGCGGCAAATCCACGAGGCCATCGCCCAGCGATGGCACCTCACCCTCACCCGCGACCCCGGCGCCGCCCCCGCCCGGGAATACCTCGCCCGTCGCAAGGTTGCCGACGAAGCCGTCCGCGACTTCCGGCTGGGCTTTGCGCCTGACCGCTGGGACGACACGGTCCAGTGGGCTCGCGCCCAAGGCCATGACCTGGCGATCGTCCAGCAGGCTGGCCTCATCCTCCGGCGCGATGATGAATCAGGATTCTATGACCGCTTCCGCGGCCGCCTCATCTTCCCCATCTGCGACGAACAAGGCCGCGTGATCGCCTTCAGCGGACGCCTCCTCGATCCCGACGCCAAAGCCGCCAAATACGTCAATTCGCCCGAAAGCCCCATCTTCCTCAAACGCAAGGTTTTCTTCGGGCTCGACAAGTCCAGGCGCGCCATTCTCGATGCCCAATTCGCCATCGTCTGCGAAGGCCAGCTCGATCTCATCGCCATCCACATGGCCGGCATCCGCAACGTCGTCGCCCCCCAGGGCACGGCGTTCACCGCCGATCACGCCCTCCTCCTCAAACGCTACGCCAGCGAGGTCGTCCTCTGCTTCGATTCCGACACCGCCGGCCAGAGCGCCGCCGTGCGCGCCCTCGACGATCTCCTCGCGTCCGGCTTGGCCATCCGCGTAGCCACACTCCCCGCACCCCACGACCCGGACAGCTACATCCGCGAGTTCGGCGCCCCGGCCTTCCGCCAGCGCATCGAGCAGGCGGCCGGCTTTTTCGATTTCTACCTCGATCACCTCAGCCATATCCACGATCCTGCCTCCGACCGCGGCCGGCTCGCCATCCTCCGGGCCATGGGTGAAGCCGCCCGCAAAAGCCAGAACGCTGTCACCCTCGATCGCTGCGCCCAAACAACCGCCGTCCGCCTGGGCGTCTCCGCCTCAGCCGTCCGCTCCGAATTCCTTCGCACACCCACCGCACGCCCCCGCACGCCCGCCGCCCAGCCCAGCCCCGCCCCCGAAACAGACCGCCCATCGCCCACCGAGTTCTGGCTCCTCAAGCTCGCCTTCCAGCCCGAAGTGAGCCTCGCCTGGCTCATCGCCCACCTCGATCCCGCGTGGCTGCACAGCGGCACGATCCGCCTCATCCTCGATCGCTGCCGCCAGATGATCGAAGAAAACCGCTGGACCCAGCCCGCCGCCCTGCTGACCGAGCTTTCCGATCCCGCCGCCCGCCAGCTCCTGAGCGAATCCCTCGCCGATACCCGCTCCGTCCCCACCCCTGTCCAGCAAATCGAAGACGTCGTCACCCGCCTCCGCAACCAGTCCATCGACCGCCAGCTCATGCTCCTCGCCCAGCAGGTCGGCCAATCCCAACTGTCTGATTCCGACTGCGCCCGCATCCTCCAGGAACAACAGGATCTCCGCCGCCAGAAACAAGCCCCCCTCTCCCCACCCACCACCACCGCCGCCGCCGACACATGAGACCAACCGCCATCTGCGCCGCATTCCTCGGATTGGGCCTTTTGCTCCCGGCCCCGTGCGCCCGATCGGATACCGACAAACCGGTCCTCCATGGGCGCCACTGGATCGCCATCACCGGCAAACCCCTCGCAGCCACCGCCGGCGCCAAAATGTTCGATCGCGGCGGCAACGCCATCGATGCCGCGTGCGCCATGCTGGCCGTTGTCTGCACCATGTTTGACGACGTCAGCTGGGGCGGCGAAACCCAGGCCCTCATCTTCGATCCGCGCCACCAAAGGGTGGTCGGCATCAACGCCCTTGGAGTCGCGCCCTCCGGCGCCACCCCCGCCTTCTTCCGCCAGAAAGGAATGCAATATCCACCCCCTGACGGCCCCCTCGCAGCCGTCACGCCCGGCAACCCCGGCGCCAGGCAATCCTCGATGCCTGCCGCCAGTTCTATCGCCAGGATGTCGCCGCGGAATTCGTTCGCGGCACCCGCGAGCAGGGCGGACTCATCGCCCTCGACGACCTCGCCCAATGGCAGGTCAAGGTCGAAGAACCGGTCCGCACCACGTATCGCGGCCTGGAGATCTGCAAGCTCACCTGCTGGACCCAAGGGCCCGTCTTGCTCCAGGCCCTGAACCTCCTCGAACCCCTCGACCTCCGCGCCATGGGCTACAACAGCGCCCGCTATATCCACACCCTCTACCAGGCCATGAACCTCGCTTACGCCGATCGCGATTTCTATTACGGCGACCCTGATCTCCCCCCCGCCGAACCCGTCTCCGGCATCCTTTCCAAACCAGAACCTCCTCCAGTTCTTCCTCAATATGGTCGAGTTCGGCTTCAACGTGCAGGAGGCGTGTGAAGCAGCCAATTTCACCAGCTATCAAATGCGCAGTTCATTTGGCCAACACCAGGTCCAACCCGGCCGTCTCACCCTCCAGGAAGCCGTCCCCTCCTGGGTCCGCCGCGACCTCGAAGCCCTCGGCTATACCCTCGATTTCAAAAAGAAAAATTCCGGCCCCATCACCGCCGTCTATTTCGATCCTGACCATGGCACGTTCTGGGGAGGCGCAAGCGACGACGGCGAGGATTACGGCATCGCCTGGTAAGGGCCAGCGCAACAATGAAGTCGGAAGCAATTTTTCCACAGACCTTAAAGTGTTCCCGCTGGCCATCCGCGACGGCCCGGAATTGAATACACTCCCCAACTCAAAACAACCCCACACCATGCGCTCCTTATCCGAGATCATCGCCCAGTTGACCCAGCCCGGCATCATCGCCGTGGTTCGCGCCCAGACCGCCGAACAGGTCCCGCCCCTCACCGACGCCCTCCTGGCCGGGGGCGTCCTCGCCGTCGAAATCACCATGACCACACCCAATGCCATCCAGGCCATCCGCGACGCTCGAAGCCGGTTCGGCGACCGCGCCTTGCTGGGCGTGGGCACCGTCCTGGACGCCGATACCGCCCGCGCCGCCCTCGATGCCGGCGCCGAGTTCGTCGTCAGCCCCATCCTCCAGACCGACCTGGTGGCCGTGGCCCACCGGGCCGGCAAACCCGTCATGCTCGGCGCCTACACTCCCTCCGAAGCCCAGGCCGCACACCAAGCCGGCTCCGATTTCATCAAAATCTTCCCCGCCGATGGGCTCGGCCCCGGCTATATCAAGGCCATTCGCGCGCCCCTGCCCCACCTCCGCATCGTCCCGACCGGCGGCGTCGAGTTGGCCAACGCCGCCGACTTTATCCGCGCAGGCTGCGCCGCGCTCGGCGTCGGCGGAGCTCTGGTATCTGCCCGATTGCTCCGTGATGCCCATTGGGCTGAATTGACACGGCTGGCCGCCGAGTTCGTCCAGCGCGTCGCTTCCGCCCGCCAGGCCATTAGCCAGTAGAACCGGAAATACGCGCTCGAGCTCGGCAAGCCCTCGAGGTTCGAATCCTCATCTGCGAACCGATGAAACGTCTGCCAGCCCATACCCGGATTGGCCAGCAGCTCGTCCGTTTCCTTCGGCTCGACCCTCACCATTTTTCCGCGTCATTCCGCGTCCTTCCGCGGGCAAAATCCGCAGCTTGCAGCTGGATGCCTCTTCGTGGAAATCCCGAACTCAGGAGCGCTCCGGAATAGGTTTTCCTGATTTCCTATGTTCCAGATAAAAAATGAATTCTCCGTGATCTGTGGTGAACAAATGAGCGCAGCTTGAAACCTGCAGCTGCGGTGCCAAATCAAATTTGGCTTTTCAAGGATTCACGTCTTTGCCACAACCTTCCCATGCCACGTCCGCGAAACAGCCAATCAAGAGCCCTCGAGAAAGGCCCGAACTCAGTGTTGAGCTGCCTAAGGGTCTGTGCAAAAATGAATTCCGATTTTGCACAGACTCTAATGATCGATGATGCCGCGACTCGAGACCTGCGCGCAGGGCTCGCGTTGATTGCCCTCCCTGATCGCCGCCTCTCATGAGACTCACCTGGCTCGATCTGGCCGTGATCGCCGGTTTTTACGCCGTGGTCCTCGGATTCAGCTTCTATAAGAGCCGCGGCCTCAAGGATGCCGCAGGATTCTTCCTCGGCGGCCGATCGCTCACATGGCCGCTGATCGGCATCTCGATCGTGGCGGCCAATATCTCGACCGAGCAGTTCGTCGGAATGGCCGGGCAAGGGGCGGGCAACGTGGGGCTTGCCGTCAGCGCCTGGCAGCTCAGCGGCGCCGTCGGCATCGTCGTCATCGCGTTCACTCTCCTGCCTCGTTTTCTCCGGGCCGGCATCTTCACCATGCCGGAGTATCTCGAATACCGCTACAGCCCGGCCGCCCGATCGATCATGGCCCTGCTGACCGTCATCGTGTATATGACGGTCCTGCTGACGGCAGTGCTCTACTCGGGAGGCCTGACGCTTCACGCCATCTTTGGAACGGACCTGCGCGGATCGATCTGGGTCGTCGGTCTCGTGGCGGCTGTCTATGCGACCTGGGGCGGCCTCAAGGCGGTGGCGTGGGCCGACCTGTTCCAGGGCCTCGCCCTGCTGGCAGGCGGCATCATCGTCTTCGGCCTCGGGTTGAACGCCTGTGGCGGCTGGCAGGCCTTTGCGGCCGCGAACGCCGCCAAGCTCCACATGGTCCTCCCAGCCAATCACCCCGGCCTGCCCTGGACCGGCGCCGTGTCCGGCCTCTGGATCGTCATCCTCTACTACTGCGGGCTCAACCAGTTCATCGTCCAGCGCAACCTGGCCGCCCGGACCCTCCGCGATGGCCAGCTCGGCGTGATCTTCGCCGGCGCCCTCTGGCTGATCGTCCCGTTCGCCATCGTCATGCCCGGCATCATGGCCGCCCAGCTCTACGGCAGCCAGATGTCCAAGCCCGATGAGGCGTTTCCCATCCTCATCAAAAGCCTGGTCCCTGCCGGCCTGCGCGGCTTCATGCTGGCCGCTATCGCCGGCGCCGTGATCAGCTCGTTAGGTTCGATGATGAACTCGGCCGCGACGGTGTTCACGCTCGATGTCTATAGCCGGTTGCTCGATCGCCAAGCCAGCCAACAACGTCTTGTGATCATCGGCCGGATCGTCACGGTCCTCTGCGTCCTGGTCGGCTGCTCCCTCGCACCGCACCTGGCGGATCCCAAGTTCGGCGGTGTCTTCCAGTTCATCCAGCAGTTCCAGGGTTACATCTGGCCTGGCATCGTCGCCGCTTTCATTTTCGGCATGGCGGTCCCCAAAGCCCCGCCCGCCGCAGGCGTGACTGCGCTCGTCGCCGGGCCGATCCTCTACGGGCTGTTCCAGCAGTTCGCCGGCGGCATCCATTTCCTGATCCAGGTGTTTCTGGCGTTCCTGCTCCTCCTGGCGATCATGGGGGCCATCACGGCCTGGAAACCGCTCGCACAACCCGTGACCCTGCCCGTTCGGGCAGATCTCGACACCCGATCCGATCCCGGCGTCCGCCTCGCCGGCCTGGCGGTCATCGCCGGCGTGATCCTCTTCGTCCTCTGGTTCTGGTGACCGCCTTCCATGCCATGCTTTATCGATTGCCTATGGCCCCGATTCGTTGAATCCTTCTTGTGTCGTTCCTGCTGCCCTATCATCCATCATGAAAAACCAAATCCTCATCGCCGCCATCGCCCTGATGATCGGCTCATTCGACAACACGGGCGCCATCGCAACCGCCGCCGCGGCGGAGACGGTGCCGCTGACCGCCCTCGATCTCAAGCTGATGCATCAAGGATGGGGCCAGCCCCAGATCGACCGATCCATCCGCGAGCAGCCCATGGCCATCGCCGGCAGGAAATTCGAGCATGGCGTCGGCACCCATGCCCGAAGCGTCCTATGGATTCAGCTCGATGGCGGCTCGGAACGCTTCCGCGCCCACGTCGGCGTCGATGACGCCGCCGGCGGGCCGGGCTCGGTCGTCTTCCGCGTTTTGGGCGACGGCCGAACCCTCTACGAATCCGGCCTGATGAAGACCAACCAAGCCGCCCGCGAGATCGACGTCGACCTGCGCGGCGTCCAATCGCTCCTGCTCCAGGTCGACGACGGTGGCGACGGCGTCTCCTATGACCACGCCAACTGGGCCGAGGCGCGCTTCGAGGTGGCCGGCGCCCGGCCTCGATCGATCGAGGCGCCGCGTGAAACCCCCTACCTGCTCACCCCAGCGCCCGCACCCGCCCCCCGCATCAACGGGCCCACGGTCTACGGCTGCCGCCCCGGCAACCCGTTCATGTACCGGATCCCCACCACCGGCGAGCGGCCGATGACATTCTCCGCCGTGGGCCTGCCCGACACGCTGCGCCTCGATCCCCAATCCGGCGTCGTGACCGGCACGGCGCCTGCCCGGGGCGATTACACCCTCACTTGGCAGGCCCAAAACCGGCACGGCAAAGCTTCCCTCAAGTTCCGCATTCGGAGCGGCGACACCCTCGCCCTCACGCCGCCCATGGGGTGGAACCACTGGTATGCCCATTACAACAACATCACCGACGCCATGGCGCGCCAGGCCGCCGATCTCATGGTCCGCCACGGCCTGGCCGACGTCGGCTACCAATACGTCAGCCTCGACGATTGCTGGATGAACGCCGCCAAACACGCCGACCCCCTCCGCGTCGGCCCCGCCCGAGACGCCGACGGCATCATCCTCCCCAACCGCCATTTCCCCGACATGCGGGCGTTGACGGATTACATCCATTCCCACGGGCTGAAGGCCGGTATCTACACATCGCCGGGCCCGACCACCTGCGCCGGATTCACCGGCAGCTACCAGCACGAGGCCCAGGACGCACGCACCTTCGCCGAATGGGGCTTCGATTTCCTCAAATACGACTGGTGTTCCTACGGCCGATTGGTCAAAGGCCAGACCGGCCTCGAGGTCTTCCAGAAACCCTTCCGGCAGATGGGCGGCATCCTCCGCCAGCTCCCCCGCGACGTCGTGTTCAACCTCTGCCAATACGGCATGGGCAACGTCTGGGAATGGGGCGCCGAGGTTGGCGGCCACTGCTGGCGCACCGCCGGCGACCTCGGTTTCGAGCTGGATCGCGTCTTCGATGTGGCCCTCAAAAACGCCGAGCACCGCGCCTTCTCGAAGCCCGGCGCATGGAACGATCCCGATTACATCCAGATCGGCTACATCGGCGCCGCCCGCGTCGGCGGCGAGCCCCGCTACTGCCCCTTCACCCCCAGCGAGCAATACTCGTTCATGTCCCTCTGGTGCCTCATGGCCGCCCCTCTCTTCTACAGCGGCGACATGACCCGACTCGATGAGTTCACCCTCAACGTCCTCGCCAACCCCGAGGTCATCGCCGTCGACCAGGACCCCCTCGGCCAATGCGCGCGCGTCCTCCCGCTCGAGGACGCCAACTTCGCCATGGTCAAAGACCTCGAAGACGGCGCCCTGGCCGTCGGCCTCTTCAACCGCGGCGAGATGCCCGCCACGCTCCACATCCCCTGGACTATGCTCGGCCGCACCGGCCCCCAGCACGTCCGCGACCTCTGGCGCCAAACCAACCTCGGCCTCATCGAGGAAGCCTTTGACGCCCGGATCCCCCGCCACGGCGTCGCCCTCATCCGCGTCGAGCAGCCCCGCCCCGCGCCTCCGCGCTGAGATCCTGCCGATCGCCTTGCGCCCGAACAGCCGTCCCTCGGCTCGTCCCTGCGCTTTGGAAGGGAATCCGATTTGTCGGATCGCAAAATTGTGCTTCATTATACGGAGCGTGATTGGCACGAACCTATGGACCTGAACCGATTCACCGAGAAGTCGCAGGAAGCCCTCGCCGAAGGGCAGAACATCGCTACGCGCAACCAGCAGCAAGCCCAGGACGTCGAGCACTTGCTCCTGGCGCTGCTGGACCAGCCCGAGGGCCTGGTGCCGAGCCTGTTCGAACGCGCCCAGGCCGCCCCCGACCTCCTCCGAACCCGCGTCCAGGAGGAGATCGACCGCCTGCCCCGCGTCAGCGGCGACATCCAGGCCGGACCCGGCCTCGCCACAACGCAGAGGCTGATGGCCCTGCTGGTCAAAGCCCAGGACGAAGCCCGCCGGCTCAAGGACGAATACACCAGCGTCGAGCACCTCGTCCTGGCCATGTTCGACGAGCCCCCCGCCACCGGTGTCGGGCGCGTCTTCAAAAACCTCAACGTGCGTCGCGAGCAGTTCCTTCAGGCCCTCCAGGAAGTCCGGGGCGGCCAGCGCGTCACCAGCGCCCAGCCCGAAGCCACCTACGAAGCCCTTGAAAAATACGGACGCGATCTCACCCGGCTCGCCCGGCAGAACCGGCTCGATCCGGTCGTCGGGCGGGACCAGGAGATCCGCCGCTGCATCCAGGTCCTGTCCCGCCGCACCAAGAACAACCCGGTCCTCATCGGCGAGCCCGGCGTGGGCAAGACGGCCATCGTCGAAGGCCTGGCCCGCCGAATCGTCGCCGGCGACGTCCCCGAAAGCCTCAAGGAAAAGCGGCTGGTCGCGCTGGACCTGTCCGCCCTCATCGCCGGCGCCAAATACCGCGGCGAGTTCGAGGAGCGCCTCAAGGCGGTCCTCCGCGAGATCGCCCGCGCCCAGGGCCAGATCGTCCTCTTCATCGACGAAATTCACACCCTGGTCGGCGCCGGCAAGGCCGAGGGCGCCATGGACGCCAGCAACATGCTCAAACCGATGCTCGCCCGGGGCGAGCTCCATTGCATCGGCGCCACCACGCTCGACGAATACCGCAAGCATGTCGAGAAAGACGCCGCCCTCGAGCGCCGGTTCCAGCCCGTGCTCGTCGCCGAGCCCAACGTCGAGGACACCATCTCCATCCTCCGCGGCCTGCGCGAACGATACGAGATCCACCACGGCGTCCGCATCCAGGACGCCGCCCTCGTCGCCGCCGCCCAGCTCTCCCACCGCTATATCTCCGACCGATTCCTCCCCGACAAGGCGATCGATCTCATCGATGAGGCCGCCGCCAAGCTCCGGACCGAGATGGAAAGCATGCCCGAAGAGCTCGAATCCCTCCAGCGGCGCCTCCTCCAGCTCGAGATCGAACGCGAAGCGCTCCGCAAGGAAAAAGACCCCGCCTCCCGCCACCGCCTCGCCGGCCTCGAAAAGGAGATCGCCGATACCCGCGCCCAGCGCGACGCACTCCAGGCCCGATGGAACAGCGAAAAACACGCCATCGGCGATGTCCAGAAGCTCCGCGAAGCGCTCGAGATCGCCCGCAACGAGATGGAACAGGCCCAGCGCCAAGGCGATCTCGGCCGCGCCGCCGAGTTCAAACACGGCCGCGTCCCCCAGCTCGAACGGCAGCTCAAGAACCTCGAATCCCGATCCGCCGATTCCGACCCGAAATTGCCCCGCCTCCTCCGCGAGGAGGTCACCCCCGATGAGGTCGCCGAGGTCGTCACCCGCTGGACCGGCATCCCCGTCTCGCGCCTCCTCGAAGGCGAAAAGGAAAAGCTCCTCCGCCTCGACCAGGACCTCCACCGGCGCGTCATCGGCCAGCACGAGGCCGTCCAGGCCGTCGCCGACGCCGTCCTCCGCGCCCGCGCCGGGCTCCACGATCCCAAACGCCCCATCGGCTCCTTCATCTTCCTCGGACCCACCGGCGTCGGCAAAACCGAGCTCGCCCGCGCCCTCGCCGAAAACCTCTTCGACGCTGAGGATAACATCGTCCGCATCGACATGAGCGAGTACATGGAGAAGCACGCCGTCGCCCGCCTCATCGGCGCCCCCCCCGGCTACGTCGGCTACGAGGAAGGCGGCCAGCTCACCGAAGCCGTCCGCCGCAAACCCTACTGCGTCGTCCTGTTCGACGAGATCGAGAAGGCCCACCCCGAGGTCTTCCACGTCCTCCTCCAGATCCTCGATGACGGCCGGCTCACCGACAACCAGGGGCGCGTCGTCGACTTCAAAAACACGCTCCTGATCATGACCTCGAACATCGGCAGCCCCATGCTCATCGAAAATACCGGCGCGTCCGGCGAGATCGCCGAGCCCGTCCGCCGCGAGGTCCTCTCCGAGCTCCGCCGCCATTTCCGGCCTGAATTCCTCAATCGCATCGACGAGATCGTCCTCTTCAAGCCGCTCACGCTCGCCGAGATCGAGCAGATCGTCGATCTCCAGCTCGGCCTCCTCCGCCAGCGCCTCGCCCAGCGGCAGATCGATCTCGAGCTCACCCCGGCTGCCCGCGAATCCATCGCCCGCGAAGGCTACGACCCCGTCTACGGCGCCCGGCCTCTCAAGCGGTTCATCCAGCGCCACGTCGAAACCGCTCTCTCGCGCAAGCTCCTCGCCGGCGAGATCCAGGACAACTCCCGCATCACCCTCGATTTCCAAAAGGGCCAGCTCACGTTCGCCGTACAAGCAATGGGGTCGCATCGAAATAGTTGACAAACAGAGCTGCCGGGAGAAGCGCAGGGCATGGCACGACCATGGAGTGGAATGGACCCTATTGCCCTCCATGCCGCCTTCCCTCTCATAAACCTCTTTACAGCGGCCTGTCGGGACCGAACAATCCGCCCATGCCTCAGCCGGGCCAACCTGCCAACCTGGGTGCGTTTGTTTGCCGCTGCCTGCGGGGATATGCCGGCACACCGGCGGCTTGCATGGACCGCGAACGTCCCTTTCCGGTGGCAGGGACGAGCTGCTGGCTCATCCGCTCCCTGGCATGGCGCCCCGTCATCCTGGCGCTTTGGATCCTGTGCCTGGCCTATTCCCCGGCGTTGCAGGCAGCCGCCACACCCGCGCCCCCGGCCGCCTCGAGCTACGTGATCGATGCCTGGGGGACCGACGAAGGCCTCCCTCAAAACTCCGTCACCTCGATCGTTCAAACACGGGACGGCTATCTCTGGTGCGGCACGCTCAACGGATTGGTCCGGTTCGACGGCACCCGCTTTGTCGTTCTGGATGAAAGCAACGCTCCCGGCCTCAACAGCAGCCGCATCGTTCATCTGTTCGAGGATAGCCGGGGCGTCCTCTGGATCGGCACCGAGACCGCCGGGGTCGCCACCCTCGAGAACGGACGGATCACCAGCCTCGGCATCGGACGCGGCACGTCCGAGCAGCGCCTCGTCGCCGCCGCCGAAGACGACCGTGGCTCGGTCTGGCTCTACACCGCCGACGGCCAATTGTGGCGGCATCGCAATGGCAAGCTTGACATCTTCGTGTTCGATCTGCGCCGCCCCAGCCCGACTCGGGCCCTCGTCGCCGAGCCTGGCGGGCTGGTCTGGATCGGCACCGACCGTCGCCTGGCTGCCGTCATGCCCGACGTGGCCGCCGGGTCGCTCGAGCTGCCTGTGGCGCTCGAGGCGCCCGTCGATCGGCTCGACTACCTTCTGGCCAGCTCGAAGGGCGGATACTGGCGCCTGGCCAACGGCCAGATCCAAAGGTGCGTCCGGCAGGAAGTGACCCTCGAGTGGGGATCGTATCCTTGGGGCTCAGCGCCCGTGGCGGCGGCTTGCGAGGATCGCGAGGGCAATCTCCTGGTAGGCACCTTGGGGATCGGCGTGTTCTGGTTCGATCCCCAAGGCCGCTTTGCCTGGCTCACGACCGGCCACGGCCTCACCCTCGACATCATCCTCTCCCTTCACGTCGACCGCGAAGGCACCCTCTGGATCGGCACCGACGGCGGCGGGCTGAACCGTGTCAAACGCCCCGTGTTCGAACGCCTCGACCGCGCTCGAGGTCTCCAGCCCAAAGTCATCCAATCCGTCTGCGAGGACGCCCAGGGCGGGCTCTGGATCGGCTCCAATGGCGGCGGCGCCGCCTGCTGGAAAGACGGCGCCCTTCTCTCCTACGGCGCCGCCCAGGGCCTGGCCAATTCGCACGTCTGGAGCGTCTACGCCGATCGCTCGAGCAACATCTGGGCTGGCACCCGAGGCGGCGGTTTGTTCCTCAAGCGCGGCGACCGGTTCGAGCCCGCCCCCGGCGCCCAGGCCATCCCCCCCGAAGTGTTCGCCATCCATGAGGATCGCCGCGGAACGCTCTGGCTCGGCACCCGAAACGGCCTCCTGCGCAAAGAGAACGAGTCCTGGAAATCCTTCACGACCCGGGACGGCTTGTCCGCCGATGAGGTCCGCGCGATGACCGACTCCCCCGAAGGCGCCCTCTGGATCGGCACGTTCGGCGGCGGATTGAACCGGATCGAGAACGGCACGTTCACCGCATTCCACAAATCCGACGGCCTTCCCAGCGAGGACATCTCGTCCCTCTACCTCGATGTGGACGGCGTGCTCTGGATCGGCACGTTCGGCAGCGGGCTCGGCCGCTACCACCAGGGCCAATGGACCCGCTACACCGCCCGCGAAGGCCTGCCCGGCAACAGCATCGGCAGCATCGTCGAAGACGGCCAGGGCTGCCTCTGGATCGCTTCCACGGCCGGCATCCTCCGCGTTCGCAAGCAAGACCTCGACGACTTCGCCCGCGGATCCATCGGGTATGTCCCCGGCCGCGTGTATGGCAAGCCCGACGGCCTTCCCACCCGCGAGTGCACCCTCGGCTCCCAGCCTGGCGCCGCGCTCACCCGCTCCGGCCAGCTCTGGTTCCCCACCGTCCAGGGGCTCGCCTTCGTTCACCTCGACCGGCTTGATCCCAATCCCCACCCGCCCCCCGTCATCATCGAGTCGATCTTGATCGACGGCCAGATCCAGGGTGGCAGCCATCTCCTGGCCAGCCCGCCCGATACCATCGTCATCCCCGCCGGCCGCCACCGCATCGACATCCATTACTCCAGCCTCAACCTCCGCGCTCCCGACCGCGCCCGGTTCCAGTACCGGCTCGATGGCTTCGAAACCGGCTGGACCGAAGCCGGCAGCAGCCGCACCGCCCACTATCCCCGGCTCCCGCCCGGCCAATACCAGTTCATCGTCAAAGCCTGCAACGAAGATGGCATCTGGAACGAGACCGGCCGGGGCTTGGCGATCATTGTCCTCCCTCCCCTGTGGCGCAAGTGGTGGTTTCTGACCATTGCAACCGGCTCGCTCCTGGCCGCGATCGTCGGCATGGTCTATTATTTCTCGACCCAGAGGCTCCAGCGCCAGCTCCAGCGCCTCGAGCAGAAACAAGCGGTCGAAAAAGAACGCACCCGCATCGCCCAGGACATCCATGACCAGCTCGGCGCCAATCTCACCCAGGTCTCCCTCCTGAGCGACCTTATCGAAAACGACAAGGAACAGCCTGCCGAGGTCGAAGCGCACGCGCGCCAGATCTCCCTGACCGCCCGCGAAACCACCCGCGTCCTCGACGAGATCGTCTGGGCCGTCAATCCATCCAATGACACCCTCGAGGGCCTGGTCAGCTACCTCTGCAAATACGCCCAGGAATATCTCTCCGTCGCCGGCCTCCGCTGCCGGCTCGATGTCCCCACCCAATTGCCCGCCTCGAGCCTCCCTCCCGAGCTCCGCCACAATGTGTTCCTCTCCTTCAAAGAAGCCATCACCAACGTCGTCCGTCACGCCAATGCCTCCCTCGTCCAGATCCGCCTCCGCCTCGATCCCGGCCGGTTCGCGATGGAGATCGAGGACAACGGCCGCGGGCTCGCCGGCCTGGACCCAGCCGCAGCCCAAACCCGCAACGGCCTCCAGAACATGCGCCGGCGCATGACCGCCATCGGCGGCAGCTTCTCGATCGAGCCCGCCCCCCAGGGCGGCGCCCTCGTCCGCTTGTCCGCACCCCTCGGCCCCCCATCCAATCCAGCCTGACCCATGCCCATCCAAGTCTCCATCGTCGAAGACAGCGAGCAGGTCCGACACACCCTCTCCCGCATCCTGAACCAGGCCGAAGGCTTCCGCTGCCTCAGCCAGCACGCCAATGCCGAAGCCGCCCTCGCCGCCCTCCCCGCCGAAAAACCCGATATCGTCCTCATGGATATCAACCTCCCCGGCATGAACGGTGTCGAGTGCGTCCGGCGCCTCAAACAAATCGCTCCCTCGATCCAGGTCCTCATGCTCACCGTCTACGAGGACACCGAGAACATCTTCAACGCCCTGGCCGCCGGCGCCACCGGCTACCTCCTCAAACGCACCTCGCGCGCCGAGCTCCTCGATGCCCTCCGCGAGGTCCACCAGGGCGGCTCCCCCATGACCGCCCAGATCGCTCGCAAGGTCGTCCAATCCTTCCAGCGCACCAACCCTGCCGCCCCACCCGCTGAAAACCTCTCCCCCCGCGAACAGGAAGTCCTCGATTGCCTCACCCGCGGCTTTCTCTACAAGGAAATCGCCGATAACCTCAGCGTCAGCTACGAGACCGTCCACACCTACGTCCGGCGCATCTACGAAAAACTCCAGGTCCGCACCCGCACCGAAGCCGTCGCAAAGTTCCTCGGGCACAATCCGAAGCAGTAAAGGCCTTCCCCCCTTGTCCCCAGTACTGGTGACTGGCGGCTTTCCCATGATCCTGTATCTTGACGCCAGATTCGGTTGGTGCAGAAGTGCGGTTCCGTGTGTGAAGGGCGTCCGTCCGCAGCGCCGCACCGGTCGAAGGCAGAGATTGAGTGGCGGTCAGCTCATTG
>CAYWIM010000015.1:0-59375 GCA_964458325.1 uncultured Verrucomicrobiota bacterium
ATACCCGGAAGTAATTTTTGCACAGACCCTAACAACCAGGATCGACTATGGCATATCAACGGTATGACGATCTGCGGGTCTGGCAGGAGTCGGCGCGGCTGGCCGAGGGCGCTTTTCAACTGACCGAGCAGCCATTTTTCAAGGGGTGCTTCAGCTTGCGGGATCAACTCGAACGGTCGGTGGTCTCGCTGGCCGGGCAGATCGCCGCGAGCCACGACCGCCAGGGGGCCGATCGAGTGGCGATGATCCTTGAGGCACGTCGCACGGTGGCAGAGCTCCGATCGCTGCTGAGCTTGCTCGAGCGCAGGCCGGGCTTGGCAGGCCAGCGCAGCGCGTTGAGCGAGCTGCAGGGCGCGGCCGATATCTGCGCCCGCCAGCTCTGGAGCTGGGCCGATGCCATTCAGAATCCGGGAGCTCGGGCGAACCGGGCTCGATCCGGCGGGGACGGGGGGCGAGCCGAGGACCGGCCATCGGGGGCATCGGGTGTAGATGAATTGGGCGCGGGCGCCGAGCGTGGGGGGGATCGTCAGGGTGCTCGGCGGCCCGCGCGACCTTGAAGCCTGCGCCTGCGATTTGGCCGTAACCGGACATGGGCAGAGTGCGTCTGGGGTATAGGAAGCCCGGACGTCGGCGTGATTTCCCGAGTGGAACACCGGTCCGGGCGAGGGAATAATCGCATTTCGTATGAACATGATTCGATTCACAGGTATTGCTGCGATGGCGGTGTTTGGGGTGATGGCAATGGCTGCATCGCTTCCAGCTCAAGACGCAAAGCCGGCCAAGCCGGCGAAGGAAGCCCGGCAAGCCGGGGTGGCCCGAGAGGCCAAACAGGCGGGAGCACCCCGCAGCCAGCTCACCGCCGAGCAAGCCCAGAAACAGACTGAAAACCGGCTCAAACAGCTCACGAAACAACTCAGCCTGACCTCGGAGCAGCAGAAGAAACTCGAGCCGATTCTCAAGGAACAGACCGAGAAGACCCGCGAGTTGATGGGGAAGACCGATCTGACCGCGCAGCAGCGCCGGGAGCAGATGACCCAAATGCGCGAGAAATACGAGGCCAAGCTGAAGGAGATCCTGACTTCGGACCAGCAGAAGAAATTCGCGGAACTACGTCAGAACACCGCCCGGCAGGGTCGTGGTCAGGGCGATGCCGCCACTCAGAAGCAAGGCCAGCGGGGAAATCGGCAACCCCCAACGCAGCCTTAGCTGCCTATTCAGAGCCACAGCCCGCGCACCCGGGCATGGCATGCAGGGGCGCGCGTTCTGTGGCCTGACAAACGCAGGGTACCAACCCGCATTTTGGATACAGCAAGCCTGTAACCGATCAGTAACTAGGAGCCTGCCGCAATATCGCCCCGCAAGGCGGGTGTGATGTTGCGGCAGCGTTGCATTCATCGCCAGGCCCGAGTACGGTCGGGAGTCGACCCTGTGGGGCTATGAGAATCGATAAGTGGCTTTGGGCGGTGCGGATTTTTCGGACGCGGACTCAGGCAACAATGGCGTGCCGGAGCGGCCATGTGAAGATCGGCGGCCAGGCGGTGAAGCCGTCCCATGAAGTGCGGCTCGAGGAGGTCTTGACGGTCCAACTGGATGTTCTCCAGCGAACGCTGCGGGTGACCGGTTTCAGCGAGAGACGGGTTGGAGCGCCGATCGCACGCGCGCTGGTCGAGGACCTGACATCGCCAGAGGAGCAGGAGCGGGCACGAACAGAACGAGCCAAGCTGAACCAGGGGCGCCTTGCGGGCACGGGACGGCCCACGAAGCGGGAGCGGCGTTTATGGGAGCGCTGGACCATGCGTCCCGAGTCCCCGGAAACATAAACCGTAGCCGCCGACGTGAGGATGCGGAGGTTCATGGCCGTAAGGAGATCCGCATCGTTACCTCGGCAGCTACCGCCGCACGGCTCGTCGGGAGAGCCGGCCGGGTTCAGCGCCAGCTCAAGCCTCGCGGAACCGCTGGGCAATGGGGATCCGGCGGCCCACGCCGAAGGCTTTGCTGGTGACCTTGAGACCGGGCGCGGCCTGGCGGCGTTTGAACTCGGCTCGGCTGACGAGTTGGATCACCTGGCGAATGGTGGCGGGATCGTGCCCGCGACGGGCAATCTCCTCGGGGCTGAGCCCTTCGACGATGTAGGCCTCGAGAATGGCGTCAAGGACATCGTAGGGCGGGAGCGAGTCCTGGTCAGTCTGGTTGGGACGCAACTCCGCCGAAGGAGGTTTGGTGATCGAGGCGGTGGGGATGATTTCCCGGTCGCGATTGATCCACCGGGCGAGGCGGTAGACCATGGTTTTGGGAACATCGCTCAAGACGGCGAGCCCGCCGCACATGTCGCCGTAGAGGGTGCAGTAGCCGACGGCCATTTCGCTCTTGTTCCCGGTGGTCAGCAGGAGATCGCCGAACTTGTTCGAGAGGGCCATGAGGATCACGCCGCGGAGCCGCGCCTGGATGTTTTCCTCCGTGACGTCTTCGGGGCGTCCGGCGAACACGGCGGCGAGCTCGGCCCGAAGCGTGGTGAAAGCGGACTGGATGGGAATGACATCGTATCGGATGCCCAGGTTCCGGGCAAGCTGGCGGGCATCATCGAGGCTGCCGGCCGACGAGAACTGAGATGGCAGAGCGACCCCCCAGACTGCGGCGGAGCCTAATGCATCGACCGCCAGACAGGCGGTCAGGGCGGAGTCGATTCCCCCGCTCAGGCCGAGGAGCGCGCGCCGGAACCCGCATTTCTGCAGGTAGTCGCGCAAGCCGAGCACGAGCGCGCGATGGAGCTTTTCCTCATCCGGAGGATCGACGCTGGCGCAAGGCGGGGCGGCGTCAAGGTCGGCCAGGACCATGTCCTCGGCGAACATCGCGGCCTGCGCGATCAAGGCGCCGTCGCGGTTGAACGCGAGGCTGCGCCCATCGAAGACAAGCTCATCGTTGCCACCCACCAGGTTGACATAGACGACAGGCACCCGGGCTTTGGAGGCGAGGTTGGCGAGCATGGCATGCCGGGTGAGTTCCTTGCCCAAGTGCCAGGGCGATGCCGAGACATTGAACAGGATCCGGGCGCCTTGCTGGACGAGGTCCATGGCTGGATCGCGGCGGTAGCGGCGCTCCCGCCAGAAATCCTCGTCGTTCCACACATCCTCGCAGATCGTGAGGCCGAGGGGGCAGCCTTGGAAATTGACGGGGGCGTTGGTTTCGGCCGGCTCGAAATAGCGGTCTTCGTCGAAGACATCGTAAGTGGGCAGGAGCGTTTTTTCGCGGGTCGCCTCGACTCGGCCATGGCGGAGCAAGGCAACGGCGTTGGTGGCGGGCCGGCCGGGCGTGCGATCATTGCGGCCGGCGAATCCGACCAGCAGACCGGCGGAGCCGACGGTGTGCGCGAGATCCTCGAGGGCCGCAAGGTTCTGGCCGATGAATCCTGGCCGGAGGAGCAGGTCGCGAGGTGGGTAGCCGGGAATCGCCAGCTCGGGCGCGACCACCAAGTCGGCTCCAGCCTGGACGCCCCGCGCATACGCCGCGCGCAGCCGGGCGATGTTGCCAGGGAAATCTCCAATGGTCGGATTGACCTGGGCGAGCGCGACTTTCATCGGAAGAAGGTGCTGCGCAGCGAACCGCGATCCGCCTGGATGAGCGCGCCCGGGCCCAGGCCGCGCTCGAGGAACCAGCCCCGTCGAGTCTCCAGCACGTATTGGACTTGATCGGAGGCGGCTTCGACCGGGGTTTCATCCAGCGGTTGGAGATCGTGGATTTCCAGGATGACGCCTTCGGGGCTGATATAGGCGCAGGAGAGGGGCAGGATGGTGTTCTTCATGTAGAAGGAGGTGCGGTGCGGCGCGGGGAACACGAACAGCATGCCTTCGTTGTCGGCGAGGGACTCCCGGAACATCAGCCCGCGCTCCCATTGGGCCGGGATGCGTGCGACTTCCGCCATCAGCTCGTGCACCCCGATCTGAAGCTTGAGCACGGGGAGTTTGGGCTGAGCTTTCGAGGGTTGCGGGATGGAATTGGCATGCCCGGCTGCCGGCGCGCGATCGCGGCAGCCGGCAACTGAAACCGCCCACAGGCTCAGAAGAATAACCCACCATCGGTTCATCATTGCGGATCATCCTATACACGATGAACTGCGGAATGACAGCCCGTTGTTCCGCCCTCCCCCTGCCTTCTCTCCCGCCGTCCGCTGAGGAGGGCGGTCGAAAGCCAGGAGAGGGGATACACGGGAAACCGCGGCGCCAACACTTGGCCCGCGTTGAGGCCATGAACCACCCTCTCGAGTTCGGAGTTCCCCCTCAGGCGGCCCCTTGACCTGAAGGCTTGCGGCTCGAGACCGCGTAAATGCAGATCACTCCGCGGTGCGGTTGCGGAATAGGAGACGAGCGTCAGCCGAGGGAGAGATCGTAATCCGAGTTCGGTTCGTTTCCGGAGAACCTGTGAAAGATCGGATGGGTTCCCAATCGAGGGTGAGGCCGGGCGAAGCGGATTCGAGCAGGTAAGAAAGATCGGGATAGGTGCCCACCCAGACCTCGAATCCACCGTCGGGACTGGGCTGGGGCATCTCGATGGCCATATCCTCGGCCAGGAGCTGGCGGAACGACGGCTTAAGACGGCGATCCGAGTCGAGCAAGCCCCAGTGCGGGCCGACGTCGCCTTCGGCGCCTTTCCATCCCTCGTCGCAGGCCTCAAAGAAGAAATACTCGAACCCGTCCGCCTCCGCCATGCGGCGGAAATCGGCCAGGAATCGGTGCTGCTGTTCGAGGCCGGGCACGGCGGCGCCCAAGGTTTGGCCGGCCGTGGGCCAACCGGTCTCGCCGAGCACGATTCGCTTGCCGGGATACAGGTTCCGCAGGTGGCGAAGGCGTCCGATGACGTGGGCGGCGGCATTGCTGACGCTGATCTGCGGGGTGTAATAGGGGCTTTCCCAATAGGGGTGGACATGGGCCAGGATGAAATCGACCGCATCGACCAGCGCCTTTTGCTCGGAGCGTTCCCAGATATGCCAGCCTTCGGCGGTCGTGACCGGCAACACGGTCTGCGCTTTGACGTTCTTGATGTAGGCAATGAGCGTCGACTGGGAGAGATCGCCGCGCAACTGCACCTCGTTGCCAACGATCAACGCCCGCGTGGTGGCATGACCCTGGCGGGCGATTTGGATCAGATTCGCGATTTGGCTCTGGTTGCCGGCAACGCTGGCATCCAGCCACGCGCCCGCATAGCATTCGAGGCTGGCCTCCGCGCACAGGGCGGGAATGGCGCCCAGACTGTTTTCCGTGCCATAGGTCCGGATCCGCGGGGTGTAATGGCGCAGCATGAGCAAGTCCTCGCGGATCTGGTTGGTGGTTGGATAGATTGAACCAGGGGACTGGCCCGTCCGATAAGGCCCATAAGCCAAGCCGGCCAATGGCCTCGGGCGGAAACCGGCCGAACCCTCGCTGGACTGCAAAGGGACCGGATCCGCAATCAAGAAAAGGGCGAGCAGGCAAGGCCAGGGACTCCATCGATGGAACACCGCTGCATTCATGACGCGACGGTAAGTCAAACGGGCGCGAGTTGCCAGCCCGCCGTTATGCGCGTCGCTTGTGAACCGTCCGTCCGCAACGCCGGGTCAGGCCTGCCTGCGCCGTCGCGGCAGCAAACCCGCCGCCCGCCGCGTTTTTCGGTTGCCGGCGGGTTCCGGGTGCGGAATAATCGAGGCAGTCATAACCATCAAATCACTGGAACGGGAACCATTATGAATCGTATCACTCGACGGAGCTTCTTGCGGCAGGCGGCAATCACCACCACGGCCTTGGGCCTGGCGCCGCGTTCATGGTCGGCGGCCGCTGGCGCCAGCGGCGATATTCGCGTGGCGGTGGTCGGATTCGGCGGGCGCGGCGGGTCGCACATCGGCGCTTTCAGCAAGATGCCGGGTGTGCGTCTGGTGGCGCTGTGCGATTGCGACCAGAAGATCCTGGGATCGGCGGTGAAGAGCCTTGCGGGCAAAGGCATCACGGTCAAGACCTACACCGATTACCGCAAGCTGCTGGAAGACCGCGAGGTCGATGTGATCTCGAGCGCGACGCCCAACCACTGGCACTCGCTGAACGTCGTGTGGGCCTGCCAGGCGGGCAAGGACGTCTACATCGAGAAGCCCATCTCCCACAACGTCTGGGAGGGGCGCAAGGCGGTCGAAGCCGCTCGGAAATACAATCGGATCGTCCAGGCCGGCACCCAGAGCCGCTCGTCCCGGACCGGCATTGCGGCCGCCGTCGAGTGGGTGCGCGCCGGCAACCTGGGCAAGATCAAAGTCTCGCGCGGCCTTTGCTATAAGCGGCGGGATACCATCGGCAAGGTGGATGGCCCGCAGCCAGTCCCGCCCGAGATCGACTACGACCTGTGGTGCGGTCCGGCCCTGAAGCTCCCCCTGATGCGCAAACGCCTGCACTACGACTGGCACTGGGTGTGGAACACCGGCAATGGCGACCTCGGCAACCAGGGCATCCACGAGATGGATGTCGCCCGGTGGTTCCTGGGAGTGACCGAGCTCTCGCCGCGGATCCTGGCAGTGGGCGGCCGGCTCGGTTATGTGGACGACGGCCAGACCTACAACACCATGGTCATCTACCACGATTATCCGGGCGCGCCGCTGATCTTCGAAGTCCGCGGATTGCCGGACAAAAAGGGCAGCAAAAACATGGACAAGTACCGCGGGGCCGGCATCGGGATCGTCATCGAGTGCGAGGGCGGGCATGTCACCGTGCCCAGCTACACCGCGGCTGCCGCCTACGACAAGGATGGCAAGGAAATCAAGAAATGGAGCGGAGCCGAGGATCATTACGCCAACTTCATCAAGGCGGTCCGCAGCCGGAAGATCACGGATCTCTACGCCGACGTCCTTGAAGGCCATCTCTCGAGCGCATTGTGCCACACGGGCAACATCTCTTGCCGGCTGGGCGCCGCGAAATCGCCGGGCGAGATCAAGGAAGCGCTGCGGGCGGATCCGGCGATGGCCGAGGCCTGCGGCCGGATGATCGAGCATCTGGCCGCCAACGAGGTCGATGTGGCGCAGGACAAGCTCCGGCTGGGCGTGCCGCTCAAGATGGATCCCAAGACCGAAACCTTCATCGGCAACCCCGAGGCGAGCGCGATGCTCACCCGGGATTACCGGACGCCGTTCGTCGTGCCGGAGAAGGTGTAAACCCTTACCATTCCACCCGCAGCTCCCGGGGCTGGGCCTGGTTGGCGAACCGAAGCCAGAGGAGGCCGCGGGCGGGATCGGCTCGGAAAGGCGCCACGGGCTTCCCGTCGAGGCGGATCGATTGGGGTTGGGCGGGAAGCCGGATCAGCAAAATGGCCTCGGTATTCGCGATCCCCTCGATCGATGCGCGAAGGGTTCGGGAATCGACCGAGGGCGGGAACACCTTGCAGGCGGCAGCCAAGACCTGGGCATGCCCGCCCTTTGACCGGTCCAGATCCAAGAGGAACCATCGCGAACCGGGACGGACCGGGATCGAGGTTTGGAGCTCGAGCTCGGGATCGAACAGGTTGACGAACTGGCCGGAAAGGGCGCGCGGGGGCGCCTCGATCGACTCGTCCAAACCTGCGGCAATGACGTAAGGGCCTCGCCGCAGGATCAGGTGGTTGCTCTCGCGCCATGCGATGTTCGATCCTCGAGTGGCTTCCTCGAGAGCGGAGATGAGTGTTGCGTCGCCGCTTCCCTGGCGGGCCAAAGCGGAGGGGCTATCCGAACGAAAAAGCACTGCGCCACGGCCCACGGGATAGCGGCCAGGGGCGGTTTCGGCGCTCAGCCCGAGCAGCTCGAACAGATGATGGCGCGGGGTGGCCAGCTGGCGGCTCCCGGTGTTCCACCACTCGCGCACGCGGTGATAAGGATCGGCGTCATCGTCCCAGACCACGAGCACGCCGCCGGATCGGACCCAGGCGGCCAGGGGCGGATGAACATCCGGGCTTAAGGGCTTCATGCCCTCGTAGGTCAGCAGCAGGAGCCGTTGTCGGTCCAGGTAGCCGGGCAGAGCGGCGTTCTCGAGCTGGACAGGTTCGATGGGGATGCCTCGCTTCAACAGAGGGAGGGCCAGCCCGTAGAAATGGCTCAGATGCGGATCGCTGGGGGCCGGATCGCCCCGCTGGAACATCAGCGAATCGCTGATCAGGATTCCCACGCCGCCGAGCGCGCCGTCCCAGGCGAACTCGGGCTGGCGGAGGTCGTTGAGGGCGTGGATAACCGTTTGGATTTCGGTGGCATAAGGAGCGGGGATCGGGATGCGCTGGGCGGTGTTGGCGGGAGCGGGATACTTACCAAAAAAGATGCGCTGGGGCCACGGCATGACCTCGTAACGCCACACGTCAGGCTGCAGCAGCGAGGCCACCAGCGTCGATTCCCAGTTGCGCCGATAATCTTCCCAGTCATGGTTCGGATTGTCCTCGATGGGATCGTTGAGGAACCAAACGGTGCGGCCGGTCGACCGGACGAGGTTTTGCATGGCGCCGTATTCGAGGAAAGCGGTCTCGAAGGTGCGTTCCCGGAGCGATCCGCGATAGAGGTTCGGAGTGCGAGACGTGCCGGTCCAGACCTGGGCAATATACCCGTCGCAGCCATCGAGCCGGGCGAGGCTGGACTCGGGGCTGACGATTCGCCAGTGAGCGTAGTTGATCAGGCTATGAGTGGGGACATAGCAGCGGACGGTCCGGGAATGCTTCTTGTTGTGGTCCTGGATGGAATCGAAGACTTGCTGGAGGGCGCGCCGATAGAGGTAGTACTTCAGCCTCGATGCCCGCCACTGGGCATCCACAGACCGATGCGGCGGGATCCACTCTTCGCCGTAGAACTTCTTCCACTCGCGCCGGAACCCCTCCGAGTAACCGCCGCGAACCCAGAACTCGGGCTCCTCGAGGTGGATCGCCTCGGCTTCGGCATCGAGGGCGCGCTGCACACCCACGCTCAGGAACCGGCCAAAGTTTTCGCCCGGGCACATGTAATACACATCACCGCCGTGGCTGATCTTCTTGCCTTCCCGATCGGTCTGGGCTTCGTCCTCGTGATTGACGCCGTCGAAACGCCCATACAGATAGTCCTGGTAATTACCCCAGGAGACGCCGGTCATCACGTGGATCCGATAGCCGCGATTGCGCCAGGATTCGATCCGGTCGGGCAGGCCGCGATCGATCCCGTAGACAATCGCGACATCGGACCGGAGGTTAACTCCATCGTCGTAAGCGCCCGCGGTCTGGAAGCAGGTCCGTTCCAGGATCTGGCCCGGATCCAGCGGTGTCGGGGGATCGGCGGCGGCGGTCAGAGATAGGCACAGGGATCCGAGCCAGACGCAGCCGCCCAAGAAGCGGTGGGAGGATCGGGTGCCGGAGAAGGAGTTCGATGCCGCGCGCCTGCGGAGTGGAGCGGCCGGGGGGCTTTGCATGGGACCAGTGTGCGAGAAGGAATGGAAGCGGGTCAAGGCGATTGCGGATGCGCGCGCCAACCGGGCGCAAAACAAAATTCTTCAGCGCAAGATGCAAGCCCTCTCTCCCCCGTTGGTTCCCAATGGCGGAGAGAAAGGACTCCAGACGGCCACCGGACCCAATTCCCTCCCCCCGCGAGGCACGATTGAGGGGGTGGCATAGGGAGGGTCTGTCCACAGACCCTATTCGCCGAAGAGGCTTCGGCCCGGGCGTGAGGCGGCAGGGGCTGGGACGCTGCCCGGTTTCCACTGGCGCGCGATCTCGATGTCGGCGGCAGCTTTGTCGGCAAGCCGGGGGATGTCGACCCAGCCGACACGGTTGTAGAGGATGGGCTGGCGATATTGCCGGGCGTAGACAGCGGCATAGGCGCGCCAATGATCCAATGCAGCTTCGAGGTGGCGAATGGCATCCCGCTGATGCCCGGCTTGGGCCGTGGAATCGTAGAGAGCGAGGGCGCAGGCGGCATCGATCTTGGCGGCATAATACCGTCCGAGCTGCGCAAAGGCCTCGAGATCGCCCAGGGTCAGCCGCAGCTCGCGGCTGGATCCCTGGCGGGGGCGCAGTGCGGCGACTCCATCGAGCGCCTCGTCCGCGTATCGACGCAGGTTCTCGGCGACTCGAGGCGGAGTGATCCCATCCGGCATGGCATTCTCGAGCACGCCTTGGCGCCATTGGCGGATGTTGAGGTTCTTTTCGCCGGGCATGCACTCGCCTTGGACGAAGTGGCGGACGGTGTAAAACCCCTGGTGCCGGGGGCTGCTGAGGCAGGCCTCGGGCAGCCATCGCAAGTCGATGTTGCCCCAGAAAAAGCGGGTGGTTTCGGGGATGATTCGCGAAGCGGCGCTCCAGGCGGCCAGGAGCCTTTCCGGAGGCGCCTCGGGAAACCGCCGGGCAAGCGTTCGGACAAAGATCGAGTCGGGCAGTCCGGGATCGTAGGTGAGCCGGCCCCAGAGCATGAAGCTGAACCACTGTTTTTGCATCACGAGCTGGCGGGGTGTTTCGGGCTCGAGATCCATCGACTCCCGACCCCAACAATAACCGTCGGGCCCCATGTAGAATCCCGCGCACTGATCCGGCCCGGGCATGGACCGGACGAAAGCGCGCGCGAAGGCGGGATCCCCCCAGCGGAAGCTGTAGATGTCGTCGTTGCGGACGGTGAGCCAGGTCCGGCGATCGGGCGGGAGCACTTCGAGCAGGGGTCGGATGAATTGCGGCGCGGTCGAGGCATACATGTGAGCCACAGCGTATTTGTAGCTGAAATCGAGCGGCCCGGGATACTGCCTGAACTCGGTCAGGATTTCGTCCAGCCCGGTCATGTGGAACCGATGGATGAGGCGGAACGATCGATCGGGCTGTTGATCGAGCGCGTCGCGGACGCCCTCGCCATAGGTCTTCCAGAGCCATTTTTCCCGGCTGAACTCGTCGGTGCGTTTTTCCATGCGCTCGCCCGCGGTGATGCCGATGCCGGCCAGGAGGGGGTAGGTGAGGACCAGCTCGCGCACGCTGGCCCGGAAATAGGCGATCGTGGCCGGATTCGACTGCGAGCCGGTGATGCCGTGTTTGCCTTCCGCGCCGAACACAAACATATTCCACGTGAACCAGTACACCTCGATGCCTCGATCGCGAGCATGCTCGAGCACGGTGCGCCAAAACGCGATCTTCTCCTCGATCGTCATTTTTCGGACCACCTCGACGTCGCGCAGATGCTCCGGCCGGAACATGTCGGCGCCGCTGTGGGCATAATGCTCGTCGAAGGGCACTCGCGTCCGGAGCACGTCGCTCAGGGCGACTTCGGGAAACTCGGGCACCTTCACCAGCGAGGGGAAAGGATGCAGATTCCAGAGCGTGAGGACGTTGAACCGGCAGCGGGCCATTTCATCGAGGAGCTCGCGCCAGAACTCCAGGCTCCAGACCTCGGGGATATTCGCCTGGAAGGCGTCGGCGGCATCCGAGTAGCTGGGGGTGCGCAGGTCCAGGGGGATGTTGAACTTGAGCCCGCGGCGGGCGATGAATGGCTGGCGCCGACCTTCCGCCAGCCCGTCGAGCGTTCCCAGCTGGATGGCCTCCGCCACATCCAGGCCTCCATACATCGCTCCAGCCGCATCGGCGCCGCGGACCCGGATCTCACCCTGGCCGCGCTCGATCGAATAGCTCTGGGTTGCGCCGTCGCCGGCAATCTCGAGAGTGATCCGGGGAAAGGTGTGGCTCGAAGCGGAGGCGGCGGCGCGCTGGATTTCGGCGGCTGCAAACCGCAGCGCCGGATTGTCCACCGGCCGCGAGAAGACCGCCGCGTTCGTGGAAGACGGGGCAGCGGCTCGAGACGGCGGCGCTCCACCCGATGTCAACGCAAGCAGGATGGCCGCTGCGAGAGCGGTGGCCACGGAATTCATTGGTTTTTTCATGGACGATTATATGGCGCCGCGGCATTGGCGATAATAGGCCTCGTTCCAGTGGAGTTCCTGCCGGAATGGGCGGACTCGGGTGTTGTCGTCGATCACCACGATCTCGATCCGAGCCATGGAGGCGAAGTCCTCGAGCATCTCGGTGGTGACGGCCTGGCTGAAGCTGGTGTGGTGGGCGCCGCCGGCGTAGATCCAGGCGGTGGCGGCAACAGGCAGGTCCGGCTTCGGCGTCCAGACGGCGCGAGCGACGGGCAGTTTGGGCAGCGGCCGGTCCGACGCAGTCACCTCGACCTCGTTGACCAACAGCCGGAACCGGTGTCCCAGGTCGATCATCGAAGCGTTGAGCGCCGGTCCGGGCGCCGCCTCGAACACGAGCCGCGCCGGGTCAGCCTTGCCGCCGATGCCGAGCGGATGCACCTCGAGGGACGGCTTGCCCCGCGCGATGGTCGGACAGACTTCGAGCATGTGCGCCCCGAGCACCTTCATGCCCTTCGGCTGCAGGTGATAGGTGTAATCCTCCATGAAAGACGTGCCGCCAGGCAAGCCGGCGGCCATCACTTTCATGGCCCGCACCAGGGCAGCCGTCTTCCAGTCGCCTTCGGCGCCAAAGCCATATCCATCGGCCATGAGACGCTGCACGGACAATCCCGGCAGCTGGACCAGCTCGTGCAAATCCTCGAACGTGGTCGTGAATCCTTTGAATCCACCGTCCGCGAGGAACGAGCGAAGACCGACTTCGATCCGAGCCGCCTCGCGGAGGCAGTCGCGCCGCGCGCCATTGGGGCGGAGGGCGGGCGCCAGGCGGCAGGAGGCATCGTATTGGGCCAGCTGCGCGTCGATCTCCGAGCCGGCCACCTGGCGCACGCGATCGACCAGGTCGCCCACGCCGTAGCCGTTGACCGAGTAGCCCAACTGGATCTGGGCGGCGACCTTGTCGCCTTCGGTGACCGCCACCTCGCGCATGTTGTCGCCGAACCGGCAGAACTTCGCGCCCTGCCAATCGTGCCAGGCAGCGGCCGCCCGGCACCATGCGCCGATCTGGTCCTGAACGGCCTTTTCCCGCCAGAACCCGACGACGACCTTCCGCTCGATGCCCATCCGCGTCTGGATGAAGCCGTGCTCGCGGTCGCCGTGGGCGGCCTGGTTCAGGTTCATGAAATCCATGTCGATCGTCGCCCATGGGATGTCGCGGTTGTGCTGGGTGTGGAGGTGGAGCAGCGGCCGGCACAGGAGCCGGAGCCCATGGATCCACATCTTCGATGGCGAGAAGGTATGGCACCAGGTGATCAGCCCGATGCACTGGCTGGCAGCGTTCGCCTGCTGGCAGAGCGCCGTCACTTCATCGGGCGTCTTGACCACCGGCTGGAACACGACCTTCACCGGGACCGAGGGCGCAGCATCGAGCGCACCCGCGATTTGCCTCGAGTGCGCCGCCACCTGATCGAGCACGGCAGGCCCATAGAGGTGCTGGCTGCCAGTGACAAACCATACTTCAAACGATTTCAGATCGATCATATTGGGCTGCATTCGGGTTGAGGGTTGAGGGGCAGGATCATGAGACCGGAGAATCGATGGGAACGACGCGGCGGGTTCGGGCCGAGTCGTAGCAGGCGGCGAGCACTCGCTGGCTTTGCAGGCCGAGCCGCCCGTTGTTCGAGGGCTCGCGATTCTCGAGGATGGCCTGGCTGAACTCCTCGATCTCGGCGCGATACGGATTGATTGGCGGGGGATCGATGGCGATGCCCGCCGCCGATGGCCGGGTCTGGAGGGCGTCGTAGCCGCTGGATGGATCCTCGATGTGCGCGATCATCTCGCCGCGGGCGCTTTGGCCGATGGTGCCGCGCGCCAGAATCCCGCCCCGCGATCCATACAGCTCGAGCCGATTCTGGCTGGCCTCGTCCGGCAGGCAGAAGAAGGCATCCACCACGCCCAGGGCGCCGCTGGCGAACTCGACCGTCGCCACGGCGCTGTCTTCGGACGGATAATCGTGAACGGTGCGCCGGGCCATACAGCTCACGGCCTGGATGGGGCCAAAGAACATCTCGAGAAGATCCAGGCAATGGCCGCCCATGTCCATCAGCGAGCCGCCTCCGCCGGAGGCCGGGTCCTGCCGCCAGGCGCCAGGCAGGGGTGGATACCAGCAGGACAGCTGCGCCCGCGCAAACACGGGCCGGCCGAGCCGGCCCTCCCGGATCAGCTCGAGCGCCGCCTGGTGCTGGGCCAGGAACCGCATCATGAACGCCGTGCCAAGCCGGATCCCGGCCCTCTGGCATGCGGCGGCCATGGCCTCGGCATCGAGGACGGAGAGACCGAGCGGTTTCTCGCAGAGGACATGTTTGCCCGAGGCGGCGCAGGCCAGCGCCTGCTCGCGATGTCCGGCCGGCGGAGTGGCCAGATACACCGCATCGATATCGGACTCGAGCAGCTCATCGAGCGATGCGGCAGCCTTCACGCCGAACTGGCGGGCCACGCCCGTGTTGACGGAGGGCTGCGCATCGGCGACGGCGACCAGGACGGCATTGGATGCCGGCAGGATCCCTTCGGGGATCGTGCGGCGCCGGGCAATGCCCCCCGATCCGAGGACGCCCCATTGGATCTTCCTGGACATAAATGGCTCTGCAGGATCGAGGATTCTAGGCCGCGAACGCGCGGATGACCTTCTTGAGAGCCTGGCCGACCTGCTCGCAATGGTGCGGCTCGAAGGTGGGGAACGCGAAGCAGGTGAAGGTGTGGGACTGATGCCACAGGGCGTTGGGAACGTGGACCTGGGTGTAATCGACGCTGGCCGGGCTGGCGTATTCCTTAGACGTGAACGGGAAGCCGGACCGCCCGAAGGCGCGGTGCTCGAGGAAGGCTCGCTCGGTGTGGCACTGGGGCCAGAAGACCTTCCAGCAGGGCGCCCCTTCAGCCTCCGCCGCCTTCACAAACTCGTCGATCGAGCAGCGCATCTGGTCCAGATCGAGCGAGAAGGCCATGACATACCATCCATTGCGCCGGTCCGGGGTGTCCACCGGCCGGTATTTCAACAGCGGCTCGTCCCGCAGCGCATCGAGGATGATGCCCGCGTTCCGGCGCCGCCGCGGCATGTTCCAGGTGTCGATTCGCTCGAGCTCGGCCAGGCCGATGGCGGATTGCATCTCGGTCATCCGGTAATTCCAGCCGACGCAGTGATGGATGTAAGAGAGCCGCTGCTCCATCTCGAGGAGGTTGAGGCGGTCCTGGACGTCGTAGCCATGGTCCCGGAAGCTGCGGGCCGCCCAGGCCAGATCCTCGTTGTCCGTGGTGACCATGCCGCCTTCGCCGCCGGTGGTGAACGTCTTGTTCTGGCAGAAACTGCAGGCGGCGATGTCGCCCAGCGTGCCGGTCTTCCGGCCCTTGTAGACACCGCCAAACGCCTCCGCGTTATCCTCGATCACGAACAGCTTGTGTTTCCGCGCGAATGCCCGGACGCGGTCCATGTCGCACACGTTGCCATACAGGTGGACCGGCATGACAGCCCGGGTCCGCTCGTTGACAAGCGCCTCCGCCGACTCGACGCTCAGGCAGTGGTCGTCCAGGTTCACATCCGCGAACCGGGGGATCGCCCCGGCCTGCACGATCGAGAAGCTGCTCGCGATGAAGGTGTAGCTGGGCACAATCACCTCGTCGCCCGGTCCGATCCCCAAAACGGTCAGGCCCACGTGAAGCGCGGCGGTCCCGGTCGCAACGCTGACGCCGAACCGGCTCCCTTGCCACTGGGCGAATCTCTTTTCGAATTCCATGCCCTGGCGGCCGGTCCAGTAATTGACCTTGCCCGAGCGGAGCACCGCTTCGACGGCCCGGATTGCCTGCTCGTCGAAGCAGGGCCAGGGCGGCAGCTTGTCGCGGACGGCCCGCGGGCCGCCGTGGATGGCGAGGGTTTCCGTGCTCATATTCAATAGCCGGCTTTTTCTGGACCCATGTTACACCGTTCCGGTTTTCTTTCGACGTTTTTTTTCCGGCTCGTCAAGGATCCGCACCCCGTGAGAGTGTGAGACCATATGGCGCCGATTCACTCTCACCGATGGGCACCTCGAGTGCTGCAAATCGCCCTTTTCCTGGCGATCGGATGGTCATCGCGAGCCGAGGTTCAAATCGCGGTCGGCCACCAGGCCAGCGAAGATGCTGGTCCTGGTTTCCGGTTTCGCGAGGTCCCCCCACCCGCGCGAAATGACGCGGCAACCGATGCCCGATTCGTCCTGGTGAGCGGCCGCGCCGATCCCAATGGCGGGCCGTTGAGCGTTCTGCACGATGGGCAGGTCCCGCGCGAGGAAGACGAGCCGGCCCGGAATTTCTTCTGCGCAGCCGGAACCGCGGGGGGACGGCTCTGGATCGATCTGGGGCGCCCGGTGGAGATCCAGCAGGTCCACACGTATTCGTGGCATCCCAACACGCGGGGACCCCAGGTCTACACCCTGTACGCCCATGCCGCCAACCCGATCGGCTCGAACAGCCCGCCCGGGCCGGAAACGGACCTCGAGGGATCCGGATGGCGGCGGATCGCGCGTGTGGACACCCGGCCCAAGGCGGGGCCCGGCGGCGGCCAGTACGGCGTGAGCATCTCGGATTCCTCGGGCGCGCTCGGCTTGTACCGCTGCCTGCTCTTCGAGCTGGCCCGCACAGAGGACGCCGATCCCTTCGGCAACACATTCTACAGCGAGATCGACGTGATCGACCGGGCTGGGCCGGCTCCATTGCCCGTAGCCGGCGATCCAGCCGCCTCGCCGGGCGCGCGGGAGATCATCCGGACCGAAAGCGGCCAGCACCAAATCGTCATCGATACCACCGCTGCGCCCGACCTGACCGACTGGGCGCGCCGCGAACTGGCGCCCGTTGTGCGCGAGTGGTACCCGAAAATCGTCGGGATGCTGCCCAGCGACGGATACGCCGCTCCCGCTCGAGTCACCATCTATTTTCTATCGGACATGGACGGCGTCGCCTCGACGAGCGGGACGCGGATTCGATGTGCCGCGAACTGGTTTCGACGCAATCTCGATGGCGAGGCCAAGGGGGCAGTGGTGCATGAGCTGGTGCATGTCGTGCAGGATTACGGGCGGGCGCGGCGAACCGGGCCCGCTTCGATGGCGCCTCCAGGCTGGCTGGTCGAGGGGATCGCCGACTACATCCGATGGTTCCAATACGAACCTCAGTCCAAGGGCGCCGAAATCACCGCGCGCAATTTGAGCCGCGCGCGATACGACGGCAACTACCGGGTCTCAGCGAACTTCCTGAACTGGGTGGTCGAGAAGCACCGGCCGGAGATCATTCGCCAACTGAACGCCGCGATGCGCGAGGGCCGGTATCGGGACGATCTGTGGGCGACGCTGACCGGCCACACCTTGAGCGACCTGGGCGCCGCCTGGAAACAGGATCTGGAGCGGAGAATCCTCGCACAGCCGGAGTAAGGGGGCGTGCGCCGCAGTCGATCCGGAGGGGCGTCCTGGGCCGTTCAGGACGCTCCGGCCGCCGCCGGCTGCCGGGCGCGGTGCACCGACAGGAAATCGCGGGTTAGACTCGCCAGCCGGTCGGTCTCGATGAGGAAGGCATCGTGGCCGTAGTTGCTCTGGATCTCGACGTAGGCCGCATCCACGTCGCGCTTGAGCATCGCCCGCACCAGCTCGCGCGATTGCGACGGCGGGAACAGCCAGTCCGAGGAGTAGCTGACCACCAGCACGCGCGCCGCCACTCCGGAAAAGGCGTGGGCGAGCGACGGCAGCCCCTCGGCCATGTCGAAGTAATCGATCGATTTAGTGATGTAGAGAAAGGAGTTCGCATCGAAGCGCTGGGTGAACGAATGGCCTCGATAGCGCAGATAGCTCTCGACGGCGAAATCGGTGGCGAAATGGTAGCCGTATTTCGCGCGCTCCTGGAGCCGGCGGCCGAATTTCTCGTGCATCGATGTCTCGCACAGGTAGGAGATATGGCCGATCATCCGCGCCACCGCCAGCCCCCGATTGGGCGGCTCCGACCCATAGTAATCCCCATGGCGCCAGTTCGGATCCGCATAGATCGCTTGGCGCGCCACTTCGTTCAGCGCAATGGTCTGCGGCGACACGCGCGCCGTCGATGCCAGCACGATCGCGTTCCGAACGCGGTCCGGATATGACACCGACCACTGGAGCGCCTGCATGCCCCCGAGACTTCCCCCGGTGACGCAGAACAACTGCGCGACGCCCAGATGATCCATCAGCATCCGCTGCGCATGCACCATGTCGGAAACGGTCACCACGGGGAAGTTCAACGCGTAGGGCTGGCCTGTCTTCGGATCCGGCGAGGCCGGCCCCGTGCTCCCCTTGCACCCGCCCAGAACATTCGTGCAGACAACGAAGTAGCGATCCGTGTCGAACGCCTTCCCGGGGCCGACCGCGCTGTCCCACCAACCTTCCCGGTCATCGGGCCCGTGGCGGGCGACGTGCGAGTCGCCCGACAAGGCGTGCTCGATCAGAATGACGTTGCTTTGGTCCTTGTTGAGCGTGCCGTAGGTCTCGTACGCGAGCGTGATCGGCTGGAGCAGCGCTCCGCTCTGGAGACGCAAGCCCTCCGGCCACGTCACCGACTGCGGATGTTGGGAATTTTTCGACATCGTGGCGCTTCCCAGGACGGAATGGGTCCTCGGCTCAGCCGGCTGCCTTCTCCAATGCCTGGTCGATGTCCGCCCGCAGATCGTCGATGTGCTCGAGACCGATCGACAGCCGGATGTAGTCCTCGGTCACCCCCGTCGCCTCCTGCTCCGCCTTCGTGAGCTGCTGGTGCGTCGTCGATGCTGGGTGGATCACCAGGCTCCTGGCGTCCCCGATGTTGGCCACATGCGAAAACAATCGCACGGCGTCGATGAATCGTTTGCCCGCCTCGAGGCCGCCGCGGATGCCAAAGCCAACCAAGCCGCCAAACCCCTCCTTCATGTACTTCGCGGCGATGGCGTGGGATGGATCCTCCGCCAAACCGGGATACGTGACCCACTTCACCCGGGGATGCGTCTGCAGGTGGCGAGCGACCGCCATGGCGTTGGCCGAATGCTGCCGCTGCCGCAAGGGCAGCGTCTCGAGTCCCTGCAAAAACAGAAACGCATTGAACGGGCTCAGCGCTGGCCCCAGATCGCGCAGCAGCGTCACTCGCACTTTGATGATAAACGCCACGTTGCCCATCCCCGGCATATTGCCCAACGCATCCCAGTAGACCAGCCCATGGTAGCTGGGATCCGGCTCGGTGAACTCCGGATACTTCCCGTTGTTCCAGGCGAACTTCCCCGAATCCACAATGATGCCGCCGATCGATGTGCCATGCCCGCCGATGTACTTGGTCGCCGATCCCACGAGGATATCGGCCCCGTGATCGATCGGCCGCACCAGCCCAACCCCCACCGTGTTGTCGACCACCAGCGGCACCCCCGCCTCATGCGCGATCTTCGCCAGCGCGGCGAAATCCGGCACATCCAGTTTCGGATTGCCGATCGTCTCGGCATACAGCGCCCGAGTCCGGCTCGTCAACGCGCGCCGGAAGGCCTCGGGATCCCGCGAATCCACGAACACCGCCTTTCTTCCGAGCCGCGGGAAGGTATGATGCAGCAATTGGTAGGTGCCGCCATACAGGTTGTTGCCCGCCACGATCTCGTCTCCCATCCGGGTGATTGCCAGCAGCGCCAGCGTGATCGCCGATTGCCCCGATGCCACCGCCAGCGCCCCGGTTCCCCCCTCCAGCGCCGCCATCCGCCGCTCGAACACGTCGGTGGTCGGATTCATGAGCCGCGTGTAGATGTTCCCGAATTCCTTCAGGGCAAACAAATTGGCCGCGTGCTCGGTGCTGTGGAACACATAGGAGGTCGTCTGGTAGATCGGGACCGCCCGTGCCCCGGTGGTTGGATCCGGCACTTGGCCCGCGTGCAAGGCCAGCGTTTCAAACCGATGATGCTCTGTATTCATATTGGATCAATCCAGTTCGTCGCTGTCGGCGTTCAGGTCGGCAAAGAGCCACGAGGACAAATAGCGCTCGCAGCAGGACGGGCAGATCACGACAATCTGCTGGCCGCTGTTTTCCGGCCGCTGGGCCACCTGCAGCGCCGCCCACACCGCCGCGCCGCTCGATATCCCGATCGGGATCCCATCCAGCCGATTCACCTGCTTGGCAATCCGCCCCACATCTTCCTCGCGCACCGGAATGACCTCATCCACGATCTTGCGGTTCAACACCTCCGGCACGAAACCCGCGCCTATCCCCTGTATCCGATGCGACCCGGGCTTGCCTCCCGACAAAACGGGCGAGGACGCGGGCTCGACCGCGATGACCTTAAAGGTCGGCTTGCGCGCCTTGATCACTTCCGCGATCCCGGTCAAGGTTCCACCGGTCCCGACGCCTGCCACGACGGCGTCCACCTTTCCGTCCGTGTCGCGCCAGATCTCCTCGGCGGTGGTTTTCCGGTGGATCTCGGGATTGGCTGGGTTGGTGAATTGTTGGAGAATGAGGCTGTGGGGGATTTTAGCGCGCAATTCCTCAGCCTTGGCGATCGCCCCTTTCATCCCCAGCGATCCATCCGTCAAGATCAGTTTCGCGCCCAACACCTTCAGCAGCTTTCGCCGCTCGAGCGACATCGTCTCCGGCATGGTCAGGATGAGCGGGATCCCCCGGGCCGCGGCCACGAATGCGAGCGCAATGCCCGTGTTCCCGCTCGTGGGCTCGATGAGGACCGTGTCGGGATGGATCTGGCCCGCCCGCATCGCCGCTTCGATCATCGAAACGCCAATCCGGTCCTTCACGCTCGACAACGGATTGAAGAACTCGAGCTTCAGCAGGATCTCCGCCCGCGCCCCGTGCTCGCTCGCGGTCCGGTTCAGCCGCACCAATGGGGTGTTCCCGACCGTCTCCGTGATGTCATGAAAAATGCGCGCCATAAAAAGCAATTCCGTGCCAACATGATTCAGATCGTTTGGAAATGCAAGAATCGCGGCTGGGCCTAGTCCCGCCCCTGTCGATAGGCCGCCAGGCGAGCGGCGGCGCGCGCCTCGACGTCCGCCCGCCCGGTCGCGCGCGCGATCTCGACGGCCCGAGTCGCCTCGGCGACTGCCTCGGCAAACCGGCCGGCTCGGGCCAGGTTCATGGCCAGACGCTCGTGCAGCTCCGGCGTCCGGTCCAGTCCCGGCTCGCGCGTCACGGCCCGATGGTAGTGAACCAGCGGCTCCTCGACGAATCCCCGGTACGCCAGGACCAGGGCCAGCAGGTAATGAGCCGCTCCATAGTCCGGATCCAGCCGGATCGCATCCTCGAGACTGGCGATGCCCCCGCCCAGATCGCCGTCGAGGAAAAGCGACCGGCCCAGCTGATATCGCATCACGGGCGCCTGATACGGCGCCTCGGCCCCCGCAGGCAGCAGATCGATCGCCGCCCGCAGGTGCGGGATCGCCTCCGCATGCCGGCCCAGAAAGGCCAGCGCCATCCCCAGATCGTGTCGCGCAAGCGCGTTCCGCGCATCCAGCCGCACCGCAGCCTCCAGATGCTCCATCCCCTCCGCGTGCTCCCGCCGCACGTTGAACAGGAGAAAGCCCAGCTTCTGGCGCGCCGTCGAGTTGCGCGGATTGAGCTCGATCGCCTTCCGATACTGCTGGATCGCCGGCTCGTGATCGCCTTGCTTATAGAACTCGTTGCCCGCCCGCAAAAAGGAATAGTCGTTGAGGAAATCCTCCCGGACGCGCCGGATCGCGCTCGCCCGCAGGTTGACGAACTCGGGGATGTTGGCCGCCCGATCCGGCTCCGTGAATCGCTCGAGGCAGACCGGCGGCGAGCTCTCTCCGCCCTCGTCCACGTGGCTGAGCCAGAGCTGGGTGTACGGGCCGTTTGCCTTCGACGAAAAGACGATCCATCGCCCGTTCGGCGACCAGCTATGCCAGGAGTTCATCTGCCCCGTGTTGGCGCGCAGCCGCCGCGGCTGGCCCCCCTCGGCCGGCATCAGGTAAAGCTCGCTGTCGGGCTGCAGCAGCATGTAGCTCCTGGCCTGGCAGAACAAGATCCAGCGCCCATCCGGCGAATACCGGGGGAAAAAATTGCTGCGTCCGTTGCCCGATGCACCCGCTAGAGGCTCCGCCTTGCCGCCCCGCCCCTCGTTGAAAGGAACCCGATACAGGTCGAACAGGAATGGCTTGCCCTCCTCGAGAAACTCGCGGCACTCTTCCGGGCTCAACAGCACTTTGCCCTGGCCCAGCGTGTGCCGGAGATCATAGGCCGGCGCCCGCGCGAACACGATCGATCGCCCGTCGGGGCTCCACGTCGGATTGCTCTGCACGTAAGCCGGATCGTCCGCGCCGGGCAGCGATTCGAACCGGCCGCTCGATCGGTCGTGCCAGGCCAGGATCCCCTTGATCGGGAAGAAGAGCTGCGAATACGCCAGCCCGTCCCGCGGCACGAACACCGACTTGTCCTTCACCGTGCTGATCACCGCCCGGCCATCGGGCGAGATCTGAGACAGCAGGCCGAACGTCTGCTCGTTATCTTCGGGCCGGTAATCGTTCCAGGTGATGATCTCGCTGGTCGCCAGAACCATCTCCTCCGCCGTTCGCGTGATGACATAGGATCCCTTGCTGTTGGCGTAGTCCACATCCATCGCCAGCCATTGGCCGTCCCGGGTGAAGGAATGGCAGTTGCCGCATACTGGCAGCCTCTCCAGCACCACCGGCGGCCCCGCCGAACTCACCTCTCCCCACCGCCACCGGATCCGGCTCGGATCCTTCACCGCCTCGATAAACGGCAGGTTCACCTCCCGGTAGAAAATCGCCGCCCCCACCGCGTCCCGCGATGTCTCCCAGCGAACCCGCCCCGCCGAGACAACCCGCCCCGGCGCAGCCGCACGCACGCCCAGTATCCACACGGTCGCCATCCTGCCGGCGGACCGTTCCTTGATCGCTTCCCAAACACGCTCCTCCGGCCGCCATTTCTTTTCTCGCACCGCAAAGATCAGCCGCTCTCTCCCATGAACCTCCCCCCGATCTCGCCTCCGGCCACCCTCTCCTTCGCCCACTGCGGGAGAGAGCGCAGCCCGAGCGGGCGCGCGATGGTCCGGGGATTCAGAGCGCACACCTTGTCCCGAGGAGCTGTCCGCTCCGTCCCACCCAACCGAGATCACCCATGCATCCGCCTCCGGGCTCGAGTCCTCCCAGCGAACCGTGGGCGCCACGATCTCGGGCGGGAAAACCGTTTCATCCAGGGGATACCCGATCTGGATGGCCGCATGCGTGTCGGATTCGCGAAATGCGGTCCAGACGACCTCGGCATCCACCGCCGGCCCTGGTCGATCGCGGCGGTCACAGGCCACCACCCCCAATATCAGTGCCACCCACGCCACCCGATTCGTCGTCCTCATGGATCCTATGCCTCCGCGCTCCGTATCCTCTACTGAAAGCGGGCCGGTCCCAGCTCGATCGCCTGACCCCGGCGGGCCTCCAGATCGACCGTCCCCGAACCGTAGCGCACACGCAACGGACCGCCGGCCGCCGGCGCCAGGACCGCGCGCTCCAGCCTGCCCCCCTTCCACGCCAAGCTCACCTCGAATCCGCCGCGTGCCCGCAAGCCCCGAACCGATCCATCCCGCCATGCCCCCGGCAATGCCGGCAGCAAATGCACCAGCGGCTCGCCCCTCGCCCCCCGGATATGGCTCTGAACCAGCATCTCCGCCACGCCCGCGCATGCGCCGAAATTACCGTCGATCTGGAAGGGCGGATGCGCGTCGAACAGATTGGGATACAGCCCGCCCTGCCCTCGGACGGCCCCGATCGGCTGCAACAGGTTCCTCAGGATCAGCAGCGCATGGTCCCCTTCGAGGAAACGCGCCCATAGGTTGGCTTTCCACCCCATGCTCCACCCCGTGGCGGCGTCCCCGCGATACAGCAGCGATTGCCGGGCCGCGCGGAACTGATCCGGCGCCGCCCACGTGATGTCCGCCCCCGGATACACCCCCCACAAATGCGACACGTGGCGATGCTGGTTCTTGGGATCATCTTTGTCCTCGAGCCATTCCTGCAACTGACCATGCCTCCCGATCTGGTTGGGCGGCAACTGCCTTCCCATCGCCTCGAATCGCGCTGCATCCGCCGAGTCGATCCCCAGGATGCGCGCCGCCTCGACGCATGCCCCAAACAAGGAGCGGATGATCTGATGGTCCATCGTCGGCCCCATCACCAACCCGCCCTGCTCCGGAGAGTTTGACGGCCCGCTGATCCGGTGCCCCGTCAGCGGATCCTTGACCAGGAAATCGACAAAGAACCATGCCGACTCCTTCATGACCGGATACGCCCGGCGCGCCAGGAATTCACGGTCACCCGTGAACAGGAAATGCTCCCACAAATGCAGGCTCAGCCACGCGCCGCCTGTGACCCAGATCCCATGGTTCGACGCGTTGATCGGGGCCGTGCCGCGCCACAGATCGAAGTTGTGATGCAGCACCCAGCCCCGGGCGCCATAATGGGCCCGGGCCGTTTCCCGCCCGGACTCCGCCAGATCCTCGATGGCATCGAACAGCGGCGCGTTGCACTCGAACAGGTTCGCCGGCCCCGCCGGCCAGTAGTTCATCTCGGTGTTGATGTTCACCGTCCATTTGCTGTCCCAAGGCGGGCGCATCTGGTCGTTCCACACACCCTGCAGATTGGCTGGTTGCCCGCCCGCCCGGCTCGAGCCGATCAACAGATAACGCCCATACTGGAACAGCAGCGCCGCAAGCTGAGGGTCGTCCCCCGCCGAATGCTCCCGAATCCGCCAATCGGTCGGATTCTGCGCCGCAGCCGTCCGTCCCAGATCGAGATCGACGCGCTGGAACAGCGCCTGGTGATCCTCCTGATGAGATCGCCGAAGCTCGTCCCAGGACTTCCCTCGGACCGCCTCGAGCGATGCCCGGCACCGCGCGGCCGGATCGGCATCCAGCTCCTGGTAGTTCCGGAAATTCGAGGCGGCCGCCAGCTGGATCGTGAACGCGTCCGCCCCAACGATCCTCAGGGCGTCAGATTCCGGGGCCAGGCGCCCTCCTTCGATCGCCACGCGGATTCGGCTTTCGAATCGAATCCCGCCGTCCTCGACCTGCCCACGCAGCACGAGGGTGTCTCCGCCCTCGACGCCGGCCGTCGCGTTCCGATGCGGGCTGCCCAGCCGCACCCGGCACTCGAGCTGGCCTGGAGCGCTCGACGCAACTCGGACCACGATGATCCCTTGCGGGTAGCTCGCAATGACTTCACGCCGCCAGGTGGTCTCACCGCGGCGATACTCCGTCGTGGCCATCCCCGCATCGAGATCGAGCCATCGTCGGTAATCCGCCGCCGGATCGTCGCCGGGGAACTCGAGCCACAGATCCCCGCAAGGCTGGTAGGCGCACTGCCGGAGCGGATCGCTCATGAACTGATTCATCGCCAGGTCCTCCGCCTCTTTCTGCCTGGCCCTGGCGGCGGCGATCAGCCGCGCCGCCTGGCGCTCGAGCGCGCGGCCCTGGTCGGGCTGGCCCTGGAGGTCGAGCCGGCGCGCCTGCTCCTGGAGCTCGAGCGCGTCGATCTCCCACTGGCGCCCCTCCTGCAATCGGCGCCGGATCTCGGGGAGAAACCGCGCCGCGCCTTCCCGGTGGTATGCGCGCGGACGCCCCGTCCAAACCGTCGCCTCGTTGAACTGAATCCGTTCGCGGCTGACCCCCCCGAACACCATGGCCCCCATCCGGCCATTGCCCACGGGCAAGGCTTCGACCCATGCCTGAGCCGGCGCCTGGTACCACAAAACCCATTCGCCGGCAGGCCCGGATGCGGCGCCGCGAACTGCAACGCGCTCCGCCAGCGCAGCCTCCGCGGCTCCAGTCACACCCGCCCATCCCATCGCTGCCCCCGCCCAAATCGCGGGCCATCCGATCGCCCGCCAAACCCTCGTCCTCCACGGACGGCCCCAGGGATGAAGCCCGCCCGCGCCATCCTCCAGGCCGTGTCCCCTGCCTGCCGCCGCGGCGCAGGCACGCCTGATCCGGCGTTTCAGGCCGATGACGCCTCTGATCGAAATGTTGGAGCAATTCATAATGCTAAGACTTTCTCGTAGACTTCCCGAATCGTTTGCCGGCATTCCCCCACGTATCGCATGAAAGGCTCCGTGTCCGAGAAGCCGCACCTCACGGCGACCCGATACAGCGGGGCCGGATCGTCGGGCAGCTCGTTTTCGCCCTCGTAGCTCCAGCGGCGCAATATGCCTTCGATGCGGCGCAAGCGCCGGTAATTCTCGATGAGGCGCTCCCCCTCCTCGCGCGGCAGGCGGTCTCGGTCGCGCGCCACCGCCAGCGCGCGCAGCGTGTTGGGCTCGTGCCAGCCGTTTTCCAGACAGAGGATCTGCGCGATGAACTCCACGTCCATCAACCCGCCCGCGCCGGTCTTCAAGGCGAGCGCCGCCTTGCCCGCCGGCACCCGCTCTTTCTCGATGCGGGCGCGCATGTCGGCGACGACCTTCTTCCAGTCGGGGTGGTAGGCGGCCAGCGGCTGGCTCGGCCGGCTGAAGTCCGTCAGACGATTCGCCATGTCCTGAAAGCGCCTTCCCACCTCGAGATCGCCGGCCACCGTCCGGCTCCGGGTCAGCGTCTGGATCTCCCAAAGCATCGCCCGGTTCCGATAATAATCTTCGTAGGCCTTCAGCGTGTTGACCAGCAACCCCTTCTCGCCATCCGGCCGCAGCCGGGCGTCCACCTTGAACGCGATTCCCAGCTCGGTCGGCGCCGACAACAGGTCGATGATCCGCGCCGCCGCCTTCCGCGCCCGCGCCAGGTTCCTGACGCGCGAGCCGGCCACGAACAGGACGTCCAGATCCGAGCCGTAGGTCAGCTCGCCACCCCCCAGCTTGCCGAGCCCGATGATGGCCAGGGGCGGCCGATCGAGGCGGTCTTCCCGCATCGCCACCTCGAGCGCATACTGAAGACATGCATCCGCCAGCGCCGTCAGCTCGCTCAAGTTGTGCTCGAAATCGGCTAGTCCGAGGATGTCCCGCAATCCCAGCCGCATGACTTCGGCCTGATGATACCGGCGAATCCAGAGATGCTGGTCGGGATCCTCGAGGCCGTGCCGGAGATCGTGCAGGGTCTCCTCGATGCTCTTCGGCCAGCGCAGCCGGCCGCTCTCCTCGAGCTCGTCCACCAGATCCGGCACCCGGATCGCCAGCTCGGCCAGGAACTCTGACCGGTCAAACAGCCGCAGCAAAAGCTCGAACAGCGCCGGCTTGCCCGCCCACAGATCGAAGAGCGTCGCCCGCGCCCCGTAAGCCGCAATGAACGAATCCAGCCGCGCCAGCACCCGGTCCGGATCCGACAGCACTGGCTTGTCGAGCCGATCCCCTGCCGGGGCATCGCGTCGCGGACACAGCCCCAGCAGGCGCGGGATCAGCTCCAAACCGAGCTCCGCCGTCCGCGCCGACACATGCCCATACCCGGGCCCATGGACCAGCGACTCGAGCAGGCGCACCGCCTTCTCCGGATCCCGAAATCGGTGGATCTCCAAAATGCGTCTCCATTCCGCCTCGGCGCCCTGGATCTGCGCCGGCAAACCCGCCCCGCCGGCTGGCGCTTCGGACCGGACCAGCCGATCGAAGCTGCGGCGCACCCGGCGCGCGTGCTGCTGCCAGGCAGCCTCGAATCCCCCGATATCCCCAAAACCCATCAATGCCGCCAGCCGCCGTCGAGCCTCCTCCTCGATGGGCACGGTATGGGTCTGGCGATGCGCCTCCATCTGCAGCCGATGCTCGACGTTGCGCAAGAACCGATACGCATCCGCCAGCGCCATGGCTTCCTCCCCGTCGAGCAGGCGATACTCGGCCAGCTTCTCGAGCGCGCCCAGGGTCTGGCGGTTCTGCAGAAAAGGCTGCCGGCCCGCATGGAGCAGCTGGAGCGTCTGCACCAGAAACTCGATCTCCCGAATCCCCCCCCGCCCCAGCTTGACGTTCCGTTCGAGCTCGCCCGCCTTTACCACTTCCGTCTCGATCCGGCGCTTGACCGCCGCCACCTCCCGGAGAACGCGCTCGCTCGGGGACCGCGGATGCCGGAACGGCTGGACCATTTCGAGAAATTCGCCCGCCAGCGCCGGATCGCCCGCCACCCCCCGCGCCTTCATCAACATCATCCGCTCCCAGGTCTGCCCCCACTGCGCGTAGTAATCCTCGTAGCTCGACAGCGATCGCGCCAGCGGCCCGGCCGCCCCCTCCGGCCGCAGCCGCAAGTCGATCCGATACAGCATCCCCGACGGCGTCATCCGGCCGACCTCCGCGACGAAAGCCTCGCCCAGCCGCGTGAAATAGATGTGGTTGCTCAGGCTCGGACGGCCGCTTGCGCATCCCCTCGGCGCCTCCCGGAACACGGATCCCTCGTCGCTATACACGAAAATCAAGTCGACATCGGAGCTGTAGTTGAGCTCCTGCCCCCCGAGCTTGCCCAACCCGATGACGGCGAACCGTGTCGGCTCCCACCGACCGTCGGCGTCCTGGTGCCATGGGGATCCCCAGCGCGACTCCAGCGGCCGGCGCGTCAGATCCAGCAACCCCTCCAGCACCGCGTCCGCCAGATGCGACAGCTCCAGGGTCAGGCTCTCCACATCGCCGAATCCGCTCAAATCCCGGGCGGCGATCCGCATCATTTCTTGCTGCTGGAACTCTCGAAGCCGATCGAGCCGGCCGGCATCGTCCAGCCCCTCCGAGATCGAATCCAGAATCGCGCGGACCGGCCGGACATAGCTCCCCTTGGACCGCATCCGCCGCAAGCCATCGAGATCGGCAAAGATGGCCGCCACCCACTCCGGCCGCCCTGCCAAGCGTTCCCCTTGAGCCTGGGACCCGCTCAGCAGGGCTGCCACCGCAGTCGCCTGCTCGGGGGTCGCCTCCGCCAGAAACGCCGCGGCGCCTGTCTCCCCCAACGCCCTCAGGAAGGACGCCGCCCGCTCCGGGTCGGCGCACCGATCGACGGCTTCGCGCCAGACCTTCCGCGCCATCCATTGGATCATACCGGAATCATCTCCGTCCGGTGGCGCCCGCCCTCGGGACTCGCGGCCCCGATCAGCTCTTCACGCGGTCCACGCTCTTGGCGACAAATTGCCGAAACTGGTCGATGTTGTCCGGAGTGAACTCGCGCTCGATGGTCAGCGTGGCGCCCGTCACCCGGATCTTGACGGACTTGGCGTTGGCGATCTTCCGCAGGTCGGCAGTCGTGCAGCGGTAAATCGCGGTCTCCATCACCTGCTCGTTCTTCCCCACCTCGCGCATCCCGTCGCTGCCCAAACCGCTGAACACCATCTCCTGCCCATCGGCGATCACGGTCAGGGTCCGGCCGAAATCGATGTTCAGCCACACCGCCGGGGATTCATAATGCACCTCGAGATAATACTGGGCATCCCCGCTGAGCTCCGCCAATCGCGTGGCGTTCAACCAGACGTTGGCATCTCCTGGCTGCGGGCTTGGCAGCAGGTTGTCCGTGATCAGTTCCGCGGTTTCGCCCGTCGCATTGTCGCGCAAGGTCAGCACTTCCGGCGTCGTCGCACAGCCGCATAGCCACAAAGCCAATCCCATCCCGCACCAGAGCTTTCCATTCACGTTCGCGTCCTTTCGGTTGATGCCACCGCAAGCATGGTCGTTGCCCGGCCCGGGAACCGCGGAGCGCTTCACCGTCGGATTCGGGCTCGTCTCGAAAAAAACTACCAGAGGCGCAATCGTTTGCCACCCCTTATTTTGCCGTGCGATCGCCGAGCAGAACTTCCACTGCGCCACGGATGTCCGCCGCGCGCATCAGCGATTCCCCCACCAGGATCGCGTCCGCACCCCCGCGCGCCGCTCGCTGGACGTCCCCACGGCTCCGGATCCCGCTTTCCGCCACCAGCAAGACTCCCTCGCCCCCCCGCTCCGCCCGCAGCCGCTGGCCCAGCCGAACGGTTGTCTCCAGATCCACCCGAAACGTCCGCAAATCCCGGTTGTTGACCCCGATGATCTTCGCTCCAGCCGCCCGCGCCCGCCCCAGCTCATCCTCGTCGTGCACCTCGACCAGCGCCGCCAGCCCTCCGGCCGCCGCCAGCTCCAGCAGGCGCCGCAGCTCGGCGTCCTCCAGGATCGCCGCAATCAGCAACACCGCGTCCGCGCCCCACTCGACCGCCTCGAGCACCTGCCGCGCATCCAGCACAAAATCCTTCCGCAGCAGTGGCGCATCCACCGCCGCGCGAATCGCCCGCAGATGCTCGGGCGATCCCTGGAAAAATTTCTCGTCCGTCAGGACCGAGATGGCGTCCGCGCCCGCCGCCGCATACTCGCAGGCGATACCCACCGGATCGAAATCCGGCCGGATCACCCCGGCCGACGGCGATGCCTTCTTGACCTCGGCGATCAGCGCCATCCCGCGCCTGGCCCCGGCTCGCAGCGCGCCCGCGAAATCGCGGCTGGCGCCCCGGTCACGCCGGGCTGCCCGCAACCGCTCGGCAGTCACCTCGGCCCGAGGCATGCGCCCGAGCTCGGCGCGCTTCTCCGCGACAATCGTATCGAGAATATGCATCGCGATCCTATCCGCAGGCGGCGATCCCAACAGACCATGCTCCGGTTCTCATCATGACGCTGGCTCGATCTCGATCGTGGGCTGGCCGGAGAGCTTCAGGACCAACCTTCCTTCCTCCGCCTGATGCAGATGGGGTTCCACCAGAGGCGTGGGCTGGCCGTCGATCTTCAGCCGCAGCGGGCCAGTCAAGCCATTCACGAGAACATAATAGGGTTCTTTGGCCCAGGCGCGAACAGCGAATTTCAAATGCCTTGAATCGGCGGTATCCACCTGGATCGCGCCCGGCGCGTGAACGATGATCCGGTCCCGGCCCGTGCGCCAGACGCGGCAGTCATAGATCGGCCCTCGGCCGAACAGGTTCACGGCGTTGGCCTGCACGGTGCCCGGATTGATGGGAGGCTCGTTCCGATCGAGCGTAAGGACCTCCCATCCGTCGGGCAGCAGCCCCTGACGGTCCTTGTCATCCAGCGGCCAGGAATAGCGAATGCCGGTCGCCGTAATGCCGTCGGCAATCTGTTTCCACGGCCCCGATGGATCGCAGGGAACGAGCCGGTACAGGGCATCGGCGTATACGAGCCCGCACCATTGCACCGGCCGGCCAATCCACACCGGCGACTTCCATGCCGTCGCCCCAAAGACGGTCACGCACCCGTACGGCAGATCGGTCGTGCCGACTGGCGGAACCAGATACAGAAACGGAAGGCCCGTCCACGCCCAGTAGATGGCTTCCTCGAGCCATTCCCGTTGCCTGGTGAGCTGGTAGCCCATCGTGAACGCGCGGACCAGGTGCGCCGATGCCATGATATCCGGCGTGTGCAGCGGCACCTCCCATGTCTGGGCGCCCCGCGGCACGCCGTTCGCATACGCACGCCGAACCTGGCTCAGCTTGCCCAGCGCATCGTCGATCAGCGCCGGGTCGCCGGCAAACATCGCCGCGTCCAAGGCCGTCATCAAGACCTGCGCGGTCAGGCCGTTGGCGTGGTCCGCAAAGTGCGTCCGGCCGTAGTCGGGCCCATCGGGCAGAGCCTTGTATGGGATCGTGCCGTCGGGACGGAACCGCTCGAGCAACCCCCGAGCGTGACGGCGATGATGCTCGACCGCCTCAGCCACACCCCCGAAAACCAGCGATTGGACAGGATACCTCACATGTCCAACCAGCGCGCTCTCGAACTGCCCGGGCGGGACCGCCGACAGCGCGCCCCTCGAGACCTCGGCCAGCCGCTCGCCCAGCGCCGGATCCGACGAATGCGCACCCAGCCAGCGAAGATACAGCGCCGCATCCGCCGAGGGACCCGCCGGGAAACGATCCCCGAACACCGCATGCCGAAAGAGATTGGTCGCGCGAATCTTCGAGTCCAGCCAGCCATGCGCGGCAAGGCCGACGTATTCGTCGAAGGAGCATCCGCTCGGCGGCATGGCAGGCAGGCCGCGCCAGCTCACATACTGCTGGATGGCCGGGACCACGCTGGCGCCCGTGCCGCCCACGATCTGCCCCCGAAACGCCAGCTTCCGGCCCGCCCGCAATGTCTCGGTCCGGATGGGCATCAAGTCGCCCTCGCGGCGGTTGAAGCCGTCGCAGCCGGGAAACAGCACGCCCATGAGGTGGCCTCCCGTGCCGAGCGACCGGTCCGGAGAATCGAACAGCACGCTGAACCGCGCTTCGTGCTCCCAAACGAGCCCGATATACCGTCCGTCCTTCTGCATCGCCATGAGGGGGAAGGTGAGCTTGTGGCTGGCGGGAACGCGGCGGTTGGATTCCGGCCCGATCAAGTCCGCTTCGCTGCTGCTGAGCTCGTTCTCGAGATACTCGAGCCCGGGCAGCAGCGCCTGGCCCTTGTCGGTCGAGCCTTCGAAAGCCGCCATCAGCATCAGGGGCAGGAAGGCCACCTCGCGGTCCTGGCTCGTTTCCACGATCACCTCGACATCGATGACGCCCGGCCTGGCGCCCGCGCAATAGGCCCGCGATACCCGCCACACCGCGCCGTCCGGATCGCGCAACGTGGATTGGCTCTCGACCCCGCGCGGGTTCTTCTGGACACGAGCGGGCGCGCCGGCCTCGAGCCAGCGCATCTGGCCATCGAGCGCGTAGCCGATCAACGGGCGCGTATGGCTCGATGCCACCCGCTCTCCATCCACCGCCAGGCTCCATCCCCGCTCCCCGACCAGGAAATCCACAGGCCCGGAGCCGATCCGGACCCCGCCCGCGAGATCGCCGGGCTCATGCGGCAGCCATCGCGGCGCCGCCAGGGCAGCCGCCGGATCGAGACGCAACAAGGCGATGACCGTGCGGCCCGATTCGCCCGGCGGATCGATCCGCAGGCGATACCCCGGCCCCAGCGGCGGCAGCATTGACCGCACATCGATCCACTCGCCCGCCTTGACCGAAAACCGCACCGAATTCTCCTCGCGCGCGGCATCGCGGAAATAGAAGACCTGGCCGCTGCCGCCCGTTTCGGACTTGATGCGCATGGCCAGCCGGAGCGGCACGCCGGCCGGATAATCCCGTGCCGGGCCATGAATGTAAGGGTCGTTTCCGTGGCTCGAGATCTCCAGCCCCTCCGCCGTCGAGCGCAGCGCGGCAACGTCATGCGCCGGATCCCACTCCGAGCAAGCTGCCGCCCGGGTGAAATCGAACGCCACCGCCGCATCCCGAGTGAACGGCTTCGCGAGGTCGTCCGCTCCGATGGCCCCGGGGCCCAATCCCCACAGGCTCAGGAACAAAACTAGAATCCGCTTCAAACGTTCCATAATCGATTGCGCACAAAGCCGGCCCCTCGTTCAGACTTGACACCGCCGCCCGTCCTGTTGACATATTACTATTAGCTAGCAGGGGTTCTGGATCAAGTCGACGACCAGAGCCAATACTTAACATCGGAACAGACGGGGATCGATGATGACAACACGATACGCAATAGCTGTCCTTGCCACGCTGGTTCTTGCCGGCGCTGCCGCGCGGGCCGATTTGACCTACCAATTCAACGCCGATGCAGAAGGTTTCCAAAACGTCAGCTGGCAGGCGGCCAATCCGGTGGGCTGGGCAGGGCTGCCTGGCGCCCTGAAACAGACCCACACCGCCGGCGGCTGGCAAATGCAAATGACGAAGGAGTTCTCTTGGGGCCCCGGCGGCGGCAGCGACAACCAGCAAACCGCCATGCAAGCCCTGGCCAATGCCGGCGCAGATGCCCACCTGAAATTCGATGTGATGGTGGACGGCGCCAGCTTCCCGCCAGCCACGGGCGTCTGGTACCAGTTCAACGTCGCGGGCAACAGCGATGGCGCCGCCAGCTGGACCCAAGTCGAAAAACTCGTCGACAGCTGGCAGAACCCGGACCAGTCGGACCTCCGCACGTGGCAATTGGACATGAGCTTCTCGCAATTGGGGTGGGCCCCCGGCGACACGTGGTTCCAATTCTATACCGGCGTTAACTCCGACCCCGCCAATCCGGTGAACTTCTACATTGACAATGTGGCAGCCTATGTGGTGCCGGAACCCGGCACGCTCGCGCTGCTCGCGCTTGGAGCGGCAGCGCTGTGGATTCGCCGGCGCCGCTGACAACGATTCTCCAGATCGCCTCGAAGGCCGCCTTTCCGGGCGGCCTTTGTGTTTCCTGGAAACGGCCTATCCCCGGTCCCAGGCGGCCACCTTCTTCGCGACGTTCTGGCCGCAGAGGACCACCATCGGCATGCCGCCCCCCGGATTCACCGAGCCCCCCACAAAGAACAGGTTCGGATACCTCGTGCTCTGCTTGGGCGCCTTGAAGGCCAGGTTCCTGAATCGGTCCGTCACCACCCCGTAGATCGAACCTCGGTTCGAATAGTACTGCTCGCGAATGTCCAGCGGCGTCCAGCAGTGCTCGAAAACCACGTGCTTGCGCAGGTCGCGCAGACCCATCCGCTCCAGCTTGTCCACCACCCGCTCCTTGAACGCCATGTAATCTTCCCGTGACAGCGGATGCGCGTCGTCGATGTAAGGAATGTGAGGGAGGATCTTGAGACAATCACACCCGGGCGGCGCGACGGTCGGATCCGTTCTCGATGCCGCCACGAGATAAATGGTCGGATCCGGCGGCAGCTCGCGCCGGCGAAAGACAGTGTGGAAATGCTCGCGCTGGCGCTCCGAGTAGAAGAAGTTGTGATGGGCGAGCTGCGGGTATTGGCAATCGAGACCCAGCTCGAGCACCAGGCCGGAGCAGGCCGGCTCGAACTTGTCGAGCGTGCGCAAGAACTCCTTGCCCTCGCCCAGCAGGCGTTCGTAGGCCGGAATGACCTCCATGTTCGAGACGATGATGTCGGCGGGATGGTATTGGCCGCCCTTCGTCACCAGGCCGGCGACACGGCCCTCTTGCTTGCGCACTTCGGTGACCTCGCTCTCGAGCCGGACGGAAATGCCGATCTCATCCATCAGCCGCTGCAGGCCCTCCGCGATGCCATACAGCCCGCCATCCACATACCAGAGGTCGTGCCGGAACTGGATCGTCGGCAGGCAGTTCATGAACGCCGGCGAGTGATAAGCCGAAGAGCCGACATACTTGACGAAATAGTCGAAGATGTCCTGCATCTGACGCGTCCGGAGAAACCGTTTCACGCCCCCGTGCATCGTCCGGAACAGATCGAACTTCAGAAACGCCCACAGCCCATAGAAGCGCGTCGATTCCCGGAAGGTGTCGATGCCCTGCTCGAAATGCCCGGCATTGACCAGGTCGTACAGGTCTGCCGAGTACTGGAGGAACCGCTGCACGCTGGCCGGATCTTCGCCGACCTTGCGCGCCTCGGCCGCCATCCGGTCCGGATCGGGATCGAGGTCCACCACCTGGCCGTCCTCGAAGAAGTTGCGCCAGTGCGGCCGGAGGGCCCGGATGGGGATGTAATCGCGCATCTGTTTGCCCGAGCGCTCGAACAGCCGCTCGAAGAGATGCGGCAAGGTCAGGATGGACGGGCCCAGATCGAAGCTGTAGCCGCGCGCTTTCAGCACGTTGAGCTTGCCCCCAATCCGGGCGTTCTTCTCGAACACCTCGACCTCGTAGCCGGATTGCCTCAGCGAAATGGCCGCCGACAACCCGCCCAGCCCCGCGCCGATAATGCAGACTTTTTTCGCGCTCATCGCCAATCAGGTTCTCGCGGGAGCACCCCCCCCGCACAGCCGCGCTTGCCTGGATAGAACGGATACGATAAATAGACCAGCATGTCAAAAAGCGTGTTGGTTGTCGGCGCTGGGCCCGGCGGATTGGCCGCCGCCATGCTGTTGGCCAAAGCCGGCCTTCGCGTCACCGTAATCGAGAAGAAACCGCACGTCGGCGGCCGCACGTCCGCGATCGAAGGGAACGGCTTCCGCTTCGATCTCGGCCCGACGTTCTTTCTCTACCCGCAAGTCCTCCAGGAGATCTTCGCCGAGGTCGGACGCGACTTGTTCCAGGAGGTGCCGATGACCCGGCTCGATCCGCAATACCGGCTGTTCTTCGGCGGGGGCGGCCAGCTCCTCTGCGCGCCCGACACGGAGCGCATGGTCGCCGAGATCGCCAAGCTCGCGCCCGCCGACGCCCCCCGGTTCCGCGATTTCATGAGCTACAACCGGGTCAAGCTCGAAAAGTTCGCACCCTGCCTCCAGACGCCGTTTCCGGGATGGAAGAGCTTGCTGAGCGCGCGGCTGCTGTCCGTGCTGCCGTTCCTGAAGCCGTGGAAATCCCTCCACGCGGAGCTCGCGGGATATTTCCGCGATCCGCGCCTTCAGCTGGCGTTCACGTTTCAGTCCAAATACCTCGGTATGTCGCCGTTCCAATGCCCCAGCCTGTTCTCGATCCTTTCGTTCCTCGAGTACGAGCATGGCATCTGGCATCCAACCGGCGGCTGCAATGCCATCCCCCGCGCCATGGCGCGCGTGGCGGAGCAGCTCGGCGCCACCATCCGGCTCGAGACCGCAGCGGAAGAAATCCTCTGCACGGGCCGCCGTGCCACGGGAGTGCGGACGGCGCAGGGCGACTTGCAGGCCGACGCGGTGGTCGTGAACGCCGACTTCGGACACGCCATGACCCGCCTGGTGGATCCCCGGCTCCGGCGCCGGTGGAGCGACGCCCACATCGCCCGAAAGCGGTTCTCCTGCTCGACGTTCATGCTCTATCTCGGCGTCGAAGGCCGCTTCGACCAGCTCGCGCACCACAACATCTACATGACCGCCGATTATCGCCGGAACCTCGACCAGATCGAGCGGCAGCATGTGCTGTCGGAGGACCCGTCGTTCTACGTCGAGCATCCCGCCCTCACGGACGCCACGATGGCGCCCCCCGGCCATAGCGCTCTTTACGTGCTGGTCCCCGTCACCCATCAGCACCCGAATGTCGACTGGCGCCAGGAACGGGCCCGATACCGGCGGGTGGCCCTGAGCCAGCTGGCAAGGATCGGCCTGCCGGCCGACATCGAACAGCGCATCCGGTTCGAGCGGATCATCACCCCGGCAGACTGGGAGAACCAGCTCGATGTCTACCGCGGCGCCACGTTCAACCTGGCGCACAACTTCTCTCAGATGCTCCACCTGCGCCCCCAGAACCGGTTCGAGGAGATCGATCGGATGTACCTGGTCGGCGGGGGCACCCACCCCGGCAGCGGCCTGCCCGTCATCTTCGAGTCCGCCCGCATCAGCGCCCGCCTGCTGCTGGACGACCTAGGAGCGCCGAAGTAACAAATGCTTCATCGCTGCTGCTCATAGAAGGGCCAGTTGCGTCGAGTGGGCCGCCCCAGTGATTCCTGCTCAAAGGGGAAGCGGCCCGGCTCCATGTGCAGCGGCTGAATGTCGCGCCCCGACTTGATCCGCAAAACCCGCAGGATGTCGAACCCGGCCTCGTCGCTGTCGCCGAAGTGCCAGAATTCGATGTCGGCGGGCAGGCGGCGCATGAGGGAAAGGGTGCCCGAGCCGGGATAGCTCGTTTGGACAAGCAATTCACCGCTTCGCAGCTTGGCCAGCTCGTGAAAGGACGTCTCGTTTTCCACCGTTAGACAGCGCCGGGCAGTCGTCGCCACTTCCTCGGCCCGCTCGATGTCCTCCTGCGCAACCCGGAATGAGCCGCGCAAATGGCCGAACTCCACCCACACCCCGTCCAGGCAAAGCCGCAACGGACCGTTCACCAGCGCGGATCGAGGATTGGGGACGATGCCCAAATCGTCGAGCGCGCGCAGCCGGCCGCCGGTGATGTCCTCGAGCAGTCTGCCCAGTTTCCCCCGCAGCTGGCCGGCGAATTCCCCGTCCCGCTCGATGCCGGAGTGCGCCTCGAGGCGCTTCGAGTCGCCGCATAGAACGCAGCTCGCAAATCGCACAAGCGACTCCCCCTCCCATGCGAGAAGCTTCCCGAGCAAATCCAGAAGGCTGGCGTTTCCCGGGCTTGCATGCCGGTCGAAGGGCGCGACCGGCTGCCCCGCCATGGCCGCCGCCTCCATGCGCTCGCACCATGCCCGCCACGCACCTCTCCATCGCAACGGAACATCCGCCAACCCTGCCGCCGCAAACTGCGCGGCCAGCGCGCTCCGGTTCTCCGCCGGAGAGACGCGCCCAATCGCCGCATACAGAGCCGCCTCGTTGGCAGGAGAAAAGCGAATCCGATGGATGTGGGTTCGGTCGCGCTTGTGGGCTGGATGACGCTCGAGCAACCCGGCCGACTCGGCATCCTGAAGCTGCTGCTCGGCGACCGCGCGCTTCTCCCCCTCGCGACATCCGGCTTCAGCGAGCAATTCCTCGAGCAGGACCAGGATGTCGCGGCGTGCCGATCCGGTGCGGCCAGCCTGGCTGCGCTCATAGCGGCGAGCCAGGGCTTGGAGCACAGGCGATGGCGTCTTCATCGGCCTCAGCCGCTACCGGTTCATGAGCCGCATCGCGTCCTCCGACTCGCGAGCCAGACTCACCGGGATGTTCCGAATCTCGGTGCGTTTGCCCATGCGCCGCTCCTCCTTCGATACGACCACCAGCCAGTCGCAATGCTCGAACGCATAAGGGATGTTGCCGGTGCTCATCGAGAATACGCCCTGCAGATCGAACGCCTTGAGCGCCGTGATGCAGTCCTTGATCCGCTCGCCGCTGAGCTTCGAAAATGCCTCGTCGATCGGCACCAGCCCGAGCGACGGTTCCTGGTGTCGGCGGGTTCCGTACCGGCGATAGGCCCGCAGGTAGCTGGCGAGGATGGCGATGAAATACGGCGATTGGTTCTCGCCGCCGCTGAATTTGTCGGACTGCCGGTCCACGCTCGTCTTTCGGCCGTCCTCCTCGACGACTTCGAGGTCGTATTCGTAATAGTGGCGGTAGTCGAGCAGACGCACCGCCTCGGCGCTGTCCGGCTGCTCGGTCAATATCCCGAGCAGGCGCTCGATCGCATCGCGGAACCTCGGCTCCGCCGAGGCAAAGAACAGCTCGTCGCTTCGAGCCAGCGCGTTGGCCGATAGCAGATCGTGATACAGCTCGAAGTCCGGGTTTTTCCAGTAGCGGAGCTGGTAGCGGTGATTGCCGATCGGCCGCTGCTTCAGCGAGGTGTTCAGCAGGACAATGAGGTTCACCACCTCGCTCAAGGCCTGATGGAGCTTCTCCAGGACGTGCGTCCGAAACAGGCCCTCCCAGTTCTTGCGCTCGCGCTGCGACTTTCCGGCGTATTCAGGGATATCGCTCTCCTCGAGCCGGGCGAGCTGTTTCTCGTGGGCATCGTTGGACTCCGACTCGATGGGCAGATCGCTGAACCGGGAGTGGATCACCGCCAGCTCCCGGCGCAGGGCTTTTAGCTGCTCCCATGCGCCTGTGGCCTTCTCGCTGCAGTCGTGGAACTGCTCGTTCAGCCGCGCCGCCGCAACATCTTTGGCCGGAAATTCCGCCAGGATCGAGGACCTCATCTCTTCCAGGAATGTCAGCCACGGGGAGATATCGGTCTCGTGGCGAATCAGCTCGAATTTTTCGGAGACACGCGCCACTTCCTCCCGAGCCTTGCCGACGTGCAGCTCCAGACGCCGCAGCTCGCCTCGCTTTTCGCTGCGGTCCAGGGTGCGCCGTTCCTCCTCGAACCGCCTCAGCTCCGCCTCGAGCCCCGCCTGCTGCCGTGCCAGATCGTCGAACCTCGCCCGGTCGATGTGCTCGAGCTTCGCGATGTTGCGGGCCATCTCCTGTTTCAGCTTGGGCAGCTCCTGAGCCCGGCCCAGATCCTGGTATAGATCCGCCGGCACATCGAACCGCTCACGCCAGCCTTCGCCCGCGGCTTTCACCGCTCCCTCGACAGGCATCAGACGGCGCTCCTCGGCATCGAGATCGGCCGCCTGCTTTTCTTTCCATGCCCGTTGCTGTTCCAGCCCGCGCTTGCCCACGAACGGATTGCCGTCGTAGAAGCGGGGGCGTTCGACAAAGGCGCCGCGCATCGTGAAACCGTCGGGCATTATCGCGCGGTCATGCTCTCGGAGATCCTCGCGCCGCTCGACACACATCATGTCCCCGAACAGTTGGCGGATGATGGCCTCCGCCACGGGATGGCTGGTCTCGAGCTTCTGCGCCAGCGAACCCGCTCGAGCCGGTTTCTCGATCCGGAGTGCCCGGGCAGGGTTGACCAGCGACTCGCGGCCCGCCTCCGGCCCCAAGTCGGAGGCCTTCAGGGCATGATAGGTCTTTTCTGCCTGCTCGTAATGTTCCCGAGACACGACAACCGCAAACTTGCGGGTGAACGCCACTTCGATGGCGGGCCGCCAGCGCTCGTCGGTCACTTCGCACAGCTTGCACAGGGGCTGGGCCGGCAGCTCTATGTCTCGAGCCGCCAGTTGGTGGTTGAGCGCATCGAGCAGCCGCGTGGGAAAGGGCAGCTTGCCAACCTTGAGCGCCCCGATCTCGTCGCGCAGTTGGCCCAGCTGCTGGCGAATCTCGCCCAGCCGCTTCAGGTCCGAAGCAGCGGTGCGGCTCGCTTCCGCCGCCGCCCGTTGCGCCGCCTCGCCCAGCAGCCGCAATGTTTCACCCGCTTTTTCGATGCCCCCGAGCTCGACGCCGTGAGCGGCTCGCTCGACGGCGGCAATCGCAGTCGCATCCAGATCCAGCGGCAGCATACGGAGTTCCTGCGCCCATGCCCGCGCGTTGCGGATGCGATTCGCCAGGGCGTCCTCGAGCGTCGTGCCGATGCCGCTGAGCTGAGAAATCTGCCGGGATAATTGCTCGTTCTGCGACTTGAGCTCGCTGTAGAGCCGGCCCTCGGGTGTCTCATTGATGGCAGCCTTGATGCCATCGATCTGCCGCTGAAGCGCCGGAATGAGATCATCGAGATCCTTCAGCCTCTTCTCCTCGATGGCGCATTCCTCTTTCAGTGCGGCGAGCCGTCCTTCGTCATCGCCGAGCTGCCCGCGGGCGTGCTCGCGCCGCAACTCCGCTTCCAGGTAGCGAGCCAGGGCGCGGTCCCGGCGCAGCTCCATCCAATGGACGAACGTCTTGCGGATGGCCTGGAGCCGCACCAGCTGGTCGCTGAGCTGCGCGAGGTCGCGCTCGTAGCCGAGAAACGTCCGGTAGCTGGCCGTCACGTCGGTCACGTCCAGCCTGTCGGCCGGCAGGATGAATTGCCGGCAAAACTCGTTGAAGCTCCTCAGAAAGGTGAACGACATCGCCGTCGGCAGCAGGGACCGGAGCACTCCGCGCTCGAAGTTCAGGTGCGCCGGCTGCGCCATGTCCCTCAGGTAGGCATCGATGCCCTCGGTGTAAAGCCGGCCCCCGCAGCCCTCGGCAAATGCCTTGAACGCCGCGTAATCCAGCGGGCGCTTTTCGGGATCGAGGAAATCGCCGCGCTCGAGGGTGTCCGGGATGAAGAACGGCGTCACCTTCCCATGCGCCTCCGCAGCGCTGGCAAACTCGACACGCAGACCCCATGTTTCCGCCCGGCGATCCCCCGGCCAGGTGAATTCCAATGCGGCGTATGTGATCGCGCTTTGCCGCATGTACTGCGTGGCGCCGTTTTCCTCCTCTTTCGTGTCCCCCAGGCAGTAGCCTTTGAGCGTGCGCCCGGACCGGTCCCCGGTCGCCGACTGGTTGAATCGGATCAAACGCTGGTCGCCGACGAGAACAAGCTGGACCAGATCCATCAGGATCGACTTGCCTGAGCCGGTGACGCCGGCCAGCAGCACGTTGCCCTCGACCGCGATCGAGTCCTTGTATCCATACCAGTTCAAGGCATGGATGCGGCTAAGGCGGATCGCGCGGCTCATTCGCCCTCCTCCCATCGAGTCTCATCCGATGGCTCCGGCTCGATAGGCTCGTCCGGTGCGCCCTCCTTCGCCCCAGCCAGATATCGGTCGGCGTTCCGGGTCCATTCCTCGATGTTCTGGAACGGGATCACGCGCTTGAGCGTCGGCAGAACCTCGATCGGCGAGCGCTCCAGGGCCGCGTCCGGGGTGAATCGGACCAGGTTCTTCCGCTGCGCCAGGGCCAGGATTTCACGGAGACGCGTCGGGCTGGGCAGGTGCTTGCGCAGCGGCTCGAACTTGGCGCTGAGGGCGTCGTTGAGCTGCTGAGCCGTCAGGCGAATGGGAGGCGTCTCCCCCCGATCCCGCACGGCCGTGTCGAACTCGTACCAGAGCGTCAGCAGGACCAGGGTGGCGTCCAAACGCAGCCGCAAAAGAAACGCGGCGCTCTGCGGCACCGCCTGGACCGTGCGGTCTTGATGCTCCCAATGCAGCTGGAGATCGAGCAGCGCCGCCAGCTCATCCACCCACTCGCGGTTCTGGTAGCACCAGTGGTACAGGTCGGTTTGCGCCGGTTGCAGGCCGAGGATGGACCCGTGCGCGAGCAGCCGCCGCAGGGCCTCGCCCAGCCGCTCGCGGTCATGAGGCGGCAGCCGCCCCAGCAGTCCCGAGGCGATCGGCGTCGCGTCCATCGAGTTCATTTCTTGATCAGGGTAAAGCGTTCCACACGATAGCCAAGCTTCTGGTCGAATTCGCCCGCGTCGGCCTCCGTCTCCCGGCGCGGGACCTCGACCCGGAATCGAGCGTCGGCGGAGTGCGCATGCAGCAGGCAGGCAATCAGGCTCGCCACGTCCTCGTCGTTATGGACGTGATCCCGCAACAGCGCGGCGGACTCCGCCCGATCACCGCGTCCGCCAGGCAGCGCGGCGACGAAGCGGTTGGCGCGGCTCACCGTGAGCGAATCGCGCAATGTGATCTCGAGCTGCGCCAGCGTGCGGTCCTGCTGCTGCGCATCGGACTCTTCCAGCGGGTCGATCTCCCCCGCCACACCGCGGAGCCGCGGGCTGTAGAGCGATTCCATGCCGCCGATTATCCGCGGATCGTGCAGGAGCAGCGCGGGGAACTCGACGCCGAGGTCGTCCAGCTCCCGGACCCGGTGGCCCGCGAAGTGCCGGTTGAGCGTTTCGAAGAAATCCTGCATCCGCGCGCGGTTCTCGCTGGCGGTCTCCTGCAGATAGCGGAACCGGGCTTGCGACCGCCGGGCAAACTCCGCCGTGCGCCGATCAATCGCATCGGCCAGCGGCTCCACCTGGTCCAGAAGCTCGCCCAGATCGTTCACCCTCAGCCGCACGCGCGCCATCGCCGCTTCCGGCGACAGCGCCGGATCTCGACGCATGACCTCCGTCTGCATCTTCGTGAGCAGGTCGGCATTGCTCTCCAATTCCTCCAAACCGCGACGCGCTTCAGCCAGCTTCGACGGAAGCCGGGCATGAACCAGCTGCGCGTAGCACGCGCGGCCAATGCGCTCGACAAAGTGGTCGAACAGCAGCGCCAGGTTTTCCTTGAGCGTCGCGGCGGCGAGCTGCTGTTTCGTGTGCCGGACAATCGACTTCGCCATGCCTCGCAGTTCAGCAAGTCCGGTTTGCAGGCTGACAGCGCAGCTCTCGACCTGCGCCCACGGCTGTTCGGCCAGCGCGCCCCGGCTGGCCAAGGTGACACACACGCTCACCAGCTTGTCCGAAAACACCGCCGCTTCCGGGAAAGCGATCTTGCGCAGCGCCTGAACCAGGAGAGCCCCGTTCGAATCGAAGAATACCAGGCGCCGCCAGTCCGATCGCTCGGGTTCCTCCAGCCATCCGGCCTGCTTCAGCGTCTCGACCACCACCCGCGCCTTGTCCCGGACCGTCGCCGCGAGCGTGAGGGGATCGCCTGCATCGCCCGCCAGAGCCCCATGCCGCTCGACCACCGGCTCGACCAGCGCCAGCGCTTCCTCGCGCTCGAGGCCGCCGCTTCGTTGCCCCGCCTCGCGCTCGAGGCAATCCAGCACATCCACATACAGCCCCGCCAACGGCCCCGCCAACACCCGGAAGAACTCCGGGCGAACCTCGCGAAAGAGTGATTCGGAAAGTCCTGTCATGACTTCGTTTGCCAATCGCATCGGATCGGCCTGCTTGATGAGTGTTCCGAGCCGGCTGGGCAACGGGCCCCACGCTTGCATCGAGCATGGAGCCTTCTCCGCCCCAATCCTTTTCGCAGGCCCCGCCAGCGCCTCAGACTACTTGGCTTTCAGGTGTCGGTCGGCAAAATCCATGTACCACTTCCAATCGGATTCGGTCAGGCCATGCTTGCCGGTGCGCAGATGATATCCGATCGATCCGTCCTGCCGCGGCGAGTCGGGCGGCGGCCAGCCGTCGGACACCAACCCTCGCTTGCCAAAGAGCCGGTAGACAGGGCCCGCCTCGAGACCGGAGAGATACTCCCCTTCCGGATCCGCCCAGAGATCCTCGCTGGCGCTCCCGATGCAGAGCAGGCGCGGCGCAATCAGCGCGGCCAGCATGTGCTGATCGACCGGCAGATCGCCCTCGCGATCCGCATACCCGTGGTAATTCTGGCAGAACCAGTGTGGAAAGCCGCGATTGATCGCCCGGATGGTCTCGGCCTTGGGCTGACGCCGACGGGCCAGGGCCGCCCCGCCGCAGCCGGAATCGTTGCTGATCACCATCGCGAACCGCTCGTCTTCAGCGCCAGCCCAGAGAGCCGTCTTTCCACCCCGGGAATGGCCAATCACCGCCACGCGCCGCGCATCGATGTCCGGATCCGTCTCCAGATAGTCCATGACGCGGCTCGCCCCCCACGCCCAGGCTGCAATGGTCCCCCAGGCGTCAGCCGGCCGCCGGATCCCGGGCGGATCGAAGATGCCATGCACCCCGTTGGTGAACCCGTCGTGCCGGTCCGGATCCACATCCGCGTTCAGGAACGCCGCTGCCGCATAGCCCCGGGCCACGATCTGCTCCGCAGGCCAGAAAGCGGACCGGATCGCGCGCGTCGGATCGATGTTGGTCGCTCCGCGATTGCAGATCAGGAGAAAGCAAGGCGCCGGCTTCGACCGTTGCGGGACAAACAGCACGAGGTGGATCGCCCCCTCGCCGCCCGGGCCGCGGTAGGAGATCTTCACCTGCTTGCGGATCGCTGCGCCATCCATCGCCCCCTGGGCTGACTCGACGGTCTCGAACTTCAGGCTCTCGGGCCGCCCGATCGGCGCCCGGCCGTAGACGTGCGTCCGGAACAGCTCCAGGACCTCCGGCCGCCGCGTTTGCCGCCACGCATTCGCCGAGGTGACCTTCGCGCCGCCGGCCGTTGTGAGCGGGTCGGGCAGACGCAGTTCGGACGCCAGAAGCCCATGGCAGGCCGCCAGGGCACAGATCGCTGTCAGAATCGGTTTCATGCAGTTCATTCAATCCGGGACATTATGCCATTGCCACCGTCCTGACAACACCATCGGCGGTTGCCGAACGCCGCCGTCAACGCTCGCGCTCGGACTCGGGAATGTGGATCGCAGTCAGCAGGCACGAATCCCACGCCCGGCCGCCGCGGCTGTTGTTCCATGTGACATACAGCGTGTCGCCCTTGGGCGAGAGGGCAGAGCTGAACGTCCCGCGCAAGGTGCAGCCGCAGGCCTGCTCGAAATACGGGTGCAGGAATGCGATCACCTTCTTCCGGCGATGGCGCGTGTCATACTGGACAACCGGGCATCCATCCCGCTCGCTGCCCCCGTGCGCGCCCGGCACGTAGTAAAGGTACCGCCCGGCCGCATCCGCATCGAGGCTGGTGATGTAGTTCTGCGTCCCCACGGCCGCGGGCCCGATCCGCTCGACCCGCTCACCCCGAGTCTGGATCGCGTAGAGAATGGCCTCGCGCTCGCCTTGCCCATTGGAGACGGCGTAAATAACGCCAGCCGGCGTCTCCCTGGTCGCAGCGCGCATGCCGATCTCGGCGCCGATGCCGATGGGCGGACCTCCCGCGGCTGGATCGAACCGCATCAGCGGCCCCAACTCATTGCCCGGAACGAAATAGACGCGCCCGGTGGACTGCGCCAGGGCCAGACATCGCGCCGGTCCGTTCGGGCCCTCGTGGAGCACTCTCCGGGCCCGCACATCGTAGGCGAAGAACCGGATCCCTTCCGCCGCCTCGCGGTCCACAGGCGGCGCCGTGCCCCCGTAGAAAATCAACCGCATGGGATCGAGCACGCTGGCCGGAATGCTGTGCCTGGGTATGGGCGCTGCCGCGACGATCTCCGTCCGGTCGCGCCCCGGATGCCAGCGGAGAATCCAGTCTCCGCGATAGTGGTGTTCGTCCGTGGTGACGCGCGGCGAGCCGCGATGGGTGGCGAAGTAAAGCCAGCCATCGCCACCCGCGTCCACTCGGCTGTGGATCTTGCCCGGTGTGTAATGCCCTTCGGGCAAGGCCAGCGTTTCCTCGAGGTTCACGACCCGCCGCAGAGATCGGGCCGCGGCGTCGTATTCGAACACAAAGGCGTTGCCGCGCGGCGCCCAGTGATCGCCGATCGCCGAGTAGTACTTGCCATCCACGGCAACGCCGTCCCCCCAGCATGACCATGGTTTCCCTGGGTAATCCTGGCCTGGATAATACATCGCCTCGATGATCGGCGGCGCTTGGGCAACCACCACATCGGCGCGCAGGGTGGGCGGAGCCCGCAGGAACGCATTCGTCTGCATGCGCACGACGGTCTTTCCATCCGGAAAGGCAGGCGGAAAGGAAGGATCCGCGGACGCCGCAACGGAGTCAGCGGCCGGGAGGTGAGCTCCCGACAGAATCATGACCGCAAGGATTCGGATGGCGGGAGGCAATGGCATGGGACGATTCATGGTTCCACCAGATGCACACGCTGGTTGGCGCGGGTTCGGGGCCGGCGGATCTCGACGCCGTTGGGCAGGGCGGCGAGAACGTCCACCGAGGTTTCCTTGTCCAATCCAAAATGGCAGATGGCTTCCTGCCCGCTGGCGTACCCGTAGCCGATATGAAGCTCCTGGAACCCCAGCAGATCTTCCGCCATGCCCATCCGGCCTGCTCGATAGACCCTCACCTTGGCCCCAAGGCCCATCGCGTTCGTGCGGCGGCCGGTCACGCGCACCTGGAGCCAGCAGCGCGGCGCCGTCTCGTTCCGCAGCAGCCGGCAATGATTGTCCGCAAACCAGTTGACCAGGAACAGGTCCAGCCGCCCATCGTTGTCGTAGTCGCCGGACGGCCCTGCCGGGAAATACATCATCGGACCGCCGATGGGCCGCGGCGGCGTCAGGCGCGGCTGGCCCTCCCGAAGGCCGTCGTGCCGGTAGATCAGCGGCGTGATGCGCCCCGCCTCATCCCATGCCGCCGACAGATAAACATCAGGCCATCCGTCGTTGTCGAAATCCTGGATCTCCACATGCGGGCATCGGACCGGCACGATGTCCGACAATCCCGCCTCGAGCGTGATCTCGCGAAATTGCGGCGCACCGTCCCGCGATCCCTCGTTGAGAAACAGCCGGTTGCGGGCCTGGCGGCAATGGGCGCTCACTGCCAGATCGAGCCGGCCGTCGCGATTCAGGTCGCCAAAGGCCGCTCCGCAGGGCCAGTCCTCGGCATCGATCGGCGCATGGGCAAAGACCGCCCGCAGCTCGACCGCCTCGCGATAGCGGTTGCCGGGCTGACTCAGAAACAAGCGGTTCGAATGGGGCACGAAAAAGTCCGGCCGGCTGTCCTCGTTCAGATCCCCCACCGCCAGCCCCAGCCCCCAGATGTCCTCCGGCAATCCGGCATGGCAAGTCGCATCCTCGAACCGCAATCCGCCCAGGTTCCGCAACAGGGCCGACCGCGGGTTGCGCGTGAACCTGTCGGACACGAGAAACAGATCGAGCCAGCCGTCGCCGTCGTAATCGAAGACGCCGATATTGCGCGCGCTCCACAGCGTGTCGGGGCAGGCGCCGCTGTCCCGCGGCAGGTCCAGGAGCCGCCCCCTGGCGTTGCGAAACAGGATGCTTCGGCGGATTTGCGCGGAGCGCTGCGGCTCTTCGGCGCGGCTGGGCTCGAGCCGCGCGTTGTTGGCGGCATAGAGCTCGAGACCGCCGTCGTTGTCGAGATCGGCAAATACGGCGCCGCTCGTGCGCCCGTAAAACTCGGCTGGCGTGCCGCGCACCCGATCGAACTGTCCGTTCCCGAGGTTCCGAAACAGGCCGCTGGGAACCGGTCCCGAGGCGGGATGGTATTCGACAGCCGGCCGATCGCAGAAACCGCCGACAAACAGATCCAGATGGCCGTCCCCGTCAACATCGCCCCATGCGCCGCCATGGCCCATCATGCCCGCCAGCGGCTGCAGCAGCCCCGCCCTCTCCGTCACGTCGCGGAAGGCAATCTCGCCCTCCGCAGCCCAGCCAAGCCCCACGGCCCATAGCGCCACGGCCCCCCATCGCATCGCGATCGATCCGCGCCGCGCTCCTGGGCCGCTCAGCGCTTCCACAGCTCGATCCCGGAAAGGTTGACCGCTCCGCCCTCGCCCTTCAGATCCAAGGCGCCATCGATCACCCGGGCCATCCACGGCCCCAGCCGGCGCCACTGCCCCGCCTGGCCGCTCGAGTAGTTCCGCAGGACTGGCCGCCCCTCCACCCAGAAGCTCAAGTTCTCCGACCGGTTGTCTTCGAGGATGTAGACGAATAGCGCGTAGGTCCCCGCCGGCAGATTGCGAAACACAACCTGGAGGTTCCGATCGAACTTGAAATCGGTCAGCATCGCCTGGCGACCCGCGTCCGCAGGCGGCTGCAGCTTCAGATCGGCAACCGCCAGCGGCTTGCCGTTGCATGCGAAATCCGGCGCGTTGCCGCCCTCCCATCGCAGACCATCAATCTCGACCGGTTTGCCGTTGACATTCACCGCGCGCAGGAGCTTCCACGGCCCCGCCGGCGCCGGCACAAACTCCCCTGGCGGCGGCAGCGCCTCCGCCGGGCGTGCCTGGACTCCAGGCGGCGGGGGCAGCGGCTGGCCGCGCACCTTCAGAACCGCCCGGCGATACGCCGTCAGCGGCGGCTTGCCCGCATCGATTGCCTCGAGAATCACGTGGATCGTCCGGCCCGACGCGTCCGGCGGAATCCGAATGGTTGCAACCTCGGTCTCGGCGCCCTGGATCGGCGGCGCCGCCCAATAGGTGCCGGCTTCCACATAGATCCACCAGCGGAAACGAAGCGCGCCGCCATCCGGATCGGTCGAGCCGGCGGCCGAGAGCCTTACGGCCGCACCCGGATCCGCTTCGATCTCGAGAACCCGCCGCCCCGCATCGCCGTTCAGCGCCGCCGAAGGCTCGTGATTCGCCCCCTCATACGGTTTCACGCACCAATCCGCCCGCGCCTCGAATTCGTTCTGATACGCCGTCCGCCACCGGTGAACCGCATAAAGCATGTCCGGCGCCCCACCGCGATTGTCTTGGGCGGAGACGAACTCCTTCCCCTTCCCGCTGAGCTCGAATCGGCCACCCCAGTTGCCCCACCCCGGCTGCTCCGGATCGCTCAGCCCATTGGGCAATAGATACAGAAATGACGGCGTGTCGCCTTCCTTCACGCCCGCTTTCCCCGAAGCCTTCGCCGGATAAACGGCGCCCAAGGCGCCGTGCCCGGTTCGCACATTCGCCTCGAGCCATTCGGAGGAGACTATCCCCTGGTCCCCCTCCCGCCAGATGCCGCGGAATTGCCCGTCGGAGAATATCCAGAAGACATCGGGATGGTTCTCCTTCACCCACAATGCCGTCCGGTCCTGATCGGCAATCGAGTGGACACGGATCTTGCGTTTGAAAGCCGCGAGCTGCTCGGCCGATCGCGTCTCTTGCACTTTCCAAATCGCCTGAGCCAGCTCGCGCGGGCCTCCCCAGATCGAGAACCACACCGGCCGCGGATCGTCCCGATCCACCACGCGGATGATCCAGTCCGATGCTTCCGAGTCCCGCCCCGGGCCGACCGAGTGCGGATCGCCGTTCGAGCCGTCCTTGATCAGCGCCACCAGCTGCGCGTGCGATGGGTAATCCGGACGATGCGTGCGCAGGTTCGGGAGCACCTGCCCGTAAGCGTCCACCGCTTTCCGGATCAGCTCCGGATGCGTCACCTTGTAGTGCCCGTGTCCGAACCCCGTGCACAATCCCTCGACCTCGAAATCGCAGGCGTAGAGCAGAAACCGCACGATGGATTGCTCGTCATCCGGATCGCCGCCGATATCCGTCATGACCACCATGCGCGGCTTTTCCGATTGGAGAATGGTTCGCGCTGGCGCGCCGGCTGCCACCCCAGCTCCGATGGCCAGAAGACAAATCCAGACCGGAACCGATACGCTCCAGCCTGCCAGTGACAATTGACGATGGATCATGCGTTGGTTGTTCATGGTTTGCGATTCGACTCTTCACGATTCTGTGTCTGGATCGGCTGCGGCGGCTGGCGCTTCAGGATCAATAAGTAGCCGCCATCCCCCGTGCGAAACTCCTTCGGACGCACCTTCCGGGGGCTGACGCACCATCGGAGCGTATCCCCCTCGAGCGTGTAAATGCCCACGAACTCCTGCTTCCGGCCGAGCTCGTTCACCTTGGCGGCATCGAGCACGGCCGGCGACTTCGTCAGGTCGAGAACGTAAGCGCCCTTGCCATGGTCGATGACCTTGTCGCCCTTGAATTCGAGGCCGGCAATCTCTTTCTCCGTGATGCGCAGCTCGAGCTTGACCGGCCCGCGGTCGGGTTGTTCGCCCCGCCCCTCGACCGTGAACCCCTTCCACACGCCCGCCATCTTCTCACGCTCTTTCGCCTCCGCCGGCTCAGCCGCCCACAAGGATGCGCTGCCCAGACAGAGCAGAAGTCCAAGAACCGGCGTGATTGTTTTTGTGATTGGAATGCTCTTGTTCATAATGAGGGGGCAACCGGCATTCACGCGGCCAGCCGCATCCGTCCTCTTCGTTCGATCTGTCATGGATATCACTCGCCTGCCGGTGAAGCGCTAACGGCTCTTCATCTCCACATAGTCGATCTGGAGCCGGCCGCCGCCCCCCGCTTCCGCTTCGACCGCCAGCTCGTCGCCGATCCTAATCGCGACATCGGCCACGGTGTGCGATTGCCAGCCCGCATCCGCGGCGGCCGTCCGCCATGCGTCCCCTTGCTTCGCTCCACCCACCCTCAGCGCCAAAAGGCCGCCGCCCGCCCGCCCGCCCCGGTGCCGTATCTCCACATCATACCGCCCGGCCGCCCCCACATACGGCTCGTCCCATCGCGTCCGGATCCGCCCCGCGGCCTCCTCGAGCCGGACATTGAGGCGATGCGATGCGTCCCGGTCCCGATCCTCCACCTGGAAGCCCTCGAGCCGATGGAAATTCTCGGCTTCGAGCCGCACCCGCTGGCGCGCCCGGATCGGCGCGACAGCCGCGCCGCCATCGAGCAGCCCCTTGAGCTTCGCCGGATCGCACTCCTCGTCGCCCGTTGCCAGAAACCACGCCATCCCCGCATCCGAAGGATCCGGCCGCGTCGAGACCACCATCCGCTCCCAAAGCCAGCGCACCTTGGCATCGCGCGAATCCCGCATCCAAAAATAGGGCTCGAATTCTCCCGGCGCAGCCCGCTGCCCGAATCGGCCGAAGCTCAGCAGCCGGTTCTGGTCCCGAATCTGCACCCAGCGGACGTCTTGCCCAATCACGTCCCGCTTGGTGCGGTTGAACAGGTAGCTCGATGCGTAGCCATCGTTCCACCGGCTGTGCGAGATGCAATAGACCAGTGCCCGCTTGGCGGGATTGGATTTCTCGATCGCCAGATACGGCATCTCCATCGGCCCGGCGATGATCAGATAGAGCGGGTTGTCGGGCGTCGATTGGTCGATCGCTCGGGCCAGGCTGGCCACCGCTCCATCCAGGTCCCGCCGGCAATCGAAAAGCAGCGACCGATCGTAGCCGTATCGCTCCGCCGCACCGAGCACGCTCTCGGCATGGATCTTCTCCCATTCCGAATCCGTCCGGGGCAGGATGCAGTTGTAGTCAAAGTGGACCAGTCGATCTTTCAGGCCTGAGGCCGCAAAGATCGCCAGCGCGACCGGCGAGGCGATCCAATCGTCTGGATCATTGTGGTTGCCATCGGCGCTGTAGGCGATCCGCCCCTGGAACCGCCCGTTCACGTACGGCCCACCCTCGGCGTCTTGGGGCCACGCCGCCGCCAGACAGACCAGGACGCCCGCGATCCAAGACGCATGTGGCTTCATCATTCTTCCCTTCCTGCCCCGCCCACCATCACGACCACTTCACCCCTGATCGGACGCTGCCGCACCCGCGCCAGCAATTCCGCCGGGGTTCCCCGAAGGAATTCCTCGAATTTCTTGGTGATCTCGCGCGCGATCGTTGCCGGCCGCTCGGGATACACCTCGTGCAACTCAACCAGGAGCCTCTCGATACGATACGGCGACTCGTAGAACACAAGCGTGCCTCGGCAGTGCGCCAGCCGCTCGAGCACCCGGCGCCGCTGGCCGGACTTGTGAGGCAGGAATCCCACGAAATGGAACTCGCTGGCCGGCATGCCGCTGGCGGTCAGCGCCGCCACCATCGCGCACGCCCCCGGCACCGGCTCGACCCGCAAACCCGCTTCGAGAGCTGCCACCACCACCCGCTCTCCGGGATCGCTGATGCCCGGGCTTCCTGCATCCGTCACCAGCGCCACCCGCTCTCCCCGGCGCAGCCGCTCGAGGATCTCCTCGCTCCGCCGGGCCTCGTTGAATTCAAAGCAGCTCAGCAGCGGCTTGGCGATCCTGTAATGCTTCAGGAGCTGGCCCGTATGCCGCGTGTCCTCGGCCGCAACCACATCGCATTCCCGCAACACCCGCAACGCTCGGAGCGTAATGTCTTCCCGGTTGCCAATCGGCGTCGCCACCAGGTACAGCGTGCCCGGCCTCAGCGCAGGCGGCGGATGCGACCCCGGCTCTCCCATGCCGGGCCCCTCGCATTCACCCATCTCGCCCTCTCCTCGATCGGTTGGATCGCGCTCAGGCATTGGTGCGGATGGCCAGCCCATACAGTTGCGCAAATACCTTGGCGTGCCGGGTGAAATCGCCACAATACAGCACTGGATGCGGACCGGAATAGACGCTGCACACGTCGGTCACGCCGTCGATGCTGACAAGCGCGCGCGTGGCGCAACCGCCGGCAGGCGGGCATGTGGGCGATCCGATCACCTGCCCGCGCCATGCATCCAGCACGCTTTTGCCTGACTGATATTTGCACAGCGTGGCGGGCTCGCCCGGCGGCCACTCCACATCGAACGCGACCGTCTTTGGGAGCTGGTGGAAGAATGGCCGGAGGCGGTACGGCGATTCCTTCTCTTTCGGCCCGTGCAGCTTGGTCGTGCAGGTGCAGTGCGAAGCGTAATATTGGTTGCGCTCGGTGTCGAAGTCCGGATTGTGCTGGAACCCGCCCCGGCCGAACAGGCTCGCTCCCAGCATCAGGGTGAGAGTGGCATCGAGGTGGTTCTCGCAGCCGCACGGGATCAGGTTGCCGTTGTTCAGCGAGAAACTCAGGCAGGGCTTCCGATGCTTGAGAAACAAGCACTCGATGGTAATCGCATCCGCCTGGTGCCGCTCGAGCATCTTGCCCACCGCAACATGGGCTCGAACCGCATCGAGAAATGCCTTGTCCTCGAGATCGGTCACCGACAGCGCCCGGCGCCGCATCAAGCGCGCCAAAGCGATCTCCTCATCCGTCAGGACGATCTCGTCAAAGACCCGGTTGAAGTCGCCGGCGGGAACACCGTGGATCGGCAATTGGAAGAACGGCTCGGCATCGTCCGCCTCGGTCTTGAGTTGGCCCGAAACACGCAGCATCCGGCTCTGCGCCATCCGCACCTTGGCGTGAACGGCGCGCAAACCGCGCTCGATCGCTTCCCAGTTCTCGATCGAATGGATGTACTGAACGCGCGGCGCCACCCGCAGGAACTCCGGCGGCAACTGGTGGTTCGATCCGACCGGGTGATAAACGATGATCGGCCCCTTGTAGGCCGCCAGGATCGGCTCGAGCTTCGCGCTGAATGTGTTCCAGAAATTCACCAGAAGCAATGCCTCCGGCTTCGATTGCTCGATCTCGCCCACAAATGCCTCGATGGCCGCATCGGTGTAAATCGCCTTTTCATCCAATCGCAGCTCGAGGTCGAGTCCGGCGCCGATCTCGCGCAGGCGCTCGGTGAACTTCGCTTGCTGCTGCTCCGGCTCGAATTGATTCCCTGGCCACGTAAACCATTGATGCTTGCCCCAGCTATCTTCGCATTTCCCATCGAGAACCAGCTGGGCAGGCGGATAGAAGAACGCGCCGCGCACCAGGCCGGGCTTCTTTTTGCGGCCGGCGGCCAGCTCCCCAGCCAGCGCGGCCGGTTGCGCTGCGAAACCGATCGGCCACGCAGCGAGCGCAGCCAGCGCAGCGGTGGACTTTAGGAAGGTCCGGCGATCTTGCAGATAATCTCTATTCATTTGGCCTTTCATGAGCCGGTGGAGTTGGGAGAGTGCCCATCGCCACTCAGCTCGGAGAGCGGCGCCAGCGCCTTGGCGGCGCTCGTTCGGGGTTGTGACTGCGCCCGCAAGCCATTCGCGGCATCGCGCATCGCACGTGCCATGCGGATCTTCTCCGGCCAGGGGAGCCGCGTGCGAGATCGCTGCCACCTGGCTTGGGCATCCAACATTCTCTGCAGGTCAGCGTCCATCAAGAAACCGGTTCTCAAACCGCTGCCAGGCTTCCGTCAACCCATGCCGCGTCGCCAATTCCTCCACGGCGGGACGCGTCACGGCCTGAGCATCCAGCAAAGCGAGGATTCGGGCAAAGTCCTTTGCCCGCCCAACGCTCAGAGCGATCACGGCCAGGTAGACCGCGCTCACGACACGAAATGGCACACCGTCGAAATCGGCTGTCTCCGCGGCAGCAAGCGCCTCGCGCGTCAGCGAATTGAACACGGGGATCAATTGCACCGGCCAAGCTCCAACGCGAATTGCCTCCCCTTCGGCCTGCCAACCCTGCCGGATGCAATACTCATACACCGGTCGCAAAATATCCAATCCCTCCATCGTCGGCAGCCCAACCAAAACATCCGCGTCAAATGTGGCCACCGCTTCCGTATAGCGCATCTGAGCGGCGGCGCCAAACAATGCATAATCCAATATCACGCCGGCCTGGCGCATCGCATTGAGCAGCATCGCGACTTCTTTCACTAAGCTGATTCTACTCGGCGGTCCGCAATGCGCAACTCCGACTCAGCCTGCCCTCTCGCCCTCAGTTCCTCAAATAGAGCGCCGCGGGACCTGGAAACGGCGCCTTGAATTTGCGCTGGCCCCCGCCGGCCACCCCGCCGGCCGGCTCACGAGTTCCATCGCTGGCGCGAATCCACTCGACCGACAGCATCCCCGCAACCCCCGAGAGATCCACCGTGATCTCACCGCCTCCGGGCAGATACGCCAGATACGCCTGTCCAGGGCATGCCATGCAGTACCGCGTCGAGGCCAGCTCGGGCATCGGCTTCAGCAGCGCAAGCTCGATCCGCTCTGCCAAACGTCTTGTCACGCCCATCGCGCGGCGCACTGGCTCCCATTGCGACCCGGTCCCGCCTTGCAGCACAATCTCTTTGTATGGATCCATGAAAATTGGATTCAGCCCGCGCAACATGCTCTTCCACACCCAGGCCGCATCTCCACCAATACCCCAAAAATGGTCGGTGTCCGCCACAATGACCTTGCGCCCGTCGGCAGCCGGCGGATTGGTCCGGTAATTGAACTTGCCTGCGTCCGGGTTCGGCGAGATCCAGTCCGCCGAGCTCTGGAACAGCTGGGTGTTGGACCCCCGCTGTTTCGGATCGCGCGAGTAGGGAAAGGTCATGCCCACCGGATGCTGCTTGGGCTTGCCCTTCTCGTAATCGTGCACGAACCGGATGAAATGCTCCTGCCACTCGACCGAGTAGGCGCCGTTCTCGTTCGAGATCTCGAACAGCACGTTGTCGAGGTCGTTCACAGTGTCGATGAGTTGGCGGACATACGCTTCCTGGATCCGTGTCACGGCCGGGACGCGCAGGGTGTGGACCGCAAGACCGCGCCCGTCGCCATCGGCGTCCGCACGGAGCCCGTCGACGTGGTTGTCGGGATGAAACGGGTGGGCTTTCCAGGCGTTGTCCACATGCTGCAGCCCCCACCCTTCAAACAGCATCACCGAAACGTAAATCCCGCGGTCGCGCGCGGCCTCGATTCGGGAGCGAAGCCTCTGGAAATAAGCCTCGTTGAACCGGCCGAGGTCAAACCGGGGTTTGCCATCCAGCGCCTGGCCGGGCCCCGTCCGCATCCAGGGATGAGGCGATGCCACCAGACGCTTGGCCGCCTTTTCGTTGTTCGCCTTCGTGTCCCAGCTCACCAGCTCCCACCGCCAGAGACGGATGAAATTGTGATCGCGCTCGGCCAGGAAATCCAGGTAGGCGCCAAAGTCGAACGCCGCCGGCGGATCGCTCTCGCCCATGTCCTGCAAGTTGTCCCACGTGTGCGAGCCCGTGAGATAAACGGCGCGCCGGCCGTCATCGGTAAAGTACCGCGGATTGGATGGGTGCAGCCGAAGGGGGCCTTTGGCCGCCGGCACCGCCCGTGCCGCATCCGCTCTCACAATCGCCGCCGCCCAATGCCCTCCGCCGGGCGCCTTGACCATCGCCACTCGACCTCCCTCGATTGTCTCGCGTTTGCCCCATTCCCCGCTCGAGATGTCAACCCACCGCGCCTCGAACCGCCCGGGCGCGCCCTCGAGGTTCAAGCCGACGGCGCCGCCGTTGGTGAAATAGAGCGCATACGCCCTGCCCGGCTTTGCCGCCAGGTAGGCCTCGTTCGCCGCGCGTTCGCTCAGGAGATGGTTGGCCGGCTCGACATCCCACAGACGGATGACGGATTCGAGCTTGCGAGCCGCTTTCAGGGCAGCCGCCGCCGGCTCGGAAAGCCCCAGCCCCGAATCGGGCCGATGAAAGCGCGCCGATGCCGCCCCGCCAATAACGTGCCTCCAGAACCGCTCCACGCCATCCCGGTTGTCCCCGAACCGCCCGCCGTCCGCGCCGTAGGTCTTCACCGTGTTCAGCGGCCGCGGCTTCCCATCCAAACGCGCCCGAACCCACTGAAAATTGTCCCAATGTTCCTGGCCCTTCATCTGGTTGTTTTGCGAGACGTCGCAGAAGTCATAGCGCTCGGGGTGATCGAACGTGCGCTTGTGCTCGTCGGCCTTCAGGTCCCAGGCATCCCACATCTCGGTGACGCAGACCTCCTTGCCGGCCTGGCGGGCTCGCTCCCGGATGAACTCCGCCCAGTAGGCGCCCCATGCCTCCTGGGCCGACGTCTCGTTGTCCATGCAATACAGCACGTGGTCGTAGCGCAGCGTGTGCGAAAGCATCTTTTCGACAAACCGCTGCTGGTGCTTCAGCACGACCGTGTTGTTCCTCTGGCGGGGTGTGGTGAAAAAGAACGGCTGCTTGTTCTGGCCCGGGTGATCGGGGTAATGCTCCGCGAAACCCGATTCCGCATACGTGTCGTTGACGTTGTTCTTCGGGTTGTAAGGATGCGGCTCCCAGTTCTTGGTCGAGTGATCGAACCGATCCCAGACCTCGATCTGGACGATGATGTCCCGCTCCGCCGTCCAGCGCAGCATGTTCTCGAACCGGCGCCAGTATTCGTCGTTCCACTGCTCCAGATCGTACTTTCCACTCGCCAGCTTCCGGAACGGATAGACCTCGAATCCCTTGTCGTTGCGGTCGCTCATCGTGTTGCGGATGTAATTGCCGCCCGCGGCGCGGATCTCATCGAGGTGCTCCTTCAGATCCGGTATCTGAAACAGGCTGTCGTCCTTCGATCCGCCCAGCAAAAGGACAGGCGCCCCCTTGTATTGCCAGTACCGCGGGTTCGCCGCCCAGGGGCGAATCCGGTCCGCGCCCGCGGCCGGCTCGGCGCCGTAAACAGAGGCGCCAGAACCCAGTGCGCACCCTATCATCCAGCCGCCCAGCAGACAGCCCGCCATCGCGGCCCATCCGTGTCTCTTCAAGGTGGGTCTCATAACGCGTAAGTTATATCCGGTTGGACAGGGAGCGCAACGGCGAATGAACATTCCGCCTCGGATCATTTCCTGCCTGTCCGGCGCCTGCCGGACACCCTGCTTTCCGCCCCTCAAAATCCAATCCCCGCCCCTCGAAGCGGGCTGTCCGGCGCCTGCCGGTAATCGCGCCGCGCCGGATCCGCAAACTTCGGGTCCGCGGTCCAGGTGCGCAGCTCGAACCCGCGCGCCCGCAGGAAATCACGAAAAGCGTCCGCGCTGACCGCCTCCTTTCCCCATAAAAGAAACGGGCCGCTCTCCTGGAACCAGCCGTTCGAGTTCATCTCCAGCCCGGCCGTCCAATCGCGCCCCTGCAGGCAGAGAAGGCTCTCCGTCGCGCGGCAAAAGATGTTCGACCGGACAACAAAATTCGTCGTGGCGGCGCTGTTGTCGTAGAACATCAGGTGGCGGCCATTGGGGTTCGGACGCTGGCGGTGGCCCCAGCCGTAACCGGCATCGACGCACGTGTTGCGCTCGAAAAGGATGTTCCGCGTCCGGCTGGCAGCGCCTCGGTTCCAGTACTCGAACGAGTATTCGCAGTTCCAGATCACGTTCCGGCGGTAGACGATGTTTTCCTGGACGTTCGTCCCGTCCCCCTGGTTCGTCAGCGCCGCGTCGTAGATCTCCCAGAGACGGCACCCCTCGACTCGGCAATCGCGCGCATTGGACCAGAACTCGATCCCGTTGCCGTATCGGACCGGCCGGCCATCCGGCCGCGTCATCTGGTGGCCGCCGCCGATCCAAGAGACATCGCAGCTCCGAACCGTGATGTGATGCGTGCTCGCACCGCCGATGCCATGCGCCGCCCCGTAGCGCAAATCGAGGTTCTCATAGGTCACGTGCCCGCGCCCGCTCTGGTCGATGATGTGCCTGCGCAAGGCCAGCTCGATGCTCGAGTGAGACTCGACCGGATGCGCGTCGTGTCGCAGCACCACCCGCCAGGACTTCGCATCATAGTAAAAGTCGCCCTCGCCCCGCAGATCGCCTTCGCTCCACTTCTTCACGCCGGTGGATTGGCCATGATCGAAGATGATATTCCCGACATCCACGGGAAGATCGGACGGATGCAAGCGCGGCGCCGGTGTGGCCCAGATTCCTTCGCCCGCCGATTTCCAGTCACCGATGCGATCCGCGGACACCGAGCCCAGCAGCATTGGCTTCGGCCCTTCCCCAAACGCGCCGTAAGTGATGACGCCGCCCGCATCGCCACTCCGAGGAACGAGCTGGCCGCGCCACGCCTGTCCGCGCCGAAACAACACATTGTCCCCCGGTCCGATCGGCGCGTGGTTGACCTTGGCCAGCGAACGCCATGCGGTTTCCGGCTTCAACCCGTCCCATCCATCGTCCCCGCCGGCGGCGTCCACGTAATAGGTTCGTGCGGTCGCAAGCGCCGCAAAGCTGCCGGTCAACATCATGACAAACAGCGGGATCCAAGAGCGCCGTCCCAGCCCAGTGCAATGCGTTTCCATTGACGCAGGCTATGGAATCCTATGCTGCGGGGAAAGGGGAATCGAACGGCTGTGCGCTCGAGCCACACAGCCGTTCGTGATGAAGCCTGAGACGATGTGTTGGTCGGCCGACACATCGTGCGCGGCAGGTTCTACTCGTTGCCTTGAACGCGATAGAACATGGACTGCGGGCCGACAGTGTCCGTAGCCTCGCGGGCCGAGACGGGCGCGCCCACATGTTCCCATGCGCCCTGCGTCGCCTCGGCGCGGCGC
>CAYWIM010000016.1:0-59057 GCA_964458325.1 uncultured Verrucomicrobiota bacterium
CGTCGCGCCTTGCCAGCCCGCCCAATCCCCTCCAGCAAAATCGGAATTAATTTTTACACAGACCCTTACGGAGCGGCTTCTCCAAATCGTTGCCGTTCAATCCGGCTGGCCGCGGCTCCGCAGCCGCTTGGCAATGGCTGCCCGCCGCAGCTCCTTCATGCCCGACACGTTCAGCTTCTGCATCATCCGGGCGGCATAGGACTCGACCGTGCGCGGGCTCACATGCAACACCTCGGCGATTTCTTCCCCGCTGAGCCCTTCTCCCAGCAGCTCATAGAGCCGCTGCTGCTGCCCGCTCAGATCGCCGAACGGGTGCGCCTCAGCTTCCACCCAATCTCTGGCCACCAGCCCGATCCCGGCCCGCGGGCTCACATACCGGTTGCCGGCGAGAACGCTGTGGACGGCTTCGACCAGGCAGGAGGCCACCTCGCGTTTGGTCACATAGCCGGCTGCTCCGGCGGCAAACGCCTTCCGGACCACGTTCGAATCTTCGTGCATCGAGTACACCAGCGAACGCAGCCGCCTCTCCTGGAGCTCCTGGATCAGCTCCAGGCCGCTCTTTTGCCCGAGCGAAAGGTCCACCACGGCCAGATCCGCGGAGTCAAGTCCGGGGTGAGCGAGCGCCTCCTCGAGGCTGCCCGCCTGGCCGCAGATGCTGAACCCGGACTGCTGCAGCACAGCCGCCAGGCCTTCCCGCACCATGGCGTGATCATCCACCAGGAACAGCCGGAAAGGTTTTGCCGCCTTGGCTGCCATATCCTCTACTTCTGAGAAACAGCCCTGTCGATCTGCGCTGCCTGCCCGCACGGCACCTGGCAGATCACGACCGTCCCCCCGCCTGCGGGGTGCTCGACCTGGAGCTTGCCCCCCATGGCTTTGGCGCGGTAATTCATGATCTGAGCCCCCAGGCCGCCGGGCGGGCGCTCTGCCGCCGGCTCCGGGCCTTGCCCGTCGTCGATCACGCGCAGGGTGCAGCTCTCGGCTGAGCCCTGCAGCTCGATGTCGATTCGCCGACAGCGGGCGTGTTTGACGGCATTGTTCGCGGCCTCCTGGGCAATGCGATAAAGATGGTGCGCCGCCTCGGCGCCGAGCACGGGCGTTTCCCCCGTCTCCCGCATCTCGCATTGCAGGCCGGACCTCTGCTCCAGCCTTCTGCAGAGGCGCTGCAGGGCGGGCGCGATCGATTCCGGATCGAGATCGACCGGACAGAGGCCCTTCGCGGCGTCGTAGGCCGACCCGATGCAGCCTTCGAGCATCGCGCCAACCCGCCGCGCCGCGGCGCTCTCGGGTGCTCCCCGCCTCTCGAGGTTATTCCCAACCGCCGTGCACTCGAGCAGCGTCGCCGTCAAAAGCTGGCACAGACCGTCATGGAGTTCCAAGCCGATGCGCCGCTGCTCTTCCTCGCTGATCCGCGTGATCTCATCCTCCAATCGGCGGCGCTCCAGTGCCGCGGCCTCGACCTCGCGCCGGGTGCGCCGCTCCTCAATCATCACCCTCATCTGCGCCTCAAGAAACCGGGCGAACAACATCATGAGCGGCACCAGCGCGACCAGCCACATCGCCCATTGCATCAGCCAATAATCCGGGTCCGTGCTGTTCTCGCGGATGACCAGGCTCTTGTCCAGCAGGCCGGCGGCTGCCAAGCCGGTGGCTGCCCCAAACATCAGCGCGCTGATCCCGGCGGCCAGCCAGCCCGCGCGGTTGCTCACCAGGATCAGCGCCAGGATGGGAAGCAGCAACAGCCCCATCCGCCCACTCCCCGCAAGTCCAGTTAACGCGCACTGAATCGCGCTGATGCCGTATGCCCCGGCAAAAAAGAACAGCGCGCGCCCCTCCAGGCTCCAGTCCCGGCGCCAGGCTGCCGCCACCACCATCAGGAAACCCGCTGCCACCGCCGCGCGCAAAATCCATCCCATCCGAAAGCCGTCCAGCCACACGGCCACCACGAGCATCGGCAGGCCAATCAGGGCCACCACCGGGACGACAACGTTCATCGCCTTGGTGCGCCATTCGCTCACCACTGCCGCGATTTCAGCGGCCACATCGGATTCAGGACTCATATCGGAACACCCTCCTGCCAACCCTCCGCCGGGCAGGTCTGACGGCCATCTCTACCACAATCCCATCCTCGCCGTGAAGGACCTCTTTTCGCTCATCTCCCACGCCCCGTTATGCTATGGTGGGGCCGTGGCTGCCACTCGGAACGATGACGAAAGCGCCGGAATACAATCAGCCGCTTTCGCCACAACCCACTGGAGCGTGGTGCTGATGGCGGGGAAGCACGGATCGCCCCAGTCCGCGGCCGCACTCGAGGCGCTTTGTCGCGCTTACTAATCGATGAGCTGCAAGGCGGCCTGTTAGGCGAGCGCCCGCCCGAAACCTACGCCCAGGCTGGCTCTCGGCTGGGTCTGAGCGAGACGGCGGTGAAAGTGACCGTCCACCGGCTGCGGCGGCGTTATCGCGAGCTGCTGCGTCAAGAGATTGCCTGCACCGTGACGCGATCGGAGGAGGTTGACGACGAGCTGCGTTACCTGTTCGAGGTCGTCAGCCGCTGAGCGAAGGCTCGTGTAACCGTTAGCCATGGCTCCCGTTGTACGGAGTCGAGAATGGATGAAGCCAGTTACCGGCACATGCTCGAGTTGCGGCGCCCCGCTCCCGTCCGACGCCCCCCAGGGGCTCTGTCCGCGCTGCCTCTACCGATTGGGCTTCGAGGAATGCCCGCCGGTGAGCGCGCATCCCAAAACCCATCCCTCGCCGATCGGCCCCCGCCCCTCACCCTCCGCCGCGTCCTTCGGGGAGTATGAGCTGCTCGAGGAGATCGGGCGTGGCGGCATGGGCGTGGTCTACAAGGCCCGACAAAAGAGCCTGGATCGGATGGTCGCCCTTAAGCTGCTTTTGTTCGGGCCGCACGCGCCGGCGGAGTCGGTGAAGCGTTTCCGCGCCGAGGCGGTGGCCACGGCGGCGCTGCAGCACCCGAACATCGTCGCCATCCATGAGGTCGGGTTCTGCCAGGGCCAGCATTTCATCGCGATGGATTTCGTCGAGGGGCGGAGCCTGGCCAAGGTGTTTGCAGACTGGCGGATGCGGACCGCGGATTTCCGGCGGCAAGCCGGCTGGGTTCAGACGATCGCCGAAGCGCTTCATTATGCGCACGAGCGCGGCATTCTCCATCGCGATCTCAAGCCGTCGAATGTCCTCATCGACACGCAAGGACAGCCGCACGTGGTCGATTTTGGCCTGGCCAAGCGGCTCGAGGGAGACTCGGAATTGACGATCACGGGCCAGGTGCTGGGCTCCCCGAACTACATGTCACCGGAGCAAGCGACGGGCAAACGGGGCACGGTGAGCCGGCGCACCGACGTGTTCGCTCTGGGCGCGATCCTGTATCACGCGCTGACAGGGCACCCACCGTTTCTGGGCGAAGGGCTGGCGGAGACCGTGCAGCAGGTGCTGAATGCGGACCCGGCGCCGCCGCGGATGCTCGATCCCGGCGTGCCGGCCGATCTCGAGACGGTATGCCTCAAGTGCCTCGAGAAGGAGCCCGCCAAGCGCTACGCGACGGCGAAGCTGCTCGCAGAGGAGCTGGGCCGATTTCTCGAGGGCAAAACGGTCCTGGCGCGGCCTGTGAGCCGGTTAGCCAGGGCCTGGCGTTGGTGCGGACGGAAGCCGGCGCTGGCCAGCCTGATCGCCGCGCTCGCCGTGACGGTGATCGCCGGTTTCACGGCTGTCCTCGGGCAGCTGCACCGGGCGCGTTTGGCCGAGCTGGCCGCCTTGAAGAACGCCTACGTTGCGGACATGAACCTCGCCCGGCAGGCCCTCGAGGAGAGCAATCTCGGGCGCGCCCGCGCGCTGCTGGCCCGCTACCGGCCCGCAAACCCGCCGCGGGCCGCGCGTCTCGAATCAATCGCCACCGATTTCCGCGACTGGGAATGGCGCTGGCTCTGGCAACGCTGCCAGACACACGAACGCGCCACTCTCGCCGGCGCTTCGAATTTCGTCCACGCCGTGGCCGTCTCTCCGAACAACCGCTGGCTCGCAGCCCTCAGCTCCCAGGACGCGCTCCGCCTTTGGGATCTGGCCAGCCAGAAATGTGTCGCGAGCCGGCCGGAGGCCAGCTTCTACCGCGATCCGATTCTGTTTGCGGTGGCCGAACTCAGCCTGTTTGCGGGCAGCCATGAAACCGCCAGCGTCAAAATCTGGAGCATTCCCTCCCTGAAGCAAATCGCAGAACTCCGCCATGAACAGGCCGTCCACTGGATTGCCCTGTCCGGCGACGGGCGGATTCTGGCGGCGATCGACTCGCGCGGAGTGAAAGTCTGGGATGCGCGCGAGCACCGGGAATTGGCCGACCTCGACGTCGAAAGCAACCTCAGCTTCGGTCGAGTGGCGTTGTCGCGCGACGGCCGGCGTATGGCCTTCAGCGACTTTGACGGGCGAATCCGGGTGTGGGACTGGAGGAGCGGCGAACGATCCGCCGAGCTGCGGGGCCACACGCGCACGCCGCCCTGGCAAGCCGCGGTTCAGGACCTGGCGTTCACCCCGGACGGCGGCCAGCTCCTGTCCGCCGGATCGGATCGAATCTTGCGCCTCTGGGATCTGAGTTCCGGACGGGAACAGCGCCAGCTCGCCGGCCACTCTGATGTGGTCACCGCGGTCGCGTTTTCGCCCGATGGCGCCACGCTGGCGACCGGCGGGTGCGATCAAACCGTTCGGCTGTGGGACGTGGCGAGCTGGGAGATTCGCGCCGTCTTGCGCGGCCACCTGGATGAAGTCCATGACGTGACCTTCTCCCCGGATGGCCGCACGGTCGTCAGCGCCGGCAAGGATGGGGCCGTGAAACTCTGGGACGCGCATTCGCCACCCGAGCCGCGGTTCTCCTGGCCGGTGCCCGCCGAAGTCCGGCTCATCGTCCTCGCAGCCGACGCCGGGGTCGCGGGGCTGCTGCGCGCCGACGGCTCTTTCGGCCTGATGGATACCGCGAGCTGGCAGGAGAAACCCGTCCGGCCCCTGTCGATCCCGTGGACCCACACGCTCCGGATCACGATCGATTCCCGGTCCACTCGCCTCGTGGCCAGCACCGAGGCGGGCCCGATTCAGGCTTGGCGCCTGCCCGACGCACTCGAGAGAACGGCCTTTGTGGGCCATGAAGGGCGCGTCGAGGCGCTGGCGTTTTCCGAGGACGGACGCTGGCTGGCCAGCGCCGGGACGGACCGCACGCTGCGCATCTGGCAGACGGATACTCTGCAGCAGGCATTCCGTTTCCCCCACGAACACGAACAGGTGACCAGTCTGCTGCTGTCGGCCGACGGCATGTTGCTCGGCGCCACCTTCAACGACGGCGAATCGGAGATCTGGGAGCGTGCCACCGGCCGGAGGCGGGCGCGGTTCACGCCGCACAAGATGGCACACGAAATCGCTTTTCTCCATCGTTCCCCACGCTTCATCACCCGGAGCGGCGATGGGACGATCAAAGCCTGGGATCTGCGGACGATGAGATGTGAAGCCACCTTGCGCGGCTCCCTGCGCGGGGTGAACAGCGCGGCCATCTCGCCCGACGACCGCACGCTCGCGGCGGGCACGGGCGAGGGCGTCATTCGGCTTTGGGACCTCCGCTCTGGGCAGGAAGTTGCCGCGCTCGAAGGCCACCGCGAGTCGGTGGGTCAACTGGCTTTCTCGCGGGACGGCCGGGTCTTGCTTTCCGTGGGCGAGGAGGCCGTGCGAACCGTGCGCAGGTGGGAGGCGCCGCCCCTGGCCGAAATCGAGGCGGCGGAGAATGCCAGGGCCAGAGCGGCTTCTCCTGAAGGTCTGTAACCTTTCGTCCGTTTTCCCGTTGGAAGGCGTGGAAGCAAAGTGGCGCGTTGCTCGAGCGCCGCCGGGCTGCCGTGGACTCCAGCTTTGACGAAATTATGAATGCGAACATCGCTATCCCTGCCGGCCCGCGAAGACTTCTTCGATTCCAACGCGCTCTGGCGCTGACACTGGTCTGGCTCGGCGCCAGCCTCTTGGCGATCGCCCAGCCGCGCATCTCCTCCCCGCCGCGCAATGTTGCCGTCCCGCTCGGCCAGGACGCGCAGTTCCGCGTTTCGGCCAGCGGTGCGGCTCCCTTGGCGTATGCATGGCGATTCAATGGAACACCACTCGAGGGACAGACCACCAATAGTCTCACGCTCACCAACATCGGGCTGGCCCAGCTCGGCGGCTATGAAGTCACCGTCAGCAACGGCGCCGGAACCATCACCAGCGCTCCCGCCTGGCTCCTGCTGATGACGCGCTGGTCGGAGCTGGTGTTCTTCGGCGCCAGCGATGGCCAGCAAATGTGCGCGACGGGCCCGCCTTGGATCGTTCAGCTCGCCGACCGGATCGGGCTCCGCTTGCGCAACTATTCGGCCGCCGGCGCCGGCAATACCGCCGTCCGCGCGCAGATTGCGGCTTACCTGGCCAGTTCCACGCCCACAACCAACAGCCTGTTTTCGTTTTGGGTGGGGGGATCGGAGGAGGCCGCCGCGGGGCTGACCGAACGCGCAGCCTCCAACAGGCTCGACCATGTGCGTGCGCTGGCCGTCGCGGGGGCCAGAAGCTTTCTCATTCCGCGGATCCCGCCGCTCGAGTTTGCACCCGCTTTTCGCGCCATGTACCCGAGTTTCAGAAACGAAATGGCCATCGAGTACGATGCCCTGCTCGATGCCGGCCTCGACCTGTTGCAGGCCGAGTATGATCTGACGGTCTTTCGCCCCAACCTCTTCGCCTGGACAACGGCGGTTTGGGAGAGCCCGGAGGAGTACGGTTTTCCCAGCCCGCCGACCGCAGGCTTCTACTGCGACGGTTTTCATAACACTTTTGCGGCTCACCAGCTCATCAGTGAGGAGTGCTACCGATGGATGACCCCTCCGTCGATCCTCGCCGTGTCCATGGGGATCGAGGAGGGAACGCTCGAACTCCAGTGGCAAGGGGGCAGCCCGCCGTTTCGAGTTCAGCAGTGTGACGACCCAGCCAATGCCGCCTGGCAATCGCAGGAGGCAACCTTCGAGACCAACGCACGGGTGCCACGCGCGGCGCCACAGCGGTTCTTCCGCGTCCTCAACCTGGGCCAGTGAATCGCGGCTCACAGCCTTGCTGCGGCGTTGCTGCGTGGGGTGGATACCATGTTTGACCTCGTTGCCTGCCGTTGCCCAGTCCCTGGTGCATGGATGCGGTTGGCGTTCGGGTGCCTGGCTCACGGCCAGCACAGGCGGTAGAAACGCGTCTCGGCAGAAGTTGGGATCGAGAGATAGAACTGGCCCGGCCGTGCCTGGCAGGGGCCGTCCACCGGTGTCCAGGACGCCGGCGCGTCCAGGCGCGGCGTTTCTTCCAGGGTCCAGCGAGGGCATAGCGGCCAGGAAATCTCGAGCTGGCCGCCGGCGCGCTGGAGGATCAGCGCCGGCCGCTGGCCGCACCCGGGCTTGCAGGCGCCCGCGCTGCCCGCTTGCGCGAGCGCAGCGATTTCCTCGGGGTCGAGCGCGCGATGGAACAGCATGACTTCGTCCAGCGCTCCCAGGAAAGGCAGGTCGTTGGCCGCCGAGGCGCGCCCCAGGCAGAGCGGCGCGAGGTTGCCGCTCATCCACGCCGGCTGGGAGCCGCTTTGCTCGACGCCGTTCACGTACAGCTTCATCGCGCTGCCGTCGAACGTGCCCGCCACATGGGTCCAACTGTTTACGGGTATGGGGTCATCGCTGTCGACAACCACCGGGACGGTGTTCCAGATCACGAACCGCACCCGGGTATTGCCGAACGGATTGAACTCGAGCCCGTAGCCGCCGGTGACGCGGTAGCCGCCTTTTTCGAGGATCCGATTGGCGTCGTAGCTTGTGGGATAGATCCAGAGGGCGATGGTCAACGCGGATGGCAGCAGGCTTGCGTGATGCGGGATCACCACGCCGTTGCGGCCATCGAACTGGAAGGCTGCCGCCACTTTGCCCAGTGCGAACGAAGTGCCGGCTCCGACGCTCCCGTGGTTCTCGCCGATCAGGTCCAGAGCATGCTGGTCGCCCGGCCACCAGCTGACCAGGCCTTCCATCGGCGCCTGGCACGGAGGCCGGCTCAGCGGATCAAGCGGGTTGGCGCCCGCCTGGATTTCCTCGCCATCGGGCGCCCCGTCGCCGTCGGTGTCAGGATGACGCGGGTTGAGCCCGCGCCAGGACTCGTCGAAGCTGGTCACGCCGTCGCGGTCGTCGTCCGCCATCGCGTCGGCGGCCAGGCTGGGATCCAGCCCGTGGGCCAGCTCGAACTTGTCGCTCATGCCGTCGCGATCCGAGTCGGCCAGCACGGTGAAGGAGCTGGTCGCGGTGGCGAGCTCGCCGTCGGCGTCGCGCACGGCGAGCTCGGCAGCGTATTGGCCTGGCGAGCGCGCCGGCAACAGCACCAAGGACTGGTCGCCGGCGTAGTGGCCGTTGATCCACCAGGTGAACGTGAGGGGCAAGCCTTCGGGATCATAGCCGTGGCCCCGCAGCGGGATGGGCTGCCCCTCGATGAATCGGCTGCCGGCAATGGGCTCCTCGATCGCCGTCACCGGCGGCTTGCCCGCCACCGTGAACACCTGGTCGCTGTCGTCCGCGCCCGAATTGAATCCATCCTCCGCAGTGACGCGGATGAGCGCCTCGCGTCCGCCGGCCAGGCGGGCGGTGTTCCATTCCAGGGCCTCGCTGCGCAGGCCCGTGGCCAGCACCACCCAGCGGCCGCCGCCGGGTGAATAGCTGACGCTGAAACGCAGGCTGTCGCCGTCCGCGTCGCCGGCGGACCAACGGATGAGCATCGGTTCGTCGGAGCCGAACCGCTCGCTGCCGTTGGGGGCGAGCACCTGGACTTGCGGGGCATTGGGCGAGCGTTGCCTCTGCCACAAGAGCTGTCGTCCGCGCCAAAGCTCGACCCGGACGGCGCCCGGGTCCAGCGGCGCCACAACGTCGAACGCCAGCATATCCGATGCATAGAGCGGCTGGCGCGATTCCTCGTGCAGCCAGCGCACCGGGAAGCGGTGATCGATGAGCACGGCTCGCTCATCGCGCAGGCGCAGAAAATAGGCGCTCTCGGGATCCGGCTCGGAGAAATCCTCCGTCCAGGCCGTGTCGCTGGCCACCGAGAGGAGGGTATCGCCCTGCAACAAGCCCCAGACGCGGAACCCGATCTGGCCGAGGCCCGCCTGGCCTGCCGCCGATTTGGCGCTGCTGCCGGAGCGGAGCTTGTTGAACACGGCGAGATAGTTGGCGGAATTGAAGAAGTGGTTGTCGGGATTGCTGGAGGCGTCCATGATATCGGTGAGGCCGGTCGCATTCACCTGCCGGTAGAACACGTAGGCTTGCCAAGCCGGCACGTCGCGCTCGCTCTGGGGTATCCATGGCCAATAGAGATCTTTGAGATCGGCGATGTTGTGGCCCAGCTCGTGGGCCATAGTCTGGTCGTGGCGCACGCGGGCCCACGAGAGCACGCCCCCGTCCGAGCCGCCCGGCCCATACATGAAAAACTCGCCGTTCTGCGGGTGGAACCGATCGGGGAACCAGAGCGAGCCATAGGCCGCAGCGTCGCCCGCGAATGCAAAGTCATTGAACCGCTTGCGCGCGTCCTCCACGGGGCCGAAGAGCATGGTGTTGGCGTGGCGCCAGAGCCGCACCACGGGCGATTCTCCCTCGCCATCGACGAAGCAGTTATCGCTATTCTGATCCCGGAACTGGCGGAAGGTCTGGCCGGCGGCGTAGCCGGTCAGGTCCGTGGACCACTGGGTGCCGTTCCAATATTCCCCGATGTAATGCGCGAGGTCCTCGGCGTCGATCTGGCCGTTGTGATTGTCGTCGAAGGGCACGAAATACTTGCGCTCATCGCCGGGATGCGCCCCCCCGCGGAACACGCCAAACGTTCCGGCGGGCGGCAGATTGAACAGGTTCGTGCTGGCCAGACGGCCGCCGATGAGCCCGTCGTTCCCGCAGGTGGGGAGGCTCAGATCGACCACTTGCGCGTGGTCGGCTCGCCAGATGCCGCTGGGATGCGTGTCCTTGAAGGTCCACTCGTAGCCGGTGCCCTGGCAATAGCTGCTGCCATTGGTCATGGCCGCGGTTCCATCGCAGAAGATCAGCGGCCCGCCGAACGTCACCTTCAGGCCCATGTTCCGCGGATCCCAATACTCGCACCAGCCGTCGCGGATCGGGTAGGCGCGCACGACGGTCGACAGCTGGGCGAAGGCGTCCTGCACGTGCTGCGCGCCGAGCAGCGGCGAGAACACCGGCGCCTCGGCGCCCAGGATGTAGAGCCGGATCGGGCGGGTCTCCTCGAAGAAGAACACCGGGCTGGCACACGGCGCGGCGAGCGGCGGGCCGATCGGATCCATGCCCAGGTAAGGCTGGAACCGCAGCGCGTAGTCGCCTGCGGCATCCACTTGGTCGCCCCGGATCCAAAAATGAATGCCCGCCATCTGGGACGGCGATTGGAACGAGCTGACGTACGGGCTGAAGAGGGTCCCCCAAACCGTGTCCACCAGATGGTCCGCGCCCTCGATCCGCCGATACAACGACAGCTCGACGGCGTCCACGTAGCTGGGCTCGCCCAGGGCGGTGCGCACGTCGAGCTGGATCCGCACGATGGTGAATTTGCCGGCCACCAGCGGGCTGTCAACGTCGCAGGCGTTGCTCTGCATAATCCCGCGCTGGGTGAGATGGAACTGCGTGAGCGCCACAGCAGCCGGCGCGCCGTAGTGCAGCAGCAGGGTCCGGGAGCCAATGGTCTGGCTGCCGTCCCAGGCCACCGCAGCCACCGGGTTGGCGCCCGGCTGCAGCGTGAGCCCGCAGTTCCATTCGTAATACAGATTGCCGTCGCTGGCGGCCGAGCGCGGGGTTAGCTGAGCCAGCGCGCCGTTAACCGTGACGTGGCTGACGAGCCCGGAGGAGTTGGTCGCCACGCCGCGCAAGAGAATCGCGCTGCTGTTGACGAACTGGTTGTTCGTATGCGAGGTGATGTGCACCTGCGTGCCGAAGTTTTGGCATGCGGCGCCCGACAACTGGAAGGCGAGATCGTCGATCGCCTCGGGCACCGGGCTCCGGCCGTAGTCGATCGTCAGCACCCGCGCGCAGCCCCCTGGATCGAGGAGTTGCACAGCGGTAAGAAACTGCGGGTTCGGCAGCACGACGCGCTGCGTCACCACGCCGGAGGGGCCGTGCAGCCGCACGGTGGCCCCCGTGACTGAGCCGCAGTTGTCCACGCAGCCGAGCTGCACGCCCACCCCGGAGACCGGCTGCGCAAACTGAATGACGAGCGGCACGCCCGAGCTCGAAGACACCTCGGGATCATAGGCGGTGTTCACGAGCACATTCGGCGAGGAGCGGGCCTGCGGATAAGCCGCAATCTGCGGGCACGCCCGATACCCTTGGCCAGGCACATAATCGTTGATGAACTTGACGCCCTGCTCGGCGAACTGGCTGCTGACTTGGGTGCCGTCGGGGAGATGATCGAACCGGATCCAAGTCGGCGCGGGCGCCGCGTCGGCGGGGACGCCGCCTAAGCATCCGGCGAGGAGCAGAGAGCATGAAATCGATCGAGCCTGAGAAAACATAAACAATCGCTCTTGGCGTTGCGTTCGGCTGCTGTTTCTCCCCCTTCTATAACATACAATCCCAGGCACAATCAACGCGGATCGGCAGCGCCCTAGCGCACCAAGGATTCGTTGATGCAAACGACGTCACGGATCAGAATAGGGGAGTGGTCGGAGCCGAGCCTCGCTAGAAAACCCGTGTCGCCTGGCAATCGCAGGAGGCAACCTTCGAGACCAACGCACGGGTGCCACGCGTGGCGCCGCAACGGTTTTTCCGCGTCCTCAACCTGGGCCAGTGAATCGCGGCTCAGTATTATCGTTTGAGAACTATCGTGGTCTTTATTGTAAGTTGCACAGCACAGAATAATATGTTATTTTGCGCTGTATGTATCTAAGAAGGCAAGCCGAGGGGTTGCTGAGAGATATTCTCGATAGCGATAAAATCGGTCTTGTCCTGGGTGCGCGTCAGGTGGGGAAGACGACCTTGGTGGAACATGTACTGACCGGTCAGGACGCGCTCTTTCTCAACTTCGATGTCGAGGTTGACAAGGCGCGTTTCCTGGCGGCCGCGACCTTGTCACCGGCCGAGGCGCTGCGCTCTCTGGGCAATCCCGCGGTGCTGGTGATCGACGAGGCGCAGCGTCTGCCCGAAAGTTCGCGGATCATCAAGGGCTGGCACGACGCCCATTTGCCGTCAAAATTCCTTTTGCTCGGCTCGTCCTCGCTGAATCTGCTCGACCAGGCAGCGGAAAGCTTGACCGGCCGCAATCGCAAATTGGTTTTGCCCCCTCTGTTGTTTTCGGAGACTCTGGGCGCCCAGCCATGGGCCGGCGCCCATGCCTCGCCCGAGCATTTGCGCCAGCAGTTCGCACCCCAGCTGCGCGCCTTTCTAATGCAGCGATTGGGTTTCGGCAGCTATCCGGAGATCGTGACCAGCGATCGTCCCGAGAGATTGCTGCGCGAGCTGAGTTCCGACTACCTCTGGAAAGACGTGCTCCAGACCGGTCTGGTCAAGACGCCGGACCTGATCAAGCGGCTGCTCTTGCTGCTGGCGCACCAGGCGGGCTCGGAGGTCTCGGTGAACGAGCTGGCAACACAGCTCCAGATGGCCCGCCCGACGGTCGATCGCTACCTCGACCTGCTCGAACAGACCTTCGTCATTTTCAGACTGCCGTCCTTCAGCACCAATCCGCGCAAGGCAATCGCCAGGAGCCAAAAAGTGTTTTTCTGGGATACAGGCATTCGCAACGCCTTGCTCCATGCGTTTTCGACGGACGAATTCCGGCCGGATATTGGCGCCTTGTGGGAGAACTGGGTGATCGCCGAGGCCGCCAAGCGCAACGCGCTGCTCGGTTCGCCGGCCGAGCTTTACTTCTGGCGCACGCGCGCGCAATCCGAGGTGGACCTGGTTGTGAAAGGGGCGGACCGTCTGCGAGCATTTGAGATCCAATGGACGTCTCGGCGCGTTTCGAGCCGGGCATTCCGCGATGCCTATGGCGTCGATGTCGAGCCGATTGGCCCGGATCATCCATTCGCGGCCGACATCCTGATCCAAGAGCAATAACGAGAAACGCTCGACTTTCCTTGCCGGCCTCGGCCCGCGCGCCGGCACGAGACCTTCCAGCAAGACGGCTTTCACCCCTTCGGCCTTGACGTCCTCACCGCATTCGAGAGAATGCCGGGACCATGACTTGCCGTGACGCCACTTTCAGGCATGTCCCTTGCCGCCTGAGCCCATCGCATCCCCGAGCCTTCACGTTGATCGAGCTGCTGGTCGTGATCGCGATCATCGCCATCCTGGCGGGCATGCTTCTGCCCGTGCTCGGCGAAGCCAAACGCAAGGCCTTCCAAAGCGGCTGCCTCTCCAATCTCAAACAGATCGGGACGGCATTGCACATGTATATCAACGACAACGATGAATGGCTACCGCCCGGCCGCGGCAGCGATTTCGGGCTTTACACCGGCCAGCGCCCCGTTTATTCGAGCCGCAGCTTCGGCCATCGGTATAACCTCCCTTACTACATCGCAACCTATCTATCTCTCCCTCTGCCCGACAACATCGACCGTATCGCCAAAGTCTTCTTCTGCCCGGGTTTCCGGCGCTACGGCAAGAACGTGACCAACATCAATGACCGAACCGTCTATGCCGTCACCACCACCGGCAGCACCGGCCTGAAGTTCCAGCCGTTCGGCTACCCGCCTTCGCCGGATGCAACCCACAAACGGCCCCCGCACAAGATCACCGAAGTCTCCGCCCAGAAACCCCTTGCCCAGGTCTGGGCACTGATGGACCTCGACCAGGTCGGGATCACCAACGTCGATAACACCTGGCGCAGCCAGCTCCCCGAAAAACCCGTCCACGGCAGCGTCCGCAATTATTACTACTTCGATAACCATGTCGACACCAAGCGGGTCGGCCCGCCCGGCCGCTACTGATCCGGGTTTTTCCGGTTGTGTCCATGGGCGATTCATGCTGTCCTTTGGCCGGCACAAAACAATCCGAGAACGCATCGTATGCAACCCATCGTCCCGACATCCTCTCTCGCGTTGAGCCGCAGGGATTTCTTCAGGCAAGGCGCCCTCGCCAGCGCCGCCATGACGGCTTTCGGACCGCTGATTGTCCAGGGCGCCGAGAACGCCCCCAGCCGCCGCATCCGCGCCGGCGTGATGGGTCTGGGGCGCGGGCTTGCCCTGGCCCAAAGCGCGCTGCCGATCCCCGGTTTCGAGCTGGCCGCCGTCTGCGACGTTGACCAGGTCCGGATCGATGCCGCGCTCAAAACGCTCGCGCCGAAAACCACTGCCGCCCCCCAACCATACCGCGATCTGCGCCGGATGCTCGAGGACCGCACTCTCGATGCCGTTTTCGTCGCTGCCTGCAACCATTGGCATGCCCCCGCAACCATCCTCGCCTGCGCCGCCGGCAAACATGTCTACGTCGAGAAACCCGCCAGCCACAACGCGCGCGAGGGCGAATGGATGGTGGCCGCCGCGCGCAAATATCAGCGCGTCGTGCAACAGGGCATGCAGCGCCGCAATTACCCCAGCATCATCGAGGGGATCGCCCAGTTGCGCGAAGGCGCGATCGGTCCAGTCCGTTTCGCCCGCTGCTGGTACAACAACGCCCGAGGCTCGATCGGCCGAGGCCGACAGATTCCGGTCCCGTCCAATCTGGACTTTGCCCTCTGGCAGGGACCCGCTCCCGAGCGCCCGTATGCCGACAATCTGGTCCATTACCATTGGCACTGGCGCTGGCACTGGGGCAATGGCGAGCTGGGCAACAACGGCATCCACTACCTCGATCTGGCCCGCTGGGGCCTCGGGGTCGAATACCCCCGCTCGATCACTTATACCGGCGGCCGATACCATTTCGACGACGATCAGGAAACCCCTGACACCGGCGTCGTGACCTTCGACTTCGGCGCCAGCGGCGCCTCGTGGGAGCACAGCAGCTGCCAGGCGCGCAAGCCCGAAACATTCCCCCTGGTCACGTTCTACGGCGATCGCGGCTCGCTCAGCCTCGAAGACAACAGCTACACCATCTGCGACCCTCAGGGCAAAGCCTCCTTGCATGCCAAACCCTCGGGCAATGTCCGAACGCACATCGCGGATTTCCTCGATTGCATCCGAAACGGCGGGCGGCCCCAGGCCGATATCGAGGAAGGCCAGAAAAGCACCCTGCTCTGCCACCTGGGCAATATCGCTTATCGCACCGGCCACACGATCCATTTCGATCCCGCCACCCGAAAGATCGTCAACGATCCCGCCGCCCAGGCCCTCTGGAGCCGCGAATACCGGCCCGGATGGCAACCCCGTGTCTGACCCCCCAGCCGTGCGCGCCTTGCCTGCCGCACCCTCGACCATGAACCGACGCTTGTTTCTCGAGACCGGGCTCTCCGCTCTCGCCGCCAGCTCCGCTTGGCCCCGCTTGCACGCCGCCACTCCCGCCCCCAGCACTGCACGCGCGTATCGCGCGGCGGTCATCGGACGGACCGGCGGCGGCGACTATGGGCACGGCTACGACACGATTTTCCGCGACCTGCCCAACGTCACGCTCGAGGCCATCGCTGATGCCGATCCCGATGGCCTCGAGAAAGCCCGGCAAAAGACCGGCGCGCGGCGGGCCTACCGCGATTACCGCGCCATGCTCGACCGCGAAAAGCCCGACCTCGTCAGCATCGCCCCCCGTCAGCCGGACTGCCACCGGGAGATGGCCCTGGCCGCGATCGAAGCCGGCGCCCACATCTTCATCGAAAAACCGCTCACGGCGACAGTCGCCGATGCCGACGCCATCGTCGCCGCCGCGCGGCGCCGCGGGACCCGGATCGCCGTTGCGCACACGCGGCGGTTCAGCCCGCCCTTTGTGCAGCTGCGCTCGCTGCTCCGCGAAGATTTTGCTGGTGTCGTCCGCGAGGTCCATATCCGGGGCAAACAAGACCAGCGGGCTGGAGGCGAGGATCTCATCGTGCTCGGCACTCACGACTTCGATCTGATGCGCTTCTTGTTCGGGGATCCCGCCTGGTGCTTTGCTCGGGTCCAGTGCCAGGGCCGCGACGCCACACGCGCCGATGTCCGCACCGGCCACGAGCCCATCCGCGTCCTCGGCGACACCATCCATGCCATGATCGGCTGGCCTGACGGCCTCGTCGTCACGTGGAGCTCGAAGAAAACCAGCGATCACTGGAACACTCCCTTCGATCGGCGCGAGAAATGGAGCTTCGAGATCCTCGGCACCCGCCGGATCATCGGCTATCAGTCGGACTTCGCGTATCTGGATTCGCCCTTCTTCACGAACCGGGACGACGGAATCCGCTGGCGGCCGCTGCCTGCCCCGCAACAGGCCGACACCCCCCTCCACCAACGACATCCCATCCGCGACCTGATCCATGCGATCGAAACCGGCGGCCAACCGCTCTGCAACGCCGTCGACGGCGCCTGGGCCATCGAGATCGTCAGCGCCATTTACCAGTCGCATCTCGAAAAAAGCCGCGTCGCTCTCCCCCTCCAAAACCGCGCGTTCGAACTCTGAATTCGCTATGCAATTCCACAACCTGATCCAGAGCGTCATCAGTCCACAGGGCCGCGTCAGCGAACCCGGCCTCCAATATTGTGCAGCAGGCCGCATGCCCTCACGCGGCGCAGCCCCAAACGCCGGGTCAGGTGACCCGGCCCACATGAAGACGGACGCGCGCGATACAGGCCGCGCGCCCTCACGCCGCGAAGGCATAAACGCCAGGTGTAGATCCCGCACATCCATTGGCATTCTCGCCGTTGCGCTCGCGATCGTGCCCGCCGTTGGGGCGGCACAGTCCAGGCCCAACATTCTCCTCATCGTCGGCGACGACATGGGTTATGCGGACGTCGGGTTTCATGGATGCAAGGACATTCCCACGCCCCACCTGGATGCCTTGGCCGCCTCGGGAGTGCGCTTCACCAGCGGTTACGTTTCCGGCCCTTACTGTTCGCCCACGCGGGCCGGCTTGATGACAGGCCGCTACCAGACGCGCTTCGGGCACGAGTTCAACCCGGGCGGCGCCGGCACCGGCCTGCCGCTTGCGGAAAAGACGATCGCCGATCGCCTCAAAACCGCCGGCTACGTGACCGGCCTCGTCGGCAAATGGCATCTGGGCGCCCAGCCGAAATTCCATCCTCAGCAGCGCGGTTTCGACGAGTTCTACGGATTCCTCGCCGGCTCGCACGACTACTTCAAGCCGGCGGGGGTCCTGCGCGGCACGAACGCCATCGCGGAATTGGATTATACCACGGACGCTTTCGGCCGGGAGGCGGTGGCGTTCATCGACCGGCATCGGGGCAACCCGTGGTTTCTTTACCTGGCGTTCAATGCCGTCCACACGCCCATGCAGGCCACCGACGATCGCCTGGCCCAGTTCGCCTCCGTCAGCGATCCAAAGCGCCGGACCTACAACGGCATGATGCTGGCCATGGACGACGCCATCGGCCGGGTGCGCCAGAAGGTGGCTGAGGCCGGTCTCGAACAGAACACGCTCGTCTTCTTCATCGCTGACAACGGCGGTCCTGTCATGCCCAGCACCACCATGAATGCGTCGATCAACACGCCCCTGCGCGGCGGCAAACGCACCACGCTCGAAGGAGGCATCCGAGTCCCGTTCCTGGTTTCGTGGCCGGGCCGATTGAAGCCGGGCGTCTATTCCCAACCCGCGATCCAGCTGGATCTTGTCGCCACCGCCCTTGCCGCAGCCGGCGTCCGGATCGCGTCCGACTGGAAACTCGACGGCGTCAACCTCCTGCCCTTCCTCGAAGGCGATCGGACCCGTTCCCCGCACGAGGCGCTCTTTTGGCGGTTCGGACAGCAGATGGCGATCCGCGCCGGCGACTACAAACTCGTCCGCTACGACAGCAACGCGGACACACGGACCGGCGCACGCAACCAGCCGGCAACCGCCTTCAAGCTCTACAACCTCGATGCGGACATCGGCGAAACCAACGACCTCGCCGCCGCGATGCCCCGCAAAGCCAGAGAGCTCCGGTCCATGTGGGACGCCTGGAACTTATCCAATGTCCCTCCGCTCTGGGGCAGTGCGCACACTGACAACGATGGCGCGACGCCGAGCACCCGCCCTCCCAGAAAACCCAAGCCCGCCAGACCCGCCGCCACCAGCAGCCGATAGCGGCCGTGCGCCGCGCACTGCCGCCGCAGACGTTCCCATTCGCCGCCCGCACAGCACGGGCCGCCCCCGTTCAGCTCTTCCGGGTGCGCCAGGATCAATCCGCCGGTGGCGAGATGGGCGTCTGCACCGGATGAACCCCGACTTCGCCCCGGTATCCGGTCCGCCGGCGAAACGCCAGACGTGCATGTCGGGTTTCGTCGCCCATCGGGCTCGTCGCCGCCAACTCCAATGCGTAATCGCCGTCCGGCAATGCAAACCGCAGCGTGAATGTCCCGTCCGACCGCAGCGCAACGGCCTCCTGGTCCAAAGCAACCTTGGCCCCAGGATCCGTTGCGCCGTAGACGATCAGTTCCGCGTTCACATTGAACCAAAAGGGGCGAACGACCCCGGGCGCACGATCCGGCGACTCCCCGGCATCGATCCCCTGTTGCACCGGCTGTACGGGAGGCTGGCTGCCAGGCGGACCCGCCTCGATCTCCAAACCGGCCCATGCCCCGGAACTGTCCTGGCTCCGAGCGAGATCCGCCGCCGCTTCTTCCCCCTCCAAGGCCCCGGGCGCCCATCCCTGACTGGCCCCATCCCAAATCGTTCGCGGCGCGGATGGTATGGCCTCGACTCGAGCCTCGACATAAGGCGCCACGCCCAGGTCCGATGGCAATCCCGTCTTCATCCGGCCCGCTGCTTGGCTCAACGGCATCTCGAGGGGGAGTTCCAGATGCCGATAGAGGTTCCGGGGAACCACTGGAGCGTTCGCCTCGACTGGCGCATTGATTGCGGGTAGCTCGAGGGCCGCTGCTGGCTCGACAGGGCCTTCCGCCTCTGTGGCGGGCGCGATCGAGCTCGGCTCCGGCGCCAAGGCCGATTCTGGTCCGCGATGGCTGCCTCCCACCACAGGCAACGGCGGTTCGATCTCGCTCTGGATCTCTCTCTCGTCGATCGTCTCGACCGGTTCAACCGCCGCGGGCGCTTCGGCAGGGATCAAGATCGTATCGGACGCTGGCGCTTCAGGGGCGGGCTCCGTGTCGGCGCTGGGCATCTCGATCACAGATGGGCGGCGGGCCAATTCCTCCGTTCCGTCCGTTGCCGCCGCCGTGGCCGTCGCCGCGAGCGGATCGAGCTCCAAGGGCTCGATTAGCAGCGCGGATGCGACCGGCGGATAGTCGCCTTCGAGCAGGATCGGCGGAATATCGAACCTTTCGCTCCAGTCCGCCGGGCGTCTTCGGGCCGGCCGTTTCGGTTTGGAACGGGCTTTCGATCGATGCGCCGCCCGCTGCTTTGTCTTTCGCGGGGCGGATCGGGCCTTCCGTTTTCCCTTTTTCATCGTAGCATTTCCAGCGAGGCACGCCTCGCGAGCCAGGATGGTTGACGGATCATGATGATAGTCTGGGCATGGCTTGGGGAAATGCAAGCGTCAACCCCCGGCGCATTGGGCATCAGCTCTTCACCCCGCCGGCAAATCCTCTTGTGTCGGACCTCCTCCAGCCCGTATGCTTTCCGGCGTTCTATCATGAGCGCGAACATCAGCATTCCTTGTCAGTTCAATGACGCTGAACTCCTGATCCACGTTCTCGACGCGATGCCCGCGTTGATCTTCGTTGTGGACCGCGATGTCCGGGTGCTCGAGTACAACCGGGCTGCGGGGGCGATGCTCAGCGGGCAGCGGGACAAGATCCTCCGGCGCCCCGGCGGCGAGATTCTCCAGTGCCTCCATTCCTTTGAAACCCCGGCTGGCTGCGGCCATTCCGCGGCGTGCTGCGATTGCGTGGTTCGCAACTCGGTGCGCCAGGCGTTCGACGGCCGGACCATCACGCGCTGCCGAACCCGGATGGAGCTGGGCCATGGACCTGGCGCCCGCCCGATCGACATCCTCGTGACCGCGTCCCCGTTCCGGTTCCGCAACGACAGCCTGGTGCTGCTCACGCTCGAGGACATCGGCGAGCTGGCCGAGCTCGAGCGCCTGGTGCCGATCTGCTCGATGTGCCACAAGATCCGCAACGATGGCGAGTATTGGAGGCAGGTCGAATCCTATTTCAAGCGCCATTGGGACCTGGGCTTCTCGCGGAGCTACTGCCCCGAATGCCTCGTGAAAGTCAAGGGGGACCCCCAGGACGCCGCCCCCGCCGCATCCCCCCCACCGAACCTGCCTCCGCCCGCCCCCGCGCTCAAGCGCCGCTCGCGCCGGAAGTCATAGCTCGAAGGTTGCCACCCGCCGCAAGGCGATCCGCCAGGGAATCCACCCGAACAGGATGGACCAGCCCAGGAAAAGCCCCAGGCTTGTCATCCCCACCCCGTCCCCGGCGAATCGAGTGTGAACCCACCTCAAGCTCATCGCCAGCCATGTCACGCTTCCGCAGATGTAGACGAAACTCAGCACCAGGCAGAATGTCCCCCCGAATCCGCTGACAATCTTGCTCGGATTATCCTCCCGCGGATTGGGATAGATCACGCCCAACCCCAACGCAAGGGCGGTCAGTGTCAGCGTCATGACCGCGATCGCGGCCGTGAACAGCAGCGTCCGGTGCCACGGCAGCTGCAGCATATGGCCCGAAAACAGCATCAGCCCCGCCGTGATCGACAGGGCGCCTCCCGACGCGAACCGGAACTTGGCGCGAAGGATCTGGGCCAGGCTCAGCGGCGCCAGACCCACGATCCAGAGCCGCTTGCCTTCCAGCGAGAACTGAGGAAAGACGAACCGGGTCGTCAGCGTCGCCACGTTGAGCGAGCAGGCCAGGAGATTCAGCAGCGACGTTAGATTATACCAGAACACATGGGTCAGCTGGTGGGAAAATTGCCGGAGGTTCAACATGTAGACCGCCAGCAATCCGAAGATCAGCAGGGTCTGGCCCCACTGGGAGGTGTCCCGCCAGAACATCCGCGCGTCCTTCACCAGCAGCGCGCGCGCCTCAGGCCGCACCCAAGGAAACCACTCGGCTATGGCCTCCAGCCCGCGCGGAGCCGATCCCGCCGGAGCCCGCACCCGCGCTTTCCGCCGCCCCTTGGCAAACGGCCACACCCAAACCCCGCCCGAGCGACTCTGCACCGCCGAGACGCCCTCGTAAAACAAACGGCCCGTCCGCGTCATCGCCGCATACCCGAACAACATCACGTAGCTCAGCAGCACCAAACCGAAAAAGAACGCGGTCCGCAACGCCCCTTCCGACCAGTTCATCACCCCGGCCGATAGCCAGTAGCTGGGCAGGAACGCAAACTGCGCGGCTTGCGTCCGAACCAGCAACCGATCCAGCACGTTCATCACCCGCGTCTCGAGCATCTCGTCGGAGATCATCTCCGGCCGCCACCACCACGCCCCCCCCGCAATGGCCAGCGCCAGCAGCGCCAGGGCCAGCCACTGGAAACTGCGCCGGTCCAGATACCGCGCCAGCAGCAGCGCAACCCATGCTCCCGCCACCGCAGGCAGCATCAGAAACATTCCGATATACAGCGGGGCCACCACGTAATAGTGCCACCGCACACCCTGGTTCATCCCATAGGCCGCCAGCAATGGAGCCACCAGAAACAGAAACGCCCAGCACGCCAGCAAAGTGGACTCCGAGAATTTCCACCGGAAAATACTCTGTGCCGAGATCGGCATGCTCAGGAGGAAGATCGTCTCGCGGTTCCGAAAAAACTGCGAGAAACCGATGATCAGGTTGCTGAACACCAGCAGCACGAACAAGCACGCGAACAGCAAAAACATCAGCCGCTCCGCCAGAATCGTCCCCAGACCGGGAAAAGAACCGACGAACCGGAATCCCCTCCAGAACAGCCAGAACGACAAGCCCAAATACCCGGCCAGAAACACCGCCATCACCAGCCACCACCAACCCGATTGCTCCCGCAACGCCGCGAGCCGCCGCACGGTCTGGCGGCTGTGCACGCTCCAAAGCCACAGCCACGGCCGGCTTCGGCCCCCGCTCCCGCTGTTCTCGTTCGGTTCCATCCCCGCTTCCATGGCCGTTCCGATTGCCCGGGATCCGCTTGACGGGCCCCCGCGCCTCCGAGGCCGGCCGGCACTCACAAATGTCGCCGCCCATCCCGAAATCAAGCAAGCCCTTTGTTGGGAGTCCCGCGTTTACGCGGTCCGAGGCCGCAAGCCTTTCAGCCAGCGTGAGAAAGGCCGAAAGCCTGCCAAGCCGACAAGAATGTCGGCGCCCCCTCGCGCGCGCCCTGATACCGATTCTCGGGGCAGCCTCGCCCCCTGGATCCCATAGAATGATTCCCATCGAGCCGCCGCCGGCGTAGGATCGCCGCCATGGACCCGGACTCGAACCTGATTGCCGCTGTGCTTCAGGGCGACATCGACAGCTTCGAATCCCTGATCCAGAAATACCAGCCTCGCCTCTTCGCGATGGCCCGCCGCTATGCCCGCAACGAAAGCGAGGTCCAGGATCTGGTCCAGGAGATGCTCATCAAGGCCTACCAGCGCATCGGGAGCTTCCGCGGCCGGGCCCCCTTCGAACACTGGCTCATGCGCCTGGCCGTCCGCACCTGTTACGATTTCCTGCGCGCGCGACGCCGCAACCGCGAAACCGCCTGCACCGACCTGTCGGACGAGGAAAACCAATGGCTCGAACAGTTCGCTCATCACGCCGCCCCCCCCGCCGAGTCCGAGCCGGGCGCGCGCGAGCTGATCCAGCGCGCCCTGGACCATCTTCCGCCCCCCGCCCGCCTGGTCATCGTCCTCCTCGAGATCGAAGGCCGGTCGGTCAAGGAGATCGCCCAGCTCACCGGATGGTCCGTCCCGCTGGTCAAGGTCCGCGCCTTCCGCGCCCGGCGGATGATGAGGAAACACATCGAGCGCCTCCTGCGCACAAGCAGCCTGTAACCGCCGCGCCCGCCGGCGCGTCTACCCCTCGTGGAGCATATGAATGCAGATAAGCTGGTCGATGCCCTGCTGGCCGCCGCTCGCGCGCATCCGCCGCGGGACGACGCCCCGGATGATTTTGCCCGGCGGATCATAGCGCGCGTCTCCCAGCAGCCGGCTCCCAGGATTCGGCCCGCGTGGTCTCCCACCCTGTGGCAGGCCGCTGCCCCTTGCCTGGGTTTGATGCTGCTCCTCACCGTCTGGAGCGCCCTGGCCGATTACTATCTCGATCCGGATCCGCTCCTCGATGCCCATCTCGAGAACGCGGTGTTCGCGGCTCTGCCCAACCCTGGAGAAGAGTGGTGATTAACTGGACCGCCATCCTGGCTGCCATCCTGATCTTCCTCGCCGGAACCGTCACGGGCGGCTTGGCAGTTCGCCTCTACGATCTCCACACCCGGCCGCGGCCCTCCCCAGATCTTGCCGCACGCCCCGGCTGGACCCAGCGCATGGAGCTCCTGCACCGGCTCGACAACCAGCTCGCCCTCGAGCCCGACCAGCGCACCCGGATCGAGCAGACCCTCCGCGAAAGCCAGGAACGCCTCCTCCGCATCTGGGACCGATTCAACCCCGAAGCCCGCGCCGAGCTCGTCCAATCCGGCGAGCGCATCAAGACGATCCTCACCCCCTCCCAGCGCGAGAAATACGAGCGCCTTTCGCGCACCCGCACCTCCCGCCGCACCAATGACACCCCCCTCAAAGACCCGCGCCGGGATCGGACGCGCCCTCCCGCGTCCAGCCGCGATCCATCCAGCAACGCCGCGGCGGCGGGCGCGCCCGGCCTGAAGCCGCCGATCTAGCCCGCCGACTCCACGATCGCCTCCGTCGCGCTGAATCCGATGATCCGGACCCGCTTGCCTTTGGGCAGCATTTCGCCCTGCGTAATCACGTCGATAATCTCATCCCCAAACTGCGCCTTGCCCCCCGGACGCAGAACGGAAAACGCCACTCCCTCCTGGCCCAGCATCGACTGCTGGATCCGGCGCCGGTCGGCTTCGACCGCCATCGCGCTGGCGCTTCGTGACACCATTCGGTGATATAGCGAGGTGTGCGGCAATAGCCGGGTGAGCGCGGCCGCCACCACCAGCGACCCCGCCAGCGCCACCACCAGGTCCCGCAACGGCAATCGCAGTTGCGGCAGCGTGGGCACCGCCGGCATGCCCGGATAGACATCCACCGCCCCCATGATCACCCCAACCAGCATCAGGGCCGCCCCCGCCAAACCCAGGACCACCGTCCCCGGAAACACGAAAAGCTCGACCACCACCAGCGCCGTTCCCAACACAAACAGCGCCGCCCACTCGAGCCCCGACAATCCGCCCACATAGCCCCCCAAAAAATAGACCGCAAATGCCGCAATCCCTGCGATGCCCGGCAGGCCGAATCCCGGCGTCTTGAACTCGATATACAGGCCCACGATCCCCACCAGCAACAAGAGCGGGCTGATCAGATCCAGCCAGAATGCCAGCTGCTCGGCCCCCGTCGGCTCGATCCACACCCGCTCCGCCCCCTCCATCCCCAGCAGCGCCAGCAAGGCGTCCATGTCCGCCGCCGTGCCCGCGCTCAACAGCCGGCGGGGCGGATCGCCATATTCCTTCTCCGCCTCGAGATTCGTCAGGGTCAGGATCTCGCCCTTCTCGTTGAGCACATCGTCGCCGATCTTCAGCTCCTTGTTCTTGTCGATCATGGCCTCGATGACGTCGGTGTTGTGCCCGTGGCGCTCCGCCGCCGCCCGCACCATGGCGCGCACGCCGGAGTTCATCTTCAGCTCGAGCGTTTCGGGCGTCTGTTCAACCCCGCCGCCGGGCGTCACCAGGATTGGCGCGGCGGCCCCGATCACGCTGCCCGGCGCCATGTAGATCGTCTGCGTCGCGACCGCGATAAACGCGCCCGCCGAAAACGCCTTTCGATTCACAAAGGTCGCTGTACGCCCCTTGAATTGCTCGAGAATCCGGATGATCTCCTCGGTCACGTCCAAACGCCCGCCGTTGGTCTCCATGTCCAGCACGAGCACATCCGCGCGGGCCTCCATCGCCGCCTTGATCCCCCGGCGCATCAGGTATACCAGGGGGGGATTGATATCCTCGCGGACGGGCAAAATATACACACGCTGCTTGATCGATGGCGGCACGAGTGCCGGCGCCCCCTCCGGGCTTGGCCCCGTCAGCACCGCGGCCATCGCCGCGGCCCATCCCCCCAGCCAGAATCCAATCCCTGCCAGCCATCGTCTCATGGACTCATCGTATCTCATCACACCGCACATGACAAGGCCGCCCCCTCCGGGCCGCGGATTAGTGTGGAATGCCAATCATTTTTAACCGGCATTGGGCGGGATGGATTGGGACGATGCGCGCACAGGGCCGCGGGCGAACGGTCAGCGCGGCCCGCAGGTGAAAGGCACGGAGATGTCTCCCGGAGCCGCCGCATGCCCCGAGGCGCCCAGACTGCCGGTGACACCGTAATTGAGCGCCGCCGCGACCTCTTGGGAGATGAAGTTGGCGCCGAAGGTTTCATAAACGTTGACGTGTTTCACGGCATCAATTCCGCCTCCGAAGAACCGCGCGTTGCGATAGCGGATCGTATGCCCGCCTTTCAACAGAAGCATCCTGACCGGCGCCTCGCCCGTGCGCTCGAAGATGCAGTCATTGATATCCACATCGTGAGGGGCATGCTCGGGGGCATTCGTGGCGTTCAAGACGTGCTTCCCGTGCTTCACGAAGCCACGGTCATTGGTCGAAAACGTGATGGCGTTGGCCATGTCGGTGAATCGGCAGTCTTCGACATTAATCCCACTGTTGCAGACACCCGATGTGAGGTCCGCGGGCTCATCAATGCTGTTCTTGAGGTCCATGCCGCTGAACAGTCGCCTGAAGATGCAGTGACGGACCACCGAATCCTTGAATCCGCCGGTGGTGTCGATACCGTCACGACCATTGTCCTGAAAGACGCAATGCTCCACCAGCGCCCGCTGCGTGCCGCTCCCGCCCCTGACCGTCTTGATTCCGTCACCCTGGCACTTCTCGAATACGGTGTTACGGAACAGGGCGTCCGTGACGTTTCCCAGCAGGTAAACCGTCCAGTAACCGCCCATGATGTGACAGCCGGTGATGTGTGGTCGCCGGCAATCCGCCAGCCTGACATGGCTGCTGACAGATCCGACCAGCCGGCAATTCTCGATCCGCACGTCACTCTTGCCAGAAGCGGCAATCCCGGTTTTGGGTGAATAGTCCACTCCCTTCTTCGCGCCCGCCCCTGCAGCAGAACCCAACGGAGGAGTGTGGAGGTACGTGATGGTGAGGTTGCGCAGGGTGTTCTTATTGCCCAACACCAGGAAGGTTTTCTGATTGGTCTTCGTCGCATCCGTGACATCGAATCCGCCTCCCTTCACGGCTGACAGGGTAAAGCCGTCAGGCAACTCATGGGTGCCGCTGATTTGGTAGGTGTGGTCCAATACAACTTCGTCGCCCGCTTTGACCTTCCCCTCGCTGAATAGCACGGCAAACGGGCGCGTCACGTCCTGTTGCGCGTTCCAGCCGAAATCGGACGAATGATGCGTTGCGCCCCGCACCGGCACGACGCACGCCACCAAGGCCAGAAAGACGAGGGGAAAAGCGATGTTCTTCATGGGCCAAGCGAACCTATGATACAACCGGTTGACAGCCAAGGACGGTTTTTGCGTCCTTGAAAATCGCGCTTCGTGGTAAGGGTGCGGCCAAAGGACACAGGCCAGCCGCAAGGGGATTCGTGCCGCATGGCAAGGCGGAAGAACCGCACCGACTGCTGGATGCCATGGATCGGCGACGCGCCGCCGAATCGCCCGGCCACCCGTTGTGCTTCCCGTGCTGGACATGGTAAGATGAACCGTCATGCGCGCCCTGATGCGATATCCGCGTTGCCCTGGCAGCCTCTGCTCCCACCGCCATGCGTCGGTTATTCTTACAGCGATGGCGTGGGCGTCCCTGTCCTCGGTCGCGCTTCTCGTCGGCGCTGGCAACGCACCCTCTGCGGCGATCTCATCCGGCGTTGCCTCCAGGCCGCCCGCGATCGCGTACGAACCCGTTCCGCCCCGTGTCGCCCGCTGGCTGAACACCGGCAACCGCCTCTTGCGCGAGGGCAAGCCCGCCGAGGCCGCGCAATCCTTCGAGCAGGCCGCCCGCCAGGCGCCGCGCCAGGAGGATGCATGGTTCGGGCTCGGATCGGCCCGCGCCCGCCTCGGTCAATCCGAAGCCGCCATCGAAGCCTATCGAAAGGCGCTCGAGATCATGCCCGGCTTCGTCGAAGCCCACAACAACCTCGGCAACCTGCTTGCCGCCCGCCGCGACGTCGCGCAGGCCATCGAGCATTTCGAGACCGCCTTGCGAATCATGCCCGATTACGCCACCGCCCATAATAGTCTGGGCCAAGTCCTCGCCCAGCAAGGCCGGGTCGACGACGCCCACTCCCATTTCGTCCAGGCCGTCCGGATCATGCCTGATTACGTCGAAGCCCGCTGCAACCTCGGCATGAGCTTGTGGACGCAGAACCGGCTCGCCGAGGCGGCTGCCGAGTTCGAGGAATGCCTGCGCCGGCGGCCCGGCTTCGCCCCCGCCGCGCAAGCCCTCGCCCGCATCCGGCCCGGCTTGCCCGCTCCCGCCCCGTAACCGCACGCGCGATGGGGAGTGGGGAGTATCGGCACGCGATCCGGCATGTTCGCGCCCCCGCGGACGGACCGTCCGCTGGTTGACGCCGCCGGTTGTCCAAGAGTAACCTGTCCCAATGCAGAATGCGCTCGTCACTGGAGGCGCGGGATTCATCGGCTCGAACGTGGCCCTGGCTCTCCAGGAGAAATATCCCGCCGCGCGGCTGGTCGTGGTCGACGACTTCCGCTCGGGCGACTTCCACAACCTCCGTGGCTTTCGCGGCGATGTGGTCGCCGCCGACATCTCCCGCCTCGATTGGAACGCCCAGTTCCGCGACCGCGGCTTCGATGCCGTGTTCCACCTCGCTTCGATCACCGACACCACCGTGCACGACCAGCTCCAGCAAGTGCACGACAACGTCGAGGGCTTCCGGCGGCTGCTCGAGTTCCTGGCGCCTTCCCAGACGCCTGTGGTCTACGCCTCCTCGGCCGCCACGTATGGCATGGGCGCCGGGCGGATGCGGGAAGACCAGCCGCTGGCCCCGGCCAACGTCTACGCCTTCAGCAAGGTCCAGCTCGAAAACCTCGCCGCGGATTTCGGCCGCCACTGCCCTTCCTGGCGATTGGTCGGCCTGCGCTATTTCAATGTCTATGGCCCGCGTGAAGCCCATAAGCGCGCAGCCGCCAGCATGATCTATCAGCTGTATCGCCAGATGAAGTCCGGCCAGCGCCCTCGCGTGTTCCGATCCGGCGAGCAAAAGCGCGATTTCGTCTACATCAAGGACATCGTTTCGCTGACGCTCCAGGCCTTGGCCGCCCCCGCCTTCGGCATCTTCAACGGCGGCTCCGGCGCCGCTTTCTCGTTCAACGAGGTCATCGCCGCCCTCAACCAGGCGCTCGGCACCCGGCTTGAACCGGACTATATCGACAACCCGTACTCGCATTTCTACCAGCCCCACACCGAGGCCGACCTCGACCGGGTCCGGTCCGTCCTCCGATACGAGCCCCAGTATCCACCGGCCCGCGGCATCGCGGATTATGTTGCGATTCTGGAATCGGCCCCTCAGATTTAACCGCATAGGATCTTATGACTGAAACGCAACCTCAACGGCGGCAGAAACGGCCGTCGCCGCGCCGCCGGATTCTCCTGGTCTTGGCCGCCGCTCTGGCGATCGGTTTGGCCGCTCTTTACCTCCTGGTTCACAGCCAGATGTTCCTCCGAAGCATCGTCCTCCCGCGCGTCGCCCAAGCCATCGGCGCCCAAATCGAGGCCGACCGGATCGCCCTGCACCGGTTCACCCGCCTCGAGATGGACAATCTCCAGGTCCGCACAACGGGGGCCGAGCCCCTGGCCAAAGTCAAAAACCTCCGGCTCCAATACGCCTTCTGGCCGACGATCCGCGGCCGAATCGACATCCGCGAGCTGCACCTGGAATCCCCCGACATCTACCTTCTCAGCACCCCTGCTGGCAGCAACCTCGATCCCATCCTCCAGAAGCTCAGTCCCCCGCCCAAGCCCGGCGAAGAATCTCCGCCGTCCGCCCCCCTTGTCTTCTCGCTCGCCCAGGCCAAGATCGAACAGGGCCGGCTCCGGCGCGAATCGGTCGGGGCCGCCGGCGAACGCCACCAAATCGGCCTCTCGCAGATCGCCGCCTCTGTCGATCGCATCGGCAACAACGCCTCCGGCAAGCTCTCCCTCTCCTCCCAGCTCCGGCTCGAGCAGGCCATGCCCGCCGCCGCCAGCTCCGCCAACGCTATGCTCGCTGCGAGCCTCGAGGCAAATTACGAGTTCAAGCTCGACGGCCAGCTCCGCCCCCTGTCGCTCACCGGATCCAGCCGCCTCCGTATCACCGAAGCCGGGGGCGCCTGGCAGGATATGACCCAGTTCGCCAGCCAGCTCGAATGCGATCTGACCCCCACCGAAATCCGACAGATCGTCCTCCGCTTCGAGCGTGAGGGCAACCGCCTGGGCCAGGTCCGGCTCTTTGGCCCGCTCGATTGGAGAAAAAACGAAGCCCGCCTCCGCCTCGAAATCACCGGGCTCGATCGCCACGCCATGAACCTGGCGGGCGCACCCTGGGGCCTCCGCTTCGTCGCCCCCACCCTGAACGCCAGCAACATCGTCGATATCAGCCAGCAGGGCAATTTCTTCTCTTCCCGAGGCACGCTCGCCTTCCGCCAGCTCTCGATCCGAAAAGCGGACCAACAAACGCCGGCCATCGACCTCGACCTCGATTACCAATTCAACGTCGACCGCCGGGTCCAGACTGCCCTGATCCAGCGCTTCAGCCTCCTCGGCCGCCAGGGAACCAACCCGCTGGTCCGCGTCAACCTTGAAAACCCCATGAATCTCAGCTGGGGCAATTCCTTTCGCGGCTTCAAGGAATCCACCAACCGCATCGCCATCTCCAATCTCGATCTCCAGGAATGGGCATCGTTCCTCGGCCCGATCGCGCCCGCTGGCCGGGTCAATGCCGAAGGCACCATCATCGCCCAAAAGGACGGCCAGGATCTCACCGCCGACGTGGCCGTCCAGGCCGCCAACCTCGCCGCCCAATGGGGCGCCAACCGATTCCAGGCCGCCCAGCTCACCCTCCAGGCCCGCGGACACCTCGAGCAATTCCAGAAGCTCCACCTCGATCCCTGCCGCCTCGAAGTCAAGGACGCCGCCGGCGACCTCCTCGCCAGCCAGGCCTCCTTCGACTTCGACCGCCGCAACGGCAACCTTCGCCTCCGCGCCAGCCTCGAGCTCGACCTCCCAGCCGCCCTTCGCCAATATCCCATCCCGCAGCTCGCCATCAACGCCGGAACCTTCAAGTGGAACGGCCTCGCCTCTCGGGAAAAGCAAGCCCTGTCGGTCGTGGGCAGCCTGAGCCTGGCCGATTTCACCGGCCGATACGCCGATCTCGCCTTCGATCGCTACCAGGCCGTTCTCAATTGCGACCTCGAGCTCAAGGAGGACCGCCTCCGGATCCAGCGCGCCCACCTCGATGCCCGCGAAGCATTCGAGGCCGGAGGCACCGCCGACCTCAACGGCGTCTATGACATCACCCATCGGAGCTTCCAGATCGCCTTTTCCTCTGTCGGGCTGAACCACCACATGTTCGGACCATTCCTCCAGCCCTATCTCAACCCCTACCGCCTCATCCTCGATGGCCTCAATTCATCCGGCCAGCTCTCCTACGATCCCGTCGGCGCCTCTTCTGTGCAGGGCGAGTTTCGATGCGCCGGACTCCAGATCCAGGATGCCCAGAAACCGCTGCTTCCCATCCCCTTCACCGCCCAGCTTCTGCTCGATGCATCCCTCTCGAGCAACCACATCCAGTTGCCCAGGCTGCTCGTCCAGTGGCCGCCTTCACCCAAGGCGCGCAACGAGCTCCGCGGCCAGGGCAGCCTCAGCCTCTCTCCCTCGAACCGGATCAGCGGCCAGCTCGCCTTCCGGTCCGATGGCCTCGACGCCACGCCGATTCTCTCCAACCTCCTCGCCACAGCCACCTCGAGCGAATCCACCTCGAAAGCCCCCGAAGCCAATCCGCCCTCGGCCGCTGAGCCGGTATCGCTGCCCTTCCAGCCGCTGACGATCGACGCCCAGTTCGACCGTGTCTACCTCGGGGACATCGCGGCCACGAACTGGCAGACCACGGTCCGCATCGACGGCGGCCGCATCCAGGTCTCGCCCATGGACCTCAATCTCAACGGCGCCCCCGTCCGAATCTCCACCTTGCTGGATCTCGGCGCCCCCCTGCCGGTCTACGAGTTCTCGCTGCAGGCCGCCCGCGTCCCTATCGAGCCCATCGCCAACACGTTCATGCCTGACCAGCGGGGCCAATACCGCGGCGATCTCTCCGTGCAAGGCGCCATCCAGGGCCGCGGATTCGAAGGCGATCCGTTCCGGCAGAGCCTGGCGGGCCAGACCGACCTGACCCTCACCAACCTCGTCATCAACGTGGTCGAACCGCGCTGGCGCCAGTTGCTCCGGCCCATCAGCCTGATCCTGCGACTGCCGGACCTGCTGGACTCCCCCATCACCAGCCTCGATGCCCAGGCGCTCATCACCAATGGCGTGGTTGACCTGCGGCGCTCCCACGTGCTCTCCCCCGCCTTCCGCCTTCAGGCCCAAGGACCCACCCCGCTCGCCTCCCGATGGGGCGATTCAGCCTTGAACTTGCCCATCGCATTCGAGATCCACCGCGCGTTTGCTGAAAAAGCTCAGTTCGCCGGCCTCACCATCTCCTCGAATGACACCTACGTTAAGCTGCCCGACTTTGTCCGGCTGGGTGGCACGCTCGGCAATCCTGAAACCAAGGTCAACGAGGCCGTCCTGGTCCAGGTTCTCGGCCAGAACCTGCTCGGCCTGCCCGCCAATACGATCGAGAGCACCACCAAGGCGATCGGCAACCTCGGCGACGTCCTCAAGGGCGATAAGAAGATCGAGGCCACCAACATCCTCAATGCCATCCGCTTCCTCAACCCCCCCGCCGCACCCGCACCAGCCCCCGCCTCCACCAACGCACCCGCCGCCTCCACCAATGCGCCGTCCGCCGACACCAACGCGCCCGCCGCACCCACCAACGCGCCCATCACCCCGCTCGATAACCTGTTCCAACGGTTCCGCCGCTGATCCGCCGCCATGCAAAACGTCCTTGCCTACATCCGCGCCCATCGCACACGGTTCGAGAACGAGCTGATCGAGTATCTGCGCATCCCCAGTGTGTCGGCGCAATCATCCCACCAGCCCGACATGCAGGCCTGCGCTGCCTGGATCGCCAGCCACGCGCGCCAGATTGGGCTCCGCGCCGACGTGATCTCGACCCCAGGCCATCCCGTCGTCCTTGCCCGCACTTTCACCCGCCGCACCCCGGGACGCCCTCACTTCGTCGTGTACGGCCATTATGACGTCCAGCCGCCCGAGCCCCTCGATCTCTGGCATTCGCCCCCGTTCGAGCCCCGCCGCGCCGGCCGCCGCCTCTACGCCCGCGGCGCCTCCGACAACAAAGGCCAGCACTTCGCGCACCTCAAGGCCGTCGAAGCCTGCCTCCATTCCGGCGCCGGGCTCCCCGTGGATCTCACCTTCCTCATCGAAGGCGAGGAGGAGGTCGGCAGCCGAAGCCTGCCCGCCTTCCTCCGACAGCGCCGCCGCGAGCTCCGCTGCGAGGCCTTCGTCATCTCCGATACCGGCATCCCCGACCTCCAGCACCCCGCCCTTACCTATGCCCTCCGCGGCATCGCCGCCGTCGAAGTCGCTCTCACCGGCCCATCCCGCGACCTTCACTCCGGCATCCACGGCGGCGCAGTCGATAATCCCGCCCTCGCCCTCTGCCAGCTCCTGGCCCAGCTCCGCGATCCGCGCGGCCGCATCACCGTCCCCGGCTTCTACCGCGACGTCCGCACCCTGACCGCCTACGAGCGCCGCGAGCTCGACCGCATCCCTCATTCCGACGCCGCTTACCGCCGGTTCCTCGGCACGCCTCGCCTCTTCGGCGAACACGGCTTCACCACATCGGAACGCCGGACCGCCCGCCCCACGCTCGAAATCAACGGCCTCACCAGCGGCTACCAGGGACAGGGCAGCAAGACCATCATCCCTTCCTGGGCCCGCGCAAAACTCACGCTCCGCCTCGTCCCCGATCAGCGCCCGTCCCATGTCATCCGCAGCCTGATCTCGCACATCCGACGGCTCTGCCCCCCCACCGTGCGCCTCGAGATCAAGTCCGGCCACGGCGGCGAGCCCTACTGCATGTCCCCGCGCCATCCCCTGGCCCAAGCCGCCCTCCGCGCCCTCCAGACCGCCTTCAACCGCCCCCCTGTCCTCATGCGCGAAGGCGGCTCCATCCCCATCGTCAATGACTTCAAACGCATCCTTGGCGCCGATTCGCTCCTCTTGGGATTAGCCCTTCCGGATGCGGACGCGCACGCGCCCAACGAGAATTTCCACCTCGATTGCTTCGAACGCGGCATCGCCCTCGGCGCATGCCTCTGGCCCGAGCTCGCCCGCGCCTGCTCAAAGACATAAAAGTCCGACTCGTCTGACAGGTCAGAACCCCGTCCGATGCAACTCTTGGGCCATCCTCCGTGCTGAGCGGTTCCTCACTCCTTGCTCCTCCTCCACTCGAACCGGGGCGGCTCCGGCAATCCTTGCACACGATAAGCCGTCCGGAAATGCATCTTGGCCACCTTCGGTAGCGACTCGGCGCCGTGCCGCTCGATAAACTCCCGCGCCGCGGCCTCGACGGCCGCTGAGGCTCCCTTGGGCAGCTTCATGCCGAATTCCTTCTCGAGACGGGCCAGCCGGCTCACGAATTCGTTTCGAGCTAAGATCGACGCTGCCGCCACCGCCAGGTCCGCCTCCGCCCGGTGCCGCTGCACCAGCTCGATCTCGCGCCCCAAGGGCATCAGCGCCTGCGCCACCGTCTCGCGGTGGGCGGCGAACTGGTCGCTGATGGCGCGCACGGGCGGGGGCTGCATCTGATGCCGATGCTGCATCAGGTTCTCGATCACCCGCGCATGCCCCCACGCCAGCATCCGGTTCACGCTCCCCATCTTCTCCTGCAAGCGGTTGTACGCCTCGTTGCCGATCGGCACCACCACGCTCACCGCTCCCGGCGTCTCCCGAATCATCTTCGCCAGCTCTGCAATCCGCCGGTCGCTCGTGATCCGCTTCGAATCGCGCACCCCGGCATCCGACCACGCATTGACCACCGCCTCGTTCACATACACGCCCGCCACGCACAGCGGACCGAAGAAATCCCCCTTGCCGCTCTCGTCCACACCCAGCCGGGGAAGAAATCGCTCGGGATCCAGCACCGCCTCGTATCCATGCCGCGCCTCCTTCAGGATCAGCGGCTCGAGAACAAACTCGACAAACTCCGCCGTTTCCCGCCCTTGAACGACGAGTTTGCCGGAGCTGTACACCGTCACGTTGAGCCGATCCTTCGCCCCCGCAAAACGCGCGTATGGAACGGTGCGAGGCTCGAATCCATTCTTCTCGAGATATTCCTGCAGCGCGCCTTCCTGCTCGCCTGTCAGCGACCCCGTATAGGTCGTTATCGGTTTCACGCGCCTGTGGTATCCTATCCCTCGAGATGCGCGCAACGAGAAAACCGGATCCCGCGGAGAGCCGCGCTGTCGCCGGCTGCGTGAGCCGTCTCCGCCGGTGGTATGCGCGCCACGCGCGGGATCTGCCCTGGCGCCGGACTCGGGATCCCTATGCGATCTGGGTTTCCGAAATCATGCTCCAGCAAACCCGCGTCGCGACGGTCATCCCGTTCTGGGAGCGCTGGATGAAAACATGGCCCACGGTCGGCCAGCTGGCCGCGGCCAGCCTGGACGATGTGCTCAAGCTGTGGGAAGGACTGGGCTACTACCGACGCGCCCGCCAGATCCACCAGGCCGCCTGGATCATCGCCGACCAATACGGCGGCCATTGCCCCCGCCAGCACGCCGATTGGCTCGCCCTGCCCGGCATCGGCCCCTACATCGCCGGCGCCATCGCCAGCATCGCCTTCAACCTGCCCGCCCCCGTCCTCGACGGCAATGTCGCTCGCGTCCTCTGCCGCTGGTTCGACATCGGCCAGAATCCAATGCGCGGCCCCGTCCGAAAACGCCTCTGGTCGCTTGCGGGCCTGCTCGTTCAGGAGGCTGCAAGCCAAGGCCGCCGCCATCCGCAATCCTGCGGCGACTTCAACCAGGCGCTGATGGAGCTCGGCGCCGTCATCTGCACCCCCCGAAATCCCCAATGCCCCCGGTGCCCGATCGCTCGAACCTGCCGCGCCCATGAGCGCGACCGGGTCGATCTCCTGCCGCGAATGCCTCCGCGGCCCCGGCCCCAGACTCGCCGCGTCGCCTGTTTCATCCTCCAGTACCGGGACCGCTTCCTGGTCGAACGCGCACCCGCCCGCTCGTGGAATGCCGGCTTGTGGGGCTTCCCTCAGATCGCCGTGCCGACAAAAGCCGCGTCCCCCGCTGCCCTGGCACGCCGCGCGCTCGGTTTCGATCCCGGATGCGCCTTCGAGCTCTCGAACACGATCCGGCACTCGATCACCCGGTTCGATCTGCGCCTGGCGGTTTATGCGGGCCGATCCGCCCGCCGCCCACCGCCCCCCCGCCAGAACCAGCGCTGGGTGACGCACGCCCAGATCGATCGCCTCGCGCTCTCCGCCGCCCACCGCAAAATCGCGCGCGCGCTCTGACCTCGCCCGCCCTGCGCGGAGAACTCCTGCGCCTGACCGCCGATCCCGCCGCCGCCCGGATCGCGAGGCGGATCGGCTCGATGGATCGGGAGAATTTCTGTTGCGCCGAATTTGTCTCTCCATGTAGTACTTGGGCATGAACACCACCGGTCGATCTGACCTGTATTCTGCCCGCCGTGGGATCGGGCGGGCGCCGTTGATCGCTTGGTTGCTCTGGATGGCGGTGCACACCTCCGGATCCTCCCTGGCGGCCGCAGCCGCACCTGTCAGCCCCGCGAGCCAGGCCTGCATCGATTGCCACGAGGTCCTCCAGCCGGGCCTCGTCGCCGATTGGAGACGCAGCCGCCATGCGGCCACCACACCCGCCACCGCCCTGAAAGCCGAGGGCCTCGCCCGCAAGGTCTCGAGCACGAATGTGCCGCCCCTCCTGCTCGAGTTCGCCGTCGGCTGCGCCGAATGCCACACGATCGATCCCTCCCGCCACGCCGACACGTTCGACCACTTCGATGCCAAGGTCCATGTGGTCGTCAGCCCCCCGGATTGCGCGACCTGCCACGCGGAAGAAAAAAACCAGTTCGACGGCAACCTGATGTCGCATGCCCACGACAACCTCCTTAAAAATGCCGCCTACCATCACCTCGTCACGGCCGTCAACGGCATCCCCGCCGCCACCAACGCACACATCCACCTCCAGGCGTCCGGCGACGACACCGCGGCTGAGTCATGCCTTTACTGCCATGGAACCCGCCTCGAGGTCAAAGGCGCCGAGGAGCGCGACACGGACGCCGGCAGCCTCGAATTCCCGATCATCGACGGCTGGCCCAACCAGGGCGTCGGACGCGTCAATCCCGATGGCAGCCGCGGCGCTTGCACCGCCTGCCATGCCCGCCACCAGTTCTCCATGGCCATGGCTCGCCAGCCCTATACCTGCAAGGAATGCCATGTCGGTCCGGACGTCCCCGCCTTCAAGGTCTACGAGACCAGCAAGCACGGCAACATCTTCTCGACCCACGGAAAGAGCTGGGACTTCGATCCAACTCCCTGGGCGGTCGGACGCGATTTCACTGCCCCCACCTGCGCCGCATGCCATATGAGCCTCGTTGTGGACCCGGGTGGCGATGTCCTCGCCCGCCGGTCTCATGAGATCAAAGACCGGCTCTCGATGCGCCTCTTCGGCCTGATCTACGCCCACCCGCACCCTCGCCATGCCGATACCACCACCATCCGCAACCGGGACGGGCTGCCGCTGCCCACCGACTTTGCCGGAGGCTATGCCACCAATGCTCTTCGGGATCCGTCCGATGTCGCCCGAACCCGGACGGCAATGAAAACGCTCTGCCGCGCCTGCCATGACTCCGGCTGGGTCGAAAACCATTACCGCCGGCTCGATCACACCATCCTCGAAACCAACCAGCGCACACTCGCCGCCACGCGGATCATGGAGGAGATCTGGAAGCGCGGGCTGGCCACCGGCCTCGACCGCGGCGGCAATCCTTTCGACGAATACCCCGAGATCATCTGGAGTGACGGCTGGCTCTTCCACGCCAATACGATCCGCTTCGCCTCCGCGATGGCCGGCGGCGGCGATTACGGCGTGTTCGCCGACGGCCGATACCATGCCGCCCGCAACCTCCAGCAGCTCGCTGATTGGCTCCAATCCCGCCGCCTCACTGCATCCACGCCGGAAACACAACCCGGCTCGAGTAGGTGAGGTCGAACTCCTTGTTCCACGGCAGGTTCCACAATGCCCGAGTCCGCACCATCCTCACCGAGTTATCGAAGAACAGCAGGTTGCTCCCCTTGCCGTGCCTCCGGATCGCAAAATGGCAGAACTCCGCCCCTGCTCCTTTCCACTCCCCATTGAACGCCGGCACCGCATCGTTGTGATGCGGCCCGCCCCCGCGCCACATGGTGTCCCCGAACAGCGGCGTCTCGGTCGGCCGCGGCGGGGCGTCGAACCGGCGCCAGTTCCTCGAGGTCGGTCGGCCCTGGATGGCCGTCACGCCCGCCGCCGGGCTGTAGACCCAGTTGTTGATGCCGTAGCTGCTGGTGATGTTTCGCTGTCTGGCATTGGGCGCCGTCGTCGTGTCCACCAGCGGGAAATCGTAGGCCGTCGTCGGCCCGCCATACTCGACCGCCTGCGCGCTGTCGAGCGGCAATCGCGTCTCTTGCGTCCCCGGCCCGCGCCGCATGCTCGCTGTCGGGCAATACAGCAGATGCGGCTTCTTCTCGTAATGCTTGCGCAGCGCATAGATCCACTCCCCGCGCGCCCAGTTCACCCCCGTCCCTTCGCTGAACTTCCCGTTGTTCTCGTCGGCATACATCATCCAGGAGATGCCCCACTGCTTCAGATTGGACATGCAGTTCACGCTCTGCGCCTTGGCCTTGGCCCGGCTCAGGGACGGCAGCAGCATCGACGCCAAGATCGCGATGATGGCGATCACTACCAGCAGCTCGATGAGGGTAAACCCGCCCGTGCCCCTGCGACTCGCGCGATCGTCCGGAGATTTCATAATGGCTTGGGCTTTTTCATAATCCATTTGGGGATCCAAAGCAACCACGCAGTTCGGCGGCCGATTTCCCGATTTCCCGCGATTCCACTAATGACAATTGGCCCCCGGTCCGTTATATAAACGCCCGATGAAATCGACGACCTGGAGTGTTCTGGCCAGCCTGCTGATGCTCGGCTTCGGCGCGGGCTGCGAGAGATCCGCCCGCCAAACCGAGGGCGCCCCGCTCACCATCGGAGTGGCGTTCGAAACCCTTCAAACCGAGTTCTGGGTCGCATCCATCGAGGCCTTCCGAACCGAAGCCAAAGCCCGCGGCATCACGCTCCTCGAGGCCATCGCCGACGGCGACGCCAATCGCCAGCTCGAGCAGATCAAGAACTTCATCAGCCGCCGCGTTGACGGCATCATTGCCGTCCCCAAGGACGCCCAGACGATCATCCCCATGATCCGCGCCGCCCATCAGGCCCAGATCCCCATGGTCCTCTATAACCGCCCCCCCGACCCCAGCGATGCACCCTCCATCACCGTCGTCGCCGATAATTATTCGCTCACGAAAGCCACCGTCTCATACATGGCCGAGCAAGCCCTCAAAACCCGAGATCCGCACCAGGCCATGATCCTCATCGGCGACCTCGGCGACATCAACGCCATCGGCCGCCGCGATGGCTTCGAAGATGCGATCCGGCCCCATACCAACCTCATCCAGGTCGTCTCCCGGGTCCCCACGGAGTGGAACCTCGAGAAGGCCCAGGCCGGCGTCGTTAACGCCCTCCAGGCGCATCCCGACATCCGCTTCATCTTCACCTCGTCCGATTTCCTCCTCCCCGCCATCGTCTCCGCCCTCAAATCGACGGGCCGATACCACAAAATCGGCGAGCCCGGCCACATCGTCCTGGGCGGCTTCGACGGTGACGCCACGGCCTACCGGATGCTCGAAGAAGGTTACCTGGACGCGACGGGCGTCCAGGACGTGCATTTTGAGGTCATCTCGTCAATCCAGGCGATCCTCGACTCCCGCGCCGGCAAACCGGTCGCAGCCGTCATCAAGGATCCCGGCTTCGTCATTCACCAGGGCAACCTCAAGGATATGGCCTCCCGGATGTGGGGCGCGACAATCGCTCGACAGCGCCAGCCCTGATGGACCACCTCCGATGCGCCTGGCAGCCTGATTGCCGCTGGCTATCGAATATTGAATGCCCCTTCCCACCGAAGTGATACTGCCCCGTTGAAGGGATCCTGGCTCAGGCGCCTGGGCCGGCGCGTCCTGGCTTCCGAATATCTCGTCCTCGCCCTCAGCGTCGCCTATTTCCTCGTTCTCCTCCCCTGGCTGCCCGAGCTGGCACACCCTCGGAACCTGGCCAACCTGTTCAGCCGGATGCTGCCCCTGCTCCTGGTGGCTATCGGGCAGACTTTCGTCCTCATTGCCGGCGGGATCGACCTGTCGGTCACAGCCGTGATTGGTCTGACGAGCGTCCTCGGCGCCAGCGTCATGACCGCCGACGGAGGCTGGATGGCCGGCCACGCCGCAGCCGTTCCCGCGGGCATCGCGCTGATGCTCCTGACCGGCGCCTTGCTCGGGGCGGCCAACGGGGCCGCCGTCACCGGATTGCGCATGCCGCCGTTCATGGTCACGCTCACCAGCATGATGTTCCTGGGCGGCCTGGCCGTCTGGCTCACCCAGTCCCAGCGAATCACCGGCCTGCCCCCCGCGTTCCTCGCCCTCGGAGGCAAGCCTGCCTATGCATTCGGACTCACGCTCGGGGTCGCCTTGCTCGCCCATCTCCTCCTCTCCCGCTCGCTGTTCGGACGCTGGCTCTATGCAATCGGCCATAACCCGCGCGTGGCCGCCATCTCCGGCGTCCCCGTCCCTTCCATCACCCTGGCCGCCTACGTCCTGAGCGGCATCAGCGGCGCCTGCGCCGCCATCCTCTTCACCGGAAGGCTCGAGACCGGCTCCCCCGTCCATGGCCGCGAGATCCTCCTCGATGTCATCGGCGCCACGGTCATTGGCGGCACCAGCCTCTTCGGCGGCAAAGGCAAGATTCTCTGGACCCTCTACGGCGTGTTCTTCCTCACCCTGGTCGACGCCAGCCTGAACCTCATGTTCCTCTCCGACTTCGCGATCCGGATGGTCAAAGGCGCGCTGATCCTTTTGGCCGCGATCATCGACGCCCTCCGCCACCGCTGCCAGACCGCATGAGCTCGACACCCTCCACCGCCCCCACGCTCTTGCGGTTCGACCAAGTCCGAAAGTCGTTCTTCGGCGTTCCCGTCCTTCAAGGGATTTCTCTATCGCTCGAGCAAGGCCGGGCGCTGGGCCTCGTCGGGGAAAATGGAGCGGGCAAGACCACGCTCATGAATATCCTGGGTGGCAACCTCGCCCCCGATGCCGGCCGCCTCGAGTTCGCCGGCCTTCCCCACCAGCCCCGATCCCCCCTCGACGCCGCCGCCGCCGGCATCGCCTTTGTCCACCAGGAGCTCAACCTCTTCCCCAACCTCTCCGTCGCCGAAAACCTGCATCTCACTGCGTTCCCCCGCCGACGCGGATCCCCTGTCATCCACCGCCCCCTGCTCCGGGCAAAAACCCGCGCGTTGCTCGAGCAGGTCAGCCTCGATATCGATCCCGATGCCCCGGTCGAACGCCTCACGGCCGGCGAGCGCCAATTGGTCGAGATCGCCAAGGCCCTCGCGATCGACGCCCGCCTCCTCATCCTCGACGAACCCACGACCTCGCTCACGGATCGCGAGACTCGCCGGCTCTTCGATCTCCTCGAACGCCTTCGCCGCCAGGGCTTGAGCATGATCTACATCTCGCATCACCTGGCCGATGTGCTCCGATTCTGCGATGATATCGCGGTGCTGCGCGACGGCGAACTGGTCGGGTCCGGCCCTGCCTCCGCCTTCACCGCCGACCGCCTCATCACGCTCATGGTTGGTCGCCAGCTCGACCAGGTCTTTCCCCAGAGCGCGCCGCTCCCGGATTCGCCCCCGGTCCTCGAAGCCCGCCGGCTCTCTCACCCCGGCATCGTCGATCAGATCTCTTTCACGCTCCGCGCCGGCGAGATCCTCGGCCTCAGCGGCCTCATGGGCTCCGGCCGCTCCGAGCTGGCCCGGATCCTGTTCGGCCTGGACCCGTTCGCGGCGGGCGAGATCCTCCTGGAAGGAAAGCCCCTTCACCGGCCGCGCCCCATCCGCTGCCTCCGCCGCGGTCTGGCCTTCGTCACGGAAAACCGGCGCGAGGAAGGCCTCTGCCTCGAGGCGTCCATTGCCGACAACATCCTCCTGGTCGCCTTGCGGGATTTTGCGCCGCCGCCTACCCGCTGGATCCGCCGCCGCTCCCTCGAGGCCGCCGTCGCCCGCATCCGCTCCGCCGTCCGCCTCACCCCCACCGCCTCGGACCGTCACCCGGTCAAAACCCTCAGCGGCGGCAACCAGCAAAAGGTCGTCCTCGCCAAGTGGCTTCTGAGCCAGCCCCGCGTCATCATCCTCGACGAACCCACGCGCGGCATCGACGTCGGCGCCAAGTGCGAATTCTATCAGCTCATCCATGACCTTGCGGCTCGCGGCACGGGCATCCTGCTCATCTCGTCCGAGATGGAAGAGCTGCTCGGCCTCTGCCACCGCATCCTCGTCCTCCGCCAGGGGGCCATCCAGGACGAGCTCCAACGGCCCGAGTTCGACCGCGAGCGCATCCTGCGCGCCGCCCTCCATACCGAACGCGCCCCATGACGCCCGCCGCCCGTCATCCATGGCTCATCGTGCTGAATCAGGCCCCGATCGTCCTGTTTCTGGCGGTGCTCGCTCTGTTCGGGGCCCGCTCCGGGCAGTTCCTCCAGCCCGATAACCTGGTCAATATCCTCATCCAATCCTCCTCGACCGCCATGGTCGCCATCGGCATGACGTTTGTCCTGCTGACCGCCGGCGTCGACCTGTCGGTCGGCTCGATGATGTTTGTCGGGGCTGCCCTGGCAGGGAAGCTCGCCCTTCAAGGCTATCCGCCCCTCCTTTCCATCCTGGCGATGATCCTGGCCGGCCTTCTCTGTGGCGCGCTCAATGCCCTCTTCGTCACTCGCCTCCGCATCGCGCCCTTCATCGTCACTCTCGCCACCCTTTACCTCGGACGCGGCCTCGGCCTCTGGATCACCCAAACCCGCGCCATGAACCTACCGGATTCGTTCCTTCAGTTGGGCGCCGGCCGCTGGCTCGGGATTCCGATCCCGCTGGTCATCCTGGGAACGGTCCTTTTGATCGCCCACATCGTCCTCCAGCACACCCCGTTCGGACGCCAGATCTACGCCACAGGCCAGGACATCGAGACCGCCCGCAAGGCCGGCCTCCGCACAGGCCGCATTCTTGCTTCCGTCTACATCATCAGCGGCGCTTGCGCCGCCCTCGGCGGCCTCATCTCGCTCACCCAGCTCGGGGCTGTCTCCCCCACGTTCGGCGCTCAAAAGGAGTTCGCTGCCATCGCCGCCGCCGTGCTGGGCGGCACCAGCCTGTTCGGCGGACGCGGCCGCGTGTTTCCTGGAACCCTCCTGGGCGCTGTCCTCATCCAGACCGTCGAGAATGGCCTGGTGATCCTGAATGCCGATCCCTACCTCTACCCGCTGGTCACCAGCGCCATCATCTTCATCGCCGTCAGCCTCGATTGCCTTCGGCAGCGCCTGGTCGAACGCCTCTCTCGCCGCCTCATTCGCCCCGCCTGATCGGTCCGCCCAACACCTGCAGCCCCTCCGCCGCCGACAGCATCGCCTCCGTCCATTCGCGCACACAACCGCCCGGCCACTCGAGATCGGCCGTCAGCAGCCTCCACCCCGCCACCGCATCCGCCTCCGCCCGCAGACTCAGCACGACCTCGCCCTCTGTGTGGGCCGGGATCCGGATGGGATTCGGCCGCATCTCCTCGACGGCCCACCCCGGCGGCGGATGGATCCGCACCGTATACTCGCGCTCGACGCTCGCATGGTTCATCACCCGCAAGCCCAGCCTTGCGCTGCGCCCAGCCCCGGCCGATACAGCGTAGGGATGGAACCGCGCCCAGCTCTCATCCAGACCAAAGTTGATCCCGTCCCAAGCCAGCAACTCGCCCAGCAGCCCCACCCGCCGGCGCAGCGTCGCCGTCATATGCTCAACTTGCCCCGCCGAAAAGCGGAACCCCGGATCGACGTGCTCGTTGATCAATATCACATCCGGGCCAGCCCGGCGCAGAATGTCCAGGCAGCGGAAATAGCCGTCGCCCTCTTCGAGCAGGTTCCGATTGAGCAGGCAGTAATCGTCAATACCCGAAGGCGTGAATGAATCGCCGATGAAATAGACCTGCTCCCCGCCATCCCGCTTCATCCGAAGCGCATCGTGATACAGCGTCTGGCCCGGAAAATAATCGATGGCCACCTCGAACTCTTTCCAGCGCCAGCGCGCGCCGCTCTCCGTGCGCCCGGAAACGCGGATCGGGTTGGCCGTCAGGCAGGGAAGCCGATAATCGCCCGGGTTCTCGAGGATGTCCCAGTTAAACCGGGTTGCATGGACCGTGGCGCCGCACCGCTCGACCAGCTTGGCCACCTGGTCGGTGTGATCGTCGTGATAATGCGTGATGAAAATGTGCTCGATCCGCCGGATCCGGCCCTCGGCCAGCAGCTTCTCGATCTGCTCGAGAATGCGCGGGCTGCCGCAATCCACGAGAAATCCGCTCCGGTCAGCCGACACCACCAGCCGGGAATTGCCGATCCGCAAGATCCACTCGGGCAGCTCGGGGCAGAGCTCCGCCATGGGCAGCCAATCGATCGCGACTCCCGCCTCGAGCACGCGCCGAGCCTTCGCCTCCATATGGCTGTCTCGAAAATAATAGCGCAATGCGTCGATCGCCAGGTAGTTGGCGTAAAAGGCCTGGATCCGGCGGATCAGCGTCTCGATGGCGGCTCGCGGCTCGCGGATCACCGGCCCGCGCGACGGAACCAGAATATCCGGCTCTTCCGACGCCACCCGCCGCAGGCTCGATATCACATCGCCCAGCCGCGCCGCATACCCGTGATACCCACCCACCTTCGCCTCCGGAATCGCGTCCTGCAGGCTGTAGAGATCGAGCAGCTTGCCGTCCTCGACGATCAGATCGCCCGTCATGACGATCCGTTGGCCCCCCTGCTCGATCACATAGCTGACCGCGCCTCGAGTGTAGCCCGGCGTGTCGAGCACCCGGATTGGCAAACCTTCCCATCGCACAACCTCACCCCCGCGAACAGCCTGGCTCACCCGCATCGGCTCGCCCAGAACCTTCGTCGTCTGCTGCGAGTAGTCATGAAAACGGTTCGTCTCGAATCGCGCCCAAAAACGGTCGACACCGCTGAACAGATTCGTCTCCGCAGCCGGAACGATAGCCCTCGCGCCGCCGGCCACCAGCCCGCGCCCCGCCCATACCACATCCCGCCGGTGATGCGTGAACAGGACCGCGTCCGCCGCGGCAGGCTCTTCCCGCGGATCGCCATAAACGAGCAACCGCCGGCCGTTCCGCTCGATCTGAACTCCGTTCACCGGCCCGCGTATGACCTCGAGCCCGGGAACAACGATCTCGAGTCCGCGCGCGGACTCGACTGCGTCCGCCAATGGCGCGGCAGCCAAGCCAAACCAGCCGAGCCACAAAAGTTTTAGTGCGTTGCGCATGGCCGTATTCATCCCCCAAACGCATCTCCACGTCAAACCCAGGCCAGACACTGGACGATGGATGCGGATCGAACCAGGCCACCAAACGCCGCATGAGCTCACACAGACCCTACGGTGTAGCCGGGACATGAAACGAATCCCACACCCTCTCGGCACAGTCGTCCTCCGGCCTCGACCCTGGGTGAATCCAGAGGCGGAAACGCAGGATCAGCGGCCGCTCGCACTCGAGCGCGAAGCGTCGTCCGCTGGCGGGGAAGGTCGGCTGACACCATGACAGCTCCGGAAACTGAACCCAATCGCCCGGGTAATCAGGATTTTGTGCGTGCTGAAATATCGCCAATCCCGACAGCGCGTCGCTGCCGGCGAAGCGCCCGCTCAGGTCCGACCAGGCCCGCCGCGGGACGGCGTTGGACGCGCCGGTGATCATCGTGATGACCTGCGCCTTGGGCGTTGCCATCCGGACATTCAAGCCCCCGTATTGATCGGTCCCGCGCCGGGCGATCGTGACGCCATCCTTCAGCCCGAGGAATTCGAACGTCAGGTCCACCACACGGCCTTGCGGAGTCGCGGGATAGGCGCGGATGACCGCCCGCTCGCGCACGATGGGCTCGCGGTCGTCCCAGAGCCACAGGTTTTCCGCCTCGATCTGCGCGAACGCCGGCCCGCTCTCGATCTGGATCTTCCCCGTGGGCCGCGCGAACACTTTCTGGAGCGCGTGCAAATCGCCTCGCTCGCTGCCGAAATCCACCTCGGGCCACGCCCAGTAAATGCCCCGATGATGCGGATGATCCACCGCCCAGTCCGCGGTCAGGACCTCGCCATTGGAACCGTATAGCGGATGGATATAGCCGCTCCGAGCACGGGCGTAGATGCGGTTGGCCGGAGTGACTTTCTCCAGGATCGCCCCGGGCTCGACCGCCCCGTAGTTGTAGCGCAAGACTGGCTTGCCGCCCTCGGTGATCTCGATCCGGCCCGTGCTCGAATCCTGTGAGACCCGCATCGCCGCCGGGAGGTTCAAGTGCCGCTGCAGGAAGTCAAATGTCCCCTCGCCGTTGATGCTGTGGCCGCCCTGGAAGAACTCGATGGCCGTCCGATCGGCCAGCCCGAGCTGCGCATACAGCCAGCGGACCTTGGCATATTCGTGCGCCACCCACTGGTCCCGGCCCACCCGATCCAGGTGGCCGCGCTCGACCATGAACGGCCGCGGCGCCATCAGGTAGCCCATCTCCGCATAGTCGAACGTGTGGCCGAGGTTCCAGTAAGGCATCTCCCATTCGATCGTCCGCATGAAGCTGAACGGCTGGTCGGTGGCGGCCACCTTGCGCGTCCACTGGTTGAAATCGCCCGAGCAAATCGAGAGGCAGTATTTCTCGAGGATGGCGGGCACGCGCACCGCAGTCTCGCCGCCGTAGCTCAAGCCGTAAAAGGCGATCCGCCTTCCGTCCACGAACGGCTGCGCCTCGAGCCAGCGCAGGATCTGATCGTGCTGGGCGATGATGAACGAGAAGAGAGTCGCCCTGACCGTGTTGGCCTTGCGGTCCAGCCATCGATAGCGGTCCTCGCCGCGATACAGGTTGTGCGGGGCAAAGGTGACGAAGCCGCGTTCGGCCAGGACGCCCGCGAAGTTGTTGTAGGCGGTCGAGTTGCCGTCGAGCGTGTCCCGCGGCAGCCCGTTGCGCCCGTGCTGGCAGACGACGACCGGACGCCGCTCGCCCGGCCGGATGTCCTTCGGCACGACCAAAACGCCCCAGGCGAATACCTCCGGCCACACGTCCAGCACCACATCGTAGGCCGTCCATCGAGCTGACTCGGCCACTTTCCGGCTCCGGGCGTTGAAAGGCAGCAGCGGCTCGTCGAAGCGGCCCATCCCCTCTTCCTGAAACTGGCGGCGAAATGCCTTCGCGCCCTCGATGAACTTCTCCGGCGGATGAGTGGGCCGGCGCCGCTCCGTGCTCCAGCGGTTGTCCGCCAGCTCCGGCATGACTCGGTAAAGAAAGAACTGATCGCGGACGTGCTCGGATCGGCGCACCAGCGTTTGAACATGGTTTTCCATCGCCTCGAATAGCCGCTGGTGCCGCGCCGCGGGGTCGAACCCCACACGCCGATCCGCCGGCAGCTCGTCCGACACCGGCGCGAAAGGGCCCATCCCCATCCGCTGCCCAAGCGCCGTCAGCGCTTTCTCCGAGCAGGGGCCGATGGGCTGGCCGCCTTCGCCATGAACCAGCACCGGCCGGCTGAAGCGGCTGCCGGTCTGGATCCGCTCGACCTCGGCACGGATGCTCGCGATGCCCGGCGTCCGGAGATCGCCTTTGTGGCCCGTCACCTCGGGAATCGCGCTGTGCTCGATGACCAGGATCCGCGGCAGGATCAGGCTGGCAATTTCCGCGTCGCCGAACTCGCGGAGCAAGCCCCACACGTTGCGATAGATCGGCTCCGCCCAGACACTCTGCCGCGAGTCGAAGTACCCGCTGACCAGCGCTGCGTCGATCCGCCCGTCCAGCGCCGCCGCATACATGGCGACCAATCCGCCTTCCCCATACCCGCAGACGGCCGTCTTGGTTCCCGCGCCGATTCGGGCCTCGAACCAGTCCACCGCCGCCAGCACGGTCTGCACTTCATAGCCGATGACATGACGGCCCATGTGAAATGCCTGGCGGTATATCCACTCGCGATGGGTCTGATCGGACGCCGCAATCTGCTTGTCTTGCGTCCAGAGCTTTTCCCGGTTGATGGTCGCGGGAATGACCAGCTCGATCCCCTGCTCCGCCAGGCGCCGCGCGACCTGAGATGCTGGCCGAACTCCAGGCGCAAGCCCCAGCACTTGCTCCGGCGTCTGGCTGGCATCGGGAACCACAACCCCGCACGCCCGAGGCTGCCCCGTCGGTTCGACCAGCAATCCCTCGCTCCACAGCCCTTCCAACACCGGCCAGCGCACCTGGAACACCCGATACCGCGATGTCTCCGCCACCAGCGCCGGATGCATGTCATCGCCAATCCGCTCCATCCGGACCGGCAGCCGCGGATCCACGGCGCCCACAATCGCTCGAAACCGATTGCGATTGGGCTCGACCGATCGCGCATACGCTTCGGCTGACGCAAAATCGCGCGCCCAGAAGGCCCCTCGTTTGGCGGCCGACTCGGCGATCTGTCGTTCCACATACTGGTGCGCCCCATCCATCAGCCGGCCCGAAAGGTCGGCCTCCTCCCAGGCAATTGGCTCGGTTTTGGGCAGCCGCACGGCTGGCGCCCCCGCCATCGATGCCCAGCCAATCCCCCACCCCAAAACGCAGATGAGCAGAGGATCCAAATGGATCAGCGGTTTGTTCATTTTCATCGGTCTCCATGGTTCACGTTTTCCTCGACAATCGCCGGATGCGGACCGCCCGGACGCGCCGCCTGCCCCCGGAAGCCCTCCAGCACGATGCAAAAAGCTTTTCATGGTTCCGATGGGGCCAATCGGGCGTCGGCGATTCAGCGCTACTCGGGTGGCCAGGTCTTGTCGCCTTCGAGCCAGATACGAAATGAGCCGCCGAGCAAGTCGCGGGCTTCGTCTTCCGCGACCGGCACTGGCTGTCCGGACTGGACCAGCGCCTGCCGTTCTTTGTCCGAAAAAAAGCGCTGCCATTTGTGGCGCAGCGCCACACGCTCCTCGCGTGAGGGGCGATTGCCGCTGGTGCCGCCCCTCGACTTGGGATGTGCCAGCTTTTCCACGAGAAAGGCCATCGCATCGTGCCATAACTCCTCGTCGGCGATGCGCTCGATCCACGCGTCCGTCGCCGCCCAATGCGCCCCCAATTTCGTCAATGCCTGGCTGGCCTCGCGCACCACCCACACGTGTCGTTCGATGCGCACAATGTTCGCCAGCGGCACGATGAACACCGCGTTCGTCGAATCCCCAGCGACTGCGCAGGCCTCCCGCATCACACCGCGATCCCGATCGTCCAATGCCTCCAGGAGCAGCTTCTCCCATTTCCCCGTCGGCGGCTTCGGCAGCGCCCGCACCGCCGCTTCGCGGAGCATGGGCGGATTCTGAGTGAAAAATGCCTCCAGCGTCTGTTCCCAGCCGTCGCCGCGCGGCATCTCTGGATCGGCCCATTCGAGGAACTGCGCCATGATCACCTCGATGCCGCCGTTCCTCGGCGCGCGATACTCGCGTTCGCGCAATCCCGCCAATGCCGCCACGAGCGCATCGCCTGCGCCGGGAGCATTGAGGATGTTGTCCTCAGGCTTTTCGCGCAGACTCCATTGCTCGAGGGTCTTCCGGAGCGCTTCCAATACGGGAACGGCATCCTCCGGCCTGCCGATGGATTCGATGATGAACGCGCCGGTCCGCGCATGGTTTGTGTTGGTGGAACGGAGCAGTCTTCCCGCCGCAATGCGCAACGGTTCCGCTGCCTCCGGCAGCCACTGGTTCGTATAGGCCGCAGCCTCTTCCTCCGCAACGTAACCGAAAGGTCTGCGGGGGTATCCACCCACGATTCGCGGCGGCATCCTTCGGCTCAGGAACATGGCGGCGCCGTGCGCAACGCTCGGGCTCTCGATCGAGAGCAACCGGATCAGCGCCCGGGTGGCGTTGGTGGTCTGGATGCGCTGGATACCCTCGAGGGCGCACGCCTCTCCCAAACCAGCCTGTCTTTCCAAAGCCGAAAGAAAGACCGGATGGCTTAAATAGCGGAAATCTGTCTTATGCCAGTATGCGCCCAGCTGATTTTCCTCGATCGGTTCTTGACTCGCCGCGATGAGGCGCACGCGCTCGGCCGCCTGCTCCGCCGTCGGGACCGAGATGGCAATCGTCGCCCGAGCGACCGGCAGCGGCCGATCCTGAGTCGCCGTCCATCCGAAGTCATGCGCCACCTGCACTGAAAAGACGCCCGGGCGATCCACCCGCACATAGTTCTGGAGCCGCAGCAACTGCCGGTGGACCTCGCCCGATTTGAGCTCGTGCGGGCCCGCCAATCCCCCCATCTCCATCCAGGTCTCTTTCGGAAGCGCACGCCCGTCTTCATCCATCACCGTGAACCGATATCTTGTGGGAAAACCCGTGCCGCGGTAATCGCCGCCGGTCTCGAATTCCAATGACCGCGGGCCCGCATTCGAGAGGATGAAGGTGAACTCGATGACGTCGCCCAGCCAAAAGTTCGTGCCGCTGGCGAACGCCAGCGCGACATGAGCCCCGTCCGGCACCGGCCGCGTCTCGCGCGCCCCGAGGGCCGCCAGCCCAAACGCGAACGCAACCGCCAATTCAATCGTCGCCGCCGCCGGTACGCTCGCCGTCCCAACCATCAGCGCCGCACTCAACAACCGCCATGCGCTCATCATGGGATGCGCCCCCCGCTTTTCCTCGAGTCTCTGGTATCGGCTCTTCACCTCTTGAAACCTCCCCGGATGGCCCACCCTGGATTCTGCCGCCCGTCATTCTCATAAGCGCCGACGTCAAATGGAGCGTTGCGCTTGAATGCATCGAAGTCGAGCAGCGGCACGCAAGATGCATCCGCACGCTCCCGCAATGGGGAAGCGGCCTTAGGCCAGAAATTCCGGCCAGCCGGGTCCGCGAACGCTCCGGCCGGATCGCCGCCGTCGAAGATCTGCCGCCCGTCCAGGGAAATGCCGGCCAGGCGCCCGTGCACTGCATTGTTGCGCAGCACGGCAGCGCCCAATCCATCGGCTCGAATCGCGGTTCCATCCGGGCAGAAGACCGCGTTGTTGGCAAACACGACATGGGTCGCCTTGGACCAGCCGAAGCGCACGCCCACTGGAGCATTGAAAATCGTGTTGTGGACGATGGTCGTGTTGCGGACCTGCGGCATCGCGGCATGCGGACCGGCCGTGATTCCACTGGCCGAACAGTCGAAGACAATGTTGTTGTGCCGATCGCGGTTGTCCGCGGGCCGGGTCAGCAGCGGCGCGGGCCCCGGCCCGCCCCGGATGACGATGGGGTGCTCGGGTGTGCCTTCGACCGTGATCGAACGGCGGCCGGTTTGGGAATATACGCCGCTGTGCACAACGAGTTCGTCGCCGGGCTTCAGCGCGTTTGCAATCCGCTCGAATTCTTCATCCTGGCCTGCCGCGGCCGGGTGAATCTCCTGGGTCCGCCCCAGGACGCAGAGGAAGCCGGTGCAAACGAGCAGAGCCGTCAGGAGTCTGGATGCTGCATTCATGGGATCAGCAAAACAATGCCTGGATCAGAGAAAATATCCGGCTGTTGGAGGGCTTGTCCAGGCAATAGGTGACCACACCATCGCTCAATCATACCCAGCGACTTCATCTTCCCTTGCCAAGGCTCGCAAGCCATGAGATTCGTGAAAGAAAGCCTATGAAGACGCAACAATCCCGAGTCACTCGGCGCCGTTTCCTGGCCTCCATGGCGGCCACAGCCGGCGGAATCGTGCTCCCCATCCGGCTCGGACATGCCGCGGACGCCACCGGCGTGTCGGCGGATGATCGGTCGACCAGCCAATTCTGGTATCGCCTCCAGCCGCCCGGCCGCTACATCGACTCCCAGCGCGGCAATCACGCCTTCGCATACTCAGACGCAAAGATCTACCTTTCGAATGACAATGGCCGCACCTGGCCTCACAGCCTCGATTTTCCGGACGCCAGGCGCATCACGTTCAGCCACATCTTCAAGAATGGGAACATCCTGTTCGCGACGGATTCAAAGCTCTACCTGAGCGAGGACAGCCTCGCGTCCTGCCGGCCCATCACGGTGAAAGCGCAAGATGGTTCGGATTACCTCCCCCACACGCCGCGCAATCCGGATCATCCCGGCTGGTATTTCCACTCGCTTTCGGGCGCCGTTTCGTGGGACGTCCATGGCGCCGAGATGCTGGTGTGGGGGAATTACTGCAATGTTCTGGGCGGCGCTTCCCCCGTCAACATCTATTACTCGACCGACCACGGACGCACCGTCAAAATCGCGTGCGCCTTCGGCCAGAATCCCCATTTCCGCGACAACGGCTCCCCGGGCGGCGGCCCCGCAGGCGCCCTCTTGGGAGACCCCCGCAACCTGGTGATCTGCCGGCATGTGCATGCGGTCGCCTACAATCCCGCCGAGGACGCATTCTACGCGTGCACGGGCGATCTGGATCGCGGCGCCGGCCACGAGTGCCACTGGCTCCGGGGCACTTACGACTCGATCAGCGACCGATGGCAGTGGCATGTGATCGTGTCGACCAACTCGAACTCGCGCTTCAAGTCCGGCGGAATCACCTTCGTCGACGGCCAGCTCTATTGGATCAGCGACGCCAACGGCGAGGCCAGCGATGCCTACGGGCCCCTCGGATACGACCGCGGCATCTTCCGATGCGCCCCCGCCGACCTCACCGATCCAGCCAAGCACATCCTGCTGTTCAATCCCAAGGTCGAAGCCGGCTGCATGATCATCCAGGATGGCGTCATCCTGGCCGCCCATTGCGCCCCCGCCTCCCCCCTGGCCACCGGGCTCATCGTCTCGACCGACATGGGAAAGACTTGGGCGCAATGCGACCTCATGGAGTTCGGCAAGCGGTCCCCAGTCCGCTTCCATGAGAAGAATGGCGACGGATGGTTCCGGGTCGATCTGCGATCGGGCTGGATCCAAAAGGCGGAGGTGCTCTTCATCAAACCGAAATGACCGGCGGCTTGACTCGTCCGGCCCCGCCGCCGCACCGCTTCATTGTGGGCGTGACATCCGTGCGCTGCTGCCCTATACGAATTGCGCATATTGTGCGGTAGTATTAACAGGATATTCTCATGCGCTCTGACATCATCAAGAAAGGCGACGAACGCGCCCCCCACCGAAGCCTGCTTCGGGCGACCGGTTCCATCGAGTCCGACGACGACTTCGACAAGCCCTTCGTTGCCATCTGCAACAGCTACACCGACTGCATCCCGGGCCACGCCCACTTGAACGAGATCGGCGCGCTCGTCAAACGCCTGGTCCGCGAGGCGGGCGGCGTGCCTTTTATCTTCAACACCATCGGCATCGATGACGGCATCGCCATGGGCCACAGCGGCATGAAGTACTCCCTGCCCTCGCGCGAGCTCATCGCCGACTGCGTCGAGTCCATGGTCCGGGCACATTGCTTCGACGGCATGATCTGCATTCCCAATTGCGACAAGATCATTCCCGGGATGCTCATGGCCGCCATGCGGGTGAACATCCCGACCATCTTTGTCAGCGGCGGGCCGATGGCCGCGGGGATCGCCGAAACGTCGGCTTCCCGAACCGATCTCCCCGCCCACCTCCGGCCCGCCACCCAACACTCCGATCTCATCTCGGTCTTCCAAGGCGTCGGCCGCCTCCAGGCCGGAACCATGTCCGCCGCCGAGCTGCAGAAGCTCGAGCAGACCGCCTGCCCAACATGCGGTTCGTGCTCCGGCATGTTCACCGCCAACTCCATGAACTGCCTGTGCGAGGCCCTGGGCATGGCCCTGCCTGGCAATGGCACCATCCTCGCCGTGTCCAAAGAGCGCGAAAGCCTCTATCGATGGACTGCATCCCAAATCCTCGAGCTGATCCGGCTCGACCTCAAGCCGCGCGACATCGCCACGATCGAGGCCTTCGATAACGCCCTGGCGCTCGATGTCGCCATGGGCGGCTCCACCAACACCGTTCTCCATACCCTGGCCATCGCTCGCGAAGCCGGCATCCAATACGACATCGCCCGCATCGACGCCATCTCGCGCCGCGTCCCCTGCTTGTGCAAGGTCTCGCCCTCGTCGGCCTACCACCTCCAGGATGTCCACCGCGCCGGAGGCATCCACACGATCCTGGGTGAGCTCAAACGCATCGGTGTCCTCCACACATCCTGCAAGACCGTCGCCGGCCAGACCATCGCGCATACCATTGACCAGTGGGATGTGCGCTCGGAGAAATGCACCGCCTGGGCTCAGTCGGTCCGCGTTTCGGGCGCGTCCGCCCTTGTGCTGGACCCCAACGACAAGCTCGGCCCCGCGGCCCGCACCGCCAGCGGCTTTCTAGCCCCCAAGCCGATCCTCTTTTTCCCTGCCGACCCCCGGGCGATCACCCTCTGGCGTTTCGCCGCCGCGTTCAACGCGGGCGACGCCCCCGCCGCCGCTTGCCTGTTCACCGCCGACGGCGAGTTTCAGGTGGACGATACTCTCACGTGGAAAGGCCCCGCCCAGATCCAAGCCGGACTCCAGTCCAAGTTCGCAGAGTTCAAGGGGCTCGTCCGCGCCGAGCTGGGCGAGCTCGAAGGCGCCCCTGTCCTTGTGATCTGGCGCTACCAAGGCGTCGAAAAAAGGAAGCTTTGCTTGCTGCGCGCCGGACGCCTCCAAAACTGGACCCTCGGCAATCTCCACCACGATTACCGCGAGATCTCATTGCAGAACGTCCGCCTCAGCGGCCTCATGCCCCACGATCCCGCTTTCATGTTTGATCCGCGCGACTGCATCCGCGCCCAAAACAGCGCGTACTCGCCCGACGGCGGGCTCGCCATCCTCCATGGACAGCTCGCTCCCGAAGGCAGCGTGGTCAAGACCGCCGGAATCAGCGCCGCATTCAAACAGCACTGCGGCGAACGCTTCGTCTTCGAGGGTCCATCGGTGATTTTCGAGAGCCAGGAGGAAGCCTGTGAAGGCATCCTGGCCGGCCGCGTGAAAGCCGGGGACGTGGTGATCATCCGCAACGAAGGCCCGCGCGGAGGCCCCGGCATGCAGGAAATGCTATCGCCCACAAGCTATATCGTCGGAATGGGCCTGGGCGATCGGGTCGCGCTGATCACTGACGGCCGATTCAGCGGCGGCACCGCCGGCGCCTGCATCGGCCACGTCTCCCCCGAAGCGGCCGAAGGCGGCCCCATCGGCCTGCTCCAAGCCGGCGACCCCATCCGGATCGACTTCCCGAACCGCCGGATCGATATCTGCGTGCCCGAGGCCGAGTTGGCCAAGCGCAGGAAAACTTGGCAGCCCGTCAAACGCCCCCTCGCCGGCTGGCTCGCCCGCTACCGCAAACAGGTCACCAACGCCAGCCATGGCGGCGTCCTGGCTGAGTCGGACTGAGCCAAGCTGCATCGAGCTTGCCCAATGGAGAACAATCCAAACCAGACCCGCGCGACGGACAGCACAACCCGCGCCCGTCTGTCCCCTCCGTCCCGCTCGTCCCCACCCGAGCGTTTGCTCCCGCCCCACGGCGGCTACGAAAGCCTGCTCTCCTTCCAAAAATCCCGCATCGTCTTCGACGCCACGGCCCATTTCTGCGACCGGTTCATCGACAAGCACAGCCGCACCCGCGACCAGATGATCCAGGCCGCCCGCTCCGGCAAGCAGAACATCCTCGAGGGCAGCCGCGCCAGCGGCACGTCCAAGGAAACCGAGCTCAAGCTGACCAATGTCGCCCGGTCGAGCCTCGAAGAACTCCTGGAAGATTACCGCGACTTCCTGCGCCCGCGGGGCTGCGCGGAGTGGGACAAGAACTCGAAAGAGGCCCTGTTTGTCCGGAAGCTCGGCTCGCGCAAGGGTGTTTCCTACGAGACCTTCCGCGAGTTTATCGAAACCCGCCCCGGCCCAGTGGTGGCGAACATCATCATCAGCTTGATCCACCAGACCAATTACCTCCTGGACCAGCAGATCCGCCGGCTCGAACAGGATTTCCTCCAGGAAGGTGGCCTGCGCGAGCGCATGACCCGCGCCCGCCTCGCCGCCCGCGCCCGCGACCGGAACACACCCCCATGACATGCCCGCGCCCCAGGTTAGAAGGCCTTTCCGAGCGAAGAACCACTCCAACAACGTTCAGGCGACGGACAGCACAACCCGCGCCCGTCTGTCCCCTCCGTCCCGTCGGTCTGGTTCGGGGCGCTGAGGAAGTCGTGCAAGACCTCTCCGACCACAGGCTGGAGCCCTACTCCTGCGCCACGGCCAGCGGGGCAAACGAGGTCTTGAATGTTCCCATTATTTCCATCGGCCTGATTGACCACAGCCCAGCTCATCCCCGTTCAGGGAGTGAAAATCTGAAGCCGGTAGGACCGGCCCGCCTTCTCTAGAAGCCGAATGCCAATCCGGTTCGGGCCATCCTGAAACAGATCCTTCTTGCCGATGTCAAACACCGCGCCTTCCAGATGCGGAACTTCAGGATCGGCGTTCATGAGCTTGACCGGCCCTCGACCTTGCCGGCATTCGGCGATGCTGTCGTCCGCATACAGAATCAATACCCCAGCTCCCGGCAAAAACCGATCAAACCCGATCGGCTGTCGATTCTCGACGAGGTAATAGCGGCCCTGGGCAATCGGAATTTTCACCACAAGGGTCTCGGCCGAACCATCCTCCAGCGGTCCGAGCAACACTTCCCTCGTCTGCCCCGGCCGGACCACCTGGATCTTGGAAGCGGGGATCCAGCCGAGCCGCAGCTTCGTCCACGAGGAAATGCCGGGAGGCGGCGACATGCGCTGGTAGTAGTGGCACGACATCGGATCCCAGAATCCCATGTGAATCATGGCATCCACGGCGGTCTCGCGCATCGGCCCCGGCTTCGCCTGCAGGTCGTGATCGTAGAGGCAGGGAACCATTCGCTTGCCGCCCTGGACACCCCCCAGAATGTGAGCGATGTCATGAAAAAGCGTCCCCAGATGCGCTGAAAAACAGAAGATCGCCACGCCACCCCTGACCACCTGGCCGCCTCGGGTCCGCAACACCCCCTCCGAAGTCCAGCCCAGCATCCCGGGATACCCGCACAAGCCGATCATTCCATAATCCTGCAATCGCGCCCCCAGGAATAGAACCGCGAACGAGTACGTGGACAAATCCGCGTCCCGCCCCGCCAAGTCGAGAGCATCCTCGATCAACTCCTTCACCTTGGACCGGTCGACCTCGAGGTTCCGAGACGAGATCCGGTAATGGCTGACCGGGTGCGGCAGCGTATACCACTTCCTTGTCACGTCGAATTGGAGCGAAACCCGCTGATAGGACATCTCTCGAATGTAGCTGTTGAGCTGCTGGCCAAAACGCGTTTCCACGGTGCTCCGGGCCACGGAATGCTCCACGTCCGGAAACTCGACCAGGATAACGATCCCTTTTTCCGCCGCCGCGCAGGACGACGGTGCCATAAACCATCCGACAACACCGAGCCAGATGAGGAAGATGGGGAGGCCCCAATATCGAGTATTCATATTTTTCACAGACCCTTACCGTTTTCCACCACCCCTAGAAGAACATCATCCGCGCCTTCGGCGATAAGCTGCTTTGCTCTACTGGCGATGTTCAGTCCTCCTGTCTTTGCGGCGAAAAGCCTGCCGACCGTGCATCTCCATGCCTTTCCGCATGCTCCCCCTATTTGCCCATCCACCACACGATACAATTGTCAATCAGTTCTCCAGGTTGATTCCCAAGAATACAATAGAGATTCGCCCCACCCGATTCCTCCATCGGATCCCGGCTCACCCATCTCCCCGTGCTGGGATCGTAATAGCGGTAGCCGTAATAGTACAGCCCCGTCTCGCCATCCAAGTACTTGGTCGAAAACCGGAGCGGCATGGCCTCTGCGATCGGCCCAGACACCCGGATCGGCTCGGCAAACGGGCCGCATTCGAATCGGGCGGTGATTGCGCCGCTGGCGGACGAAACCAGGCCGGCGATGTTCCCATTGCCGTCATAAGCCGGAAAATGAACCCCGTTGGTCGCCACATTGACCGCCAGGAGTCCGCCCACACCCCCAGCGCCCTGGAATCTCCCCGACAGGTCCGTGCCCCAGAGGTAGGAACGAACCACGGCCCTGTTCGCGTCCAGTTCGGCCACCAGGTTCCAGCCATCATAAAGGAATTTCATGATGTAAACGTTGGTGTACGTGCTCCCGCTCCAGGCCTTCACCGTCTTCCCAATCCGCCGCCCCCGCCAGTTATTTTCAAACTCCACCCGCAGCTTCGCCTCCGCCGGCACCGCGCTCAGCGCCTCCATCGTCACCAGCCGGTTCTCCCCGTCCCACGTATACGTCCAATGCCCGTCCTGGATCAGATTTCCGTCGGCGTCGTGAACGAACGTCTCCGGCGTCTTGGCCAGGAACACCCTCCCTGTGCTCGAGGCGCTGTTGGCCCCCGCCACCGCCTGAATGACGATCGACGGGTATTGCGCCGCGCTGCTGTTGTCCACCGGAAGCGCCACATGAAAGTATTCCCCCCTCCGATAAGCCCCAGTGCCGTTCACCGTCACCGCCGCCGCCGCCGTGCCGATCCCCAAAACATTCACATACCCGCGGACTGCTCGGTTGGTGTATTTGTCGAACGACAGCGGCAGCTGGTTCGCCCCAGCCGGGATCGAGATGATCCCCGTCAACCGGTTCAACCGATCGTATGAGCGTACTGTCGTCATCCGGGTTGTCGTGCTGTCAGAGCGCAATATGCCCAATGGATTGCGAATCCGCAAGGTTACGATTCGCCCGCAGTTCTCAGGAGATTTCATGGCAGATCCGTAGGCTGCGGACTCGCCCGTCCCTCGATCATGGCGATGGCATCGAGACTGCACAGAGAAAAACAAAGGAGCCGAGCGCCTGGCATGCTGGCTTTTAAGATCTGCTACTCAATACACGATCATATGTCAACTATTTAGATGCGACCCCTTTGTCTTTTTCTTACCCGAAACGCCCCGATTGCAACCGACGCACCCCAACCGGCGAAGCTCTGGCGCGAGTCGGCGAGCGCCACAAAATTCTGGTTGGTCCGCCGTTGGTGCAGCCACCTGCGCGCAGTGGCGCGAAGGCTGCCCTTGCCTTTAGCAGCCTGAGTGACACGGAGCGCCCGCCGGGGGTGTCTCTTCCGGGCGGCGGCCCGCTAGCAGCCCTGGCCGACCGACGTAGCGGAGCGGCAGCCGGGACACACGCTGCGGTGCCAAGGGGGCACAGGGTGTGGCCCGGATGACGCGCAGCGGTAGGGGGGAGCGCCACGGCTGTGCGGCAGGCGCGGGTTGGCCGACCTTCTATCGAGCCGGCCTGAGGCGAGCTAGATTCCTTCTCACCTTTTGGCGGGACACCGGTGGTTCAATCGCACTTCAGGTCGTAAAGCGTCGGTGATTTCGCGTTGGCAGTAAGCCGCCATCCTTTG